>CAYRPN010000252.1:0-2547 GCA_964426135.1 uncultured Phycisphaeraceae bacterium | reverse complement strand
AGTTTCGCCTCGCCGGGATCGACCCGGCTCGGCGAACCGGAGTCACAGACTCCGGTTCTGACAAGACATGGACGCATTTGCCGGATGAACCGCAAGAGAGTGGGACGCGCAAGATTGGGTTCGTTGCGTTCTTCAGAGTGTGGAGGCACAACGCGGTGCGTCCGCGCCAAGCCTTGACGCACCCTACGCTCCCAAGCCCTATGACCCGTCGCCCACCAGTTTCACCAGCGCCTCCGCCAGTCTTTCGTACTCGCTTGCCTCGTTGTAAACCTGGGCGCTGATCCGCACCAGCCGCTTCGGGTGTTTCGGAAAGTAGAACGCGGGCACTTCGATCTGAAACTCCTGCATCAGCCGCGACTGCAGCATGTGCTGCGGCGTGGGCGAGGTCGTGTCATCCAACTGCGGCTGCGGGTGCGGGTCGGCGGGCAGTTCCACTGCCGCCAGCGAGCCGATCATCTCGTCGGGCGCGGGCGGCGCGACCTTCAGCGCGTCGCAGAGAATGCGTCGGCCTCGCAGGGCCAGGGCGCGATTGCACGCCATCAACTTCAACAGGCCAGCGGCGCACGTGTTGCCTGCCTCATCGGGAACCTGCTTCGCGGCCCTGTCATCCGCGCCGCAAGTATCCGCGTCCGCCGCGTCGACTGGAATCAGCGTCGACACAAACTCGATCGCGTCCTTCACGCACAGCATCGGCGACACGTCCAGCGTGCCCGTCCAGTCGAACAGATCGTGAAAGCGCGATCGCCCCGGCCGGGCGCTGTTGAAGCCGTGGCTGATCACCGGCGGCATGATGCACGCCTGGCGGTCCTCGCGCACGTGCAGGAAGCCGGCGCCCTTGGGCGCGCACAGCCACTTGTGGCAGTTGCCGGTGTAGTAGGCGGCATTCAGTTCGTTCAGGTTCAGCGGCACCTGGCCCGGCGCGTGGGCGCCATCGACCAGCACATCGATGCCGCGAGCCTGAAGCTCGCGCGTGATCTTTTCGATCGGCAGCACCAGCCCCGTCGCGCTGGTCACGTGATCGATCATCGCCAGGCGAGTCAGCGGTGTCGCCGCGCTCAAAATCGCATCGACATAGTCCTCCGCCGACGCCACCGGGAAGCGCAGGTGACACACGTTGATCCTCAGGCCTTCGCGTTTGCCCACGTATTCCAGCACATTCCGGCAGGCGTTGTAGGCGTGATCGGTCACCAGCAGTTCATCGCCCGTCTGCCAGCGCAGCGAGCGCATCACCGCGTTCACGCCGGCCGTGGCGTTGGTGACGAACACGAGATCGTCGGCCCGCGCGCCCAGCACCTGTGCCAGCGCCTGTCGCGCGGCGTCGTACCGCGGCGGCGCGATGCGGGTGAAGAACCGCACCGGCTCGCGCTCCAGTTCATCGCGATAGCGCTGCTGCGCCTC
Organism: uncultured Phycisphaeraceae bacterium; assembly: GCA_964426135.1. Taxonomy (GTDB): domain Bacteria; phylum Planctomycetota; class Phycisphaerae; order Phycisphaerales; family Phycisphaeraceae; genus CAYRPN01. The sequence goes on along the minus strand of CAYRPN010000252.1, from coordinate 1,149 downwards.
GAGCACCACGCGCGGGCAGGCGCCGAAGGAGCCGTGGTTGAGAAACGTGATCGCCGGATCGAGCGACCAGTGCGACTTCAACGATGCGGGGGCGAGAGGAAGCATGCGGGCATTGTGCGCGAAATGACGATGCTGCGGATGGGGAGCACCGCGTTATGCGCGGTGCAGTCCATCCTCTTTCACTCCGCGGTACGCGATCCGATATCCCGCATAGGCAATGGCGAAGCCGCCGACCACGTCCCAGAAATAGTGCTGCTTGGTCGCCATCGTGCTCCACGCAATCGCCAGCGTCCAGACCCACAGCAGCGTGAGAAAGCCGAGGCGCACGCGCCGGCTGAAATCCGCATCGATGACGTGATGGGCGTACATCGCCACGAACGCGGAAAGCCCCACGTGCAGGGAGGGAAACGCATTGCCCGTCGTGTCCACGCTCAGAATCCAGTCGTAGGCGAAGTTGGTGTTCGCCGCGGCGATTTCCGCAGCCGTCGGACGTGGACAGTGGACCGGCAGAAAGAAGAAAACGACGAACGCCAGTGCGCTGGTCACCGCGATGCCCACGATCAGCCGGCGCAGTTGATCGCGCTGGTTTGCCAGGAGCGGCGGCACCGGAATGATCACGTACTGCGAGATGTAGCACCAGATCCACGCCGGATCGAAGCCGGCCCAGTCGTCGATGATGGTCAGCGACAGCGTGCGCGGGGGAAATACGTCGATGCGCTGCAGCGTGAAATAGATGGGCAGAAAAATCGCCGGCATCACCAGCGCCATCGCCAGCTTCATGCGCCATTGCGCTGCGATGCGAAGCGGCAGAAGGGCGGTGAGCGCGTTGGACTGGGGCGTGCGATTCACGGCAGGTTCCAGAATGCATCGCGCGGAAGACGCGCGGCCGCGAATGATAGCGGATTGCCGACGGGCGGCAGTGCTCCCCCATTTGGAGGGGCATTGAGCCTTTCGGCGCTGCGCGGCCTCTTTCCATCGCTCAGTCCAGCGGTCGTCGCAACTTGTCACCAAAGGTCGGCGCATCAACGAGCTGAGGAGTGGGGCCGAAATAACTTCGCGAATTGCCGGTCCCCCGTTTAGCCGGCGGGCTCGCCCGCCGAGGGCGTCTCGGCGGGCAAGCCCGCCGGCTAAATGGGGAACCTATTTCGG
>CAYRPN010000251.1:0-2584 GCA_964426135.1 uncultured Phycisphaeraceae bacterium | reverse complement strand
CCTCCCTAAGAGGGAGGGGAATCGGAAACGGCCAAGTCGGGAAGTTATTTCGGTCGCGATCCTAAGTGCTCGCCCGTCGCCGGGGCGGATCGCACCAGTCACACCGCGAAGCGGCGCTGCCCGGCAGCGCCGCTTTTTGCTACCAGTGCGCGTGCAGCGCAGGCAACCGCGCCTTGAGCGCTTCGATGCCCGCTTCCGTCACCTGCGTCCGCGTGAGATAGAGCGATTCCAACTGCGTCATTCGGGCCAGATGCAGAATCCCCGCATCCGTCACCGGCGCATCGAGCAGGATCACCGCCCGCAACGATCGGCTTCCCGACAGCGCCGCCATGCCGACATCCGTCACGCGCGGGCAGGACAACCGCAGCGTCTCGAGCGAACGGCACTGCCCCAGCATCGCCAGGCCGGCGTCCGTGATGTCGCTGGACTCCAGCAGCAGCCGCTTCAGCCCATCGAGCAGCACGAGTTCCGCAAGATCGCCGTCGGCCAGTTTCTGATCAGCCAACCGAATCTCCTGCGACCGCCCTTCACGAACGGCTCGCACCTGCTGCGAAAAGGAAAGCTCCGCAGGCGGCGGTGGTCCGTCGTCATCGGCGTTTCCACATCCCGCCAGGCAAGCGCACGCCAGCAGCGCGATCCATCGCGGAACTGACGACATGGCGCTTCGGCTGCCCATGCGTGCGATTCTACGAAAGCGCCTGGCATCTTTCAGAGCCGGACTCTGATACGGATTTCATTTGAATCACGCGTCGATCATCGATTGATGCCACTGGCAGGCTTGGCTGCCAGTGCCCACGCTCGCAGAGCACTGGCAGCCGAGCCTGCCAGTGGCATCAGCGCGAGAATCAAGTGGAATCCGTATGTGAGTCCGGGTCACCTCTCCCCCTCGGAAAGCAGCCGCAACCGTGCTACCTTGCGTTCTGCCCTGTTACGTCGGCGCCGCCGCGCTCAATCCTCTGCATCACCCCGGAGCCACCCATGCCTCTTTCCCGCCGCACGTTTCTCGCCTCTTCCGCCGCCGCGGTTTCCTCGCTCGCGCTGGGCGGCGGCGCCAGCGGCCTCGTCGCCGTGATGCCCACGAAGTTCCGCGTCTACTTCGGCACGTACACGGGCAAGGAAAGCAAGGGCATCTACACCAGCGTGCTGGACCTGAAGACCGGCGCGCTGACGCAGCCGGAACTGGCGGCGGAACTGCCGAACCCTTCGTTCCTGGCGATTCATCCGATGGGCAAGAACCTCTATGCCGCCGGCGAAATCGGCAACTTCCAGGGCGGCAAGGGCGGCGCGATCAGCGCGTTCGCCATGGACCCCGCCACGGGCAAGCTCACGCTGCTGAACCAGCAGAGCACCGTCGGCAGCGGGCCATGCCACGTGAGCGTCGATCCCGCGGGCAAAGTGGCGCTGGCGGCGAACTACGGCGGCGGCAGCGTCGTCGCGATGAAGATCAAGCCGGACGGCAGCGTCGAGGCGGCGGCGGACGGCGGCTTCGTCCAGCACAAAGGTTCCAGCGTGAACAAGGGCAGGCAGGAATCGCCGCACGCCCACTCGATCAACCCGGACCGCACGGGCCGGTTCGCCTTTGCCGCGGACCTGGGCCTGGACAAGATTCTCATCTACAAGATCGACGCCGCCGCCGGCACGCTCACGCCCAACGATCCCGCCTTCGCCGCCACACCGGCCGGCGGCGGGCCCCGGCATTTCGCGTTCCATCCCACCGGCAGGTTTGCCTATGTCTGCAATGAAATGACCAGCAGCGTCACTGCGTTCTCCTATGACGCCGCCAAGGGCGCACTGACCGAACTGCACACCATCAGCACGCTGCCCGAGCCGGTGAAGGGCAATTCCACCGCGGAGATTCAGGTGCATCCCAGCGGTAGGTTTGTGTATTGCTCCAACCGAGGCCACGACAGCCTGGCGATTTTCGCGGTCGATCAGGCCACCGGAAACCTCACCGCCGCGGGCCATCAGAAGACCGGCGGCAAGACGCCGCGCAACTTCGGCATCGACCCGACGGGCCAGTTCGTCCTCGCCGCCAACCAGAGCACGCACGACGTGTTCGTCTTCAAAGTCGACGTGAAGACCGGCCAACTCACGCAAGTGGGCGATCCGGTGAAAGTCGGCAGCCCGGTTTGCGTGAAGTTCGCGTGGATGCGGTGAAGACATCAAAACGGGTGTCAGAACAATGCGGCGGCGCTCCGGCCCCCTCTCCCTCCGGGAGAGGGCTGGGGTGAGGGCCGGTGAACCTTGTGCAACCATCGCACGGTCGATCACCAATCAAGTCCCGCAGCCCGCGCGATGGCTACCGCGACGGACTCCGGATCGCCAAGCAATTCATCATTGGTGAAGCGTACATCGCGCAGGCCTTTCGATTCGAGGACTCGCGTCCTTGCGTCATCCTTCGCACCGGTTCCCACGTGGCTCAAACCATCTAGCTCAACCACCAACTGCGCGTCGAAGCAATAGAAATACACGATGTAATGTCCGATCGGTTGCTGTCGCCGAAACTTAAGGCCGCCGATTCCACCATTTCGCCTTAGAACGTGTATGAAAAGCCATAATTGCTCCGATAACAAGGAGCATGGAA
>CAYRPN010000250.1:0-2613 GCA_964426135.1 uncultured Phycisphaeraceae bacterium | reverse complement strand
ACGGCCTCGCTCGCGATCCACAGGGTTTCGTGAAGAGGCGGGTTCCCTGAAAACACGGCGCTGGCGCAGATCCCGCCTTGGCTGTTCTTCGCGTAAGTGTGAATCTTCAAGACGTGGCAGGGCTCTCCGACGGCATTCGTTTCGGGATGGATGACGCCTTCCAGGAACATCTCTCTGTCCGCAAGCCCTACCGGGGTCCCTTTGAGTCTCCCGTCAGGCAGTGGCTCCCAGGACACGAAGAGGGGGTAGATCTTCCCCAGCCTCTCCTTCGATCGGTCCTTAATCCTCATCCTTCGATCTCCTTTTCTCGCTTGCACTCGGCCAAGATGAAATGATGCAGGACTGTCTCCACGTTACGACGATAGAGTTCAACTCCGAGGGAAAACTGGAGATCGTTCCACTCGTCGATGGACATACCATCCAGGTGATCCGGGAGCCTGTCGGCAATCACTTTCGAGGCGACTTCGCATTCGTTCACGTGCTCGGCGTTAAGGATCGTCGTTTTGATGATGCCTTCAACCAGCGCTTCGTTGAAACTGCGGGGGCGCGGAGACATCATCCACACGCCATTCGGGACCGGCCCAGACTTCATGTGCGGAGCGTAATTGACGACCATTTGGGCTCGGCAGGTCATCTCCATGAGAAGGTTCATGTGAAGCGACAGGTCTGGACTGGGCTCGTAGCGGACAGTGTTCATCCTTCGATCTCCTTGAGTTCAACGATGTCCCACTCCTCGCCATCGGAGGCGGGCTCGAACTCAATCGTGGCCTCAACGCGCTTGCCCAGGAGTGCCACAACCTCGGCTGCGGGCATCCGCACGTAGTCGTCGTCGCTGCACCAGGCGGTTGGGCTCGTCCAGTTGATCGAGACGATCACTTCCACTTTGGAGTCCGCCTCTGCGATGCAAAGGACTGACTTCAGAACTCCCCTGCACGTGATCCGATTACTCTGCATTGCTGATCCTTTCTCCGATCCACCTCATCACTGGGACGGCCACGACGACGTTCCGCTGATCGTCGGGTCGTGCGGGTTCAACTTCCTCTTGATCTCGGCTCTCGCCGATTCCCAATCAGCAAACAACGCGGGGCCCACGTAATGCCGGAACAGGTCGGAGTAAAGAGCCTCTAGTTCCCGCTTGGTGAACTCGCACACGATCTTCTTCTCCATCACGGGCCGTGCCTAACAATCTGGCAAGAGGGGCAAACTTTGTTCTGACCCCACGGAGTCGCGCCACACGTCGGACAGGGCTTGGATCGGGATTGCGTAACCGGAGTGGACTCGGGCTCCTTCACGACGCCTTGATGGTCGCTGGCGAGCAACACGCGCTGGTGGTCTCGATTAGCCAACTCCACATACTCCTTGCGCTCAGCCTCAAGTCTCTCGACCTCCCGCGCCATGTGTTCGTTGTCGAATTGCAGGCGGTTGATCTCCTTCATCTGGCGCTTCAGCTGGTCTTCCGCGATCTCCAGGGCACGCAGAAGGACCTTGATGGTCCGTGCTGCGGTCTTGGCTCCGATCTCAACTTTCATCGATTTCTCTCCGTCTCTTGCTTCAGAAGCCAGCGTTCGATCTGGACGCAGATTTGGGCACAGAAGACCGCATCGAAGTCCGGCTTCATCGGCACTCCCGCGTTGTCGCAGAGTTCAACCCCTGCGTCTTCCAGGATGCGGAACCACAGGTCCGGATACATCTCGTGGCGATTTGAGATCAGCTGCTTCTTGACCTCATCCCACCTCTTGAAGTTGTCCTCGGGATCGGACATGTCAATGCAGTGCAGGATGGCGTCTTCGACGTAGAAGCATTCGTGCCTTTCCTTGCTGCTCATGTGTCGCAAGAACCATCCGGCGCACTCGTCCTTGCCCTTGATGTGGGAATGCGGCCGAAGAGTCCTCTCGAACCCAACAGGCCCTCTGTCTCCGAACACCACGGTGCATCTACCGGCAACGGCCACGAACACTGAGCCGCCAGGCTGAAGAACACGGTAGATGCTCGATCCCTTTTCGCCTTCCCCAGAGAATGCCACTTGCCGGATCTCCGTCGTATCTCGGTCCGCATACTCAATCGCCTGTGCCCGGACCTTGCGATAAGGGTCGGTGTATTCAACTTTCACCACAGTCCATCCCTTCCGTCGTCAATGATCGAAACCACTCTCGACTTCGACCCGAGGGCCAGGTTCGCGATCCGGCTCCACTCCTTCGCATCCGGCCTCTCAAAGAAGGACGGCGGGCAGTCTTCAACCGCAATCGCCATATCCTTCAGGTCTCGCTTGATCCAAAGGGCTCGCTTCGCACTGGCGATCAGGGCGTCAGGGTCGTGCTTCATCTCCATCTCCTTTCAGGATCACAGGCATCCTCACATCGGCGCGGTAAAGGGGGCGTCGGATAAACTCTTCCCCCGCCTCGAAGGTCCAAGCGATCACCTCCGTGGTGTCCTTGCCTTCCGGGAAGCTCTGTAACGGCAGTTTCCGGAGCCACCAGAACAGCGCATTCCGGCAGGTCAACTCGTCGTTGTAGTAGCCCGTGATGCTCCAGCCATCGACCTCAAGGCCGTCAAGTTCGCGAGGCAGTTCGCGGGGCAAGAGAACTCCAAGGTTTTTCACTTCGTTGCCTTTCC
>CAYRPN010000249.1:0-2658 GCA_964426135.1 uncultured Phycisphaeraceae bacterium | reverse complement strand
ATCGCATGTGGGACGACTTTCCAAGTCGTCCGGCTGGGAGCGAAGCGATTCGAATTTGTGGAGTTAATCTTGCACGGCTCCTTAGCCGTTAGCCGGCAGCCGATAGCGATCCCCCATTAACCGTCAGCCGGTAGTAGTCAATCACGCGTAACGAGCAACCTTTGCCCCAAGTCATCGAGCACCGATCCGATGCCTGACACCGGACAACAGATGGCCGACGGCTGAATGCGGAAGGCTGAAAGCTAACGGCTCTCGGCTCTCCTCTCCCCGCTCCCGCCTCTCGGCTCCTGCTTCCCCCAGCCCCACGCCATCACCACCGTCATCATCAGCGCGAAGCCCGCCGCGATTTCGAAGCGCACGTGCTCGGCGCCGGGCGCGAAATCGAATCGGCCAGGGCCCAGCACGAAAATCGGCGCGAAGACCAGCACCGGCAACGCGATCAGCAGGCCGGGGTTGCGGCGGTTGATCCCGCCCAGCGCCAGCATCGGCGGCAGCAGCAGTGCGAACGAAAGGCCGGCCGTCGCATCGATCAACGCCATGATCGTGATGGTCGAGATCAGCCATGCGGCCACCAGTCGCCCGAAACGCGGCAGCATGAGGTTGCCACGTCCCGCCAGTCGCTCGATGCGCCGCCACAAGAGCCAGCGCTGCGCCACGGCCAGCATCACCGCCATCAGCGCGATGTGAAACTGCGGCCCCGGCGCGCTGGCTGCCTGAGTTGACGCCTGTGTTGCGCCGACCGATGCCAGCACCGGCGGCGGACCTTGAGGCAGCCACGGATCGCTGGTCCATAGAAACGAGACGACGCCCAGCGCCGACGGTGCGAACGCGGCCAGCACGATGGCGGCGGTGAGCAGATCGCCCGTGCATTTGCCGCGCAGCAGCGCCAGCCCGCCCTGCCAGAGCATGGGCAGGCCCGCGGTCCAGAGCGTCCACCCGACGAGGATCATCTCGAAGATCCAAGGATAGATGAGGCTGCCGGCGGACTGTCCGCTGCCGCGCGCCAGGACGGGAGCGAGGTAATGCACAGCGAGCGCGGGCAGGCCGAAGACCAGGGATTGTGCGAGGCGCAGGCGATACTCTCTGGTCATGTGCTCGCGCATCGCGGTGAGATCATTGGCGGGCACGAAGCCGACGCCGACACGATCGCGCATTTCCACGCCCACCTCGCGCGCCATCTCGGCGGCGCGGGCAATGTCGGATTCGGTCATGGCTGTGGCGGCCGGCAAGACGTCGCCGCGCGGTTCCATGCGTGACGGGGCCGTCGCGTCAGGAGTAACGTCTCGACAAGTCGGCATCGCTTCCGCGCCTGCGCCGAGGCCGGCAGCGTCTTGCGGGGATAGTGATCCCGCCTGGTTCACCGCGACTTGGACGTCTCGTTCCAGCCACGCGGACTGTCCGCCGATATCGACGGCGTTGACGAATCCCGCAGCCGCCCATCGCGCCGAGAGCCACTGCGCGTCGCGCGGATCGTCGAGGCCATCAAGAATGACATGAGTGGGCATGGGGGAGAGAAGGGTTTAGGGTTTAGGGTGTATGGTTTAGGGTTGGGATTCGGATCTTGTTCCGGCTCCGTCAGCCTGGGGTTTGGCGGTGTTGGGGTGTAGGGTATAGATTCTTGCGCTGGCACCGCCTGGCAGCGTGCAAGAAAGGGACGCCGCCTGAATTGAAGCCCTACACCCTACACCCTACACCCTACACCCAAGACCCCACACCCTGAAATCCCCATGCAACTCACCAGCAAAACCGCACTCGTCACCGGCGGCACGATGGGCATCGGCGCCGCCATCGCAATTGATCTGGCCCGGCAGGGCGCCGACATCGCCATTGCCGCGCGGCACATCGATGGCCCGGCGCAGGAAGTGAAAGCGCGGATCGAAGCGCTCGGCCGGGCGTGCCTGCTCATCGCGGCGGACCTGTCGCTCGAGGCTGCGTGCAACGACTGCGTGGCGAAGACCGTGGCCCGCTTCGGCCGGCTCGATGTGCTCATCCACAACGCCGGCGGGCCCGCGCCGGGGCGGATCGAGGACATCACCGGCGAGCAATGGCGGCAGGCGATGGATCTGCACGTCAACGCCAACTTCTATCTCTGCAAGGCCGCGCTGCCGCACCTGAAAGCCGCGAAGGAGGCCGCGATCATCACCGTTTCCTCGACGGCCGGCGTCCTGGGCGTGCCCGGCGCCATCGCCTACGCCACCGCCAAGGGCGCCATCCCGCAGTTCACGCGATCCCTGGCCCGCGACCTGGGCGACTTCAACATCCGCGTCAACTGCGTCGCGCCCGGCATCATTCGCACCCGCTTCCACAAGGACATGCCCGAAGACCGCAAACAGTTCAACCTCCAGAACCGAATCCCGCTCCACCGCGAGGGCACCAGCGAACAGGTCGCGCAGGTCGTCACCATGCTCGTCACCAACGATTACATGACCGGCGAAACCGTCGTGATCGACGGCGGGCTGACGAGCAGGATCGCGTAGGGAGGAAGGTAGAGAAGGTAATGAAGGTGGAGAAGGTAATGAAGGTAGAGAAGGTAATGAATCCGGCTGCCCATGGCTCCGCTTTGTTCTCTACCTTCTTTACCTTCCCTTACCTTCTTTACCTTCCCTTAGGAACGGGATCGAAATAACTTCCCGGATTCAGACGCCAGAATTTTCATTA
>CAYRPN010000248.1:0-2690 GCA_964426135.1 uncultured Phycisphaeraceae bacterium | reverse complement strand
TTCCTCGTCCTGCTCAAGAAGTAGAACGCATAGCGATGTTTAACTTTAATTAGAGTTATTTGTCTTATGGTCAAGAATTTAGTAGATAGTTAGATTCATCGAACACTAGATTCTAAACTTCTCCTAGTTCCCAAATACAATCTTTGTAATCTCGCTTCTGTTGCAGTATCTACCGTTGCCAGTACTTGCCTATTATAATAATCTTGTTGCACTGCTCTATATGCATAAGGCTCTGAATCATTACTTTGTTTATATGCTCGGTATGTAAGATTAGTTCTAGGATCTACAAAAGTATCATATACAACTTTTTTAGTTTGTCCACCATCAACATAGCTAGCCTCTTCATTTTGCTTTCTGAAACTAGGCGTATTTTGATTAGCAATGATAAAGGATAAAGCATCATAATGTGTTTTATCCACCGCGTTATCCTTATCAAGCGGCTTCCAACTTCCATCTTTATATATTTGTATTTTAGGGTCTGGATTAGAATTTTCAGTTGACTTTTGAATAGAGACATATATTCCCTTGCTTGCATCTGCATACATATCATAATCCTTATTTGAACTATGATATTTAATTCCAGAATATTGTTGTTGAGTATATTCACCCAGCTTATCAAAACTATTAGCATCACCTTTGAGTTCATTAATGGCAGCAGTATATCTATCAAAAGCACCTGCTTTAGCCTCAGCAATATCACTACTTACATCACTCAAAGCCTTCGTGTATGCTTGTTGGTGAACTGAGTCCATCAAAGCTCGACTACCATCTTCTCTAATATAAGACTTCTGTCCACCAGCTTCGTACCCCAAATATCTTTTTCCATCAACAGAGTACGCAGCAAATTTATTGCTCTCATTAGCAGCCAGTTGTCCAACTGATAAAATACCTTTATTTGAAAGATCTTGAAGCATTTGTCCTGTAGCAGAATCACCAAAAGAATTGACATACTTTCTAGCTTCGTTAGCAGTTGATAAATAACCATTCAGACTAGTGTAACCTTTATCAGCTCTATTAATAGCCTCAGCCATCCCTGGCCCTAAAGTTGCAGACCATTTGCCATCATCTCCACGAAGCCAAGAGCTAGTACCATCTTTAGTGGTTGAAACTAAACTAGTAGTCTCCTTGCCATCCTTATCACGCCCACTAAGAACATAGAAATTGTATTTTGAATCTTGCGCTTTATCGAATTTGGTTCCCAGCGCCTTGTTAACATCTTCAGCAGATTTTTTCTCAAATTTAGTGTATAAGGTAGCATCAGCCTTGAGATCCTTCAGTTGACCAGGGATAGACAGAGGATCATCCAACTTTAACTCTCCTAATTTATCAACTGAAATCCTTCCTATATTTAATGCATTAGATACACCATCTAAGTAATCTTGCACTTCTGCTTTAGCTGTTGTTACTTTAGCTTGTAATTCTTGTCTATCAAATGCACGTGGATCAGTTTCTAAAGCATATTTATTAAGTTTATTTATTCCTTCTAAAGCAGATTTAATGGTGTTACCATCATAATCTTTCAAGTCAGTACCATTTTTTGTAGTGTTATGAGCCAAATTGGCTTCTACAGCTTTATACATTTTCTCTGGATCTAAAGCTAACCTGTACTCTGCTGCCTTATCAAACTCTTCTTGAGTTAACGGCTCTTGCTTTTTACCCAGCTCAGATAAATATTTTATTGCGTCTTCGTGAGTTTTGTTGGTAGTTACACCAGATCCTTTGAAAGCTTCTTGAAGACCTTTCATCTTGTTTTGATCATCTTGGCTTACAAACTGACCAACGGAATCACCTCTTACCGCAGAGCTTAACATCGCAGTGTGCAAGCCTTCAGCTATTAATCTGAAATCACCATCATTTTGAAGATTGGCTCTAGAACTATTAATAGCCTGCTCGGCTTTACCAAGAGCTGTTCCATATACTTGCCCGTAACCTTCTGCTAGTTTTTGATCTGCAATACGTCCAGGGATACCAAAAAATATATTTGTCCATGAATTTTTAGCTTCTGCAGCTTGAGCTTGACCAGATGCAATCTGATTAGCTTGATCATTGGTTATATGTCCCTGCTTCGCCGCTTCGTATGGATTAGTCCAAACTAAATTAGCTATGGCGGCTCCTTGACCGCGAGCCTTATTCATAATTTCATCCATGATCTTAGAATTAGCTTGAGCAGTAGCACTCTCTGCATCATGAAACTTAAAGAACGACGCAGTTAGGGCTTGTAAATCTCTAGCGTCCAATGTCCCATCAGCACCCTTGATCATGTCTTGAGCATCTTTTAATGTGTCTAGAGCCTTAATCATAGACTCACGAGGCATCAAATTACTATATTCTGGGAAAGCTTTATCTAAGAGGTCTTTATTATCTATCAAAGCTTTCAACAGGACCTCGGGTTTAAGCACCTCGGGTTCACCTTTCCCGTGTCCAAAGGCAGTTTGTATTAAAGCACCAAATTTTTCTTTAGTTTCAGGATTAGAAAGATCAAATCCTTTCTCATTTATGTGATCGAGCAAATCCTTAGTATATTCCGCAACAATTCCTAATCTATCACCAGGTATTTGGCCTAAGATTTCTGCACCTATCTTTGCAATAAATTCTTTTTGTGCTTCTTTGTCTCCTTGAATGCTAGGTAACGCATCAGCAGCAGCCTTAATAACATTTTGCAAACCCTCTGGACTCAAACTCTTCATACC
>CAYRPN010000247.1:0-2757 GCA_964426135.1 uncultured Phycisphaeraceae bacterium | reverse complement strand
ACGCAGTGCGCCCGACCCTCCCCTAACCCCTCCCTAAGAGGGAGGGGAATCGGAGACGGCCAAGTCGGGAAGTTATTTCGGTCACGATCCTCACTCGATCCCGCCGAGGCACGCTACTCTGTTGAACATGTGCGGCGCGGATCGCCCGAGCGTTCGGCGCGGCTGCTTCGCCGCGGCTGGTTCGTCGCGTGCTTCGACACAGAATGGCCGAAGCATCGAGGCGCCTGGGATTCAACACGACCACGGCGAAGATCGGCCGATCGCACGGACGCACACCTTCCTTTCCCACGCCGTCAGGAGACACGCCATGAAACTCCGTTCATCTCTGCTCGCGCACGCGATCGCATTCGGCCTCGCCACTCCCCTGGCTGCACAGGAGTTGTCGCCGCGCGAGGCGCAACTGCTCCAGCGCGTCGACACACTGGAGAAACGCCTGGCCGAGATCGAAAGCAAGCAGGCGGTTCACTGGCTGGACCAGCGCCGCGGGGACGAGGTGAAGGCGCTGATCCGCGAAGTGCTGGCGGATGCCGACACCCGCGCCAGCCTGATGGCGGATGGCGCGGTCGCCGGGTGGAACAAGGGCAAGTTTTTCATCGGCTCGGCTGACGGCGCGTTCCTGCTGAACATCGGCGGACGCATCCAGTTTCGCCACGTCGCCAATTTCCGCGAAAGCCCCACCGCCATCGACGCCAACCACGACGGCGACACCGCCGACCCCGGCGAAGGCATTCAGGATCAATCCGAATCTGGTTTCCAGGTTCGCCGCGTCAAGCAGTTCTTCAATGGCCACGTCGGCAATCCGAGAATCGAATACACCGTGACGCTGGCGGCGGATCGCAACCTGAACGTGGTGGGGCTGGAGGAAGCTCGTTTCGGCTACGTCCTGGCGGAAGGCCTGAAAATCGAGGCCGGCAGGTTCAAGTCCGCGTTCCTGCGCGAGGAGAACATCAGCGCGAGCAAACAACTGGCCGCCGAGCGCAGCTACGTGAACGAGGCGTTCACCATCGGCTTCATCGAGGGCGTGAGCATGAGCTATGCCGGCGACGCGATCCGCGCCGTCGTCAGTTTCAACGACGGCCGCAACCAGGGCGAAGTCACCAACGCTGCCAACGATTTCCAGAACGACACCACGGATGCCGCGCTGACCGGCCGGATCGACATCCGCCTGGCGGGCGACTGGAAACAGATGGAGGACTTCAGCGCCTGGAGCGGCGAAGGCCTGGGCATTTTCGTCGGCGGCGGCATTCACTACGAGGTCGCCGAGACCGGCCAGGCCACCGGGGCCGGCAGCAACGATAGCCAGATTTACTGGACCGTTGACGGCTCCCTCGAATCCAACGGCTTCAACTTTTACGCAGCCTTCATGGGCCGGCACTTCAACGACGAAGACGGCGTCGCCGGCGAAAACAACTTCGACCAGTACGGCTTTCTCGTTCAGGCCGGTTACATGGTCGTGCCTGATTTCATCGAGCCGTTCGCCCGATTCGAATGGCTGGACATGGACAATCGCAATCCGTTCAACGTCGGCTCCGGCGCGTTCCTGCTCGCCTACGACGATGACATTTATCTGATCACCGTGGGCGTCAACGTCTACTTCCGCAAACACGACGCGAAGATGACCATCGACCTGGTCTTCGTCCCCGACGATGCCGTGCCGTTCGCACAGACCGGCCTGGGGCTGCTGCAGGACGACGCCACGGACACCGGCCAGTTCCTGCTGCGCAGCCAGTTTCAGCTCAATTACTGACTGGGGCCCATTGATGAGCCATGGATGGTCAGAACGTGACAAGGCCGCACTGAAGGCCGCGATCGAGCGCGCCAGAAGCCGAGCCGAAGAGGATGTGTTGCGGGAATACCGCGCCATTTCCGTGAAGTGTGTTGACGATCTCTGGCCGCTGGAACACAAGGTGCGCGCGTGGCGCCGACTCTTCGAGGAACGGTTTCGCGTGAACTATGCCACCGCTGAATCTGATTTGATTGAATGGCTGCGGCGCGGCTGGATGAAACGGAGTGACCTGCAGTCGCTGTCTCCAGATCGCCGCGATCGAATCACCAAGAAAACCTGACGGCGCGTAGATTCTGATCCTGCAACTTCTACGCGCGGGGCATAGAAGCTCTTATCCCTTTACCCTTGGCCCTCTACTCTTCGCCCTTCCGGCTTGGCCGGCTTAGGGTGGAGCATTGAAAAACCCTGGAAGCACAACGAGGCGATCTCGACCCCATGACAGCACTCGGCTAGAATCGTTTCATGGTCCGTCACCTCGATGCCATCTTCAGCCAAGGCGCTTTCCGACCGCTTGAACCGCTCGCGCTGCCCGAGGGAACTCGCGTTCATCTGAGCGTCGAGGAGGAGGCAAGCGCTAATTCTGTGCGACGTGTTGCGAAGATTCACACACCCAAACTGGCGCACGCGGAAGATGCAGCCGATTTTGTGATGAAAGTTCAGGACTGCCACGATGCAGGCGTATGAAGCCACGCGATTCGATCCGCCCGCGATCCGAACTGGGAGCGTCGCATACGATTTCGTCGATCCGGACCGTCGTTCTTGATCGTCCGATAGGATCAACTCACAATGAACTGGCGGATGGTGAAGGCGAGCTTATAATGACTCATCGATCAATGTTAAGAACGGAATAAGCCCAAACAGCGCCAATAGTTCGGCCAGAACGGGCCTTACAAATTCCTCACATGAACTACCGACATACTAATCAGAGCATAATATATTGAACATTTAGTCGTCTCCCGCGTCTGTATCCT
>CAYRPN010000246.1:0-2767 GCA_964426135.1 uncultured Phycisphaeraceae bacterium | reverse complement strand
GTCTCGGCGGGCAAGCCCGCCGGCTAAATGGGGAACTTATTTCGGTCCCGTTCCTGAGGGCAGGCCCGGACATGGAGCAGCAGACGGTCCGATCACTTGCCATCGATGATGCGCTTGCGCATCTTCTCGTATTCCTCGCGGTTGATGGTGCCTTTCTGGTAGGCCTCGTCGAGATCCTTCAGTTCCTGGCCTGCGGTCTTGCTGCCTTCGACTTTCACATTGGCGCTGCTGCCGCAGCCGGCGGACATGGCCAGGGTGACGCAGAGAAACGAAAGACCGAGCCATCGATACAGATTCATGGGAATATCCTTGTGGAATCGGGAGTCGGGAATCGGGAACGGGGAATCGCGAGTGGAGACTAGAGTTCAGGGATCAGTCGCGCTTGAGCTTCTCCGCCAGGCCCTTGCCGATCAGTTGCAGGGTGTTGTTGTCGGCCAGTTCGGCGCTGGTCATCTCCGGGCCGTCGCCGGTCTTGACGAAGAGCCGGATGGTGTTCTTGGAATCCTCGTCCCATCGGCCGGTGCCGCCGCGCTTGGTGGATTTGTCCTTCGACTCGTACGTCGCGCTGAACGTCTTATCGTCGCGGATGTTGACCAGCAGCGTGCCGGGGCCTTTCAGGTCAGGATTCGCCGGCTGAAAGCTGTCGCTCTTCCATCGGCCGACAAACGGCGATCCGCAGCCTTGCAGGAGAGCGACGGAAACGAGCAGAACGGAGCAAAGCAGAGTGCGTTTCATGACTGATCCCTGGTGTTGAAATTGGTCGAGCAACGATGAGTATGCCGTAAAAAGGCGAGTTCGTCACGGCGAGCCGATTCGATCAACTGGAACTGCCGACGATCATTTCGAAAAAAAGGCCGACCGCAGCCGCAACCGAGATCGCCGCAGGAGGTTGGCGTTGATCGATGGCGCGGTTCTCCCGTGTTGCGGGGTCCGCGAGTCATTCGTCGACGCGGTACTTGCGGCCATCCTTCACGAAATATTCCTGTCCATCCTGGTCGCGGAACACTTTGCGATATTCACCATTGACCATGCGGATGTCGCCATCTTTGGCGCAGCCTGTCATGGTCAGACACATGCACAGCAAAACTGCCATCAGCGCAAGATTTTTCACGAGTCGCTCCTGTTCTGGTTGGGCCGGATTCGTCGGCGGATTTGAAATCGGGATCATGCGGCACTTGCGTACCTGACAACGGTTGACATAGGCGCGTCGGAGTCTTGAACAGAGCCGGAGTCTGTGACTCCAGTCGATTTGAAGCGGCTCAATGCCGCTTCAAATCGAATTCGCGCCCTGTCTTCCCGGTTGCACGAGGGTCCGCCGCACCGAGCTTCGCCTCGCCGGGATCGACCCGGCTCGGCGAACCGGAGTCACAGACTCCGGCTCTGACAAGCCATGGACGCAATTGCCGGATGAACCTGAAATCGGTTGGTTCACTTCTTGGGCGGCGGGGGCAGCCAGCCGCGGTTGACGTAGGCCTGCACCACGACGTCGGCGATCTGCCGGCCGATGTCCGCGGTCGCCTCTTTGACTTCCTCGGTGCTGGCGTTGGCGGCGAGTTCGGCGAGGAGCCTGCCGCTCTGCACGAGTTGGACGCGCGTCTCGACCTTCTTGCCCGCGCGGTAGCCGACCGCGGGACGCAGGTCGCCGGTGGAGGACTCCGCGTTGACGAACTGACCAGTGATGTGCACCGAGTTGGCCGTCGCCGCGGCGGCGCCGGCGGCGGCGGCGTGAATGCCGCGGGCCTCCAGCGCCGTCACGATCTGCTGCACCAGCGTTGCCGCCACCTGCTGCCCCGCGCGGGCATCCTCAGGCGTGTGGGGTTCCTGCCGCGACTTGAGAATCCAGGCGGGGATCACATCCTGATCCTTCGCCGTCGACGCCATGTCCACCGCGAACGGTCGGACCAGGAACACGTCCGGCTTGTTCACGAACTGACCGCCGTGAAAGGAAACCTGCGCCTTGTGCTCAGTGCAGCCCGTCAAGGCCGCGGCCAGCAGCACCAGGGCAAGAGCGGCGTGGGAATGAAATCGATTCATGTCGGGATGCCTTTCTGTCGGAGGAGTGCCTGTCGAGATTCACTGAGGATACTGCGCGAACAACCGCGCGACGATCTCATCGATCCGGCCCGCCGCTTCGTTCGGATCTTCCACCGTAACGTCCGCCAGCCCGCGCCAGACGAGGCGGTTGCTGCGGGCGTCGATCAGGTACACGAGCAGCGTGCCCTGGCGGTATTCGCGGGTTTCCACGGCGGTGCGGGTGGCCTGGCCCTGGAACTTCGTGTCCGCCCATTCGGTCACTTCCGTGCGCTTCACCGCGCCCAGGTCAAATGCCACGAGCAACTGCGGCGATCCCTGCGCGATCCATTGCACGCCCTTGCCCGCAAGTTGCCGCTCGATGGCCGTCCTGATGCGTTCGTTCGCTTCGGCAGCGCGGCGGGTGTCCACAATGATCACGCGATTGCCGCGCGGATGCCAGGCGAAGGTCGAGTACTTGCCCATGCTCGGATCGCGGTCGACCTGAACGTCGTAGTGCAACGTGGAGCAGCCGGCCATCCCCAGCAGCAGGAGCACCGCGACGATGCCACAGTACACAAGGCCACGTCCTTTCAACGCAACCGCCATCATCGGACCCCTCGCAAGGGAATGCCATCCAGATGCAACGCTCGGCCGCAGACCAGCACCAAAGCCGGGTGATGCTTGACACGTTCTAAGGAGCGGGGCCGAAATAACTTCGCGAATTGGCGGTCCCCCATTTAGCCGGCGGGCTTGC
>CAYRPN010000245.1:0-2807 GCA_964426135.1 uncultured Phycisphaeraceae bacterium | reverse complement strand
TAATGAAAATTCTGGCGTCTGAATCCGGGAAGTTATTTCGATCCCGTTCCTAAGGCACACGACCTTCACGGCGGCGCAATACGGTGCGTCCGCGCCGAGCCTTGACGCACCCTACGCCGATGCAATCGTTTTCAATTACACACGTCGCGCCCAAACGCATGCCGATGTAACCGGAGACAGAACTCAGAACCCAGAACTCATAACCTTCCCCAAACCCCAGCCCTCGCTCCCTCGTATCATCTTCACCCATGCCCTCGCAGACGCTCGACAAACCGACCCGCGCCCAGCAGACCGCCGCCTCATTCGCAAAGCTCGGCCTGCCTCGCGAAGCACTGCCCCGCCACGTCGCCGTCATCATGGACGGCAACGGACGCTGGGCCCGCCAGCGCAACAAACCGCGCACCTTCGGCCACGAACAGGGCGCCCGCACGGTGCGCAGCATCGTCACCGAATGCGCCCGGCTCGAACTCGATGTGCTGACGCTCTACAGCTTTTCCGTGGAGAACTGGTCGCGGCCGCAGCACGAGGTCAACTTCCTCATGGACCTGTATGTGGAATATCTCATCGCCGAGCGCGAGGAGATGATGGAGAACAACGTCAAGTTCCGCCAGATCGGCCGGCGCGAAGGTCTGCCCGCGCCGGTGCTGCGCGAGCTCGACGAATCCACGCGCGTCACCGCGACGAACACGGGCCTGACGCTGTGCCTGGCGATCAACTATGGCTCGCGGGCGGAGATCACCGACGCCGTGCGCGACATTGCTGCGCAGGTGAAGAGCGGGCAGCTCGATCCCTCGGCCATCACCGAGGAAATCATCAGCGATCACCTCTACACGCAAGGCCTGCCCGACCCGGACCTGCTCATCCGCACCGCCGGCGAAATGCGCGTGAGCAACTACCTGCTCTGGCAGATCAGCTACGCGGAGCTGTACGTCGCCGACGTGTGCTGGCCTGATTTCAATGTCGACCAGTTCCACGACGCGCTGCGCGCTTACGCCAAGCGCACCCGCAAGTTCGGCGGCGTCGTGGAAGAGGATTGAATCTCATTTCGCCAAACGCCTGCTATTTTTCCTTCACGTGATCCGGAATGCCCAGCAGCTTGGGATCGGTGCTGTTCGTCCCCGTGATCTCCGGAATCGGATCCTTGTCGAACCATTGGTTGAACGGAACGTTGCCCGGCCCCGCGGGCCATTGCACCACGCCGGTCAGGTAGATCGCGTTCGCCCAGAGCTGCGAACCTTCGCCGATGCGACCGTCGGCGATTTTGATCTGGTACTCGATTCCGTAGTGGCACTGGGCGGCCAGTTCATGCTCGTCCCCGGCGACGCCCATGCCCTTGGCATGCACGTACACCCGGCCGAGCAGTTCGCCCTGGGCGTTGATCGGGCCCGTGGTGATCGGATAGATCGCCGCCCACCGCTCGCCGGGGACCACCGGCGACAGCACGCGGATGGGCTTCTCGCGCCGCTTCGGCATCTGATCGAAATGCTGCGAACTTAAGAACACACCGGACATGATCTCATCGCTGAAAAGCTGCCGGGTAGCGCCCGGCGCCCGTTGAATCTCGAAGCGCACGGCGAGTGCCGCGGGCAGCGGATCGCCCCAGTTGATTTCCTTGCCCGTCAAATCGCACAGCGCCACGTGGAGCGTGGACGTCCGGTAGTTGCCGTTGTTGAACAACTTTGGATTGCGCTCGCAGTTGCCGCGGTAGTAGACCGACTTGAGCCGAGGTGGATGACCCGGATGTATCACGCGCGGCGGCGATCCGAGCACGCGCTCCCAGGTGATGTTGTTCGGATCGGGCCGGGCCTCCAGTTTCGCCACGAGCGATTTTAATTGCCGCGTTTCGCTCCAGGTCAGCGCCAGCCAGCACGCCAGCACGATCGCCAGCAACCAGGCCCAACTGATCTTGGCCAGCGCACGCACCCACGACGGCGCCTGCCTCACGGCACCGGCGTCGGCTTTGCGCGCATCCCGGCGGCAACGCCACAAGACCCACCACGCTCCCAGGCCGCCGATCAGCACGTAGCCATGTGGGGAGAAAAGCTGGGCGGCAAGGCGCTCCAGCCGGTGCGATGACGCAGACTCATCCCGCCCCGCCTTGGCGGAGGGCCAGGGACTGCCCTCCTTCACCCAGGCTTCAATCGATTCTATTTCCGCGGCCGACAGAGCCGGCCGATGCCGCGGCATGCGGTACTCAGGGTCGCTGGATTTCACCCGCTTGAGCAGTTCATTCGTCTCGATGCTGCCGCCCACCACCGGCTGCTGCGAACTGCCGCCTTTGACGGCATGCTCGCGCTGGTCCAGGCGCAGGTTGGCGCTCTGTTTGGCGGGGCCGTGGCATTCGACGCAATGCTGCTGGAGAATCGGCTCGATGCGCTTGAATGCATCGAACGGAGAGTCCTGTGCCTCGGCGGGCACAGGCCACGCGAGAACCGCGGTCGCGAGGAAAAGCAGCGCCAGTGGAAGCGTGCCTGCCGACAGAACTGATCGTCGGGCCGTGACGCATGAGCGAGACTCCGCTGCGTTCGAATTGGAATGGGCGCGTGTCATGCCGATGGCTGGCGAATCGTGCATCCATTCTATGAGAAGAGCGCGTCACGGCAGGCGTGGCGAACGGTCGCGTAGGATCGGTCCTCGCGCTGCACGACGTGCCGGGCAAGAAAAAAACCGCCCCTGTTTCCAGAGGCGGTTTTGAGAGTCGGAATGTGCCGAGTTTGAATTACTTGTAGTGCATCAGGACGTTCGAGAAGGAATCGAGCGTGCCGGAGGTGCCGGTCACGAAGATGTCATCAGCAACGCCCATCATG
>CAYRPN010000244.1:0-2836 GCA_964426135.1 uncultured Phycisphaeraceae bacterium | reverse complement strand
CCGGAGTCACAGACTCCGGCTCTGACAAGACGAGTACGCATTGGCCGGATGAGCCTCAGTTCTTCTGCGTCTCCGCTGAGGCGGATGGCGTTTCCAGTTTCGCGGGCTTTGCCGGGGTTTCGCCGTCTTTTTCCGCAGGCTTCACCGGCTCGCTGGTCTTCGCGTCGTCCGGTTTTTTCTCAGTCTCTTCCGGTTTAACCGGCGGCGCCATCACGCGATCCACTTCCGCCGCCACGCTCGGATACACAGCCTTGGCGATCGCCGCCGCCGTCTCCGGCAGCGTCGTGCCGGGCACCTGCGCAGCCCGGTCGTTGATCAGCACGATGCGTTTGTTCTTCACCGCGGGAACATCCAGGTCGCGGAGGTCGGCGAGGCGAGGCTCAAACTCCCATTCCTTCAGCGGCGGTCCGCCCGGCAGCACCAGTACGATCACGTCGGGCTTCAATTCGAGAATCTGTTCGCGGTTCAACTCGGGCGCGGTGCCGACGTTATCCGCCGGGTCGCCCTTGAAGGCGGCGATGGCTTTGGGGTCTTTGAGGTCGGTTGGGTATTTGGGTTCGGGAATCGCGGCGTTGTAGGAGCCTGTGTAATTCGTCAATAGATCGTGGAACACGGTCTTGGGGCCGCTCACCTGGATGCGTGGCTCCACGCCGATCACCGTCAGCACGCGCGGCTTGCGGCCGGGGACGGCGACGGCGTCGGTGATCGCGCCGATTTTGCCGAGCCGGCCCATGATGTTGTTGGCCACGAACAGGCCCGCGTGGTCGTCGCGCAGCAGCCGCGCCAGGCTCTGTTCCGCGGAGATGAAGGTCGAATCCGCCGACAGTGCCGCGGGCTGTCCCATCAGGATGCCCACGACGTCGCGCACATTGGCCGGGTAGGGGAACGTGACGAGCTTGAAGTTGTTCGAACTGCCGAGCTTCGAAAGCGAAGCGGGCACGCCCTCAGCGCCGGCGGTGACGAGGACGTGCGTGGGCTGAAGGCCCAGCACTGCTTCGGTATTGATGTTGCCGTAATCGCCGACGGTGGGCAGATTCAGGCCTTCGAACACCTGGGCGTGCGAGGCGTCGACGCCCACCAGGTCACGCTGATGGCCCATCTCCAGGATCATCTGCGTGAGCATGGGCGAGAGGCTGACGATACGCAGCTTGGCCGGGGCTTCATTTTCGCCGTCGGCTTTCTTGCCGTCGGCGGCGCTGGTGCCGGCCTGATCACAGGCTGACAGCAGCAGGGCGAGCGCGAAAGTCGCCAGCGCCAGGATCATCCATTGCCGCAGGTTGCGTGTCATTGCGTCTTCCTTCGAGTCGTTCGGCGGGCGATTGCGTCGTTGCTCGGCGCTGGTTCCACTGCGCGGCTTCCACGTTCAGCGTCCGCTCGCAGAGCGGAACATCACAAGGCCAAACCACTATCTTCCGCCGCACCGATGCAGGCGTCAACCACCGCGCGGCTTGGCGCGGCGGCAGGCCCACTCGGTGAATGTCGACCACAAGCGCGGGGCAATTGAGGCAGGCAGGGGATTGGTCGTCGCCACGATGTCCGGTAACGACGAAGTGCCAACGGCAATCGACGAACGTTCCGCGACGGGGCCTGCCCCGTTCCGAAGGATTCCCTTCGCGCGCCGCACGGAGCGGGGCAAGCCCCGTCGCTAAACACCACGCACCGGGCCGCGCATCACATCACATCACGCCACGGACCGCGCCGCACATCACGCCACGGACCGCGGCGCGGAACATCGGTGTTCGCGTGACATTTTTCGCCGCACTGCTACTCTGCTTTCATACTGTTTCCCCCGCCACGAGGTTCATCATGACTCCGCAAACTCCCGCACAACTTGGCGTCTGTTCCTGGTCCATGCTCGCCCACAACGCGGCACAACTCACTGACGCCTGCGCGAAGGTCGGCGTCAAGCGTGTGCAACTCGCCCTCGTCCCGCATCGCGATGATCCCGGCGCGCTCGACGGCGTGCAGGAAGCGCTTGCCGCCAAAGGCATCACCATCGTGTCCGGCATGTTCGGAACGATCGGCGAAGACTACACTACTCCGCAGACCATCAAGGAAACCGGCGGCGTGCTGCCCGACAAGCACTGGGAAGGCAATCTGAAGATCGCCGGGGACGTGGCGGACCGCGCGAAGAAGCTTGGCCTGAAGATGGTCATGTTCCATGCCGGTTTCGTGCCGCACGATCACAACGATCCGGTGTTCAGGAAGATGGTGGATCGCGTGGCGGCCGTGGCGAAGGTGTTCGCGGAAAAGGGCATCGCGCTGCTGCTGGAGACGGGGCAGGAGACGGCTGACGACCTGTGGGTTTTCCTGCGTGCGCTCGACGCCAGGGGCGCGACGAACGTGGGCGTGAACTTCGACCCGGCCAACATGATTCTTTATGAGAAGGGCGAGCCGATCGCGGCGCTGAAGAAGCTGCTTCCGCGGGTCAAGAGCATCCACATCAAGGACGCGATTGCGACGAAAGTGCCCGGCACGTGGGGCGCCGAAGTGCCCGTGGGCGAAGGTCAGGTGGACTGGCCGGCGTTCTTGAAAGTGCTGGCGGAGGGCGATTACAAGGGTGATTTGAACATCGAACGCGAGGCGGGCAATGACCGCATCGGCGATGCGAGGAAAGCGGTGGAACGGTTGAGCAAGCTGATGAAGTGAGATTTCAAGCGTTTAGCGGTCGGGCCGAGTCTTCGAGGCCCACCCGGTTTCGCGGCTATCGATCAGGTGGGCCTCGCGGACTCGGCCCGACCACTAAACGGCGGCATTCGGATTTGGCCATTCATTCGACATTTGGGAATCCTGAAAAACCCCATCCTTCCCGCGCCCCATTTTTCAAAATCTGCGG
>CAYRPN010000243.1:0-2898 GCA_964426135.1 uncultured Phycisphaeraceae bacterium | reverse complement strand
AACACGTCATCGGCTCAGGATCGGCAAGAGCTTGAGCGGGAATAGCGCTGTAGTGTTAACTCATGTCATCTCCGGGGTGAAAAGCATCCAATCAAGACCAATTCCCTCGACAAATGATGTGGGGAAAGATCAGTTCTTAGTACAGCGTTTCATTGAAAAGGGTGCAATCTCCGGGTGGCTGGGGCTGAGGCTCGGCGAAGCCCCGGCGGAACAAGGTGCAGGGGCATCCGGGCCGGGGCTTACGCGGACTCCAGCCCCAGCCACCCAATTCCGCGATTCCCCAATTCGATCCCTCTATTGTGAAACGATGTACTTAGGGAGGGGCTCGGGGAGGGTCGGGCGCACTGCTTCCTTGTGTCTGTATTTGAACTGGAGACCCAAGGAGTCCGTCGGCCAGACCCTCCCCCTGCCCCTTCCAAAGTCGGCAGAGCCGGAGAAAGTCAAAATAGTGAAGTGTGAACTCTGAATATCCGACGAGAATCGCGCGCCAAGGCGCAAAGCACGCAAAATTCGAGGCGTTTCTTCGCGAGCTTTGCGCCTTGGCGCGAGACTCCTTGGGTTGCTCAGAGGTCCCAAGTCAAAATGCAAAAGTCAAAGATCAGAATTTGACGCGCCCACGGGCTCTGGATTTTGCATTTTGACTTTTGCATTCACTATTTTGATTTTTCCGATGCAAACTTCTGTGTGCCGTGCGCAGAAGTGACGGTGTCAGAATCCATGCGCACACAGCCGTCGTAAACTATCCCTGTGCCCCGCGCGTCACCGCCATCCCGTCCCGCTTTCGATCCGGCGCCTCGCGATTTCGTGCGCCAACTCGCCCACTCCTTGCGCCGCCGATGTCGTCTGCAGCCGGGGGCGCGAATCCTCGTCGCCGTCAGCGGCGGCCCCGACTCCGTCGCGCTCCTTCGGGGTCTCAGCGCGCTGGCGGCGCGACAGGAATGGAAACTGGAATTGTCCGTCGGCCACGTGCAGCATCACTTGCGCGAGCAGGCCGAGGCGGACGCCCGCTTCGTCGAGGAACTGGCCCAATCGTTGAAACTGCCGTTCCTCCGCGCGGATTTGGACCTGAAATCGCGCGAGAAGGGCGAGCATGGGGAGGGCGAGGCTCCTGCCGATCCGCAGCAGACGGGAGGCGCACAAGCTGACGCGCGGCTCGGCGGGAGCCTCGCCCTCCCAACAACAACGGCATCGATCGGCAACCTCGAAGCCAACGCCCGCCAGCAGCGCTACGACGCGCTCGTGACCATGGCCCGCGCCATCGACGCCGACTTCGTCGCCACCGCCCACCACGGCGACGACCAGATGGAAACGCTGCTCATGCGCCTGCTGCGCGGCACTTCGGTGCGCGGGCTGCGCGGCATGCCGTGGCGACGCACGCTTTCAACCGAATCCAACGCCGCTCACACCCGCGGGGCATCGCGGCGGGGCCGCTTGAAGCGGCCCCGCCTGACCACCCTCGATCTCCAAGGTGAAGCGCCCGACCCACTCGGATCAACGCCCGCACACCGAGTCGCGCTCATCCGTCCGTTGCTTTCGCACAGCCGTTGCGAGATCGACGCCTACCTCGCCGCCCTGAAGCAACCCGCCTGCATCGACCACACCAACGCCGACGTCTCGCGCCTGCGCGCCCGCCTTCGCCGCGACGTAATGCCGGTCTTGCGCGACGTGAAACCCGACATCGCGGCCCGCGCCGCATCGCTGGCGGATCACCTGCGACAGGTGGAGCACGTGCTCGACGACGCGATCAGCGCCGCGGCTGACCGCGTGGTCGTCACAAACAACGAACACACCTTCGACCGCACCGACGCCCGCACGCTGCGGCCTGTGGTGCTCGCGGGCCTGCTGCGGCGTTTGCTCGTCGAAGTCGGCGTCGACGCGGACCGTCTTTCGGGCCGGGCGCTGGCGCCATTGCTCCGCGCCATCCGCGACCGCGCCGGCGGCAAGCGCACGTTCGATTTTCAAGACGGAGCGCGGGTGACGCTGACGCGCGGGGAGATTCGGGTGGAGAGAATCGGGTAACAGCGAGCCGGGGCGTATTCGCCCCGATGAATGGGGCGATCGCGCAGTGACCACACACCATTGCACCATGCTCCGACGAGGTCTCACGCGCGAGGCGGGAACAGTCCGCAATGTCGCTCCGCCTCGCGCACAAGAAGCCTCCGAGGCGCGTTCAGTTGCAGCGCGGCAATGGTTGCTCGGCCCGTCGGTGTACGTCCAATGATGGTCACATCACGCCACTCGAAATGGTCGTGCCATGCCTGTTCACGCGGATGAAACAAGGCGGTCGTTGCCCCGGATTCGGAATCGCTCGCCGCGATCTTGTCGGCCTTGTGCAGATTGCAAGACGGGCACGCCAGCGCCAGATTCTCCGTTTGTGTCGCACCGCCGCGGCTTCTTGGAATGATGTGTTCGATGTGAAACGTGGCGCCCTGCATGATCTGGTGCATCCGGCAGTATTCGCACCGGTGATCGGCGCGCGTGACCACCAGCCGCTCGATCATGAGCCAGGTTGTCATGCCGGTCGCCGCCCCAGGATTTGCCACGCTCTGGCTCGAACCAGCGAAAGGGTCTCACTCATTTCCACGAGCGAATCGAGTTCGGCCCGCTCGGATTCCGTCAGCAGGCCGTCGTTATTGCGATCCATCAAATCGCGCAGGCGACCATCGGCCTTGGGAGGCAGGCGCAGACCGCCGACGGATTCGAAAAACTCTTCGGGTGCGGATTTCATCGCAGGCACGCGGGTATTCCTTGACACTGATCCTTGGCATCCTACCCGCACCCGCCGACAAAAAGAAATCAAATCAGGCTCATCCGCTATTTGCGTACTTGACACCGGTTGGAAAGGGCGTTTCGGAGTCCTGAACAGAGCCGGAGTCTGTGACTCCGGTCGATTTGAAG
>CAYRPN010000242.1:0-2975 GCA_964426135.1 uncultured Phycisphaeraceae bacterium | reverse complement strand
CGGACGACTTGGAAAGTCGTCCCACATGCGATGTTGATCCTGCACGGCTCCTAATTGAATACAGTTATGAAGATGGGCAGGTCGTATGCCTGCCCAGTCGGGTTGCAGTAGACCCGCTCCGAGTTCCGAACCGGATCGGAATGACGACAGTGGCAGAGGGCTTGGTGCCTGGGCCGGGAAGAGCAAGGCGAATGTTTAATGTCGAATATCTAGTTTTGAATGTCTAGTCCTGATCGGTCCGCAACTAAGCATTCGACATTCGACACTCCACATTACACATTCGCATTGCTCCCCGACCCGCGCACCAATCTCCCTGTCCTCTGCGTTACAAGGGGCGGCAGCGCTTTTGATAAGCGCGCGGCTGTCGCGAGGGATCCCATGGATGGCCCCGCGATGGTTCCCCAACATCCTTTTGCAGAGGTAACTATGCCAGTCACTCGTGTTGAAATGGCCCTTGGTGGGCGAACGCTTTCCATTGAAACCGGCCGCATGGCCAAGCAGGCCGACGGAGCCGTCGTCGTGCAGTTCGGCGAGACCATCGTGCTGGGCACCGCCATCAGCGCCGACCCGCGCGAAGGCATCGACTTCTTCCCCCTCGCCGTCGATTACCGCGAAAAGCTCAGCGCGGCCGGCAAGTTCCCCGGCGGCTTCCGCAAGCGCGAAGGCGCTCCGAACACCAAAGAAATCCTCACCATGCGAAACATCGACCGCCCGTTGCGGCCGCTGTTCCCCAAGGGCTTCCTCAACGAAGTCCAGGTCCAGTGCTGGGTGCTCAGCGCCGATGGCCAGAACGAACCCGACGTGCTCGCCGGCATCGCCGCTTCCGCCGCGCTGGCGATCAGCAGCATTCCGTTTGAAGGGCCCGTCGGCAACGTCCGCGTCGGTCGAGTCGATGGCCAGATCATTGTGATGCCCACCATCGCCCAGGCGGAGTTTTCCGACGTCGATCTGCTGCTGTGCGGCCACAAGGACGGCCTGAACATGATCGAAGTCGGCGCCAGCGAAATCCCCGAGGCCGACATGCTCAAGGCGTGTGAAGTCGGCTACGGGACGATCAAGCAGATCGTCGCCATGATCGAAGACCTGGCGAAGAAAGTCGGCAAGCCCAAGTACAAGTTCACGCCGTTCCTCGCGTCGAAGGAAATCGCCGACGTGGTCAACGCTAAACTCGCCGGCCCGATGAAGGCGGCGCTGACGAAGGACGGCCTGAAACTCGACCGCGCCGCCGCCGTCAAGGCCGCCAAGAAGGAGTTCATGGCTTCGGCGTTCCCTGAACCGGGCGAAAGCGCCACCTTCATTCAGGTGAAAAACTGGCAGGCGAAGGTCAAAGAGGCCAAGCTCGCCATCAGCGATCTGGAAGAAAAACTCGTCCGCGAAAACATTCTCGCCGGCAAGCGCAGCGACGGCCGCAAGCCCGAAGATCTCCGCGCGATCTCCTGCGAAGTCGGCGTGCTGCCGCGCGTGCATGGCTCGGCCCTGTTTACCCGCGGTGAAACCCAGGCGCTGGTCACCACCACGCTGGGCACCGGCAAGGATGAGCAGATCGTGGACGGCCTCGGCGAAGAGTACGCCGAGAAGTTCATGCTCCACTACAACTTCCCGCCGTTCTCGGTGAACGAAGTGAAGCGCATCACCGGTCCCGGCCGCCGCGAAATCGGCCACGGCGCCCTGGCGCAGCGCGCCCTGCAGGCCGTGTTGCCGCCGGTCGAGAAGTTCCCTTACACCGTCCGCCTCGTCAGCGATATTTTCGAGAGCAACGGCTCCTCCTCGATGGCGTCGGCTTGCGGCGGCTGCCTCGCCCTCATGGATGCCGGCGTGCCGATCAAGTCGCCCGTCGCGGGCATTTCCATCGGTCTCGTCGCTGAAAACGGCCAGGAAGTCTACCTCGTCGATATCCAGGGCGAGGAAGATCACTTCGGCGATATGGACTTCAAAGTCACCGGCACCCGCACCGGCATCACCGGCATTCAGGTCGATCTGAAGGCCCGCGGCCTGACCTTGGCGCAGATCGCCAAGTCGTTCGAACTCGCCCGGGCCACTCGCATCAAGATCATCGAGATGATCGAAGCGGCCATCCCCGAGCCGCGCAAGGAACTGAGCCCGCACGCCCCCCGCATGCTCGCCACCAAGATCAACCCCGAGAAGATCGGCAAGCTCATCGGACCCGGCGGCAAGACCATCCGCGGACTCGAAGAATCCACCGGAGCGACCATCGAAATCGAAGAGGACGGCACGGTCTATGTCTCCGCCGTCGGTGCGGGCAAGGCTGAGAAGGCGCTCGAAGAAATCGAAAAGCTCTGCGCCGAAGTCAAAGTCGGCCAGATTTACACCGGTCGCGTCGCGTCCATCAAGGACTTCGGTGCGTTCGTCGAACTCACCCCGGGCAACGACGGCCTGTGCCACATCTCCGAACTGAGCGACGGCTACGTCGACAAGGTCACGGACATCGTCAAGCTCGGCATGGAAGTTCGCGTCAAGGTCATCCTCGTCGATGACCAGGGCCGCGTGAAGCTGTCGCGCAAGGCCGCGATGAAGGACGAGGGAATGAGCGATCCGCCGCGTGCGGCTGGTCCGTCCGGCGGTGGCCAGGACGGCGGCGGCGACGGCGGCGGTGATCGCGGCGGCGATCGTGGTCGTCGCGGCGGCGGCGGTGGTGGTGGCCGCGGAGGCCCCGGCGGTGGTGGCGGCCGGCGCTACGAGTGAACGGCAACCTTTCCGAATGAATGACACAAGCCCCTCCCCGTGGAGGGGTTTTTTTGTAGGTTGATCGAACAGGGAGTGTCAGCGCAACGCCTCGACCCGCCCTGCACGCGAGGGTGCGTGACACCAAAGCCGGCAGAGCCAGGAAAAGTCAAAATAGTGAAGTCAAGAGTCAAAAGGGAACTCTGAATATCCCGGGCGGATCGCGCGCCAAGGCACGAAGCACGCAAAGTTCGAGGCGTTTCTTCGCGAGCTTTGCGCCTTTGCGCGAGACT
>CAYRPN010000241.1:0-3118 GCA_964426135.1 uncultured Phycisphaeraceae bacterium | reverse complement strand
CGCAGATTCAAATCGCTTCGCTCCCAGCGGGACGACTTGGAAAGTCGTCCCACATCCGATGTTGATCCTCCACGGCTCCTTAACATCGAATTCGTCGAAAAAAAACACCCCGGCGCGGTTGCGTCGGGGTGCTTGAATGGATTGAGTTGTTCGATTGCGTGTTTGAATTACCAGCGGTCGCCGCCGCGGCCACCGCCACCGCCGCCGCCGCCGCCACGGAATCCGCCGCCGCCGCCACCGCCACCGCGACCACCACGGAAGCCGCCGCCGCCGCCGCCACCAGCGCGGGGCTCCTTCGGACGGGCTTCGTTGACCGTGATGTTGCGGCCATCGAGGTCAGCGCCGTTGAGCGCTTCGATCGCGGCGCGGGCGCCGTTGTCTTCCATCGTGATAAAAGCAAAGCCGCGGGGACGACCGGTTTCGCGGTCGTTGATGATCGCGACTTCCTGAACTTCGCCGTGGGCGCTGAAGGCCGCGTGCAGCGCTTCCTCGGTGGTCTTGAAGTTCAGATTTCCAACGTAGAGTTTCATTCCGAAGCTCCTGACAAGAATTGAGGCACTCGTTCGGCTGCCAACAAGGAGCTTCGCGATGCGTCTCGGGTCCAACGGGGGTAACGATAACCCCACCTTTGGGGCGGCATTCTAACTTATCCCTTTCCATAATGTCAACTTTTATTTCAGCGATTTTCAAGGCGGATTCCTCACAATCTTCCTGCTCGGCCCGCCGGCGGAACGGGCGAAAGAGCATCACCACAAGTCCCCTGCCGTTCAATCCCACGGCTGCACTGCGGCCCCCTCATCTCACCCTGGCCTGCGAAAAACCCCTTGCCTTCCTCGATCATTCCTGGTCTTCCGGAATCAGGGTTCGCCCGGCTGCCAGCGATTAACCCGGACCAAACCGGAAATCGGTCAAACCTGCGGCTTCGCGTTCCGTATGAAAGGTAATCACCGCGACTTGCAGTGCCTGTACCGCTTTGCCGATGACAGGGGAGTGTCGAGCGCCCGTTGCCGTCGGTGTCGCGGTTATCGTGACCTGGAGGCCGGCGTGTCATTGGATTGTGTCGCTTTGCGTGGCGCGGATCAGGCTCGCTCTTGGAGGCGTTTCATGTTGCGATCGACTCATTTCATTTGCGGTTCCTTGATCGGCGTCACCCTGCTCACCGGCTGCGGCGGCGGCGACAAGCCGAAGGAAACCAAGGACGCCAAGCCCTCGGCCACCTACCGCGGCCAACCCGTCAGCCACTGGGCCGGCGCGCTGAAGGATCGCGACGCCGATTACCGCACACTGGCCGCCTCCGCGCTTTTCGCGCTGGGCTCCGACGCCGCCGAGGCCGTGCCTGCATTGACCGACGCGCTCAGCGACGAATCCGCTGCCGTCCGCGCCGGCGCCGCCCAGGCGCTCAGCGTCATCGGCTCTCCCGCCCGCACCGCCGAACGCGCCTTGAACAAGCTGCTGGAGGATCCCGAGCCGATCGTCCGCTCCAGTGCCGTGCTGGCGCTGGGTGAAGTCACCGGCGCGCCGTCGGTGGACACGATGGTCACCGCCTTGAAGGACGAAAGCCCGCGCGTGCGCGAGGTGGCTGCCGGACTGCTGTCGAAGATGGGCGGTTCCGCCGCCCCCGCCGTGATCAAACTCGCCCAGGACAAGGACGACAACCTCCGCGTGCTGGCGATTCAAATCCTCGGCCGAATCAAGAGCGCCGATGCCGTGCCCACGCTGATCAATACGCTGGGCGATTCTGAAACAGCCGTGCGCAACGCCTCCATCATCGCCCTGAGCCAGATCGGTGAACCGTCGATCGCCGCATTGACCGGCGCCATGACCGATGGCGAAGTGACCAAGCGATGGTCCGCCGCCTACGCGCTGAATCTCGTCGGCACCGCCAAGGTCGCCCCGGCGCTGGTCGTGGGCCTCAACGACAAGGATCAGCGCGTTCGCGAACTGGCGACCACCGGGCTGACGCGCATGGGCAAGGATGCCGTCGACGCGCTTGCCGTCGCCGCGAAGAACGAAGATGCGGGCATGCGGCAGATGGCGATCAACGCCCTGGGTGTCGCGGCCCGGCCTGAGGCCGTGCCTGCACTGACCATCGCCATCAAGGATCCCGATCCCGCCGTTCGCGAGGCGGCTGTCACCGCGCTTGGCTACACCGGCAGCGACAAGGCCATCGCGCCCTTGACCGACGCCATCACCAGCGAGGATTTGAACCTGCGCGCCGTGGCGATCCCGGCATTCGCCCGGCTCGGCAAGCCCGCGATCGACGCGCTGGCGGAAATCAGCAAGCATCAGCAATGGCAGGTTCGCCGGGCCGTGGTGGATTCGCTGGGCATGATGGCGCTGCCCGAGGTGGTGCCCGCGCTGAATCGCATGGTGCCCGACCAGGAGCCGCGCGTCCGCGTCGCAGCCGCCATGGCGATCGCGAAGGTCGGCCCGGCCGCCAAGAGTTCCATCACACCGCTGGTCAACAATCTCGGCGACGCCAACGACGAAGTGCGCGAGTCCGCCGCCATCGCCCTGGCCAGGATCGCGCCGGGCAACGACACGGCCATCCCCGCCATCGTCAAGGCGCTGCGCGAAGGCGACGCCCGCACCAAGGCCGGCGCGTCGCTGGCCATCGCCCGCCTGGGGCCGCTCGCGCCCGCCGCGGTCGACCCGCTCATCAACGCGCTGAAAGACGCGGATCAGTCCGTCGTCACCACCGCCCGGCTCGCGCTGGTCAAACTCGGCTACGAAGCGGTGCCCGGACTGGTCAAGGCGCTGCGCGGCGACGATGTGGACGGCCGCGTGCTCGTCATGGGCGTGCTCGGCCAGATCGGAACGGACGCCGCCGCCGCCGCCGACATGCTCGTCTTCCTGCTGCAGGATCCGGACCAGAAAATCCGCGACTCGGCCGTCTACGCCCTGGGCCAGATCGGCACCGACGGCAAGGCCGCGCTGATCAAAGCCGCACGCGGCGAGGATAAGAAGCTCGCCGCCGCCGCGACGCAGGCGCTCGAGACGATTCTGAAGCAGTGATGCTCGACATGCGTCATTCGCAGGGTCTGCCAATATTTCCGGGGGCGCCATTCCGGCCCCCTCTCCCTCCTAGGGAGAGGGCTGGGGTGAGGGTCGGGACGCA
>CAYRPN010000240.1:0-3118 GCA_964426135.1 uncultured Phycisphaeraceae bacterium | reverse complement strand
ATCGAGCGTGCCGGAGGTGCCGGTCACGAAGATGTCATCAGCAACGCCCATCATGCCGGTGGAGGTGCCGACCTTGATCTTGCCGCCGTCGGGCTTGCCGTTGGTCTCGAAGGTGACGTGGTTGTCGTTCCAGGCGATGTTGCCTTCCCAGTTCGCCGAGTCGGTGCCGGTGGCGCTGGTGTGGATGGACACGGTGGCCAGGGTGGAGTCGATCGCCTTGGAGCGGTCGGTGACGATGGGGCACTGGCTGTTGTTGGTCTCGCGCCATTCCGCGCGGCGGCCCAGGTCGGCCGCGGCGTCGTACCACTGGAGCAGGGAGTAGGAGTAGTTGGTGTTGGTGATGTCGACGCTGGCGCTCACGCCGGCGGCGGCAACCTTGCTGCCATCGGTTTCGCTGGGGCTGATCGCGTAGTCAGGCGTGAAGAAGCCGTTGGTGAGCATGATGGCGTAGGTGATCGCCTGCGTGGTGGCGCCGGGGGCGGCTGCGCCGTACTGGGTCGTGCTCTTGGTGATGGCGGCCTTGTTCGTGCCCGAGCTGTCGCGACCGGGGTAGAAGCTGCCGTTGCCGCTGGCGAAAGTGACCATGCCTTGCTGGATGCCGCGGACCTGGGTGCCGTTCTGCATGCGGCGGGCCGTGCGGCGGGCAGCGCCGAGGGCGGGCAGCAGAATGCCGATGAGCAGCGCGATGATCGACACGACCACCAGCAGCTCGATGAGGGTGAAACCTTTGCGATTGCGGTTCATGGGGCGCTCCTGAAAAAATGGGAAGAAAAAACACCGGTGATCAGTCGTGAATCGAGCGATCCGGGGAATCCCAACAGTCACAAGAGTGGTGGGAGAAACAGGATGGAAATGAATCCCTGGGGGCCTCGCACGACTAACAGACGATCCGCCGAAACACTCGGCAGATCATTGATCACATTGGAACCGTCCTCCATGACAACCCACAACAGGAACAGTCGATCAGGAACGAGATGCGGCAATGAAAACCCAGAAGGAATGAGGGCTGAAATTGAGCGGCCGCTCCCTTGTCGTGATCGTTCTTCCCCCGGCAATGTTGTGTCGAATCCCTTTCGATGGACTAACCAAACCTCCACCAGCACACTAACCTGTCGCAATCAACCTGTCAAGATTGCTCTCCGCAATGTGGAAAGATGGGTAATATTCCCGCGTTTCAGCGTACGATTCAGGCTTGTTTCGATTGTGTTAGGAATGGATAAAACAGCCCAACTTGTCGCCGCCTGCTATTTCGACGTCTCATAACCGCGCTCAAACTCCACGCCGTTGCGCTCCAGCAGCGTGCCGATCGACTGATAGTAACGGGCGATCGAACTGTGGTATTCCGTGAGCGCCCGTGCCTCTTCCAGTTCCGCCTGAGCCAGGGTTTCCTGGGCACGCAGGGTCAGGTCGATCTGCAGCGGGTCGCGCTTTTCCTGGGCATTCAAAATGCGCAGCCGATCCGCCGCCGCACGCCGGGCGGCGCGAGCGGCGCCGATGACCTCGTAAGCCGTGTCCAACGACCGCATGGCGTCCTTCACTTCGCGCACCACCTGCTGCGCCTGTCTGCGGTAGTTCACCACCGTCGCCGCACGTTCCAGTTTGCGCTGCTCCAGCGCCGCCTCGGGGCCGCGGTTGCCGATGGGCACTTCAAACTGCAGGCCCAGGAGATAATCGATGAACTCGCCATCTTCCAGGTTGTCGTAGGAATTGCCGATGCTCGCCAGGCCCACGCTGTTGTAACGCAGCGTGAACGACGCATCGAGCTTGGGCAACCGCTGGTTGTCCGCCACGCGCTGACGGATCGAGGCGTCCTTGATCTCCAAAAGCGCCCGGCGAAGTTCAGGCCGCTTGTTCAACGCCGTGCTCACCGAGTCCATCAGGCTGAACGAAAGCGGAGCGTCCGCGGGCGTTTCGATCGGGTTGATCATCGTCTCGCCCGAGAGCGGAATATCCTTCGCATAGATCAGCGCCTTCAGCGCGTCCGAAGCCGTGCGAACATCCTGCCTCGCCCGCACCACATCCGCGCGACGAAGTTCCTCGCGGGACAGCGCATCGGTCAGCGACTCCGGCGGCGTGTCCAGCTTCTCGCGCTCCACCAGAATCTTGCGCAGCTCGATCACCTTCTCATACAGCCGCACCTGGATCATCAGGCGATACCGCGCAAAGACCAGCGTCCAGTACACCTGCTCCACATTCGACACCACCGTGAGCATGCGGGCCTTCATGTCTTCCACCGCCTCTTCGCGGGCATTCTGCGAAAGCATGATCTGCGAGTGCGTCACGTCCGAGCCGAAATTGCGAAGCAAAGGCTGGGTGAGGTTGAGCGTGATGTCCGCGTCGTACCAGCTTGGGACGATGAAGAAGGAGGGCTGGCGCTCGTTGCGGTTGAACTCGGTCTGCACCGAAATCTGCCCGCCGGTGGAGAGCACCTTGCGAATGCCGGTGGTCAGGCCGGTCTGGCCCTGCTCGGTGGTGCCGAAGTTGCCGAACACGCCGGCGGTGGGCGGCTGCGGCGTGTCGGTCTTGTTGAAGACAAAGTTAGAGAACACCGTCGCGTCAAACACCGCCTCCGCCTGCGTCACCTGCGTGTCGCTGATGGCAGGGATGATCTGCGCGAGCCTGATTTCCAGGTTGTTCTTCACCGCCAGTTCCACCGCACGCTGCAGCGACATGGCGACGGCTTTGGTCCGGGGGTCGCCGGTCAGATCCTTGCCGAAGTCGGCCTCGACGCCTTTGTAGGAACCAAGCCCGCCGAGTTTGTCGGTCGTTTCGATGAGGTTGCGGTCGATGAGAAATTTCTCGACCTCGCTCTGGCTCCGGCTGATTTCGATGACGGGGCCGGCGGCAACCGCTTCACGGTACGCCTTCTGCGAAAGAATCAGTTCTTCGCGCAGTTGCGATTCCAGATCGCGGTCCAGCGGGCTTGCGCATCCCCCGACAAACGCCAACGCCGCCGCCAACGCCACAACATCCCTGCCGATCGTGGAGCAGTGAAATTTCATGAAAGCAAAGTACCCGTCTGACGAGATGTGGTCAATCACGCGAGGGTGGCTTCGCGCCCTCGGGTCTGCCAAAATTTCCGGGGACGGCGGATCGGCCCCCTCGCCCCCGGCTCTGC
>CAYRPN010000239.1:0-3186 GCA_964426135.1 uncultured Phycisphaeraceae bacterium | reverse complement strand
GCCGGACGACTTGGAAAGTCGTCCCACATGCGATGTTGATCCTGCACGGCTCCTAAGCCCCCGGCGACTACAATGCCGATAACACTGAGTGGAACGCCCCGCTTCGCAACCCTTGCGACGAGCACTCCCATGGCTGATTCATTCCTCCGACTGATCGCGACGCTCGTGCTTCTGGCGTGTGCCGTCCAAGCAGTCGGACTGGCGACCGAGGACGAATCGTCGAAGCGCGTCGGGGCTGCGATCGCGGGGCTGGACTCCGATGATTACGAAGTGCGCGAGCAGTCGATGCGCAAACTGGTGGAACTCGGCAAACCGGCGATGCCGGAGGTGATCCGGGCAGCGAAGGAAGGCTCAGCCGAGGCGACCTGGCGGGCGGTCGAAGTGCTCAACGAGTTCGCGCTGTCGATGGACCCGGCGGTCGTGGACATGGCTGAGGGCGCGCTGACCACGCTGGCGGCAATGGATCATCCATCCACTTCCGCCCGCGCGAAGGAAACGCTGGAGCAACTCTCGCAGTCGAGGCACGACAGGGCGGTTGCCATGATCGCCGGCCTCGGCGGCAAGTTCGACTACGCACGCCTGACGCTGGACGCCAATTGGAAAGGCGGCCTGGATGGACTGAAGTTCGTCAAGCGCGTCCTGGACCTGCGCCAGATCAACATCGAGCCGGCGGCCGGGCTCAGCGACGACGAGGTCGACAAATTGGAGACGATGCTCAAGTCCGTCGAAGCCGAGCGGAAGATCAAGATCACCCGCTTCGGCACGGCGTTCCTGGGCATCGGCGGCGGCATCGCCGAGGGCACCAACGGCGTCACGGTGGTCACCGTCGTGCCCGGCGGACCGGCGGCCGGCGCGGGATTGGAAATCAACGACCTGATCACCCAACTCGATGGCGTGAAGACCACCAACTTCGATCAGTTGATCGCCTACGTCCGCACCAAGGCGGTCGGCGACAAGATCAAGATCACGTTCTATCGCGACGGCGAAAAGAGAACCGGCGACGCGGTGCTGCAAGCCAGGCCAGGATCGAAGGAGATCGAGAAGCTGCCGAAGTAAGTTGGTGCAGAACCTTGCGGTTTCGCCGTAGGGTGCGTCAAGGCTCGGCGCGGACGCACCACCGTGGACGGAGACTCATCATGGTGCGTCCGCGCCGAACCTTGACGCACCCTACGCACCTTCATTCCACTTTCAATCCATACGCCTTCACCGCGTTCTTCCAGAACACCTTCTCCATCACGTCTTTTCCCTTCGGCTGAAAGTACGCGATCGCCAGCCCCAGTTCCGTGCCGTAATCGCAGTTCAGGTCGGACACCGGCCAGTTGCTGCCCCAGATCAGGCGGTCTTCACCGAAGATGTCGTAAACCGCGTCAAGCACGGGCTTGTAGTAAGCGATGTCGGTGGGCGCCGGATTCTTGCCGGAGATGTTGCCGAGCGCCGAGACTTTCATGTACACGTTCCGGCTCGCCGCGGCGGCACGCAGCTTTTCGATCCATTTCGAGTCCGGCGCTTCGCCACGGATGCGGTAGTTGTTCACGTGGTTGATGACGATGCGAAGATTCGGATGCTTCGCGGCGATCGCGGCGACCTGCTCCAGGTTGATCGGATTGGCGTCCAGCGCCAAACCTCGCGCGGCGAGTTTGCCGATGTCCGCCAGATATTTCTCGTCGGCGACAGGCTGCTCCTTCGTGCTCGACGGCGCGGGCGGCCGAATGCCGACGAATCGCTTGTCCGCCGCGTACCTGGCCAGTTGCCCGTCAAACTCCGGCGTACCGGGGCGCAGGTTGCCGACGATGCCGACGAAAGTTTTCTTGTCGTCCTTCGTCTGGTCAATCAGCCACTGGTTGTCTTCCGGCCACGCGCTGGCTTCGACGATGACGGTCATGGTCACGCCGTGCGGGTTGGCGACAGCCTTGAAATCCTTCGGCAGCACCGGCTTGTACAGCGTCTTGCTGTCGGGTGAAGGCCAGGGCACTCCCTGGGGCCGCGTGGGGTCGTAGAGATGGATGTGCGTGTCGATGATGCGTGAAGGCTTGGCGGGGGCACGCGGCGCGTCGGCGGCGCAGGCAGAAAGGGAAAGCAGGATTGCGATTATCAATGGGGTTTTCATGGAAGAAGAACTCGTTCGTTGCGTTTGCGGTTCACCGGCCGGGCCGCTTGAAGCGGCCCCGCCTTCGGCGATCAGGCGCGTTTGGAGATTCAAGCCATCAGTTCCCGCAGCGCCTTGCCCACATCGGGCTGCCGCATCAGGTGTTCGCCCACGAGGATGCGATGCACGCCGGCCGCACGGAGACGGGCCACATCGTGAGGCGTGCGGATGCCTGACTCGCTGACGACGATGTCCGGGTTTTCAATCATGTCGAGCATGCGCAGGGTGTGCGACACATCGGTGGTCATGGTGCGCAGGTCTCGGTTGTTGATGCCCAGGAGCGTGTAGCTGGGGTGCGGGAAGCCGATGTGCGGGAGCACTTTCAGCAGGCTCTCCACGTCGTGCACTTCCACGAGCGTGGTCAGGCGAAGTTCGGTGGACAGGATGAGCAGGTCGAGCAGTTCCGCCTCACCGAGGCATTCGGCAATCAACAGGACGGCATCGGCGCCCGCCGCGCGGGCTTCATACAGCTGATACGGATCGATGATGAAATCCTTCCGCAGCACAGGCAGCGGCACCGCCGCCTTGATCTGCGTCAGGTAGGCCAGTGATCCCTGGAAATATTTCTCGTCGGTGAGGCAACTGATTGCGGCGGCACCGGCCTCGTGGTAGGCGCGGGCAATGGCGACGGGATCGAAATCGGGCCGGATCAGGCCGGCGGAGGGGCTGGCTTTTTTTACCTCGGCGATGACGCGCAGCTCGTCCTTCGGCTGCGTCAGCGCGGCGAAGAAATTGCGAGGCTGCGGCACATCCGCGCACGCCGCCTTTAACGCCGCCAGGGGCCGCTGCTCCATCGCCAGCGCGACTTCCTTCCGCTTGTGTTCGACGATTTCCGCCAGCACATTCGACATCGCAACATCCTTCATTTTGAGACTGGAAGCATAGCGGGTGGCAGGTAGGGTTGCGACCCGGCGAGCCCGCACCCTCTGCGGGGGTCTGCCAAAATTTCCGGGGACGGCGGATCGGCCCCCTCGCCCCCGGCTCTGAGCCTGAGAACTTTTCCTCGCGCCGCCGTTCTGGCATGATAGGCTCATCATGGA
>CAYRPN010000238.1:0-3245 GCA_964426135.1 uncultured Phycisphaeraceae bacterium | reverse complement strand
GTGTTTCCATGCTCCTTGTTATCGGAGCAATTATGGCTTTTCATACACGTTCTCATTGCGTCAGCCGCGTCCCTGACCAGGGGGTTCACACGCTGGAACTAATACGGATTCCAGTTGATTCTCGCGCCGTAACAATCGGAGAACCGACGGGGATTTCGTACATGACCTCGGCGCGTGATTCAAGTGGAATCCGTATAACCTGTTTCGAAGGCGGCGGCGATGCGGGGATCCTGTTCCTCGCGGTCCGCGGACTGCCGGCGACCAACGGCCTGCCCCCCCCTCCCTTCGTGTGAGCGCTGAGGTGCGGGCTGAACTACATTGAAAGGCGTGCGTGCAACGCACTGATCAGCACTCGCGGATTCACCAATCAAACTGGTACTCTCTTTCGGAACCGGTCGCCGCCTCCTGGACGTTGCCCGTGAGTTCGACGGAACCGGCATGTTGATCCGTGGACCAGAACCATGTCACTGCTCTCGCGTCTTTTCCCGCGCCTCTTCCCGCCTGATCCCGCAGCTCGCGGCGAAATGCTGGCGGCGAGGCATCTCAAACAGAAGGGCTATCGCATCCTCGCGACGAACCTCCGCAATGCCGCCGGCGAGATCGACATCCTCGCTGAAGCGCCGGACCGGCGCACCATCGTCGTCGTCGAGGTGAAGAGCAGCATCCCCGGCTCCAAGGACACCAACCCGCGGCCGGAGGTGCGCGTGAATCTGCACAAACAGAAACAGCTCACGGCCCTCGCTGTGCAGATGGCGCGGCGATACAAGCTCACCGACAGGCCGATCCGCTTCGATGTGATCGGCGTGGACATGCACGCCGACGGCCGTGTGGACATTCGCCATCACGAGCATGCGTTTGAATCGCGGGTGTGAGGGCGGTTCAGTTGGGGCCGGTTCGGCCGCAATTACGACTACTGTGATTCCTTCGCCCCTGTCACGACGTTGGTTCAGGCGATTCAGAAGCGGCTGCCGCGATCCTCTCCTGCAGAATGCCAAGAAGGTTGCGAATGTCCTCTTCCGATTTCAGGGCGGAGAATGGAATCCAGACCCACTCCGAGCCGCCGTACTTCACCAGAATGCCCTGCCTGGCGGACACCACCTCACTGAACATTCGCCATTGCATGATGCTCGATGAGAGCCCCTCCACGTCGTATCGCATGGCCTCCGCGGCGAGCGTCACTCGGATGAGGCGATCTGCGAAACCGGATCGAAGAAAAGCGCGCTTCGTTGTCCAAGGCGTGGAGATGCACTTGCCAGTCACCAGAATGCCGTAAAGCGTCACCCAAGCGCCTACAGAATCCAATCCTTGCGAAGCGAGAAGGACCGGTCCGACGATGACAGCCAAGACTCCGATACCCACGATACACCACCAGAAGATCGGCCTCATCCTCGCATCGAGCATCGCTCGGCGCGCCGCCATGAACTGCTGGTAGTCCCATCGAAACTCAATGTGGATTGGTTCGGTCATGGCCCTCAGTCCGATCCGCCCGATCGCGCGTTCAGCTTCAACTCGTACTCATTCTTCCGCACTGCTCCCGGTGTGCTGCGGCCGTCGCGGATGTACTGCTCCATCAACGCCGCCATCTGTTCGACCACCTTCGGATGTTCGCCGGCAACGTTCTTGCTCTCGCCCAAGTCATCTTTGAGGTTGTAAAGCTCCAGGCCTGTGCCGCCCTTGCCGGCCTGCTTGTGAAAAATCAGCTTCCACGGCCCCCGCATGATCGCGATGTCGCCCGCCATCGACTGCGCCACAATCGCCTCGCGCGTTTCGCTCTCGCGCTTCTGCCCGCACAGCAGCGGGACGAGGCTGACGGAATCCTCGCCGGCGCTGTCGGGCAACTTGGCGCCCGCGACCTGGGCCGCCGTCGCCATGATGTCCACGTGGCTGATGCGCTCGTCGCAGACGCTGCCGGGTTTCACTTTCCCAGGCCAGCGCGCCGCGAACGGCACGCGGTGGCCGCCTTCCCAGATCTGCGCCTTCTTGCCACGCAGCGGCGTGTTAGCGACGTGCGGGCTGCCGTTGTCGCTGGTGACGATCACCAGCGTGTTCGCGTCGAGCTTCGTGCGCTCTAGCGCGGCCAGCACCTGCCCCAGCGCCCAGTCGCCCTCCATCAGCCAGTCGCCGTGATCGCCCAGGCCCGTCTTGCCCTTGAAATCCGCGGAAGGCACGTGCGGCGTGTGCGGCGGGGAGAGGGGAACGTAGAGGAAGAACGGCTTACTGTCGTTGGCGCGGGCTTCGATGTAATTCACCGCGCGCTGCGCCAGGAGCGGCTGCACTTCCACGTCTCTGTAAATGCGATCGAACTTGTCGTTCTCCACGATCAGGCCGATGCCGCGAGCAGCGTTGTAGCCGGTGAAATAGTCGAACCCGCGCGTGATGGGAGAATGGCGGATCGGCGTGCCTGAGGCGATTGCAGCATCGGATTTCGCGGTCTTGCCGGCGTCCTTCTGCTTCCCGCCTTTGCCCTCGCCCTTCGGCTTGTCGTCGTCCTTCGCGTCCTCCGCCGACGCCGGCGTCATGCCCAGGTGCCACTTGCCCACGCAGCCCGTGTGGTAACCCTGCTCGTGCAGCATCGAGGCGATGGTCAAACGCGAAGTCGGGATCACCGGATTGCCCCACGGCCCCAGCACGCCGAACTGCCCGATGCGCCACGGATATCGCCCCGTCAGCAGCCCGTAACGCGTCGGCGTGCAGACGGAAGAAGGTGAGTGCGCGTCGGTGAACCGCATGCCCTGCGATGCGAGCTTGTCGAAGTGCGGCATCTGAAACTTCGACGCCTTGTTGAAACTCGGCGGCTCCGCGTAGCCCATGTCGTCGAAGAGCACCACGACGATGTTGGGCTTCTGCGCCCACGCGGCGGGAGCCGACGCCAGCAGCAACAGGAGCACGACATGGACGATTCGCGTCATCATGGCATCGTAACACGCACTGCTGTCGCAGCCTTGGAACAGAGCCGGAGTCTGTGACTCCGGGTGTGCCAAAATTTCCGGGGGGCTCGATTCCCTCTCCCTTCCAGGGAGAGGGTGGCCGAGTCTTCGAGGCCGGGTGAGGGTCGGGACGAACAGATGGTTGCGGCATCCGTCACGCGACGGTGGCGATTGCAAACTTGTGCGTCCCGACCCGCACCCCAGCCCTCTCCCTAGGAGGGAGAGGGGGCCGGAATGCCGCCCCCGGAATATTTGGCAGACCCGTGACTCCGGTCGGTTTGAAGCGGCTCAATGCCGCTTCAAACCGAATTCGCGCCT
>CAYRPN010000237.1:0-3385 GCA_964426135.1 uncultured Phycisphaeraceae bacterium | reverse complement strand
ATTCAGCCGGCTCGGCGAACCGGAGTCACAGACTCCGGCTCGGACAAGACATGGATGCAATCGCCGGATGAACCAGTATTGCATCGCACCAGACTGAACAGACGAACGGAGTGCGATGAACCACGTGCGATGAAGCATCAAAGCGGCCGCACGCAACTGACGCTGCGCCAGTAATCGAACAGCGTCTCGATCGAGTTTACGCCGCCGCCCATGCCGCTCTTGCCCACGCCGCCATAGGGGACGCCGTGCGGGAAGACGTTGTGGGCGTTGATCCAGGAGTTGCCGGCACACATCGCCTCGGCCACGCGGGAGCAGCGATTCAGATCGTTGGACCAGACGCTGTTGGCAAGGCCATAGTCCGTGTCATTGGCGAGGCGAATGGCTTCGTCTTCGCTGCTGAAGGGCGTCACGTAAGCGACGGGGCCGAAGATTTCCTCCTTCGCTGCGACGTTGTCGAGTGAGCCGGTGAGCAGCGCGGGTTTGACGTAGTGACCCTTTCGGCCCTTCACATTGGCCACGCCGCCTTCGAGCGCGAACTTGGCGCCACCTTTGACGCCTCTCTCCAGATAGCTCAACACGCGCATGCGCTGCTTCTCGCTGACCACCGGGCCCATCTGCGTCTTCTCATCCATCTGGTAACCCACCGCCACCCTCTTCAATTTGCCCACCGCGCTGGCGACGAACTTGTCGTACACCTTTTTGTGCACGATCCAGCGCGTCGCGTCGCAGCAGACCTGCCCGGTGTGGAAGGTGATGGCGCCGACGAGTTTGTCGGTGGTGCTTTCCAGGTCGACATCATCGAAAATCACCGCCGCGCCCTTGCCGCCCAGTTCGAGTTTGACGGGCACGAGGTTGCGTCCGCACGCCTCGGCGACCAGCCTGCCGACCTCCGGCGAACCGGTGAAACTCATGCGCTTGAAGCCGGGATGCTTCGACACCGCCGCGCCCGTCGTCTCGCCCACGCCGGTGACGACATTGATCACGCCATCGGGCAGGCCCGTCTCGCGCGCCAGCCTGGCGAGATAGATCGCGCTGAGCGGCGTGTCCTCGGCGGGCTTGATGACGACGGTGTTCCCAGCCGCCAGCGCCGGCGAGACGCCCCAGCCGATCAGCAGGAACGGGAAGTTCCACGGGAAAATAAATCCGCACGGGCCCCACGGCTGCCGCATCGTCCACGCCTCGTGCTGCTTCACCGCGAGCACGCTGCGGCGATTCACGTGCTGCGCCAGGTCGGCGTACCAGCGCAGCGTCTCGATGAAGTTGGCGACATCGCCCGCCGCCTGCCAGGCGATCTTGCCGCAGTCGAGCGCTTCGATCTGCGCGATCGCAGCCTTGTGTTTCTCCACGGCATCGGCGAGGCGATGCAACTGCACGCCGCGCTCGTTGGACGGCATCGTGGCCCAGCCGGATTTGTCGAACGCCTGTTTCGCGGCCTTGACCGCGGCATCGACGTCCTTCTCAGTCAGGTTGTAGACATCGGCAAGTTTCTCGCCGCTGCCGGGGTCGAACGTGGTGAAGGTCTTGCCCGTGGAAGACTCGACATCCCTGCCGCCGACAACGGATTTGAGCGGGCCGGCGGACAGGAACGATTCGACTTCGGGAAGCAGATCGGTGGCGGTGGCGGCGGGCATGGGAACCTCCTGATGAACGGAATGGGGCATCGGTGGCAAGTACAGGATACATGACGCAGCAGCATTCAAGGCGCGGGCACCCGCCGGAACAAAGTCGGGCGCGCGGAGCCAGGGCGGCCATCCGCGAGTCGCCGCGCGGAGCCCGGGCATGGAGGACGCCGGACCTGGTGGCTTGCGGTTCCGGTACACTTTCCGCATGTCCCCTTCCGAACGGGATTCGCTGATCTTGCTCACCCTGGCGAGCGGGCTGGGGCCGGTGCTCACCCGGCGGGCGATCGATGCGCTCGGCTCGGCGACCGGCGTGGCGGAGGCGTCGGCTCAGGAACTGGCGAAGGTTGAAGGCTTCGGCGGCAAACGCGCCGAACAGGTGAAACGCGAGATCGACGACCTGCGCAAAGACAACGCGCTGCAGCAAGAGAAAGAACTCATTGCCGCGCATGGCGTGACACTGATCGCTTTCGAAGACGCGAACTATCCGCGCCTGCTGCGCCTGATCTACGACCCGCCGCCGCTCCTGTATGTGCGCGGCGAGCTGCGCGCCGAGGACGCGCTGGGGCTGGCGATTGTCGGCTCTCGGCAATG
Organism: uncultured Phycisphaeraceae bacterium; assembly: GCA_964426135.1. Classification (GTDB taxonomy): domain Bacteria; phylum Planctomycetota; class Phycisphaerae; order Phycisphaerales; family Phycisphaeraceae; genus CAYRPN01. The sequence continues at coordinate 1,172 of CAYRPN010000237.1, read as the reverse complement.
CTCCGGTTATGGCCGCGAACAGGCGGATCGCTTCGCCGCCATGGGCGCCCAGGCCGGACTCACCATCATTTCCGGCGGAGCGATGGGCGTCGATGCCGCGGCCCATCGCGCCGCCCTTCGCATCGGCGGGCGCACCATCGCGGTGCTCGGCAGCGGGCTGGCCGAGCCGTATCCGAATGACAATCGCGAGCTGTTCGACCACATCGCCACCGGCAGGCGAAGCGCACAGAAGAGCGCGGATGCGGGGCAACGCACTGGCGGGGCAAGAACAGATGCTGGACAGGATGAACGCAGCCCGTTCGCCGAGCCAGCCGCGGGAAGCGCCGATGAGACCGCTCAAGCCGATGACAACACCGGCCTGCAGCCGCGCGGCGCGGTCATCAGCGAGTTGCCCATGCGCTCGCCGCCGATCGCGCAGAATTTTCCGCGGCGTAACCGCATCGTGTCGGGGCTTTCACTGGGTGTGCTGGTCGTCGAGGCGTCGCTGCGCTCCGGCGCCTTGATCACCGCCCGCGTCGCGGCGGAGGAACACAACCGCGAGGTGATGGCGGTGCCCGGCCGCGTCGATTCGGCGACGAGCGCCGGCTGTCACAAGATCATCCGCGAAGGCTGGGCCACGCTCGTCACCAGCGCAGCCGATGTACTCGATGCCCTGGGCGAAGCGGGCGAACTGCTGAAAGTGCAGTTCCTCGCCGATGCCGACGGGAACCCGGTGGGCACCGGCTCGCGACGCGACAGCGCCGGCCGGCGCGATGGCCCCAGCCACCGCGATGGCGAGGATGGTGCGCCGCTGTTCGATGCGCGTGATCCATCGCAGGCCGGTGAACAGGCGGACGCCGGCGATTCATCGCCGCGCCGAGACCGACAACCCTCGCGCCCCGCCGCCGACGGCAGCGCGTTCGTCAAACAGTTGCTCAGCGAGAACCAGCGCAAGATCATCGACGCCCTGACCGAGCCGCTGCTGATGGATCAACTCGTCAACATCACCGGCCTGCCCGTCCACGTGATCCAGGCGGACCTGACCATGCTGCAGATTCGCGGGACGGTGATGCGCGAGGGTGGGAAGTTCAAACGCAAAGTGAAATGAATCGCGGTTAGGAGCCGTGCGATATTAATGCCGCAGATTCGAATCGCTTCGCTCCCAGCCGGACGACTTGGAAAGTCGTCCCACA
>CAYRPN010000236.1:0-3441 GCA_964426135.1 uncultured Phycisphaeraceae bacterium | reverse complement strand
GGGGTTGCGATTGCTCTGGCCTGGCTTCCGTGCTCGGGGTTTTCTTCCGTTGTGGGTTGCGGTCTATACTGTGGCAGTTGGCCAGGGGTGATTCAGTTCTGTCGCTGGAAGATTGCCCTCTAACCAACCGCTGCAGTGGACGAGCACGCGTGCGTTGAAAGTTGTCATCGAGCCTTGTGCGTCCTGCCCCGCACGCGGCTCGCCACTGAGCGGCAGCGTTCGGCCACCGGAGGCGCAGCACGGATGGAGCAACTGCTTCTCGACCTGCTGTACCGGCTGGAGGCCATCGGCGATCGAGATGAGTCGCTGTACGACACGGTCGTGCGCGAGAAGATGGGCAACGCCGTCTTCTTCGGGTTCGTCAAGCCCCGGCCGGGGTTCGTGCTGCCGGACGACTACGGCATGCCCGAGGAGGAAAACCGGGCGATCAAGGCGGCACTCGGGGCGTACATCGAGGGTGCGCGGGCGCTCGCACCGGCGGCCGGGCTGGACACGTTCCACATGCGGCTGGCCGCGTTCCAGAACTCCGCGGTCCGGACGGCCGGGCAGAAGAACGACTACGACGACTTCTTCGGGTGGTCCAACCCGGAGCTGTTCGACGAGGCCGGCAACGTCACCCGGCTGTACTGATGGTCGCAGAGGCCGAACCAGGCGCTGCACCTGACCCGGCCCGCATGTAGGCTTTCTGCGACCCACAGCCTCCCGCGCGGGCCGGGCAGGTGAGCTTGGTCGTTAGCGGGCAACTGTCATCCTGATTCGATGAAGGGTCTGGCTTCCGTGCTCGGGGATTTCTTCCGTTGTTGCTTGCGGTCTATACTGTGGCAGTTGGCCAGGGGTGGCTCGGTTGTGTCGCTGGAGGATTGCCCTCTAACCAACCGCTGCAGTGGACGAGCTTGCGTGCGTTGAAAGTTCATATCGAGCCTTGTGCGTCCTGCCCCGCACGCCGCTCGCCACTGAGCGGCAGCGTTAGGCATGCCAGAGACCGCTACTCCAACTCATGCATGTTGTCCGTGCTGTGGCCGGGATGTGGTTCTCGCACGTCAACAGGTCCTTCGCGGATGGAGCTTGACGGGCGAAACGGTTCCGGTCATCGCTCAACTCGCTTCACGCGGTGAGTACTTCGAGTACCACTGCAACCAAAAGCGACTTGCTTTGTATTGGGCATGCAATGACTGCATTCGTTCACGTCGAGCGCTGACAACTGACCCGAAGAAACAAAAGTGGTGTGATTGCGAGCCTTACCTGGCCTACTTCGATGAGAAACGCGAATGCGTTGACTGTGGAGCCCCGTTCGTCTTCACGAAAGAAGAGCAGAAGCACTGGTATGAAGCGTTGCAGTTTTGGGTGTGGTCTCGACCAATCCGATGCAAAGGCTGCAACGCGAAGCGGAAGAGCGGGCATACCTAACCAGCGGCTGCAGTTGACCGGCGACGCCCGCGAAGGAGAATAGCGTTGTCGGTTGGGAGTCCGCTCCCGCGGGCGGCCGGCAACTGAGCCTTTTTCGTTATGCCTACAAAACCAAACTGGAAAATTCCCGCCAATCTTCAACAACGTCTCGATGCCGACGATGACGGCATCTGGGAGGACGATCGTTGGGACCCGATTCTTCTGACAGTCATGACGGGGACTTCATATGAAGGTCGCGACATACCGCTCTCGTGGCAGATTGAATTTGAACCACCCGATGAACGAGACGGTGATGAATGGGCACAGATCATCCGCGACAAGTTCTTGGCCAAGCATCCGCAACATGCCAATGAACTTCATCTCGATGCAGAATCCAGCACTTGTGTAATATGGGTTGAATCTGAAAAGGCATGTCGGTCCTTGCTTGAGATTGCTTGGCCGCTCGTCCAAGAGGCCGAGGCATAACCAACCGCTGCAGTGGACGAGCTTGCGTGCGTTGAAACTTTACATCGAGCCTTGTGCGTCCTGCCCCGCACGCGGCTCGCCACTGAGCGGCAGCATTCGGCGGCGGAGGCGCACCGATGGCGACGGCGAAGTTCTCCCCCGGCTTCCGCTTCTCGGCCATCGACGGCGTGGTTCTCGTCGTCGGGGTTGTGGGCGTGGCGGCGGTCAGCCTGATCGAGTGATGGCTGGGCTTGGCGGTCGGCATCCCGCTGGCCGCCTTCTTCGTGTTCTGCAACGTTTTCCGGGTGTCCCGGCCGCTGGAGTTGCTGTGGGCGGGTGCCTTCATCGCCCTGGCCGCCGCGACGATCGCGTGGGGCGTGCCGGGCTGGGGGGCGACCGCGGTCGGGTCCGCGCTGGTCGCGGCGGCGGTGGTGGCGGCCGAGATGCGCCGGCCGTCCTACCACGACGTCGGCTGGCGGCGCATCAACCCCGGCTTGCCGTCCTGGTGGGAGGCGCGGGCCGCGAGAACCCCAGACGCCGAACCAGGCGCTGCACCTGACCCGGCCCGCATGTAGGCCTTTCCAGATTCGTAGCTCAACGATGCGGGCCGGGCAGGTGAGCTTGATCGTTATGCCGCCTGACGACATCACAGACATTTGGTTTCGATGCCCTTTGTCGCTCCCGCAAATTGCGGCTCAGCTATCCCTTTCCGATTTGGAGCACGATTCGGAAAACTACTGGGAATGGGTAATCGGGACATTGCAGGATGCGAAGCTGGATATAACCCGCACTCACACGAAACGTCGCTCGGCCGTCGATGTTCGCATCTTTCGTCTCGACAATGCGTCATTCTGCAACGAGCTTTCGACGGAACTGATCGAACGCCTTCAACAGTTCGTCCGAGGACCCATTCGTTGCGGTCGATGGAAGTATCGCTCGGGCAATGATTTTGATTTGGAACTGGTCCAAGAACACCCCGGGCTTGCGGCATAACCAGCGGCTGCAGGTGACCGGCAACGCCCGCGTTTGATAGTTTGTTGTTGGTTTGGAGCCCGCTCTCCGCGGGCGGCCGGCAACTGAGCCTTTTACGTTAGCCCACGACTGAGGTCACCATGACGAAGATCAGGTTCGAGGAAGATGCGGCTGCCATTCGTCGCTATCTTGACTCGCGGGTGCATGAATTCATCGCCTTGGCAACCCCGATTTCAGCAATAGAAGTCGGGTACGAGGTGAGTCAGGCTGGTTGGGTGTATATTCACGCGGATCGTAGAGAACAACACCAACGTGATGGCGAATGGACTTCAAGTTTGGACGATGAACCACTGCTTGAAATGAGCCACTGGGTAGAAGCCGACCCAGAGGAGGTAGGACGGTTTCTTCTGGAGATTATTCAGACGGCTCGTGCTGATGGCCTGTTCTCTACACTGAAGCGTTCGGGATCGATTCAACTCGACATCGAAGACTTTGACGGATCGTGGGCCTGGCCTACATTTGCGGAATTGGGGAAATCGAATCTCGCGTGAAAGATGGCCTAACAGCCCGTTGAATTACCCCTCATTCTTCACGCCGCAACCAACCCCTCTTGCGGGT
>CAYRPN010000235.1:0-3489 GCA_964426135.1 uncultured Phycisphaeraceae bacterium | reverse complement strand
GGCTGTTTGCCCGACCCTCCCCCTGCCCCTCCCTAAGAGGGAGGGGAGTTCGAACTTCGCAAATCGGGAAGTTGTTTCGCTCCGATTCCTAAGCATCCCGACCACCGCTTACTGCGTGCGCGGCTCTTCCGCAGCCTCTTCAGTAAATCACGGTGAATCGACCGTCTCGCTTGCACAGCACGGCCGGGAAACTCCACACGGGCACGCCGAACTGCACGCCGCCGGCGGAGGCGACCGGTTTTCCCGCGGCGTCGTACAGTTGCCACGCGACGGCGCCGCCCTGGTTCCAGCCTGTGCCCTCGGCCCAGGTCAGCAGCAGTTGCCCGTCGCGATTCACCGCCAGCGCGGGATGCCGTTGCCCGGCTTTGGCGTCCTTGAAAACCGGGGCTGCGGTGCGCGGGGCGAGTTTACCCTTGTCGTCGACGCCTGCGAAATAAACGCGACGCTCCGTTTCCCACGCGATGTAGCTGCGAGCTTTCGCCGGTAGGATCGCCGCGCTGCTCATCGGACACGTCTGCACCAGCCAGGGGTCGACCTTGGCGGACCTGAAAACATCGCCATCCACGGAGGACAGGAGCGTCATGTTGCGATCGGCTTTGGACTCGGCGCTGCGATAGAGAATCCGCACGCCAGCGTCGTCCGCGCCGATGCGCATGCCGCAGCAACCGCATGCGCCGCCTTTGTCGTCGACGGCTTCCTCGCGCGAGAAGGTTGTTCCGTCGTCCTTGGATCGCGCGAGATAGATGCGGCGATTCTGTTCCCCGTCGCGATCCGGATTGCCGTGCCACGCCACGTAGACGTTACCCTTGCTGTCAGCTGCGACGGAGCCGCCGCCATCGAGGCCGTAGGCGCTGGCGATGACATTCTTTTGCGGCTCGAATGCGTCGCCCCGATCGTTGAGGCGGGCGTAGAGCATCGGTGCTTTCATGTGATCGCCGCCGGGCGCGCTCTTCTTCGAGCCCATCCAACTGATGTGCACACGAGCGTTTCTCCCCAGCGCCATCTGAGCGCCGCGGATGCTTCCGGCGGCGATGACGCTGCCGGGTTCGCTGTTGACGCGGATGGCGCGGGACCACGTCGCGCCGCCGTCTTTTGATCGGCAGTAAAAGACATCGCCTGCGCCGGCGTCACCTTTGAAATAGATCAGGTGGGCTGTGCTGTCGGCGTCCACGGCGACCTGCGGCTGAATGCCGCCATCAGGCACCCGGGCCAGCGCGATGCGGTCGTCGGCAGCCTGGGCGGGCGAGGCAAGCAACAGGGTGGCGAGCACAAGGGTAAAGCGAATCATGGCGTCACTCCGTGAAATGTGAGGGTCCGGCGCCAACGGCGCTTGACTGCAGATTCTGCGTATCGGGATGGTGTCGGGTCTAGACTTACCCTTGGATGACAGCGCTCTCCGCAGGCAATCTTTTGAATCTGAGCCAGGCCTTGCCGCGCCGCGCGATGCAAGGCGCGGCATCGCTGTCTGCGTGGAGTCAGGCGCTGCCGGTGCTCGCTTCCATCATCCTACACACGGGCCTAGCCGTCACCGCGATGGTGCATGAATTCTCGCCGACCGACTTGGCGGCTGAGCCGATGTTCCGCAGAGGACAGACCGCTTCGACGGCGAACGTGAATGTGCGGCTGGTGAAACTGACGGTGGAGGGCGACGGTTTCAACCAGGGGCGTGTGCGGATTGAAGCGTTGGACGAAACGCCGGTGCAGCCGCAACCGCCCGCGGTCGAACACGCCCGGACGCCGTTGCCGGTGCGCGAGCCTGTGCCGACCGATTCGGAGCATGCGCTGATCGAGCCGTCGAACGCTGCTCGAGCGGACGCCGGAGGCCCCAGTGTGCCGGTCCGAGGTATCGGCGCCGACCGCCGCGCGGGCGTTGCGTCCTTCGCCGCGCAACCGCTCGCCAGCGCCATGATCCGTGCGACGGAGCAACCGGTGGCGGCGAACAAGCCGGCGACAGAATCGACGAGCATCACGCGCGTGACGGTCGCGCCGGCCCGCGCCGAGGCGACTCTTCCCCCCGCATCGCCCGCATGGCCGCAACCTGCGCAGTCGCCGGCAATCGCGGAACCCGTCGCCCCGCCGTTGCTTCGGACAGAATCACCACCCGTGGCTGCTGATTCCGCGCTTTCGCCGCCCACGCGTGCCGATTCAACCAGACCCGGCGAACCGAGCCGACCGGCGACGCCACCGACCGGCGTGGATCGCGGCGCGGACCTGGCCGACCTGCCTTCGCCCGTTTATCCACCCGACTCGCGGCGACGCGGCGAGCAAGGCACGGTCGTGCTCGAGATCGAAATCCTTGCCAACGGCCGGGTCGGCGAGATTCGCGTCATCGAATCGCCCGGCCATCCGCGCCTGGTCGAAGCCGCCATCGCCGCCGCACGACAGGCGAAACTCCGCCCCGCCGCGGTCGCCGGAAAAACCGTGGCCCAACGAATTCGCGTGCCGTTTCATTTTGTGATTCGTTAATGCCTCTCACCTGCGGCTCTGACAAGGCAAGTCGCGCCGCAGGCCTCTGATCCGCAACAGCTTTCCGCACCACCGTGGGCGGCGGTGTAACCTTTCTGATATTGTCGACAAGTAACTCCATAAGTCCTGTTGGCGCGGCGCCCGCGCCAACTGAATCATTCAACCCCGGAGACTCGCCATGCAGCACATCGACGAAGCACGCCTCGAATCCGACCTGGGCTACCGTTTCAACTACGTGGCCGGCTTCATGGGATTTGGGAAGGAAGACATCGACACCGTCCTCGGCGCCGCCCCGCTGCTGGCGCCGCTGGTGGGCGGGCTCGTCGATGCCGTCTACGCCAAGCTCATTCAGCAGGACGCCACCTGGCGACACTTCGTGCCCCGGCAGTTCGGCTACGACGGCAGCATCCCCACCAACCTCGCGGATCTCACCATGGATCACCCGCAAATCAAGTTCCGCAAGCAGCACCTGGCGCGCTACCTCGAACGCCTGGTCACCGGACCTTATGACGGCAAGATGGTGACCTATCTCGATTTCGTCGGCGGCATCCACACGCCGGCCATGGGCAATCCGCAGATCGACATCCCCCTCGTGCAGATGAACGCCCTGATGGGCTTCGTCGCCGACGCGGTGAATGCCACGATCTTCGCCCTGGACATTCCCTGCGCCGCCAAGCAGAAGGCGATCCGCGCGTTCAGCAAGCTGCTGTGGATCCAGAACGATCTGATCGCGAAGCACTATGGAACAGGCCCGAAATAACTTCGCGAATTGGCGGTCCCCCATTTAGCCGGCGGGCTTGCCCGCCGAGGGCGTCTCGGCGGGCAAGCCCGCCGGCTAAATGGAGAACTTATTTCGGTACCGTTCCTACGCGAAGAACAACGGCAGTGCCAAGGAAGACAGAAAGGCTGTGGCGGCGGGAGTGTGAGCGGGAAGCGATTGGGATCGTGACCGAAACAACTTCCCGACCTGGCTGTTTCCGATTCCCCTCCCTCTTAGGGAGGGGTTAGGGGAGGGTCGGGCGC
>CAYRPN010000234.1:0-3685 GCA_964426135.1 uncultured Phycisphaeraceae bacterium | reverse complement strand
GGCGCACGGCGACCGGCGGTGTTGCGACGAGTCGAAATATTCCGGATATCATCGGCGTGCGAATGGATGGCACGATCGATGCGTGGGAGGTGGTGTCGAAGACCGATAAGCCGTCGCACCTAACTGCGAAACTTCTCAGCGGGAGATTGTCGATCTCCGCGCCAGGCCTTCCCGGCCTAATAGACAACATTACTCCATAAGGCAATGAATGGTCGACCCAATAACAATTACTGGCATATGTAGGGTCATTGGGTTTTACGGGTTCCGCCACCTCGCGCCATGTTGCGCACAAGTGTACGCGGATGCTGTGAAACTGTTCAATAGTCTGAAGTCGCCTCCGAACGTAGGCGGCGTTCTGCGCAATGGACGGGGCAGACTCGATCGTTTTGATCGCGTCGATCAAGGGATCCGTCGCACAGGATTCGACGCGATCGACTCCTTCGATTTGTATGCAACACGCACCCATCGTCACGATGAACGAGTGCATGCGGACTGTTGGCTCGCATTCGTTTATGACAGCTTGCAAAACGGGTCCGTATACATCGCGATGAATAGGGATATACCAGAAGTAACTAAGGAAGTCGAAGTATCGGCATCTCAGTGGCTCCTAAGTACGCTTTCGCCTGAATATGGGATCGGATACGAGATGCCTGCCAATCAGCGACCTCATCGGTATTTTGAAGGAATGGGGATCGACGATAGCACTCCGGAAGGGGACGCGGAGGCGCGGCGGGCGGTTGATTGGCTAGGGGTCGGTGTGCCGCGTGCGATTTATCGAGACGGTGTACTGCGGGATGTCTACTCGTGGAATGTTCTGAGATCGTCCGCGCTAAATCGACGGTTGGAGGGTGTCACTCTTCGCGACTGGATCGCTGCCGATCCTTCTCGTGGCGAGATTTCGCCGATGTCGCAAGGCATGGTTCTCTGGAGCGTAAAGAAGGCACAGATCGCGCGCATCCGTAAGGTGCTGTGGAAAGAGGGCCTGATCTTCAACATGGAAATGCATCGGCATCTGGTGGTGTAAGACTTCGCCGGCGGCGTCGTCGACAGCATCACCTCCGGCGTCGTCACCGGCGCGTTCGGCTCCAACGTTGACGCCCGCGCCTACACCGTCGGCACTTTCGCCGGTGCCGTCGGCATGGCGGTCGTCGAGTTCATGGTGCTGCGGACCTGCACGCCCGGCACGCTCGCCCGCATCGCCCGCATCGGGTTCCAAATCTACAACGCGGCGAGCATCGGCATCGGCATCGGCGTCGGGCGGGCGATCGACAACATCATTCACGACCGGGCCGGCGTGGGCGACTACCTCGCGTTCGTGCCGCTGCTGGGCGCGGCGATGGGCAAGTACTTCCGCGCCTGCTTCGAAGCGGGCACGCAGGTGATCGTCGGCTTCGACGAGAATGGAGAGGCCGTCCCCCGCAACATTGAAGACATCCGCGAAGGCGATTACGTCCTCGCTGGCGATGAGAACGATCCGAGCGCACCGCCCACGCTGCGGCGGGTCACCCAGGTGTTCATCAAGACGACGCATGAACTGCGCGTGCTGAGTTTCGTCGGCGCGGACGGCTTCACCACGACGACGCTGAACACGACGGACGAACATCCGTTCTTCGTGGTGAATCGTGGTTGGGTGCGTGCGGATCAACTCCAGATCGGCGACACGCTGCTGCAACCCGACGGCTCATTCGTCACGCTCACCGCATCGCAGATCGAAGCGCGCTCGCAAGGCGTGACGGTGTACAATCTGGAGGTCGAAGGCGGCCACACGTACTTCGTCGACGACGCGGCGAGTGGGGCCGCGGTGTGGGTGCATAATGCGAACTACTTCAACCACCGTATTGGTCGGTTCGCGGAAGGTCAGGCGATCAAGTTTCTGCGCTCGCGAGGATACACGGAGTTCCTCGTTCTCAAGAATGCGAGCAATCATGGCGTCGATATCTTCACCCGACGCGGAGCCGGTCGATGGATCGCCGTCGAGGTCAAAGGCTCGTCTACCGCGATCACACGCGGACTGAGCAAAGCCCAGCAGAATGGGCCGACGTGGTACGCCACGGATCGGTTGCATCGCGCGGCGGGCACACACCCCATTCCCTCGAAGAATTGGTCAGTGAGCACTAGAGTGCAGGCTCGAGCCGAGAGCATACTCGATCAGATCACCCAGGGCGGAGGTATCCGCGGTATGCTGATCAGAGTAACTGATATAGGCGGCGTAGGTCCTTTCAGAATCAAGGCTACTGCATGGAGGTAGTAATGGTGCGGACGACACCTATCAACTGGAGCCAAGCGAAATGTTTGAAGTGGCAAAGGAAATTCGTGCAGTACCAAGAGCACGCAATGTTTCAACGTTGTCGAGAGAAATGCACAGGCTTATTGGTGCAGCCCGAGATTAGTCCTTCGTTGCATCGTATCTCGCTGTCGTCGGGCTTCGAGGGGATGGCCTCCTGGTTGGGTGCAAGTGGTGTGGTACGTGTACTCGAGAGCATGGAACTTGGCTGGACGCACATCCAACTTGCATTCCGATTCTGGCATTGGGCTGATCGGATCCGTCTGGCGAATGCCAAGGCGAGCAAGCGAGCCCTCGGCGGGTCTCGCCGCCACGTCGCCGCGTGCCTGGTTCACGCGATCGCCACCGACGACCGCGCCACGGCCGATTGGTGCGGCCGAAACCTGATCGAAAGCTACACATGGACGCGCTGGCTGAAGGATGCCTGGACTGAATATCTCTATTTCTGCTGCCTTCTCTATGGTCGATATTCAAACACGCCGGTGACGCTTCCTGAATCCGCGAAGCTTGGCCTCTATGGCACGATCCTTTCGGAATGGAACGATCCGCCGCGTCTTTCCGTCACGCTTCGCGAAGCCTGCCAGTGGCACGTGGAGCGGTCGGGGTGGAATGGGGAGGAAGAATCCGCTGAGTCGCTGGAGCGTGAGTTCGTCATTAATCCTGTGCTCGATTACCCCGCCGAGATCATTGCGATTCTTGCCCAGCGTCGCCGGGAGGGCATCGTCGATGAGATCGCCATCGATCACCCGCTGGCCCAGACGCCGTTAATGCATCCGCCGGTTCCGATGCCGGTCGTCGAGGACGATCTGCTGAACCGCGTGATCGCTCGCGTGTCGGCGGACTTGCCGGGGTTATGATGGGTTCTCCTCAGTGGGATCAACCTCCGCGATTTCGCCGGCGGCGTGATCGACAGCATCACCTCCGGCGTCGTCACCGGCGCGTTCGGCTCCAACGTTGACGCCCGCGCCTACACCGTCGGCACTTTCGCCGGTGCCGTCGGCATGGCGGTCGTCGAGTTCATGGTGCTGCGGACCTGCACGCCCGGCACGCTCGCCCGCATCGCCCGCATCGGGTTCCAAATCTACAACGCGGTGGGCGTCGGCATCGGCGTCGGGCGGGCGATCGACAACATCATTCACGACCGGGCCGGCGTGGGCGACTACCTCGCGTTCGTGCCGCTGCTGGGCGCGGCGCTGGGCAAGGTCTTCCGCGCCTGCTTCGAAGCGGGCACGCAGGTGATCGTGGGCTTCGATGAGAACGCTCAGGCCGTCACTCGCAACATCGAAGATATCCGCGAGGGCGATTACGTCCTGGCTGGCGATGAGAACGATCCGGACGCACCGCCGACGCTGCGGCGAGTGACGCAGGTGTTCATCAAGACGACGCACGAACTGCGCGTGC
>CAYRPN010000233.1:0-3686 GCA_964426135.1 uncultured Phycisphaeraceae bacterium | reverse complement strand
GATCGCGCGACGGATGCCGCAACCATCTGTTCGTCCCGACCCTCACCCGGCCTCGAAGACTCGGCCACCCTCTCCCTCGAAGGGAGAGGGAATCAAGCCCCCGGAACATTTGGCAGACCCCGAGTTTGGGTCCGCCAAATTTTCCGGGGGCGGCGTTTGTCCCCTCGCCCGGAGCCTGAGAATCTTTCGGGTGGCCGGGGCAGCAGGCTCGGCGGATGCCCCGGAACGGTTCACCTTGTTCCGACGAATCGCGGCTTGCGTGGAAATGGAAGGCGTCCGCGCGCACGAGCCGGGGCTTCCGAGGACTCCAGCCCCAGCCACCCGAAAAGAATTCTCAAGTTCCGGGAGAGGGGGCCGGACCATCGCTTCCCGGAAGTCTTGGCAGGTTGTTCCAAACAGTTGCATTCGCCCATTCGATGCGACCGCCGGCGCATGCTAAGATACTTGGCTCGGTCTTTCGCGATCAACCTAACCGCACCATCCGCATGAACATCCGCAACTTCTGCATCATCGCCCACATCGACCACGGCAAGAGCACGCTGGCGGACCGCATGCTCCAACTGACCGGCGCGGTGTCCGACCGCGATGCCCGGGCGCAGACGCTCGACGACATGGACCTGGAACGGGAGCGCGGGATCACGATCAAGGCGTCGGCGGTGACGGTGAGCTACACGCCCAAGACGGGCAAGTACGCAGGCGAGAAGTTCATGTTGAACTTCATCGACACGCCGGGCCACGTCGATTTCAACTACGAAGTCAGCCGGGCGCTCAAGGCGTGCGAAGGGGCGATTCTGGTCGTCGATGCCACGCAGGGCGTCGAGGCCCAGACCGTCGCCAATGCGTACCTGGCCATCGAGGCGGGCCTGGAAATCATCCCCGTTGTGAACAAGGTGGACGTGCAGTCCGCCCGGCCTGACGAAGTGGCCATGGAGATCGAACAGGTGCTCGGCTTCAAGGCGGAGGACGCGCTCTTCGTCTCCGCGAAAAGCGGCCTGGGCGTGCCCGCGCTCCTCGATGCCGTGTGCGATCGCATCCACGGTCCCAAGGGCGATCCCGAAGCGAAAACGCAGGCGCTCATCTTCGACAGCAAGTACGACGACTACCGCGGCGTCATCGTCTATTTCAGGGTCATGAACGGCCGGCTGACCCAGGGCGACAAGGTGTTCATGATGGGCACCGGGCGCACCTGGCAGATCACGGAGATCGGCAAGTTCACACCCAAGATGAATCCGCTGGGCAAGGGCGGATCGCTGGCGGCCGGCGAAACGGGCTACTTCGTCGCCAACATCAAAACGCTCAGCGACGTGAACATCGGCGATACCGTCACGCTCGACCAGCACCGCACCGATGAACCGCTGGCCGGTTACAAAGAGCCGCAGCAGATGGTGTTCTGCGACTTTTATCCCAGCGGCGAGACGCAGTTCGATCAGCTCCGCGACGCCATCGACAAGCTGCATTTGAACGATGCGAGCTTCACGTTCCAGCCGCAGAGCTCCGAAGCGCTGGGCTTCGGCTTCCGCTGCGGATTCCTCGGCATGTTGCACATGGAGATCGTGCAGGAACGGCTGGAGCGCGAGAGCAATGTCTCCATCGTGCAGACCGCGCCGACCGTGACCTATGAAATCGAGCTGACGAAGGAAGCGGCATCGACCTCGACGGGGCCGAACGTGATCCAGATCACCAACCCGGCCGACCTGCCCGACGTCACCCGCATCCGCGAGATTCGCGAGCCGATCGTCAAGGTGGAAATCATCACGCCCAACGAGAACATCGGCGACCTGATGAAGCTCTGCGAAGCCCGCCGCGGCATCTACAAGAAGCAGCATTTTCTCTCGGCGACGCGCCAGATTCTCGAGTACGAACTGCCCCTGGCGGAGATCATTTTCGATTTCTACGACAAGCTCAAGAGCATCACCCGCGGCTACGGCACGATGGACTACCACGTGATCGGCTTCCGCGCGGACAACCTGGTGAAGGTGGACATCCTCGTCAACGCCGCCAAGGTGGACGCCCTGGCGATCATCGCTCACCGCGACAAGGCCGAGCAGCGCGGGCGATCGCTCTGCGTCCGGCTGAAGAAAGAAATCGGCCGGCACATGTTCGAGATTCCGATCCAGGCGGCGATCGGCGGCAAAATCATCGCCCGCGAAACCATCAGCGCGATGAAGAAGAACGTGCTCGCCAAGTGCTACGGCGGCGACGTCAGCCGAAAGAGAAAGCTGCTCGAGAAACAGAAGGAAGGCAAGAAGCGCATGAAGCGCCTGGGCAACGTGGACATCCCGCAGGAAGCGTTCATGGCGGTCTTGGATCCGGGGGAGTAAAGTGAGAACGACGACGAAACATGCAAACTCAGGTACCGATCAATGCACAGGCCATCTCAAGCTTCTGCCGCAAGTGGCAGGTGCGTGAAATGTCGCTTTTCGGGTCGGTGTTGCGTGATGATTTCGGCCCCGACAGCGATATCGATGTACTCGTCAGTTTCGCGCCGGACGCGCCTTGGAGTCTTTGGCACCTGATCGAAATGCGCGAGGAATTGCAGGCTCTCTTCGGGCGTCCCGTCGATCTGGTCGAGAAGGAAGCGCTGGAGAATCCGTTCCGCCGCCAAGCCATCCTGCAATCACGGAAAATCATTCATGCTGCCTGAGCAAGGCGATCCTTCGTTTCTTTGGGACATGCTTCGCTACGGCCGAGGCGTGGTGGACGCGGTGCGCGGACACAGTTTCGAATCCTACCTTCTGGATGAAAATCTCCGATTGGCGACGGAGCGTCGGATCGAGATCATCGGCGAAGCTGCGCGACATGTCTCTCGAGCCTTTCAGGACGCCCACCCCGAAATCCCCTGGCGAATCATTGCGGCACAGCGTCACGTTCTGGCGCACGAATACGGTGAAATCAAGCACGATCGCATCTGGCGCGTCGCGACGATTCATGTCCCCGAACTGATCGGGCTGCTTGCTCCGCTGGTGCCCACCCCGCCGCCGCAAGCAGGCTGAGAACAATTCTTCTTGACGCTGCCACCGCTGGAGAGAACAATGACCCCTATGGAAACCGCCATCAACCGTGACGTCCTCCCCGCCGACGAGCCGATGCCCGCCCGGCTGACCAACCACAAGATTCTCATCGTCGACGACGATCCTGAAGTCCGCGACAGCATCGAGCACGCTCTGCGCGCCGAGGGCGCGCTGACGCAGACCTGCGGCGACGGCAACACCGCCGTGCGCATCTGCGAGACCGATCCGCCGGAACTGATCGTGCTCGACATGATGCTGCCCAAGCGCAGCGGGTTCCTCGTGCTGGAGAAGATCAAGACCTTCGAAGCCCCGCCGCGCGTCATCATGGTCACCGCCAACGAAGGCAAACGCCACCAGCAGTATGCCGAGTACCTGGGCGTCGATGGCTACATGCTCAAGCCCGTCCGGCTCGAACGCCTGATCACCACCGCGCTGGACCTGCTCTCCCAGCCGTCCAAACCGAAGCAGAAGTAAGGAACGGGGCCGAAATAAGTGCCCGATTTAGCCGGCGGGCTTGCCCGCCGAGACGCCCTCGGCGGGCAAGCCCGCCGGCTAAATGGGGGACTGGCAATTCGCCAAGTTATTTCGGCCCCGTTCCTAAGGAATCGGAGCGAAACAACTTCCCGATTTGCAAGGTTCGAACTCCCCTCCCTTTCAGGGAGGGGCAGGGGGAGG
>CAYRPN010000232.1:0-3697 GCA_964426135.1 uncultured Phycisphaeraceae bacterium | reverse complement strand
ATGCTGTGCGCCCGACCCTCCCCTAACCCCTCCCTAAGAGGGAGGGGAATCGGAACCGGCCAAGTCGGGAAGTTATTTCGGTCACGATCCTTACCCCGCCGTCGACAACTCCAGCAGGCTCATCGCCTGCGCGACGATGCTCTTGTGATCGAGACCGCAGTAGGCGAGCAGTTCGTCGGGCGTTCGTCCGCTCTTGGGAATGCGCTTGACGAAGAGCTGCTTGACCAGGAAGCCATCGCCGCTGGCGCTGACCGCGTCGGCCACGGCGCTGCCCAGGGAGGCGCCGTAATTGTCTTCGAGAGTGAGCACCTTGCCGTTGTTTTCGTTGGCCAGGTCGAGCAGCGCTTCTTCATTGAAAGGCAACTGGTAGAGGTCGACCAGCGTCGCGTCGATGCCTTGCGCATCCAGCGCGTCGAGCGCTTTGTTGGCCTCATGCACCATGTAGCCGCTGGCGACGATGAGCAGATCGCGGCCCTGCGTGAGGACTTCGAAACCTTCGCCGCCGATCTCGAACTTGTCGTTGTCGGTGTAGAGAAACTCCGTGGCCGGCCGCATGGTTCGCATGTAGACGGGGCCGTCGTAGTTGGCCATGGCGATGGTGAGCGCGTAAGCCTGGAAGGCATCGCTGGGGTTGAGCACGTAAAACGCGGGCTTGCCCTTCTGGTTGCGTGCGGTGGCGAAGGAGCGGAACCAGGCGATATCCGGCAGCGACATCTGGCTGGGGCCGTCGGCGGCGAGCGTGATGCCGCAATGGGAGCCGACGACTTTGAAGTTCGCGCCGCTGTTGACCGCCATCTCGATCTGGTCGTAGCCGCGGTTGACGAACTTGGCGAAGGTGGAGCAGAAGGGAATCTTGCCGGCGGCGCTGAGGCCGGCGGCGACGCTGAACATGTTCTGCTCGGCGATGCGGCATTCGAAGAAGCGATTCTTCAGCGCGTCGTCCTTGTGGAAATCCTCCGCATGCGTGGAGTTCTTCACATCCGCGTCCAGCGCCACAACGCTGCTGTGCGCGTGGCCCAGCGCCCGCAGCGCGACGCCATAGGCCCGGCGGGAAGCGCATGAACCGCCGCTGATGAGCTTCTCCCAGCCGAAGGTCTTGCACGCTTCGGTGAAGTTCATCGCGGGCTTGATCTCCGGCTGCCTGGGCTTGACCGTGCCCATCATGCCAAGGCGCAACGACGCATCCGCATGAGCGCCGATGCTGCGGCCGGTGGTGTCCAGTTCCGCCAACGCTTTGGCGAGCTTGTCGCCCTCGGCCGGCTTCCCGTGGAACCCCGCGCCCTGCTGCGACGGGCTGCCCCAGCCTTTCTGCGTCTTCGCCACGATCGCCACGGGTTTGCCATGCGGATCGAACTGGGCGATCGCGTGCTTGCTCAGGGCGTCGGCGATCTGCGAGGGATTGTGGCCATCAATGGTGATGGCGGTGAAACCGAAGGCTTCCAGCTTCTTCGCAAGCACTTCAGCGGACTGGCCGTGGGCCACTTGATCGCTCTGGGCGTAGAGATTGCAGTTCATGATCGGGCAGACGGCCTTGAGTCCGTGATCGATGATGAAATCGAGGGCTTCCCAGATCTGGCCCTCGCGCGATTCGCCGTCGCCGATGATGCAGAAGACGCGCTTGTCCAGGCCATCGATCTTCGCCGCGCCGGCGAGGCCGGCGGCATGCGACAGGCCCTGGCCCAGCGAACCGGTGGCGGTGTCGAAGAAGGGAAAGCCTTCGACGGGGTTCGGGTGGCCGTCGATCGGCGAGTTCATCGCGCGAAGCGACATGGCGTCCTCGCGGGTCATCGCTTTCCAGTTCGCCTTGTCCTTGCCGATGGCGATGCCGATGTCCGCGGCGGCGGCGTAGACGATGGGCACCGCGTGGCCCTCGCTGAGCACCAGGCGGTCGCTGCTGGGATGCGAGGGATTCGCCGGCTCATACCGCATGTGCTGGTACATCAGCACCGTGACAATATGCGCGAGGCTCGCCGCCGTGGTCGGGTGGCCCGAGCCGGAGGCAGCCGTCATTTCGTAGCCCATTTTCGCCAGCTCGACCGCCTTGGCGTGAATCGTCGAATCGAATGACATCGTGAGACCTTCCTGTTGTAATCGTTGGACTGCGCACGGGCCGGCGCTGCGGGACCGTCGGCCAGCCAAGGCGCAGAATCGAATTATGCTAGCGAACAGAAGCGGCTGCAACGGGCGCGGGCGGAAAAATATTTCGTCGCGGCAAAGAGGTGATTCGTCGGGCCGACACGGCCCGGCTCGCTTTGCCTCCCACGTCGCCGCGACTTGCCGTAACATTGCGACATGCTGTTTCCGATCCGCACTGACCGCCCGCTGCGCACCACGCCGGTGATCAACTACCTATTGATCGCGGTGAACGTCGCGGTGTTTCTGCTCACGGGCGCCAGCGTGGAACGGGCGTCGCTGCTGATGCGCGAGGTGATGAGCTGGAGCGCGGTGGCGGAGCATTTCCCCGTCGTCAACTTCTACCTGCACACCGCCGAGCCGCGGCTGGAGCAGTTCATCACCAGCGCATTCCTGCATGCGGACATCTGGCACCTCTTAGGCAACATGGTCTTCCTCTATGTCTTCGGCAACAGCCTGGAAGACCGCCTGGGCAAAGTCGGCTACCTCTTCTTCTACCTCGCCGGCGCGGTGCTCGCCGGCCTGGCCCATGTCACAGCGGAATCGGCGGCGGCGGACAATCCGCTGATCGGCGGCGTCATGCTTGGCGCCAGCGGAGCCGTGTGCAGCGTGACCGGCGCGTACATGGCGCTCTTTCCCATGAGCCGGGTGACGCTGCTGGTGTTCATGATCATCGTGGGCTTCATCGATGTGCCGAGTTTGTGGTTCGTGCTCTTCTTCTTCATCCAGGACGCGGTGCAATACGCGACCCGCGCCGGCTCGGTGGCGTATCTGGCGCACATCGGCGGAACGATCTACGGGTTCCTGCTGGGCATGTCGCTGCTCTGGCTGCGCTTCATCCCGCGCGAACCTTACGACATGCTGAGCCTGCTGGAGCACCGCCGGCGCCGCGCCGAGTTCCGCAGGCTGTCCAAGCAGGGCTACAAGGCGTGGGACCATCAGCCGGCGGCAGGCGCCGGCGGGGGCGCCGGGGGTGCCGGGGGCAGCGGCCGCAAGTCCCCGATCATCGGGGAAGCGGACGAGCCCGTGCGCGTGTCGCCCACGGAGCAGCGCGTCATGGACAAGCGCGTCGAAGTGTCCCGCGCCATCGCCGCCGCCAACTGGGATCGCGCGGCGGAGCTTTACGCGGAACTGCTCGACCTCGACGGTGGCCAGGTGCTCAGCCAGCAGCAGCAATCCGACCTGGCGAACCAGCTCGCCCACATGGGCCGGCATGAACTGGCCGCCCGGGCGTACGAACTGCTGCTGAACACGTTCAGGTCACTGGCCAACCGCGAACAGATCGAACTGATCCTGGCGGTGATCTACGTGCGCTACCTCGCGCGCGGCCAGCGTGCCAGGGAACTGCTCACCACCGCCCTGCCGCGCCTGAACAACGTGGAGCAGAAAGCGCTGGCAACGTCGATGCTGGCGGAGTTGGAGAGGAGATGAGAGGGTGAGAAGTTGAGGGGGTGAAGAGGTGAGGGGGTGAGGAGAATTGCAAATTGAAAATTGCAAAATGAAAATTTCAAATTTGAAATCAGTAGTGTCCGGTCATTAGTCGAATAACGACAACTGGTTACGA
>CAYRPN010000231.1:0-3705 GCA_964426135.1 uncultured Phycisphaeraceae bacterium | reverse complement strand
ATGCCAGAACGGCGGCGCGAGGAAAAGTTCTCAGGCTCCCGGAGGGAGAGGGGACCGGAGCCGAAGCAGCGCTCGGTCAATCCCTGATGCCGATCCGTCGTCGGGGGCCTAGGATGGCGCGTATCGCTTCTTAGTTTCGGCGATCTTCGGATGCACACCATGACACAGCCGTACGACGCGATTCTGATTGTTGCCTTCGGCGGCCCCGAGGGCATGACCGAGGTGCTGCCGTTTCTGGAGAACGTCACACGCGGGCGCAACATTCCGCGCGAGCGGCTCGAACAGGTCGCGCACCATTACGAGCATTTCCACGGCGTCAGCCCGATCAATCAGCAGATGCGAGACCTGATCAATGCGCTGCACGTGGAGTTCGCCGCGAACGGCCCGCACCTGCCCGTGTACTGGGGCAACCGCAACTGGCACCCGATGCTGGCGGAAACGCTCGCAGCGATGGCGGCGGATGGTGTGACGCGGGCGATCGCTTTCGTCGCGGCGGCCTACAGTTCCTATTCCAGTTGCCGGCAGTACCGCGAAGACATCGAGAAGGCCCGCGCAGCCGTGACCGAGGCGGGCCTCGTCGCGCCGCAGGTCGACAAGATTCGCGTTTTCTACAACCACCCCTTGTTCATTGAGGCGGCAAGCGACGGCGTCAGTGCCGCGCTGGCAACGCTGCCGGCGGCATCGCGTGCCAACGCCCATCTCGTCTTCACCGCGCACAGCATTCCGTCGGCGATGGCGTCCAACTCGCGCTACGCGGCGCAGCTGGCCGAAACGAGCCGGCTCGTCGCCCAGCGCGTCGGCTGCGATGACTGGAAACTCGTCTACCAGAGCCGCAGCGGCCCGCCGATGCAGCCGTGGCTGGAGCCGGATATCTGCGACTACCTGCGCGAAATTCACACCAGCGGCAAACTCGCTGCCTCAGGTACACCGGGTGCCATGAGACCCGTGGTCATTGCACCCATCGGTTTTCTTTCCGACCACATCGAAGTGCTCTGGGATCTCGACGAGGAAGCGAGACAACTATGCGCCGAGTTGAGTATTCCCATGGTCCGCGCCGCCACGGTCGGCACCCATCCGCGCTTTGTGCAGATGATCCGCCAGTTGCTCGTGGAGCGCATCGATCACGCCGAGACCCGCCCCGCCGCCGGTAACGAACCGGCAAGCCACGATGTGTGCCCGGTCGATTGCTGCAAGCCGGCGCCGTCCATGTCGCGTCCCGCCGGCCCACCGCATGGCACCGCGCAGCGCGCCCAGGCGTAGGTGACACAATGGAGCGAGGGAAGGTCATGAAGGTTCATCCCGCCAATGCATCCTTGGCAGTCGGGTTCAATGCGTGGTGAACCTGAACGGCTCTGAATGTCAGGCTCTGAATGATGCTCATGAGAAGTGGCGGGCGTCCGATGTCGCGATAACCCGCGCGTTCCCGGTCGTTCACCGCCATACGGACCAAACCGCCGTAACCCCACTTCCCACAGCGACAACCGTATTCAGGGCAGTTGAAGTGCGACATTTTCGTTACCGGCCATCACATTTCACCTGCGCCGCGCGATTGTCCGGGCTGGGTCATGCGTCTATCCTGTTGTGTCGCTCATCCGTTCCACTTGGCATCGCGCTGAACCTGCGGGAAACGAGACCCATCCGTTCGGCGTCGGCGTTATTAACTTGGACGCCGCAGGGGTCGATAAACACAAAACACCTGCTTGCCGCCGTGTGGCGGCGCAATCGGTGAATCCGTATGGAACGCTCCACCGAAGAAGATGATCGCCCGCTCTCCGCAGAGGCTGTCGGCCTGGTCGGCATCGACCTCGACGGAACTCTGCTGCGCAGCGACGGCTCCATCTGCTTCCAATCCGCCGAGGCGATCATGGAAGCTGCCGAGCGCGGCGTGAAGGTCGTGCTTGTGTCGGGTCGGGCGCCGCGATCGATGCTGCCGATTCACCGTGCCCTGGGGCTCAGCACGCTGCTGATCGGACACAACGGCGCGGTGATCTACGATCCTGCCAGCAACGAAACTATCGCCAACGAAACGATGCCCGGCCCCCTGGCGCGGCAGATCGTCGACCTGGCCCGCGGCATCGCCCCGGACCTGGCGATCGGCGTGGAAGTGGACGACAAACTCTACACCGAAACGACGCGCCGCAGGCAGAAGCAGGCGGCGCTGGCCGGCGCCCGCGGCGGCGGCGGCGAGACGTTCGATGCGGCGGTTGATCCGGCGGCGATTCCCGAAGCGGGATTCGCCGACGCCTCCGGCGCATTCGTCGATGTTCTCGACCGGCCGGTGACCAAGGTGATGATGATCGGCGCCCCGCATCTCCTGGGCGATCTTCAGATGGCGTTGCAACGCACCGCCGCCAACCACGTGGATTTTTCCTTCAGCGATCTGCGGCTGCTGCAAGTGGTTCGGCGCGGCGTGGACAAGGCGGCGGCGCTGGCGACCGTGGCGCAGCGCTACGGCGTGCCCCGTGCCGGCGTGATGGCCATCGGCGATGCGCCCAACGATGTGCCGATGCTGCGCTGGGCGGGTCTGGGCGTCGCCATGCGGAACGCATGGGACGAGGTCCGCCAGACGGCGCATTTCACTTGTGCCGGCAATGACGATGCGGGCGTCGCCGAGGCGATCAAGCGTTATGTGATGTTGAAGTGAGCGGCGGCGAACGATGCCGCCGTCTCAAACGTAATAGAGAGCAAACCACCGAACAGGGGAGCTACGACGATGAGGCCAATGCGTGTCACCACAATCGGCAAACTGATGGGCGCTCTGCTTGCTGCGACGGCGCTCAGCGCGTGCAATCTTGAGAAAGTCGGCTACGGGCCCGACGAGTACGATCCATACACCGGCCGCTACTCCCGCGCCACGCACACCGGGCAGGAGGTCAAGCCCGTCGTGGTCACCGTGGATCGCAACGCCGAACGGCAGCGCGAAATCCTCGGCCTGATGCAGCGCTTGTACGACGCTCTTTACAACAAAGAGACCGGCACGATCGGTGACCAGCAGGCGTGGATTTCACGCATCACCGGCGAGCGCCGCAACGTTCCGCCCGATCCGCCCTCCGGCGTCGTCTCCGCACTTTCGGACCTCAAGGAAGCCAGGGATCGCGTCAGCGTTCGCAAGCTGGAAGCCACCGACGAAGCGGATCGCAAGCTTTACGACAAGCAGCTCGTTCGCCTGGAGAAGGACATCGAAGTCTTCACCAGGTACGTCGAGGAACTGCCCACGCTCACGCCCGAGTACAAGCGCCGCAAGGAGATCATCAAGGAATCGCAGGCGCGGGCCGTGATCTGGAGCCAGTACTTCAGCAAGGCAGCGACGACGCTGGAGTTCGTCAGTGAAGGCGGCAACGGCAACGTCGAGATCAACCGGTCGTTCCCCGAAGCGGCGGCGCTGCTCGACCACAACGAGGATTTCGTCAAGGTGGAAGTGATCACCTTCATCGCGGCCGTCGGAGGCGTGGAAGGCAAGTACTACGCGCCGCGCATCAAGGCGCTGGCGACGGACGCCTCTGTCGGCGAGCCGGTGCGGCAGGCCGCCGCCCGCGCCACCGAGAGCCTGGCAGCAGTGCCGTGATTGCTTTTCCAATCCGCAGCACCCAAGCCCGGCCCGTGCCGGGCTTTTTTTGTGGCTCATCCGGCATCTGCGTACTTGACAATTGTTGAAACGGGCGCGTCGGAGTCTTGAACAGAGCCGGAGTCTGTGACTCCGGTCGG
>CAYRPN010000230.1:0-3720 GCA_964426135.1 uncultured Phycisphaeraceae bacterium | reverse complement strand
TGACATTCAACCCCGGCGAGACGAGCAAGCCGGTGAACGTCGTGGTGCGCGGCGATGTGCTCGACGAGTCGGATGAAACGTTCTTCGTGAATCTCTCCGCTGCGACGGCGGCGACGATTGCCGACGCGCAAGGCATCGGCACGATCACCGACAACGACGCCACGCCGACGCTGTCGGTGGCCGATGTGTCGATCATCGAAGGCGACAGTGGCGTGAAGAATCTCACCTTCACCGTGCGGCTCTCCGCCGCCAGCGGGCAGACGGTGAGCGTCGATATCGCGACCGCCGACGGCACCGCGACGGGAGGCACGGCGGGCATCGCCGGTGCGGATTACACCAGCCTGGCCACGACGCCGCTCGTGTTCACACCGGGACAGACGAGCAAGACGGTGAACGTGGTGATCGCCGGCGATCTGACGGCGGAGAACAGCGAGACGATTCTTTTCAATCTCACGAACGCGGTGAACGCGACGATCGCCGACGCTCAAGCCATCGGCACGATCACCAGCGACGAGTTCGCGCCGGCGGCGATCGCGGGGCTGACGATGGACGGCCAGATCACCGGCGGCAACAGCGGCGGCATCGGCAACACGTTCCAGATCACGTTCAATAATGACGGCACGTTCACCACAACCGACAGCGAAGGCACCGGCGGCGGCACGTTCACCTACACCAGGACCGGCAAGAACACCGGCCGCGTCAACCTCACCGACGAGGACGGAGCAGCCGTCGTCAATCTCACCTTCACCACCATCATCAACGCGACCTACGCCCTGACCCGCGGCCTGGAAACGGAATCAGGCACGCTGACGGTGGTGGTTCTGTGAATGGGACTCCTGAAAAGCCGACAACCCGAATCGCTGTGAGTCCCGCGAAGGATCGGGACCGGATCAAGCCGGAAGTACCTGTTCCGCGGTGAACCTTTTTGCCGGGAAACAGCGCCGTCAAATCTCGATTTCTGGTATCATCCGGGAACGATCTTCCGCCCCTTCGGGCGCGAAGGATTTCCACCGAGCGCGTTCGCTCATCACCCTTTTTTTGGAGATGGAGTCATGTCAATGCGTCGTCTTGCTTCCTCGTTTGGCGGCATCGTTGTCGCCCTTCTCGTTCTCGTCGGCGGGGTTCGTCCCACGCTGGCGGTGAACATCGCCGACTACACCAGCGAGTTCCAGACAGGCACGCCGGCCACGGGCTGGGCGTACCAGTGGAACAGCCTCGGCGCCATCGGCAACAGCGCCAACTACACCAACATGGTCGCGGCGGGCGGCAGTTACAACAGCACCGGCGTGGCGGTTCTGCCTGCCACGGCCCCCGGCGCGTTCGTGTCCCTGCATTCGGCCGGCGGCCACCCCGGCCTCGGCTCGGGCCAGAACGGCGGCGTCGGCAACAACATCGACCGCTACGCCATCGCCAGCTACACCATCCAGCCCGGTGAAGCAGGCCCCACGTTCATCACCGACGGCTTCGTCCGCGTGCCCAGCGCCGCCGGCAGCGTCGATACCCGCATCTACGTGAACAACACGGAGATTCGCCGGTTCGACGGCATCCTCACCACCAACACCAACATCAACGGCTTCCTGGGCAACCTCAACGTCGGCGACAAGGTGTTCGTTGCCGTGGGCCCGCAGGTCACCGACGGCAACGACAGCTTCAACTTCGACTTCACGCTGGCCACGACGCCCACGGTCGGCGCTAGCACCTCGGCTTCCTACCAGGCGGATTTCCTCAGCCCCGCGCCCAAGCAGGGCTGGCAGTACCTGTGGAACAGCAACGGCGCGATCGGCAACCCGCTCAACTACAAGCCGATGCAGTTCAACGGCAGCCAGTACGAACTCGACACGGACGCCACCTTCCCCGACAGCGAACCGGCTGCGTTCCTGAGCCTCAACAGCACTGGCGGACACCCCGGTCGCGGCTTTGGCCAGTCGGGCGCGCTGAACCGCTACACCATCGCGGCCTACACGGTGCCTGCGGGCGGCGCGTACGAGATCGGCGGATTCATCGATGCCTTGGGCAGCGGTGAGAACGACCTGATCGTCCACGTCAACGGTGGAGCCGCGCTGATCAACCTGACGTCGGTCACCGGCCTCTCGACGTTCGGCGGATCGCTGGGCTTCCTCAACGCCGGCGACACGATTTATGTCGCCGCCGGCCCCGGCTCCTCGGGCTTTGACTTCAGCGACAACTTCGCCTGGAACTTCACGATCAACCAGATCCCGGAGCCTGCGACGGCTTCGTTGCTGATGATGGCCGGCGTCGCGGCCCTGCGCCGCCGCCGCCTGGCGTGATGCTCGCCGCTTAATTCAGGTGCGTAACTCAACCCGCCGCAAGGCGGGTTTTTCTTTGAAGTGAGCCGGCAGCCTACCGTGCTCAACGTTCAGACCTGAGTTTCGGATAAGCCGCTGCGTTGCGCCGTTAGCCCCCGGCTCCGCCGGGGGAGGAGCGCGGTCGAGATCAATCGCGCAAGAACTGCTCGGCAGCATCCGCGCTTCGACGATCATCGACTGCAAATTGCCCGCCACCATCGCCCCACCCCCGGCGGAGCCGGGGGCTAATGGCCTATCCGAAACTCAGGTTTCAGTGCTCCGCGCTCATTGTGCTGCAAGCCGCGAATCCGTAGATTGTCGAACACTTTTGCAAAGCCCGTACCCCAGACCCCAGACCAGGAGTTCCCCTTGGCAGAGAATCCCCGCACCACCCCAGGCGTCAAGGTCGCCATGACGATCGCCGGCAGCGATTCCGGCGGCGGAGCCGGCATCCAGGCGGACCTGAAGACCTTCACCGTCATGGGCGTCTTCGGCGTCACCGCCATCACCGCGATCACCGCTCAGAACACGAAGAAGGTTCAGCACGCCTATCCGCTGACGGTGGAGCAGATCGAACAGCAGATCGACGCCATCACCAGCGACATCGAGGTTCACGCGACGAAGACCGGCATGCTTCCCAACGCCGACGTGGTGCGGGCCGTCGCCAGATCGATCAAGCGCGCCAACCTGATGCCGCTGGTCGTGGATCCGGTGATGGTCGCCAAGAGCGGCGATGCGCTGGTCGACGACGCGGCGGTCAAGGCGATTGCGAAAGAGCTGCTGCCCCTGGCGGCGGTGGTGACGCCCAACCGCGCCGAGGCCGCGAGCCTGCTGGGACTGAGCTCGCCGCTTGCGGGGATCAGTGAAGCGGGGGCCGCGGCCGAGCAGATCTGCAAGCGGTTTGGCGCTCGTGCCTGCGTGATCAAGGGATTCACCAAGGGCACGAGCACGGAGGGCGAGGCGATTGACGTGTACTACGACGGCGCGCAGGTGCTGGAGGTTGCCGGTCCGATGCGCGGCACCAACAACACGCACGGCGCCGGCTGCGTCTTCGCCGCCGCGATCACCGCCGGCCTGGCCTTGGGGGAGCCGATCGAAAAGGCCATCGCCACCGCCAAGGAACTGATCGGCGAAGCGATCCGGCAGACGACGGACATCGGCAAGGGCCGATCGCCGGTGAACTCGCTGGCGTGGTTGAATGTGAAGTGAGAAAGCTTCTGGCTTTGAGCCTTCAGCGATCAGCCGTCGGCGATCAGTATTCAGCGATCGCGCATGAACGCGCGCAGGTGACGCACCGGCGCTCGGCCGTTCTTCCGTCGCTAAGGAATCGAAGCGAAACAACTTCCCGATTTGCAGGGCTCGAACTCCCCTCCCTCTTAGGGAGGGGCAGGGGGAGGGTCGGGCAAACAGCCTG
>CAYRPN010000229.1:0-3772 GCA_964426135.1 uncultured Phycisphaeraceae bacterium | reverse complement strand
CCGCAGATTTTGAAAAATGGGGCGCGGGAAGGATGGGGTTTTTCAGGATTCCCAACGCGTTGTGTTCAAAGTTCAGGGCCTTCGTGGAGCATCCATTCGCCTGGATGAAGCAGTTCGGCTCGCTGCGCCGCACCCGCTATCGCGGCCTGGCCCGCACCGCCCTGGACTTCGTCCTGACGGCGATCACCTACAACTTCAGGAGGATTTTCTCACTGTCAGCGTGAAGACAGCGCGATCGGTGCGCGCCGATGGCGGCGGAAACAGGATTCCGCTGCGGAGAACCCGGCATCGAAGCAAGCCAGCGGGCCGTCTGGTGCCGCGCGGCCGCCGCATTCATGGTCGGGGTGGGGGAGTGAATGGGATATTCAGGATGCCCGAAGAGACGAAGAGACGAAGAGAGGAAAAGAAAGGAAGAAGTGAAGAAGAGAGGAAGAGGAAAAAAGAACACAAACTGGAAGACGCGAAGCGCTGTTGCCCAAGGGGGAAGAACTGTCGGGATGGGGGATTCGTCGGGCCGAATACGGCCCGGCTCGCTCCGGCTCGCTCCGGCTCATTCACATCTTGCCAAACACCAGCGCCACATTGTGACCGCCGAAGCCGAAGGAGTTGCTCATCCCATAGCGGCAGCCGCCGGTGGAGGCGGGCAGCTCCCGCGCCACGTTAGGCACATAATCCAGATCGCACTCGGTGTCCGGCGTGTCGAGGTTGATCGTGGGGCACAGCACGTTCGTCTCGATGGATTTGCAGGTGATGACAGCTTCGACGCCGCCCGAGGCGCCCAGCAGGTGGCCGGTCATGCTCTTGGTGGAGCTGACGGGGATGCGTTTGGCGTGGTCGCCGAAGGTGAGCTTGATGGCGCGGGTTTCGGCGGCGTCGCCCAGAGGCGTGGAGGTGCCGTGGGCGTTGATGTACGAAATCTGCTCGCGGTTGATGCCCGCGTCCTGCAAGGCGAGATCCATGGCGTGCGAAGCGCCGCGGCCTTGTTCGTCCGGCGCGGTGATGTGCGAGCCGTCGGCGCTCTGGCCGTAGCCGAGCATTTCTGCATAGATTTTCGCGCCTCGTGCCTTGGCGTGTTCGTATTCTTCGAGCACGAGGATGCCGGCGCCTTCGGACAGGATGAACCCGTCGCGATCCTTGTCGAAGGGGCGCGAAGCTTTTTCGGGCGCGTCGTTTCGTTCGGAGAGAGCGCGCAGAGCGATGAAGCACGCCATGCCCAGCGGCGTGAGCGCCGCTTCCGAGCCGCCGGTGATCATGATGTCCGCGACGTTGTGTCGGATGTAGCCCGCCGCTTCGCCGATCGCATGAGCGGCGCTGGCGCAGGCGCTGGTGACGGCTGAGTTGGGGCCTTTGATGTGGTAGTAGATGCTGATGTTGCCTGAGCCGGCGTTGCACATCAGCTTGGGGACCATGAAGGGCGACACGCGGTCGGGGCCCTTGCTGATCATCTTGGCGTGCCCGTCCTCGAACTCTTCGATGCCGCCGATGCCGCTGCCCACGACGCAGCCGCAGCGCCAGGGATTTTCCTTGGTGAAATCAACCCCGGCGTCATTGACGGCGTCCACGGAGGCGTTGAGCGCGAACTGGGCAAAGCGGTCGAGGCGCTTGGCTTCGCGTTTTTCGATGTGTGTCGGTTCCCAGTTCAGCACTTCGCCGCCGAACTTGGTGGCGTGGCGCGTCGTGTCGAAGCGGGTCACGGTGCGGATGCCGCTCTTGCCTGCGACCAGATCGGACCAGACCTGCGGCACGGACAGGCCAAGACTGGTGACCCATCCCAGGCCCGTCACGACGACTCGACGTTGATGATTCGACGACATTCAGGCTCTCAGCAATTGCGGATTTCGGATCTTGGATTGCGGATTTTCAATCGCGATTCAGAATCCGCGATCCGCCATTCGCGATCCGCAATCTCCTCTGCCCCTGAAAAAAAAGCGCCCCGGCGACCGCAGGAAGCCGACGCGCCAGCGTGATGCGGGTTGGACCAGGCGGGCGGTTCGCCGGCATCACGCCGGAGTGCCGCGTTCGCCCTTGTTCAGGTGGGCTGCGATGAAGTCGATCGCCTGGCCGACGGTTTGAATCTTCTCGGCGTCCTCGTCGGGGATGGACGTTTCGAACTCGTCCTCGAACTCCATCACCAACTCGACCGTATCGAGGCTGTCGGCGTTGAGGTCGTTCACGAAGTGCGTGTTGCGGTTGATCTCGCCTTTGTCGACGCCCATTTGCTCGGCGACGATGGCGATGACCTTTTCCTGAATTTCGTTTGTGTCCATCGGCGTGAATCTCCTGGATTCGCTGGCCCGTGGGCCGTCCTTGTGCTTGGGATTCCGGGTTTCGTACTGCGTAACCTCCGCAGCATCCCCCACGTTTGCTTGAAACGGGGATGATAGCGACTTCCAACCGGCCTGCAAAGGCGAGGCATTCTATGGAAATGTGAGCGGGCAGCAAGTGAGGGGGCGGGCAAGAAGACAGAGGGCAGAGGGTAGAGGGTAGAGGGCGGAGGGCAGAGGGCAGAGGGCAGAGGGTAGAGGGCAGAGGGCAGAGGGCAGAGGACGAAACGTCATGGGCAACGGGTAGTGGCGACGGCCAAAGATGACCGCGTCGCGATCCGCTCTTCAAACTTGGGCTCAGATTTTCAGATCTCTTCTCCTAAGCCGACGGAGCCGGGAAAAGTCAAAATAGTGAAGTCAAAATGCAAAAGTGAAAAGTCAGGAGTTGATGCTCCCACGGTCTCCGACTTTTGCATTTTGACTTTTGCATTCACTATTTTGACTTTTCCGATGCAAACTTCTGTGCGCCGTGCGCAGAAGTGTCGGTGTCAGAATTCATTTCTCTGCTTGCTGCTCTCTGTCCTCTGACCGCTTCCTCACTCTTCCTTCTTCTTCCGCGCCTCTTCCGTCTTGCGGGCGAAGAATTCGGCCATGACTTTGTCGGGGTTCTCGTTGAACTCGATCAGGCAGCCGCGGCAGCAGACGTAATAGGCTTTGCCCTTGTATTCGACCTTGATATCGCCTTCGCCGCCGGTGACGACGCATTCATTGTCCTTGGCGGTCTGCCCGAAGCCCGATCCCTTGCGGGTGTAGCCGACCTCTCCCATCCGCGCGAACTGGTTGCCGTTCTTTTTCTGATAGAGAACGAGCAGGCGATCGCCCTTGGCGACGGTGCGCATCGTGATCTGTGCGGGCCGATCGCTGCCGGCGGCGGGGGCCTTGTCGGCGTCGAGCACGAGCTGGCCGTCGGAAAATTTGCCGGTGAATGTCTCGGTCGTCTTGCCGTCGGGCAAGGTGCCGGTGAACGTGAACTCATCCGCCTTGGCGCCCGGGAGGATTTTGCCGGCCTTGTAGTATTTGCCATCGGCGGCATCGAACACGATCGCAGCCCGGCCGCCATCGAAAGACCACGCCCACTGTGCACTTTCACCCCATGCCCCGTCGTTGCGGCTGCGGTCGATCAGGCCGACCCCGCGCCACCCGCCGACGTATTTCTGGATCGCCTGCAGCGCCGCCTTGTCCTGGTTGATTTGCGCACGTGCCTTGTCTTTGTCCGATGGCGCTGGAGCGTCTGCCGCCTGGGCCTGCGAGGCAGCGGCAATCACGGCGCAAGCAAGAACGGTCACAGTGAATCGCATCGAAAGACCTCGGCAGGGTGGAACTCAGCCAATCGCGGAAACTGTCCGTACTACGATTGCTCGCGACCGCCGCAAGGTTGCAACGAACAGGGGCGGCAGGGTGCGTGACACCTTATGCGGGTCGAATTCCCCTCCCTCTTAGGGAGGGGT
>CAYRPN010000228.1:0-3864 GCA_964426135.1 uncultured Phycisphaeraceae bacterium | reverse complement strand
CCGGCGGGCTTGCCCGCCGAGGGCGTCTCGGCGGGCAAGCCCGCCGGCTAAATCGCGAACATAGTTCGGTCCCGTTCCTAAGGCTCGAATCAGGAGCCGCGACAAGACGGGCCACGCAAGTTTGGCAGAGCAATCGCGCGTGGGAAAAAAGGAGCCCGGGCTCCATGTCGGGTTGGAGTCCCGGGTCTCCTCTGTCGGGCTGAGGAAGCAAACCGAGATGTCGTCTGCCGTGTCGGAGCGAGGGGGCGCCAAGTGTCGGCTTTCTCCCGATCGAGCACTTGACGCGCCCCACGCTCACTCCCCACGGTTGTCCCCAAGTCCACGCGCCTCAAGGCGCGGCTTTCACCCTGCTCATCCCCAACGGGAAAACTCCGCCCCGTTACCGTGTCGTGCTCCTTTGGGGCGTTGATCCGGGGCAACGTCCCATCAGATGCACGTCACGCCCATAACCATGCACGGAGCGTGCCAGAAGATTCGCCGATTAGCTGCAAACACATGGCTTGCATTAACTTACGCATGTTTTGGCCAGGACGCAGGCTGGAGTTGATCCATCTGGCTGGGGGGCTTCACCCAATTGGCGTTCGCCTGGGTGCGAACTTCAACCCAGATGCTCACCGTCTTGCCGAAACGACTGATTCTCTTTGATGGCGGGAGTGCCACCTGAGACCTTGGAGTACCTCAAGACCTGGAACGCCAGGGTTCCGCAGAGCTTGGATGTGCCGACGAGAATCACCGTCCTTTTCCTTTCTCACCGTGCTCTGAGCGGGCTATCCAAACCTCGCGATTGGAACAGTTCCTTGCGCTCCACTTTCAGCGATCGTTCCGTGACGCGGCGACTTCGTCATCTTGTGATTTGTTCCGAAACCGCTATGATGCCGCGCCGAAGCGGAACGGATCCGCCGACGACTTCGCACTTATCTGAATCCCGCTGGATTTGGGATCACCCTCTATCGATACGCGTTGACCGATGGCTACGTCACCAGCCAACACGACATCGCTACCGGCCGATGCGATCATTCTTGCCGCCGGCAAGGGCAAACGCATGACAGGCCCCGGCGGCTCCCCGCTGACCGGACCCGATGGCCAGCCGCTGCCGAAGGTGCTCTACCCCGTCGTCGACAAGCCCATGCTCTGGTGGGTCGTCAAGGCTTGCCAGCAGGCGGGCGTCAGTCGCTGCATCGTGGTGATCGGCTACGGCGGGGACCAGGTCAAAGCCGCACTCGTCGGCGAACCCAACTGCGTCTTCGTCGAGCAAACCGAACAACTGGGCACCGGCCACGCCGCTCGCATGGCTGAGCCGCTGTTCAACGCGGGACAGCCGCGCGATGTGTTCGTCCTCGCCGGCGATGGCCCGCTGATCCGTGCGGAAACTCTCACGCAACTCCTCCAGGCTCACCGCGCCGCCAAGGCCGGCGCCACGCTCGCCACCGCCCTGCTCGACGATCCCACCGGCTACGGCCGCGTCCTGCGCGATGCCGCCGGCGGCTTGATCGCCATCGTCGAACAGAAAGACGCCTCGCCGCAGCAACTGCAATGCCGCGAAGTGAATCCCAGCTATTACTGCTTCCGCAGCGACCTCCTGTTCAGTGCTCTGGCCCGCGTGAAACGCAACAACGCCCAGGGCGAGTACTACCTCACCGACGTGCCCAGCATGCTCAAGGCCGAAGGCCATGCGGTGAAAGTCGTCGACGCGGTTCCGCCTGAAGATGTGCATAGCGTGAACAACCCGGAGCAACTGGCGCTGGTGGACCGGTTGCTGCGGGAGAGGCAGAGCAAGAAGCCGTTAGCCGTTAGCCGTTAGCTTCAGAACATTTAGCCGGCGGGCTTGCCCGCCGCGGGCGACGGGTTTTGTGAAGATCATCCAGTTTCGAAACGCCTTCCGATGACCAGATGACCACTCGATGCCTGTGAACCGACGGAAGGCCGATGAGCGCAATGCATTCGCAGGCCAACCTTGCACTCGGGACACGCGGCGAGCAAGCTCGCCGGCTAAATGTTTGAGCTGACGGCCCTCGGCTTCCCGCTTCGTACCCCAAGGATTTCCCATGAGTCGCGCGGATCGTGATGGACTGAAGATTTTCGCCGGCCGCGCCAGCATTGCGCTGGCGGAGAAGATCTGCCGCTACCTCGATCTGCCCATCGGACAGGGGCACACCGAGATGTTCCCCGACGGCGAAGTCCTCGTGAAGGTCGAGGAGGACGTGCGTGGCCGCGACTGCTACATCGTCCAGTCCACCTGCCATCCGGTGAACAATCACCTGATGGAACTGCTCATCTACATCGACTGCCTGAAACGCGCCAGCGCCCGCCGGATCACCGCGGTGCTGCCTTACATGGGTTACGCCCGGCAGGACCGCAAGGACGTGGGCCGCGTGCCCATCACCGCCAAACTCGTCGCCAACATCATCACCAAAGCCGGCGCCGACCGCGTGCTGGCGCTCGATCTGCACGCCGAGCAGATTCAGGGCTTCTTCGACATCCCTGTCGATCACCTGCATGCCGCGCCGGTCATCGTGAAATACTTCGAGAGCATCCGCGACCAGCTTGGCGACATCGTGCTCGTCAGCCCGGACGTGGGCAACGTGAAAATGTCCAACGCCTACGCCAACTGGCTCAACGGCGATCTGGCGATCATCGACAAGAAGCGGCAGAGCGGCACCGAGGTCAAGTCCGATCACATCATCGGCAGCGTCGAAGGCAAGACGGTGGTCATGGTCGACGACATGATCTCCACCGCCGGCACCATCTGCGAAGCCGCCAAACTCGTCATGCGCCGCGGAGCCAAGGACGTCATCGCCGCCGCCACGCATCCGGTGCTCGTCGGCCTGGCCATGGAACGCCTGCGCGATGCGCCCATCAGCAAGATCGTCGTCACCGACTCGATCCCCACCGGCTCCCGCTGCGCCCCGATCGAAAGCAAACTCGTCGAACTCACCGTCGCCGAACTCCTCGGCGAAGCCATCCACCGCATCCATCACAACATGTCGGTCTCCAGCCTGTTCCGCAAGGATCAGAGCGGCAAGCGCTGATTCGCCCTGCCCCCGCCCGCCCCCGGTTACCCCCGGTTGCCCTCATCTGCCCCCCCTTCCATCTCCACCCCCCGCCGCCCAAAGTGGCCGGCCACGTACCCCGGCGGGTCATTTTTCCGCCTTAACTGTCGTCAGCAAAGACATTTAAGAAATGACTGCCAAAAAGGTAGGACACTTCTCGGCCACTTCCCACGCCCATCGGACACCCGCCAGAATGAGCCGCAAGATTGCCAAAGAACAACCGACCGGCGAAAACGCCGGCGGAACATCGATACCTACCATTGACCGTTCAATCGCCGAGGTTACTGCCCCGCATGGGATTCATCGGGTTCCCAGGCGAGTCCCGCGCATAAGCCAATGCCAATGGCTCAATCTCATCTTCGCGGACAACGCAGGAACGGGATCGAAATAGCTTCCCGATTTAGCCGGCGGGCTTGCCCGCCGCGAATCAACAGCCTCCACGTGATCCCGGTTCCACGCCTTTCGTGCCATGCCGCGATGGGCGGCACCGGGCCACACCGCGGCTGAACGCCCTCGGCGGGCAAGCCCGCCGGCTAAATGGGGGAACGCCAATTCGCGAAGTTGTTTCGGGTCCGTTCCTGTAGGAGCCATGCAAGAACCATTTCGCAGATTGGAGTCGGCTCCGACGTAGGGTGCGTCAAGGCTTGGCGCGGACGCACCACGATGAACGGTGACGCAACATGGTGCGTCCGCGCCGAGCCTTGACGCATCCTACGCGGAGACTCGCATCACGCGGAGACTCACATCGCCTCGACGATCCAGCCTCCACGTGATCCCGGTTCCACGCCTTTCGTGCCATGCCGCGATGGGCGGC
>CAYRPN010000227.1:0-3953 GCA_964426135.1 uncultured Phycisphaeraceae bacterium | reverse complement strand
AGGATCAACATCGCATGTGGGACGACTTTCCAAGTCGTCCGGCTGGGACCGAAGCGATTCGAATCGGCGGAGTTGACCTTCCACGGCTCCTTAGCGGTCGGGCCGAGTCCGCCGGGGGACGAGGCCCACCTGTGCATTGGTTTCAAGTTTCAATTTTCAAGATTCAGGTTTCAAGTCGGATCATGCGTCATAACCTGACACCTGAAACCTGAAACTTGAAACACGGATCGGGTGGGCCTCGCGGACTCGGCCCGACCGCTAACCGGCGGAATCCCGTTGAACGCTATTCACCGCGCCTTCGTCGGCGGCAGGATTTCCAGCACTTCCGCCAGCACGCGGCCCTTCTCATCCGACAGCACATTCCGCCGGCCGTAGAGCGTGTGCATCCCGGTGAGCGAAAGCGTTTCGTTGATCAGGTCGTCCGACTCGACCCGGAAGAAAATCACGGGCTTGCTGCTGTGAGTAATGCCGTCCTCGTTGAGGATGGTGCCCAGCGGGCGTTTGCCTTCGAGAATGTGCTGGCGGGCGACGGCGGAGAACAGATTCAGGTTGATGCGGATGGCGCCGAACTCCACCGGGACACCTGAGGAATCGAGCGTCAGCGCGACGCGGCGGGAATACCAGCCGTCGTCGCTCAGCCGCTTGTCGAAGAGCTTCAGCGAAATGCGCTCGCGGTGATATTTCTCGAGCGTCGGCGTCATGTCGCCCGAATGCACAAGCAACTGCTGGTACGGATGCGGCATCGTCGCGCCGTCGATCGGATCCAGCTTCGGCAGCGGACGATTCTCCGCCGAGTAAAACTCGTCCATCGGAAAGAACAGGTCGTGGATCGTCATGCTGCCGGTCTTCACGCGCGCTCCTTCCTGAGCACATGCGGAAAGCAGCGCGATCGCGAAGATCGGCAAGGCGAAGACAAGATGGGAACGACGAGGACGATCATGAGCGGGCATAGGCGCACGGGGATGTTACACGGTTCGAATCAGTTCATGTGGCGTGCTGCGGAAGGAAGAACCCGCGCACCAGGCGATCCGCCTGGAGCAGACCGTCGCGGCTGAACTCGACGCGGCCGTTGATCTTGGAGACCCAGCCTTCGCGCTGATACGCGGCCAGCACATCCCCGAACTTCTGCGTCACATCCACGCCGAATTTCTGCTTGAAATAGGCAGTCTCCACGTGGCCGAGCTTCATCTGCAGCGCGAACTCGCGCACCAGCTTTTCCTCTTCGGTCATGGTGATGGCGCGGAACGCCGGCAGCGCGCCGCTTTCCACGCGTTCGATGTATTTGTCGATGTTCGCTTCGTTCTGGTAATGCACGCCGTTGATGATGCCGAAGCTGGACACGCCCAGGCTCAGCATGTCCGCGCCATGCCACAGTTCATCGCGGTAGACGAACTTCACCTTGTCCGGGTTCTTCACCGCGGTGTACGCGCTGCTGACGGTGTAGCCGTGCTTCTCCAGTTCGCTGAACGCGTAGTTCACCCATTCGCGCTTGGTGTGCCAGTCGGCGACGGGAGCGACGATCTCGCCGCGCTCCTTCATTTCGTGATAGATCGTGGTGTTGTAGGGAATCTCCATCTGGTAGATGGTGACGCACTCCGGATTCAGCTCGATGGTCTTGCGGACCGCCTCGCGCCACTTCTCGGGCGTTTCATTGAGCATGCCGGCGATGAGGTCGATATTGATCTGGTCAAAGCCGACATCGCGTGCGGTCTGGTACGCCTTGTAAATCGCGCGGGAGTCGTGGGCGCGGTTGTTGGCCTTGAGAATCTCGTCGTCGAAATGCTCGACACCGAAGGACAATCGCGTGACGCCGAAGTCCTTCATCGCCTGCAGCTTTCGCTCATTGAGCGTGCCCGGTTCGCCTTCGAAGGCGACTTCCTGCATGTCGTCCCAGGGCAGCAGTTTCTTCATGCCGTCGGTCAGATAAAGAAGCTGCTCCGGCGAAAGGTACGAAGGCGTGCCGCCGCCGAAGTAAAGATAAATCGGCTTGCGTCCGCCGATGAACGCTTTATCGACATAGCGCGAAAGCTCGGCCAGCACCGCGTCGAGGTAGCGCTTGATTTCGCCGGCGTTCTTGTCGGTGTAGACCTTGAAAAAGCAGAAGTGACAGCGCTTCCGGCAGAACGGAATGTGCAGGTACATCCCCAGCTTCGCGCCGGGCCTGGGCGGTTGATCGAGCGCCGCCTGAAACTGCGCGACGTTCTCCGGCTTCCAGAAATTGAAAGGCGGATAATTAGCGACGAAGTAATTCCCCGCGGTGGTCTTGTCCTTGTCGGACGCGGGCAAGGTTGGCAGCGTGGCGGTGGACATTGACAACTCCGTTCCAATCTCATCAAACCAACGGTCCGCCCATTTAGCCGGCGGGCTTGCCCGCCGAGGTCGAGCCGTCACTCAAAGCATCAGGCGCTGGATGGCTCCGCAGGCGCCGGCGAAAAACGCCGCTGGGGCGTCACGGCGGGCAAGCCCGCCGGCTAAATATCACGGCTCGCCGAACGCGTACACATTCCCATCATCGGCGCCGATGAGGACGAGGCCGTCGATCACCGCGGCGGAGCTGGTGATCGGCGGGCCGATTTCGAAGGTCCAGATCTCTTCGCCGTCCTTGAGATTCAGCATGCGGAAGATGCCGTCATCGCCGCCGATGAGCACGCGCTGACCGACGATGATGGGCGAACTGTCGACCTTGCCGCGGGTGCGCGCCTGCCAGACGCTCTTGCCGTCGGCCCGCTTGACGCAGTGGATCCGCTTGTCCTGCCCGCCGAAGACGACGAACTCTTTCGTCAGCGCCGGCGCGCCCATGAAGGGAAAATCGCGCTCGCCGAATTGCCAGACGATTTTCTTCTCTTTCAGATCCGCCCGCAGGAACTTGTTGCCGTGATGGCCCACGTACACCTCATCGCCGTCGAGCGCGGCCGAGGCCGCGATGTAATCCTTGATCTCCACTTCGCCGGCCTTGGTGCCGTCAGCCACGTTGACCATGTGGATCAGCCCGTCGCAACCGCCGAAGATCGCGATGCCTTTGGAAACCGCCGGCGCCCCGTTGATGATGTTGCCCGTCTCGTATTCCCAGATCTTCTTGCCGCTGGCCGCATCCACGGCGTAGAAGCGGTTGTCGTTGCTGCCCACGAGAATCCACGTCGCGTCGCCCTTGGGCGCCTTCACCCAGTTCGGCGCCGCCGTGATCTTGTCGCCCGTCTCGAACGACCAGAGCATCTTGCCCTTGGCGGCGTCGAAGCAGTAGAGATTGCCGTCCTGCGCGCCGACGAACACTTTGCCGTCGACGTAACACGCCGAGGCTTCGATGGGATCGCTGAACTTCTTCTCGTTCGGCCGGGCGTCCTTGGGCAGCGGGCCGTCCTTCGTGTTGAAGCTCCACACTTTCTGACCGGTCTTCAGATCGATGCCATAGAAATGGCCCTCCATCGAGCCGACGAACGCCCTGCCCTCGGCGATCACCGGCGTGGCCTTGATCGGGCCTTCCGCCTTGAAGCGCCATTTCACCGCAAGCTTGTCGGCGATCCTCGCGGTGCTGTGGCCGGTCTGGGCGCTGTCGCCGCGGAAGAGCGTCCACGACTTGCCGTCGGACTGCGCGACCTGCGTGGGTTTGGCGGGCAGCGCAAGCTCGGCGCTCGTCGCCGTTGCTGTTGCCGAAACGAACGCCGCCACCAGCACGCCCAGCCATCGCCATGCTCTGCCATTCATAGGAAGTCCTCGCAGATGTTTCATTTCGTATCGTATCGTATCATACTTATACGTATTATCCAATGTGCCCGTGCGAAATGCAGGGCTTTTCAATTCTCCAATCCTGGAGAGGTTGCGGATCACCGGGTTCAACACAAAGGACACGAAGGACACGAAGTCACGAAGAACACGAAGAATGACTTGGGGTCCTTCCGGAATTATTGTGGGTCCATCGCCAAACCGCCACAGAAAAAGAGAATCGCTGTCTTGAA
>CAYRPN010000226.1:0-3997 GCA_964426135.1 uncultured Phycisphaeraceae bacterium | reverse complement strand
GTCTCGGCGGGCAAGCCCGCCGGCTAAATGGGGAACTTATTTCGGTCCCGTTCCTAAGCTCCGCCGAGCCTGCGCTTACCCATGGCCCCCGCTCACAGGAGTTCCATCATTCCGTCATACGCATGAGTCACCTCGATCGTGCAGTCGAGGCTGCGCATGATCTGGCGCGTGAGGTTGAGCTTCTTCAGAAGGAAGACATCATCGTGGGCTGGATCGTGATGGGTGACGATCCAGCGCTTGGCGCCGCTGAGCTTGGCGAGCAGGCAGGCGTTGGACACCGACGAGTGGCCCCAGCCGACTTTCTTCACATACTCCTCGTTCGGATACTGCGCCTCGTGAATGAGGATGTCCGCGCCTTCGCAGAAATGCACCAGCTTGCGAAACGGCTCCATCATCGGCTCGTCCAGTTTCACATCGTGCGGCCGGCCGAAGTAGCCCTTGAGGAACTCATTGTCGGTGATGTAAACGATCTTGCGCCCGCCGACTTCGATGCGGAATCCGACGGTCGCGCCAGGATGGATGACAAACTCCCAGTGGATCACGATGTTGCCGATGCGCAGCGGGTTTTCGGTCAGCGCGTGGAAGCGAAGCTGGGCCGCCATGTCTTCCATGGCGACTGGGAAATAATCGCGGTCGAGCTGGCCGGAGAAAATGGACTTCAGATCCTTGCCGAATCCGCTGGCGCCGTAGATGTCGATCTCAAATCCCGGCACGAACGCGGGGACGAAGAACGGAAAACCGCTGATGTGGTCCCAGTGCGTGTGGCCGACGAGCAGCGTGAGCGTGCGCTGCGCGGAGGCGGCGATCTCCTGCCCGATGCCGAGGATGCCGGTGCCCGCGTCGATGATGACGTGATCGACGCCGTGGCGAATCTCGAAGCACGAGGTGTTGCCGCCGTGGCGCAGGAACTGCGTGCCGGGCGTGGGAATGGAGCCGCGCGTGCCCCAGATCTTCCAGTACCCGTTGGCGACATCGAGCTTTGGAAGATAGATTTCCGTCGGCGTCGCGCCCAGCATCGCCCGCGCCTCGGCAGGCCCCGGTTCCTGCGGTGCGTTGGACCGTTCGAAGTAGGAGCGCACCTTCTCCGTCAGTTCCTTCAATTGCAACGGCTTGGTCAGGAACGCGAACGCGCCCAGTTCCAGAGCCTGATCGATGTCCGGTTTGTAGCTGCGAGCCGAGCACACGATCACGCCGATCGGCTTGCCCCAAGGCTCGCCGAGAATCTGCTTGAGCACGTCCATGCCGTGCAGCTTCGGCAGCATGATGTCGAGGATGACCAGGTCCGGCTTCCACTGCCGCACTTCGGCGAGGCACTGCTCACCATCGCTCGCCTCGGCCACTTCGAAACCCTGCTTGCGCAGCACGCGCGAGAGATAGAGCGTCGTCTCCGGCGTGTCGTCGACCACCAGCACGCGTCGATGGTTGTTGTTGAGCGCGTCAGCCATGCTTCATCCCGCAAGAAATGGTCGAGCCTGGCACCCGGCCACGAGACAAGTCTACCACAGGAAATCCCAACCGGCAGTCGGTCGCGTCGGGAATCCGCCTGTTTCCAGCCGATTGCATGTTATGAGACGCACGTCCATTAGCCCCGGGCTCTGCCCGGGGTTCCCGCGCGTGTGAAAAAGGAGACGTTTCGACGGCATAGTCGCTAGGTTCACCGTCCCCCGGGCGGAGCCCGGGGCTAATCATTGGATCGCTTTGTAAGCGACTCTTCCAACGGCTGCGGATTGAACTGCGGGAACATCCGACGGAACTTCGCGCTATCCAGCGAAGTGTCGCGCGAGCGAGGTTCCGGCGATGGAACCGAAAGCCGGGACACCGCCTGGATCGAATCAGGTGACAGCCCCGCCGCCCGCGCGATGGTCACGCCGATGTCGTACCGGCTCAACCGCTGCGGCCCGCCGACGTGAAACAGGCCGGCGACCCTTGAACCCGCTAGAAGAACGATCGCTTCGGCGACGGCGTCCGGCGTCAGCGGCGTGCGCCACTCGTCGTGGAAGAGATCGACACGTCGCCGATCGCGCAGCGATGCGAGCAGATTCTCGTAAAACTTGGCCCGGCCCGTCAGCGTGGGACCGACGATCAGAGGCAGCCGCAGCACCGCGCCACCAGCGATCGCCAGCACCGGCGCTTCGCCGGCGAGTTTGGTGCGGCCGTAGTTCGTCGGAGGCCGGGCGAGATCGGTTTCACGATAGTTCCCCTTCTCGCCGTCGAAGACCAGATCGGTGGAGAGGTAAACGAGGCGGGCGGCGCGTTCCGCAGCGAGATCGGCGAGCACCGCCGTGGCACGGGTGTTGACTGCCTGAGCTTTGGCAGGATCCTTCAGGCATTCGGCGATCGCGGACATGGCGGCGGCGTGAATCACGCAGTCGGGCGCGGCATCGACAAACGCGCGGCGAATCGCCGCCTCGTCATCCAGCGGCACGCTTTGAGGCGTCACGCCTTCGACCCGTTCCGCGGCCCGGTGCGACCATGCGATCAAATCGTGCCCTTGCCCGCGCAGCACGCGCAGCAGGTAAGGCCCGATCTGTCCGCTGGCGCCGGTGATGAGAAATCGCATGGGCATCTTGCACCGGCACTGAAACTCGGGGGTTAGGAACGGGACCGAAATAAGTTCCCGATTTAGCCGACGGGCTTGCCCGCCGAGACGCCCACGGCGGGCAAGCCCGCCGGCTAAATGGGGCACCGTCTTTTCGCGAAGTTAATTCGGCCCCGTTCCTTAGCGGTCGGCCCGAGTCCGCGAGGGCCACTTGTGAGCGTCTGCCAGCGGGTGGGCCTCGCGGACTCGGCCCGACCGCTAACCCACAATCAGCCGCGTCACTTCTTCTTCGACTCTTCCGCTTTCTTCAGAAGCACTTTCAGATGCACGCGGGCCACGTCGCCCATGTAGTGAGCCGACTGATATTTTTCCACGGCGATCTTGATGTGTTCGAGGGCGCCGTTGCTGGAACCGATCGCGTCGTAATAGAGCGCGATGTACAGGTGCGAGTAGAAGAGATTGTCGTTGCGAACTCTCTCATTCAGTTCGCCCTTGGTCGCATTCTCCAGCACATCCTGCGGCTTGGCCTTTTCGCGGAACATCTCGTACACGGTCATGGCCCAGGGCCGGCCGTCGTCACGGATGGGAATCAGGCCCTTGCGCGCCTTGTCGAGGTTGTCCGCCTTGGCCTTGCAGAGGAAATGCCAGATCGCGTTCTCCACGTCCTCGGGGTTCACTTCCTTGTGCAGTTCGAACTGCCGGACGCCTTTGATGTATTCGCCGGCGTAGTAATGACTGATGCCGCGCTGCCAGTGGTGCGGCTCGCGATCCGGGTCGGCGGCGACGACTTTGTCGAAGTCGGCGACCGACTCCTTGAACTTGCACGCCCGAAAATGCGTCTCGCCGCGACGCTGGTACAGCTCCGGCAGCGGCTTGATCTCAATGGCCTTGGTGAAGTCCGCGATCGCCTCGTCGTACTTTTTCTGGTAATCGAAAATCTGCGCCCGCATGCCGTAGACCTGGTGGTTGGACGCATCGAGCTTGATCGCCTGATCGCACAGCTTCATCGCTTCATCCACCTTGCCTGCGCGGGTGGCGGCGCGAATCTGCGTCATCAGGTCCTTGACCGATGGCTGTTCGTCGGCTGCGCGCGAAGCAGCGGCGGACGCCAGCAGCGCGAATGCGAAAAGAATCACGTGGGTACGAGTTGACATGGGTGTGCTCCGATTTCGCGTCATCATAGAGTGACTCTGATGAAGTGCGAAGCGCGGGTTTCACAGAGGTTCGGAACGGGTCTGCCAAATTCTCCGGGGCCTTGCTCCCTCTTCCAGGGAGAGGTTGGCCGAGTCCCCGGGGGACGAGGCCGGGTGAGGATCGGAACGAACAGACTGTTGCGGCATCCGTCACGCGATGGTGGTGATTGCAAACTCGTGCGTCCCGACCCTCACCCCAGCCCTCTCCCTGAGCCTGAGAATCTTTCGATTTCCGTCACCGATCGTGCAATCGGATCGCGCCACC
>CAYRPN010000225.1:0-4272 GCA_964426135.1 uncultured Phycisphaeraceae bacterium | reverse complement strand
GGGTCGATCGTAACCAGTTGTCGTTATTCGACTAATGACCGGACACTACTGATCTGAAATCTCAAATCTGAAATCTCAAATCTGAAATCTCACGGCTTCGGCTGCAAGCGTGCGATCA
Organism: uncultured Phycisphaeraceae bacterium; assembly: GCA_964426135.1. Taxonomy (GTDB): domain Bacteria; phylum Planctomycetota; class Phycisphaerae; order Phycisphaerales; family Phycisphaeraceae; genus CAYRPN01. Next base: position 4,154 of record CAYRPN010000225.1, on the reverse strand, counting down.
GCTTCTTGATCTCGTCCGCCCGCTTCGTCCCGGGCGCCGCGGCGGCCGCCGCTTCCAGGTGCTTCACCGCCGTCTCCTTGTCGCCGGCGCGGTAGTGAACCAGCGAGCGGGCGAAGTTCAGTTCCAAGAGCGCCATGCCCGTGGGCTTTTCCTTCGCTTCCAACTCGTCGATCTGCTTCAGGGCCGCGGCGGTGTCCGCGGCTTCCTGCTGGATGGCCTCGAGCTTTTCCTTGATCTGCGGCAGCTTGATCACGGCTTCGTACTTCGCCTTCAGGCCGGCTTTGCCGTCCGCATCCAGAGCAATGATCTGGTCGAGTTCCTTGCGGTACGTCGTGGGCACCAGTTCATCGTCGATGCCCGTCAACGCCTGGTCCAGCAGCTTCGCCTTCTCGACGCCCTCGGCCGTCGCCGCCTTGGCGAACGCCGCGTCGCGGGCCTCGCGCACCTTGCGGCGGTCCGCCAGGTCCTTCACGTAATCCTGGGCGGTGGAGCCGCCGAAGCCCACCATTTTCGCATAGGGCCGGCCGTCCGCGTCGGCCAGGATGACGGTCGGGAATCCGCTGATCTCGTACTGCTTCTGCAGCGACTTGTTCTGCGCGATCTCGGCTGCGCCCTGGTTCGACTTGTCACGCGGGAAGTCCAGCTTCACCAGCACGAAGTGCTTCGGGGCCTCCGCCTTGAACGCATCGTTGTCGAAGATGTTCTTCTTCATCAACTGGCAAGGCGGGCACCAGTCGGACCCGGTGAACTCCAGGAACAGATCCTTCTTGTCCTTGCCCGCTGCCTCCTTGGCGGCGGCATAGTCTACGGTCCAGCCCGATTCCGCAGCCCCGGCGGCCGTGGAAACGAACAAGGTGACGATCGACAGTGCGGTGGTGATTCGAATCATGGGAAACACTCTCAATGGGCAGGCTAGCGGGTCAACAATTCGTTTATCGTCGCGGCTTGTCGCGGTTGTTCGGGCGCCAATGGAACTGCGTTGAACCGACGCACGCCGCGACCGGCGCTGAACCGTTCAAGTATATCAACGAGTGACACGCCGCTTCGGTTCGCCGGGCGTTTCGTTGCAGGGACGAGGCGCGGCGGTCTCGGCTTTGCCTGAGCGGCTGGGGTTGCCGTCCAAGGCGCCGCGACCCGCTCCAGGCGACCGGGTCGCCGCATGCCAGCCGGCAAAAAGTGGCCGGTCACGGCACCCCCACCCCTCCGTTTTCAGCGCAACTCCATCAAACGCAAGGAGATACATTTTGACTGCCAAAAAGGTAGGACACTTTCCGGCCACCTTTTGCACCGGCTCAAACCAATCGGGGCGGCCTCGAACTCTCCTCAAAACGGGCTTCCAGGAATGTCAAAGAACAACGCCAGCCCCGGCAAGGGCTGTCGGCAACTGACACCAAACATTGTCCATATTACGGCGGAGGTTACGCCCCAGGGGCCGGGGCGGGAACCTGGCGGTGTGAGACACCTTATTGTGAGACACCTTATGCGGATCGAATTCCCCTCCCGATGAGGGCAGAGCCGGAGAAGGTCAAAATAGTGAAGTCAAAATGCAAAAGTCAGAAATCGACGCTCCTGCCGCTTCTGACTTTTGCATTTTGACTTTTGCATTCACTACTTTGACTTTTCCGATGCCAACTTCTGTGCGCCGTGCGCAGAAGTGACGGTGTCCGAATTGAAAGAGGGAGGGGCGTCTGATCCAGCCCGCATGAGATGTCACGCACCTGCCATTCGCCGAAATCGTCTTGGAATTTGATTCCGCCCTGCATCGGCCTACACTCCCCATAGCTCTTCCCTTCTCGCGCCGCCATTCGTGCGGCTGTGTTTTCTCATCGTGCTTTCATTCAGGGTTGTCGATCGCTCCGCGAGGAACGATCTGTTCCTTCCGTCAGCGCTCGCCCTCCGTTCCATTCACTTCAAATTGCAAAGGAGGTTCCCATGTTCTCGCAACTCGCGTTCAAACGACGTCAAGCCTTCACACTTGCGGAGCTGGTCGTCGTGCTCATTGTCCTCGGTGTCACGATTGCCATTCTGGTTTCCGTCGAGCGTCCGCCTCGGCGCGGCGGCGGCAGGCGAATGCAGAATTCCTACCACGTTCGCGGCATCCAGCAGGGCATGGTCACATTCTCCGTCGGCAACGGCGGGCATTACCCGGGCCTCGATTCCTCGGGCAATCTCAAACCCGCCATCGCCGCGTCCATCAAGCAATACGGCTCAGCCGCGCCGACCAACGCGGATCAATCGATCGTCTACGCCATCCTGCTGACCAACTCGTTCTTCACGCCCGATTACGCCGTCTCGCCCAACGAAGTCGATCCGAAAATCGTGCCGGCACCCGGCCTCGTCGATCTTGCGACCATCGACCAACGGCATTACTCCTACGCCCTGCTGCAGTTCGCCGGACCAGACAACGCGGGGCGCCGGCTGGAATGGCGCGAGACCAACAACTCGCAGTGTCCCGCCGTCAGCGATCGCAGCAAGGCGATCGATCCCTTCCTCGCGACGACCAGCATCCATACTTCCACCACGTCGGCGGATTCCACGAACTGGGAAGGGAACATCGCGTGGAACGACAATCACGTGACGTTTGAAACCACCGGCATCGTCGGCGCGAACAAGATCAAGATCGGCGCGGACACCGCAACCGAGGCGGACGACCTCTTCCTCGCCGCGCCGGTGAAAGGCCTGGCGACGCAAGGCGATGCGAAGATGACGTATCGGTGACGAGCGATGACGAAGTTCGCCATTTAGCCGGCGGGCTTGCCCGCCGCGGACCGTCAGCCACGGTGCGGTTCCATTCGTCTATCGGCGCTCAGCGTGTCGAGCCAACGTGGAACCTCGGCCCTTCCGTCGCTGGAGATTCTCGGCGGGCAAGCCCGCCGGCTAAATGGGGGCGAGCGTCGTTCGTTCGCGATCCGTTCTCGCACATACCCGTTGATTTCGTGCCACGTCGCGGCTTGGCGGCGGCGCTTCCTCCGCCCTCAGAGCGCTGCCCCTGCCGCGCGTGGATTTATACGGATTCCAGGTGATTCTCGCGCCAACCCTAGTTTCATGCCACTGGCAGGCTCGGCTGCCAGTGCCCACGCCACCGAGAACACTGGCAGCCGAGCCTGCCAGTGGCATCAGCGCGAGAATCAAGTGGAATCCGTATTACGATTCTGCTTGTCCGTGTCCCGTATCATCCCCGCATGTTCACCACCCCACCGCGCCTGCGTCGGCCGGGCTTGTTCGTCACCGCCACCGACACCGGCGTGGGCAAGACCGTCGCCACCTGCGCCATCGCCTGGCAGTTGCGCCAGCAAGGCGTCGAGAAAGTCGGCGTGTGCAAGCCGTTCGCCACAGGTTGCCGGCGGTTGCGCGAGGGACTGGTCAGCGAGGACGCCGAGGCGCTCGCGCATTTTTCCGACTGTCGCCAGCGGCTGGATGTGATCAATCCGATCCGCTACCTCAAGCCGCTGGCGCCCGCGGTCGCGGCGGAGGGCGCGGACGAACCGCCGGACTTCGAACTGCTGGCGGACTGCCTGCACCGGCTCGACGAAGTGAACGATGCGCTGCTGATCGAAGGAGTGGGCGGGGTCATGGTGCCGCTGTCGCCGGGGGATGCGAAGATCACGGTGCTGGACCTGATCGCCGCGATCGGTTATCCGGTGGTCGTCGTCTGCCGGGCGGGACTGGGCACGCTGAATCACACGGCGATGACGGTGGCTTTGCTGCGCCAGCGCGGCTGCCGGGTGGCGGGACTGGTGATCAACGGCTACACGCCGGACGTCAGCGCGCCCCAAGCCGCGGCCACGCTGGGCGCCGATGCGGCTGACCCTTCGGTGGCCGGCAATCGCATCTGGCTACAGCGCATGAATGACGTGCCGATTCTCGCGACGATTCCCGTCTGTCCGGCGAGCGAGGTCGCAGCCCACCAGGGCCTGCTGCCCGGCGCGGTGCTCGAAGCGCCGGCGACGACGTGGTGGCGGGATGTCATCGACTGCCCGCATCCCGCCAGGTGATGTGGGATCGCCGCTGCTTCGAGCGGCCATGAATCTCTGGAACAAATAAGGATCGGGATCGAAATAACTTCCCGGATTCAGACGCCAGCATTTTCATTAGGAAAGCCAGTAGTGTCCGGTTAACGATTGACCAAAGAGCGATTCCGCTCTTGTTTTTCA
>CAYRPN010000224.1:0-4495 GCA_964426135.1 uncultured Phycisphaeraceae bacterium | reverse complement strand
CGCTTGCCCCTGCGGTTGAGGTTGTCACGGACTTCACGACGCGGGTTCCTACGGCTGTTCCGACTACGGGAACGTCTAGCGTAGCCTTGTGGGATTCCGGCCTTTGGGACGTGGCCAGATGGGCCGCTGAAAGCCAATCGCGGCTGAACTGGACCGGCGCGACGGGCGTAGGTTACTGCGGCGCTGTACGGCTCCGGGTGTCTCCCACGCCTATCCTGTACGTCGATCTAGCCGTGGATGCGGATTACAACGTTTCGTATGGTGACGGGGTGGTGGTCACACACGCGACCCGCAACACGTCGGCCCCGATGGAGGTTATCGCCTTCAATCTGAAGTACGAGAACCAGACAGGCGGGCAGCTTTGAAGCTAATCTCTGGCCCGTTCAGCCCCCTAGTCGCTCAATGGGTAGCGGACCAGATCGGGCATGGATTGGACTGGGGGCCATGCGAGGCAATCGGGGTGGTCGATAAGAACGATACGCTCGTCGGCGGTGTCGTCTTCAACCAATATCAGCCCCAATATCGCAACATAGAGGTTAGCTTTGCCTCTACACGGGCGGATTGGTTGACGCCTTCGCTTGTCACGGGCATACTGCGTTATCCGTTCCAGCAACTTGGGGCGGCGAGAATCACCAGCCTGACGCCCAAGCGGCTCCGTCGCGCTCGCCAGTTTCTCTCAAAGTTTGGTTTCAAACATGAGGGGACTGTCCGGCGTGGTTATGGTGACGATGATTGCATCATATCCGGTCTCCTCGAAAGCGAGTGGCGCGTCCACCGCTTCAACAAGGACCGTGTGAGTGAGCAAGCCGAAACCTCCCGCAGCCCCGGACCCGGTTCAACTGGCGAACGCCCAGTCGGCGGCTAACACCGCGACGGCCCGCGAGCAGCAAAGACTAAATATGGTGGGAACGTCTGGCCCTCAAGGGTCGGTTTCCTACGTTGCAGACCCCTCGCAGCCCGGCGGCTATCGTCAGGTCACAAGCCTCAGCCAAGGCGAACAGCAGAACTACGACCGTTCGACTGCGGTCTATGGTGGTGCGCTGCAAACGGCTGGGGATCAGCTTGGCCGCGTGAACACGGCGCTTGGCCAGCAACTGAACACCGAAGGCTTGCCAGAACTGCAAGGCTTTAACGCCCCTGACTTTGACCGCCAACGGTTTGAGGATTCGGTATATGCGAGCCAGACACGTCGCCTTGACCCGCAATTTGACCGAATGGAACGCTCGCAGGATGCGCGTCTCGCCGCTCAAGGGTTGGGTGCTAACAGTGAGGCTACACGCAATCTTCGGTCCGATTTCGCACGGGACCGAACCGACGCCTATTCCAACGCCGCAAACCAAGCGATCCAGCAAGGCGGTGCGGAACAATCTCGCGCTATTCAGCAGGCTATTGCCGGTGGGACATTCGGTAATCAGGCGCGGACGCAGGGCCTTCAAGAGCGGGCATACGTCCAGAACCAGCCGCTACAGCAACTCCAAGCCCTGCTAGGCACGGGTCAGGTTGGTATGCCTACGGGCGTTCAATACTCTCCGACCGGCGTAGGCCAGACAGACGTTATGGGCGCTAACGCCCTCTCGCTTGGCCAGCAGAACCAGAACTATCAGGCACGGTCGGCACAAAATCAGGCGCTTATGCAGGGCCTCTTCCAGCTTGGCGGCGCTGCGATTGGTGCTAGTCCGATTTCTGACCGACGCTTGAAGCGAGACATCAAGCGCGTCGGAACCATGATTAACGGGCTGCCTCTTTATGAGTATCGCTATGTCTGGGGCCGCAAGCGTTATCTAGGCGTGATGGCGCAAGACGTACTGAAGGCGGGGATTGACGCCGTTGTCCGTCACTGGACGGGCTTCCTCATGGTTGATTACGGGAAGCTCTAATGGCCCGCCCTCCCATGCCCGCACCGCAGATGATTGAAACGCCCGCGATGCGGCGTAGTGCAGCCTTGGCGAAAGCCTTGGAAGACCTCCGCGCGCCTCCGCAACAGATCGGCGGCTATGGTGATCTAGGCGCTCGTTTGCTGGCCCAAGGGATTACCCAATGGTCAAAGGGCCGAGCGGATAAGGCTGTCGAGGGTGAGAAGACGGCTGCGGATGACGCCATCCGCGCTCGCCTTGCGGCAGTTCTTGATCGCCGCCAACCTCCGGCAGACGTTGCGCCTGCGATTCCGATGGCGGCGGCGCTGACGAACACGCAAGAGCCTCAACAAGCCCAGACAGCACCCGTTCCGCCCGTCATGGGTTCGGCCATGCCTCCGGTTGGCCAACCGGTGCCGATGGCTGACGTTCCACCTATGCCTCAGGCTCCGGCCATGCCTGCTCCGCAAGCGCCGCCACAAGCCGCTCCGCAGGGACAAATCCCGCCTGCTCTGGCCTCGCACATCCGTCAACTGGCAGACTCTGGCGATCTGCAAGGCGCGCAGGCCATGCTCAATAACTATCAGTCGCAGCAAGCGATGATGGAAATGCTTCCGCCGGAAATCCGTAACGACCCGGTTATGGCGTGGTTGGCCGCAACGAACCCGGATGAGTTCACGAAAGCCGTCTCGCAACAGTACTCCCCGCAAGTGGTGGCGGAAGGCGGCGCTCAACGCATCGCCGGGACCGATGAGACGTTCCGCAACGCTCGCACGTTTGTTGCCGGTGGCGACATCATGCAGACGGCTCCGAACGGGGTCACGGACGTTGGCGATGTATCCCCGACATACGGCGACCGTACCGCGAGAATGGTTGCGGAGCGTCCCATTCCGGTCAACACCGCGCCGGGCGCCACAACGAGTTTTATGGATGTCGGCGGTCAGATCACCGGCCAAATCCAAGGCGCGGAAACACCGGAAACGGTTGCCCGTCGCGAGGATGCCAGCAGGGCCGAAGCGCAGTCCCGCGCCCGCGCTTTGCAAGTCATCGGCAACACGACGGATGCGATTGCTCGCGCTCGCGCACAAACCGGCAATCTATCTGCCGGTGTGTTGTCCGGCCTGATCCCGATGAACCAGTGGAGAGCCAATCTCGCGGGAACTATCGAGACGATTCAGGCCAACCTTAGCTTTACGGAACTAGCGCAAATGCGCGCGGCGTCTCCCACTGGGGGCGCTCTTGGTTCTATTGCTGTTCGCGAGCTTGAACTTTTGGGAGCTACCGTCGCGTCTCTGAACCAGAACCAGTCTCCAGAGGAGTTTCGTCGGAGTCTTGATGTTATCGACGGAGCTATGGCCCGATGGAAAGAGGCGGTCGAAGCCAGTTCTAGCGAGGCCGGCGCGGCTTCCCAAGCATCTCCGCAGGTGGCCTATGACGCTCAGGGCAGGCGATTCGTTGTCCGCAATGGCCAATGGGTGCCGGAGTGATCCAGCAAGCTCCGCCGCTGCCTCCGGGCCTTAGTTTCACGCCGCCGCAGGGAACCGCCCCGCCGCTGCCTCCGGGATTGAGCGCAACGCCGCCCGCTTCCCGCCAGCAACGACCGTCACAGCCCCGCCCCCAAGCGGCTCCGCAAGCTGCGCCGTTTACCGCTGACATTCCCGGCCCGCCTTCCATTGAAGCGCCGTTGACCTATGAAGAGCGCCTGTCTGCTGCGATGGATCAAGGCTATTCAGCCGACGCCGCAATCAAAAAGGTGCAAGAGGACATTGCATACGAGACGGCTAACGATCCCGGAAACGCGCCCGCACAGCCCGAAGTTCTGAACCAGCATGTTCCCGAAAACGTCTATTCAACCGCTGGCCTCGCACCTAGCGGCCCCGGCTATTCCGGCCCGGGTTCGTCATACGACAATCCGTTTGTTTTGCGAGAGGTGGTACCGGGTTCGGAAGAAGACTTTGCGCAACGTCGGGCCGCTATCAATCTGTCGCAAGGGATGTTTGTTCAGCAGCCTGACGGCTCTATCGGTCGGCTGACGGGAGACGCTTACACCGACGAAAACGCGCCCGATCAAGGCATGGGCGGCGTTACGACCCGTGAACGCAACCTTGCGGACCAGCTTCGCGCGTTCTCAATGGGTGCGGCGGAACAAGTGCCGTTTCTGGATGAAGCCGCTGTAGGGGCCGCTGGCCTGATTAGCGGGCGCGGCTACTCGGACGTTCGGGATAGCTATCAAGCCGCGCAAGCTATCGACAACCAGACGAACCGTGGCCAGCGGGTTGCGGGTGGTCTGACGGGGTTTGGTGCAACACTTCTTGCGCCGGGCATTGGCGGTTCCAAGTTCATCGCGGGCGGTTCGGGCCTTGGTCAGCAAATGGCCCGTGCTGCGGCTGTCGGTGCGGGCACGGGCGGCGTTTATGGCGCTGGCGCTGCGGAAGGTGGCTTGGAAGAGCGTGCGCGGGCTGGTGCGCTTGGCGCATTGGTCGGCGCTGGAACGGGCGGAACCGTTCGCGGTGCGGCTCCTGTGGTTGGTGACTTGCTAAGACGCGGCGCGTCGGGCGTGGCTGAAGCGTCGGCGGTGGTCGGGCGGGGCTTTGGCCGTGTTGCTGATGATGCGCCGATCACGCCGGAAGCTACCCAAAGCG
>CAYRPN010000223.1:0-4688 GCA_964426135.1 uncultured Phycisphaeraceae bacterium | reverse complement strand
GGGCTTGCCCGCCGAGGGCGTCTCGGCGGGCAAGCCCGCCGGCTAAATGGGAAACTTATTTCGGGCCCGTTCCTTAGCGCCCGCTCGCAGAGCGAAAGTTTTCCCACCCGCTTGGATATGGGTTCGACAGGAGCGCCACGCACGTCGCCCCGCGCGGCTCGACGGCGGCCCTGCGAGCCGCCGCTAAACGAAATCTGTCGGGCATGACCTGCCGTACTTCGTACGTCTCACGTCATGGTTTCATAACTTGTCGTACTTCTCGTTGCGCCCGCGTGCCTTTTCCACCGGGTACTTCGCTTCGTTCTTCTTCATCTTGCGCTCGAACGCGGCCGCGAGGTCGATCTGCTGATCGTTGGCGATCAGAAACACCGTCAGCAGCACATCGGAGATCTCATCTTCGAACGCCTCGCGCACCGCGGGGTTGGCCAGGTGCTGCCGCAGCTGCTCGCCGGTGCGCCACTGCGTCAGTTCCAGCAGTTCCGCCGCTTCGATGCAGAGGTTGGCGGCCAGGTCCTTGGGCGTGTGAAACTGCGCCCATTGCCGATCATCGCGAAAGCGCACCGCCGCGGCGAGCAGGTCGTTGAGTGTGGTGGACATGCGTCGAGGATAGTGGCGGTGCGCAACGAAGCAACGGACGGCGACGTTCGGCCGCCAGCCGGCCTCGCCAGGAGGGAGCGGGGTGACGCGGCCCCCGGAAATATTGGCAGACCCCCCGAGTTGCCAGCCTCGCATCCGCATTTGTTTACCCCATTCGTTGCCGGTATCATTCTCTTTTCCCTGTGAAAACGGTCGATCTGCGCTTCGGCGTTGTTGAACGCCGCGACGTGCGACCACTCATCCCGCCTCCGAAGGACAACCATCCATGGCCACCACCGCCTCCAGCCGCACAGAAGAACTCCTCGGCGCCGAAGCCGCCGCCCTCCTCGGTTACACCGCCAAGGGCTTCCCCAAGTCCGCACTGCATCTGCCCGGCCCCGACTTCATCGATCGCGTCGTCGCCCAGACCGACCGCAAGCCGCAGGTGCTGCGCAACTATCAGAACATCCTCAACACCGGCCGGCTCGCCGGCACAGGCTACGTCTCCATCCTGCCCGTGGATCAGGGCATCGAGCACGCCGCCGGCGCCTCCTTCGCGCCCAATCCCGCGTACTTCGATCCGGAAAATATCGTCAAGCTCGCCATCGAAGGCGGATGCAACTGCGTCGCCTCGACGCTGGGCGTGCTGGGCGCCGTCTCCCGCAAATACGCTCACAAGATTCCGTTCATGGTCAAGCTGAACCACAACGAAATCTTGAGCTACCCCAACAAGTTCGACCAGGTGCTCTTCGGCAACGTCAAGCAGTGCTACGAAATGGGCGCCATCGCCATTGGCGCGACGATTTACTTCGGCTCCCCCGAGAGCACGCGGCAAATTCAGGAAGTCTCCGCCGCCTTCGCCGCCGCCCATGACCTGGGCATGGTCACCGTGCTCTGGTGCTACCTGCGCAACAACGCCTTCACGCAGAAAACCGCCGACGGCAAGAAGCTCGACTTCCACGCTTCAGCCGACCTCACCGGCCAGGCGAATCACCTGGGCGTCACCATCGAGGCGGACATCATCAAGCAGAAACTGCCCACCAACAACGGCGGCTACGTCGCGCTGAACATGGGCGGCTCCAGCTACGGCAAGTTCGACAAGAAGATCTACACCAACCTCACCGGCAGCGACGAAAACGGCGGCGGCGGCAACCCCATCGACCTGTGCCGCTACCAGGTCGCCAACTGCTACAACGGCCGCATGCCCCTGATCAACTCCGGCGGCGAAAGCAAAGGCGCCACCGACGTCGCCGAAGCCGTGAAGACCGCGGTCATCAACAAGCGCGCCGGCGGCATGGGCCTGATCTCCGGCCGCAAGGCGTTCCAGAAACCGGTGAAGGAAGGCATCGCCATCCTCAACGCGATTCAGGATGTGTATCTCGATGAGGCGATTACGGTGGCGTGAGTGCTGCTTAACGGAGCCGCGCACGAAACGACGGAAGTCATTTCAGAGTGGATGAGGTTGATGCTCTGCAAGACCCCGGCTGGACGTCCTCAGAGCCGGGGTTTCGAGGGCTCAACCTAAGCCGGCCAAGCCGGAAGGGCCAAGGGTAGAGGGATAAGAACTTCTGTGCGCCGCGCGTAGAAGCTGCAGTGTAAGAATCTAGGCCACTCGCCGAGCAAGACCATGGCAATTCCCCAATTCAAGCCCGAAATCCAAGGCTTCTCGATAGTAGTCCTTGGCGCGTTCAACCCAGCGATATTCCACCCTTCCTGGTTCGCGGCTCAGAAGCTAATCCCACAAAGTGAAGCGGACTCGGCAAAGGTAAACCTCATCTTCAATGAAGCGTGTTCTTTCGCGCTCGAATGGGCGCAAGTGGACATCGCACACGACCGGTTCGGCGTCATTTCAACAGACCCTACGAAGTACGAGCCGCTGCGGGACCTTGTTATCGGAACCTTTGCTGTTTTGGAGCATAGTCCTGTAACCAAGTTCGGATTCAATACTTTTTCACATTTCAAGATGGCGTCTGAGGCAGATTGGCACCGTGTTGGCCACTATTATGCTCCGAAAGCTGCTTGGCAGCAGGTACTCAATGACCCTCGCACCCTTGCTGTGGCAGTACAAGGGACGCGAGAGGAATCCGATGCGAATCGTATCCAGTTTCGCCTTGAGCCTTCATCAAAGGTGATACACGGTGTGCATATAGCCATTAACGAGCACTACGACCTTGACGAACAGAAGCCGGCCGCCGAACGAATGACAGACTTCCTGCGTACAACGCGCGATTCGTTTGATGAGTTTCTGGAATACTCGACAAGTTCATGTCAGAAACTTCTAAGCGCTGGGATTGCGGGTTAGCAGAAAGGATTAACCAGTGTCCACCGTTTTTATCGCATCTGACGACCAGTCAAACGTATTGACTGAACAAGCAATACCGCGCGCGACTCGGACAGCGTCCGCGGTCGAGAGGCACAGTACTCCGCCTGCAACGTCTACCCTTCCTTCGGGAATGGAGCCTACCGGTCGAACAACAGCCATTTCCGATGACCGGATAACCCGAGCAAACTATGTACGCGATGAAATCCCTCCGCGGCGATTTGAGATTCTTCAGCGATGGGAAGGTGTCGTTGTAGAGCGGACTGGTGACGACTTTACGGTTGAGCTACGTGACTTGACCTCTTCGAAGGGAACAACGGAGATCGGCGAATTGTGCATGAATGAACTGTCGGAAGACGACCGCTCTATGGTGCGAGAAGGGGCTGTTTTGTATTGGAATATTGGATATGAAACCTCACCGGCCGGCTCACGTAGACGTGTCTCCGATATTCGATTTCGGCGATCGCCGGTCTGGACTTGCGCAAAACTGAGTGCGTTGAGGGAACGCGGGAAGGCACTCTTCACTGCGCTAGATGCGAATGTCTAGGGACCAACCTCCAGGCTCTGACGAACTTGAGTTTTCACTCTTCGGTCCCGGGATCGGCGAGTGTGCCGTTGTCCACCTTGGCAACGGAAAATGGATGACCGTTGACTCGTGCCTTGACGAGACCGGGCTTCCGGTGGCATTGACATATCTTCAACGGCTTGGTGTAGATATCGAAAAATCCGTCCAAGTCGTCGCAGTCACTCATTGGCATGATGATCACTGTCGGGGTGTGCATAAACTGCTTTGCGAAGCCTCCCACGCAACATTTATGTGTTCGGCCGCGCTCCGTACGCGTGAATTCGTGGATCTAGTCGCCGCTGCTGAGGGAGATATCCACTTTCTCGACCACTCGCCAGGCACTGGTGAGTTTGCACGGATATTCGGATTACTGGGGCAAGTTCGAAAGGGAACGGCACCGAAGTGGCTGAATGAAGGCAGTATCGCTTATCTCGATGAGAGCATTGGCGTCAGTGTGGTGGCGTTAAGCCCTTCCGATGCGACGATCACCGATGCGAAGGTGGCCCTTGGCCAACTTTTCCCGAGGGACGGAGAGCAAATTGGTCGTATTCGCGATATCAGTCCGAATGACGTTTCAGCCGTACTGCTTGTCAGAACACCTGGGGTTTCCGTTATTTTGGGCGGCGACCTACCTAGCCTGACAGCGTCAGATCGTGGGTGGCGCGCAGTAATCGCTTCAAGGGTTCGTCCCTCAACTCGGAGTATCGGATTCAAAGTTGCGCACCATGGATCGGAGAATGCCGACTGTCCCGAAATCTGGTCCGAGCTACTTGCCCCTCAGGTTGCGGCGTTCGTGGCTCCGTACGGACGAGGAAGGAAGGCACTACCCGCGCAGTCAGATGTAGTTCGCATGCTTCAACGAACATCGAGTCTCTACTGCACTGTTTGGCCACCAATGACCCGCCCAACCAAACGAGACAAAGCCGTTGAACGCACGATGAATGAAGTCTCTAGGAATCGACGTGCCAGTCGTCGCATACCAGGGCACCTTCGATTGCGAATCGCTTTGAGTGGTTCTGGCGATGCACGAATCGAAACCTTCGACGGTGGCCAGTTGCTCCATTCAAAATCACCCTACCCGCGACGTCTGGAGGGTACCTAGCGAGCTAGCAGGGCGGGTAGAGTCAGCGTAGCCGCCGACGCACGCTCCCCGCCGGGATATGATGCAAGGCATCAGTAGTGTCCGGTCATTAGTCGAATAACGACAACTGGTTACGATCGACCCCC
>CAYRPN010000222.1:0-4689 GCA_964426135.1 uncultured Phycisphaeraceae bacterium | reverse complement strand
TGATGGTGCATAGGCTTAAACGAGGGTAATGCGACTTTTCATACACGTTCTAAGCCCCGGCCCGGTGAAGCTTGCAACCCGCGCATCACCTCGCGACTCGCTTGTGCGTTCGCCGCGCACTGTGCCCTCCGCACTCACCCGCATCGTCCCGGCCTCCGCTGCCGTCGCAGCCGTTCCTTCTCCGTGTCCGCGCCATAGCGAACCCCCAGGCACCGTCGGCACACCAAGCAGCGCGGCTCAAAGAGCATGCCGTAGCGGTTCATCAGATATTGAACCGTGTCGCGATCCACCCTCCGCTCATGCTCCGTCAGCGATGCGATCGGCGGCGTCCTTGTTGGGGGTTGTGCGGCGACAGGTGACGCCGGCGCGGCGATCCTCGCGAACGACGCTGTCGGGCAGATCGGGCGAGGTGGTTCTACGCTGGCGATATTCAGAATGTCCCCTTTGATTGCCCCCCAACCACTATCACCGCAAAGCTGCATGAATCACCAAGAAAAACGGGCAGTGCCCGACATAATGAACCCTCGCCGCGGGTGGACCACCTCACCGTGATTCGTCTGATCAAACTCCCAGCCACCCGGACGCAGCAATACAGCGTCGTTCGATTCTCTTCTTAACGACACGACAACATTCCTCGATCGATATGTGAACGGCTTCACGCTAATCGCGCATTCATAAAATCCGCCGATCCTACCTATTACTTGCTTTGTATACTTCTCACACCATTCGAGCCTCCTCTCAAATGAACGATGCTTGCCAAAGCCAAACCGAAGAGCAATCTTGCGTACTCTAGATATTCTTTGACACGCCTCGCCGCCATCCTCTGTTTCAAGTGAGAGCAGGTCACCCTCTAAAGAGAACCGTGCAATGACGACGTGAAGCCGCGTCGGTAACATTGAGCATTGGCGCAGAATCTCTAAGCCCGTGAAAATCAGCCATTGGTACTGTGGACATCGCCCAGTAACACCGATGGGACAACTCCACTTGATTGTTGCTTCGTCAGACATCGACACTCCTCACAACTTATCCCAGAAGTTCAGAGCAGAAGAAGAAAAGGAAGAAGAAAAGGGGATAGAAGAAGAAAAGGGGAGAAGAAGAAAAGGGGATAAGTACATAGAAGAAGGAAAGGGGATAAGTACATATAATTGCCGTTACTCCGCCTTTTTCGGTCTCCCGCGCGGACGCAGCGTGCTTGTCAGCCCCAGTCGCTCCGCTGTCGCTCGCACCCACGCCTCGCCGCCCAAAGGCCGGCCACGCTTGAGGCTGGTCCGCAGCGCGTCCAGTTCAGCCGCAGTCTCCGGCTGGTTCACCCGCGTCGCCCAGTTCCGCGGCGCGTCCACCGGCCACGCTGTCAGCACCGGCCAGTCTTCCGGATCACCCGGTCGTTTCTCGTGAAGCCGCTGCCACAGGCTGCACCATTTCCATTCTTGGGCACATCCCGGCTTCACCAGCCCCGCCCGCGCCGCGTTCCGCTCCACATACCGGCAAACCGCCAGAAAATGAGCGTCATCCTGGACCGGAAACGACTTGTACGTCCCCTGATACAGGTGCCCCAGTCCGACGGAGTGCCGATGCTCGCGCCACCGCCGGACATGCGTCACCGTCAGCCGCTGCATGAACCTGCCCAGATCGCCATCCTCTTTCGGCCGCAACACCAGGTGCCAGTGGTTGGGCATCACGC
Organism: uncultured Phycisphaeraceae bacterium; assembly: GCA_964426135.1. Lineage (GTDB taxonomy): Bacteria > Planctomycetota > Phycisphaerae > Phycisphaerales > Phycisphaeraceae > CAYRPN01. Next base: position 3,008 of record CAYRPN010000222.1, on the reverse strand, counting down.
AATAGGACATCAAATCGACGGGCACTTCCCGCAGCGTTTCGGCAAGCACACGGACAAAGGCGTCGTAGTCCTCCGCATCCTCGAAAAGTTCCCGCCGCTCATTGCCGCGGTTGAGCACGTGAAAAACGACGCCGCCGGGTTGTTGTCGCGCAGTACGGGGCATGGAAGTAGAATGACACACGCGCGGGAGGGTGTCAAATATGTACTTATCCCCTTTTCTTCCCTCACCTTGCTCCCACCCTCTTTACGATCGCGATCCCGTTTGTGCTTATGATCGCAAGTCGGTCGCCCGTGGCATTGAATGCCGCATGTAGCCACCGGGTTTCAAGTCCCTCGTCTGAATAGCTTCGGTTTACATGATGCCCCGCGCGTGGATCCCAGAGTCCCGATCTATTCTCTGAATGCATGGCGATTGTCTGGCCACACGGAGACAGTGTAAACTCGCCGGCACCCAATTCTGGCATTATTAGTGGCTGGTTTCTGTCAATATCAAACCCGAAAGCCTTTCCTGCGATAACTACTGTGACGCAAGTCATTTTGCTATCACATTGCACCTCTTCTGCTCCGCCTTTCAGATACGCTCCGACCGCTTCCGCTCTCGCGATCAATTGTCCAGTACCTATGTTATAGACATCTACGCCTGACCATGTTGCCACAGCAATACGGCCATTCTCGCTGAGTGCGGGCCTCACCGAGCGAATGCTTTTCGGGTATCCTTTCGGGAATTCATGGACTAACTTGGCAGTGCGGACATTCCATACGTGCACCGAATCGGCGGTTGAAAAAAGTTGCTCCCCCGCCCTGTCGAATTGCAGAAAATCGACATCTCTTCCTGGATCGAATGTCGCCAGCAGATCTCCCGTGTCGGTATCCCAATACTGAACACCCTGGTCGGCGACACTGCACGTCGCGACACGACGGCCATCGGGGCTGAGTGCTGCATCCAGTATTATCCTATTCCCAATGGGCGATCGTAACATGTTTCCTGTCTGGGTATTCCAGCATCTCACATCGCGCTGTATACTGTCGTCTCCTTCCGATATCGGAGTGCATTCCGTGAACAGTATGGTTCCAGAAGCGTTCAATGACGCATCGGAAAACCATTTGCCGTGGTGAATCTTCGGGCCAATCGGTTCGCCACTTCGAGTATCCCAAACTTGGAATGTTGTTTCCGGTCCCCGTGTCTGCGCCGCGACTACCAACCGTGTTCCATCGCCACTAAAGCGAGCGAATTCGGCAGGAGAAGGCGTCTTCAGTAGTACGATCTCGGGATACTCAGTAGCCCGTGGGCCGGGAATCGTGTTCGGGCGAACAGCACATCCAAACCAGTTCCCACCAACAATAATGGTGGAAGTAAGAGCAACAACAAGCGAGTGTCGATATAGCATGGGGCAATCAAAGGGGACATTCTGAGGCAGTCAAAGGGAACATTCTGAATATTGCCAGCGTAACAGCAAGTAGGGTCGTCAAAGAAGAAAAGGGGATAAGTACATATAATTGCCGTTACTCCGCCTTTTTCGGTCTCCCGCGCGGACGCAGCGTGCTTGTCAGCCCCAGTCGCTCCGCTGTCGCTCGCACCCACGCCTCGCCGCCCAAAGGCCGGCCACGCTTGAGGCTGGTCCGCAGCGCGTCCAGTTCAGCCGCAGTCTCCGGCTGGTTCACCCGCGTCGCCCAGTTCCGCGGCGCGTCCACCGGCCACGCTGTCAGCACCGGCCAGTCTTCCGGATCACCCGGTCGTTTCTCGTGAAGCCGCTGCCACAGGCTGCACCATTTCCATTCTTGGGCACATCCCGGCTTCACCAGCCCCGCCCGCGCCGCGTTCCGCTCCACATACCGGCAAACCGCCAGAAAATGAGCGTCATCCTGGACCGGAAACGACTTGTACGTCCCCTGATACAGGTGCCCCAGTCCGACGGAGTGCCGATGCTCGCGCCACCGCCGGACATGCGTCACCGTCAGCCGCTGCATGAACCTGCCCAGATCGCCATCCTCTTTCGGCCGCAACACCAGGTGCCAGTGGTTGGGCATCACGCAATAGGACATCAAATCGACGGGCACTTCCCGCAGCGTTTCGGCAAGCACACGGACAAAGGCGTCGTAGTCCTCCGCATCCTCGAAAAGTTCCCGCCGCTCATTGCCGCGGTTGAGCACGTGAAAAACGACGCCGCCGGGTTGTTGTCGCGCAGTACGGGGCATGGAAGTAGAATGACACACGCGCGGGAGGGTGTCAAATATGTACTTATCCCCTTTTCTCCCCCTATCCCCTTTTCTCCCCCTGGATCGAACGCTTCGGCAAATAGCCGTTGCGCACCACGCGTCGCCGACCGTCGACATCGACGAGTCCGGCGTGCGAGTCGATCCACGCGGCGGCTTCGGCTTCGACGGCCTGCCTGAGCATCTGCTGCGCGCCGCGTCGAAGCACCCGCGTCAGTTCGTCCTCGCACACGGCTCCCGCGTCACTGGCCGCCAGCGTCGCAATCACGCCGCCGGTCTGCCGGGCCATCTCGCGGACGTGAGGCTCTGGAATCAAACGCTCGTCACGATTACCCTGTTTCATGGTGGCGTACTCCTGGCCCGCGTCGGGCCGATTGGGGTTGGAAAAGACAAACCCAGAGTACGCCGCCTTTTCAGACTGTCATCCACAACTTTCGGTTATAGCTCCTGATCAGCCGATTGAAGGCATCTCGCAATTCAGAATGTCCCATTTTGATCGTCCTTGCTGTCGTGGCCATGCTTACCTATTTGAAAGACGGTTCGGCAAATTGAATACTGTGAAGAAAACGCTCCCATGGTGGTTCGTCAATCATATTAGAATAATTTGTAATTGTAACATTCGCTCTATTCGCTCCAACAATAATAAGAACATCCCAAGACGAGCCGACAATGTTGCCCTTGGCATCACTTGTAACAGCGAGAATCTCAATTGCGTCGGCATTAGGAAGCGGAATCGCGCGTATGTGTAACCTCTCTTCTGTAGATTCGAGAGAACAATCTTCTTCGTCGTAGGT
>CAYRPN010000221.1:0-4884 GCA_964426135.1 uncultured Phycisphaeraceae bacterium | reverse complement strand
GAGCGGGTGGCCGAGTCCCCGGGGGACGAGGCCGGGTGAGGGTCGGGACGAACAGTCTATTGCGGCATCCGTCACGCGATGGAGGCGATTGCAAACTTGTGCGTCCCGACCCTCACCCCAGCCCTCTCCCTGCGAGGGAGAGGGGGCCGGAATGCAAGCCCCGGAAATATTGGCAGACCCGAGCGAAGCGATTCGAATCTGCGGAGTTGATCTTGCACGGCTCCTTCGTTTCGTGCGTTGGATGTCGCGGCGCACCTGGACTCTGCGAAAAGAACCGTTGACCGCTGCGCCACCAAGGCCGATACTGCCATGGCACGTACGACCCAGCGCGATTAAGGAATGCAGCCATGACCTCAACCACTCCATCTTCCGAACGCTCATCGGCCCGCCGAATTCAGGGGCATTCGCGACACACGCTGGCGATAGTCGCACTGGCTGTCACCGCGATTCTGTTTCTTGGATTGCCGATGAACGAGGCGCGATCCGACGACGCGAGCCGTCGCCCGAATGTCATCCTCATCATCACCGACGACCAGGGCTACGGCGATCTCGCCTGTCACGGCAACCCCGTCATCAAGACGCCCAATCTCGATCGCCTGCACGCCGAGTCCGTGCGCCTTACCGATTTTCACGTCAGCCCGACCTGCGCCCCCACGCGCTCAGCCCTGCTTTCGGGCAAGCACGAATTCAAGAACGGCGTCACGCACACCATCCTCGAACGCGAACGCCTGAGCCTGAAAACAACCACCTTTCCGCAGCTCCTGCAAAAGTCCGGCTACACCACCGGCATCTTCGGCAAGTGGCACCTGGGCGACGAACCCGAACGCTGGCCCGACAAACGCGGCTTCGATGAAATGTTCATCCACGGCGCCGGCGGCATCGGGCAGAGCTACCCGGGCTCCTGCGGCGACGCGCCGGGCAACAAATACTTCAACCCCGCCATCCTCCACAACGGCAAGTTCGTCAAGACCCAGGGCTACTGCACCGATGTCTTTTTTTCGCAAGCGATGAATTGGATCGAAGCTCGCGCCAAGCCGGTCAAAGGCAAACGCCAGCCCTTTTATTGCCACATCTCCCCCAACGCGCCGCACGGCCCGCTCATCTGCCCCGAGGACTACGAGAAAATCTACACCGGCAAAGTGAAGCCCGATGTCGCCAAGTTCTTCGGCATGATCACCAACATCGACGACAACGTCGGCAAGCTGCTGGCGAAATTGAAAGACCTCGACATCGAGCGCGACACGCTTGTCATCTTCATGACGGACAATGGCACCGCCAGCGGCGCCCAGGTCTTCAACGCAGGCATGCGCGGCAGCAAGGGCAGCCCCTGGCAGGGCGGCACCCGCGTGCCCAGCTTCTGGCGCTGGCCCGGCACCCTGCCCGCCGGCGTGGATGTGCCGCAGCTCACCGCCCACATCGACTACTTCCCCACGCTGCTCGAACTGGCCGGCGCGAAGATGCCGGCCGACCTGAAAATCGACGGCCGCAGTCTCGTGCCGCTCCTGAAAGACGCGAAGGCGGGAGCCGGGGGCTGGGCGGATCGCACGCTGGTCACGCACGTGGGCCGCTGGCCGCGCGGCAAAGCCGCCGACGCGAAGTACGCCAACATGTCCATCCGCAACAGCCGGTACACGCTGGTGAACAACAAGGAACTGTACGACCTCCAAGCCGACTACGGCGAAAAGAACAACATCGCCGATCAGAACCCCGACATGGTCGCTCAGCTTCGCCTGGCGTACGACAAGTGGTGGAACGAGGTGCTGCCGCTGTTGGAGAATGAGGACCTCGACGGGCCGAAGGTGAATCCGTTCCACGAGATTTATTGGCAGCAGTTTCCGGAGGAGAAACCGAAAGAAGGGGAGAAGAAGGCGGGGAAGGAGAAGGGGAAGAAGAAGGGCGAATGAATTGAAGGTCGTGCCAAAAGCGCCCCGACAGCAAGGCGACCGACATCGCAAATCAACCGTTTAGCGCCGGGGCTTGCCCCGCCAGAATCTGCTGTAGGTTGGAGGATAGAATGACTATGGCCCGCAACGGGAGTCTACATGATCGAACGGATCCAAATTAAGAACTACAAGGCACTTCGTGATGTGACCTTGAACCTTACGCCGATCCACGTTCTCATCGGCCCGAACGATACGGGCAAGACGAGCATTCTTGAATCAATCGCGGCGCTATGTCGAAGTGTTGACCAACCTCTGCGAAACGCGTTTGCGGGCAGATGGGACGGCAGCAGTCTCGTATGGAAGCGCGCCCAGGAATCCATCGTCCGCATCAACGCCGATCTGCTCTTCAACAATCAGCGGCAAACCTACGAATTGGCGATTCAGTTTGGAGCAGAAGGCCGCCAGTGCCGCGTTTTGACAGATCAAGTTCGGTCAGAGGCAAACTTTTTATCTTTCCACATGTCTTGGGAGTCGCGTGCGCAAATAGCGTCGCTCGGCGATGGTGGTGGTCAAATTAGTTATCCAGCTACAGCCGAGTTTCTCAGGGACGCACTCACGCCGTTGTTGGTTTGTCGTTGGGACGCGCGGAAGCTCGCACTCCCCGTCGCACCGGACTCCAAGCGGCAGTTCGCGTTGGACGCCGACGGTTTTGGACTCGCGCTTCTTCTCGACGACATCTTGAGCTACAGTCGCGAGTTGTTCAGCGACCTTGAGGCACGTTTCAAGAAAGTGTTTCCTCAGATCAAAGCAATCAGGCTGAAGCGAGAAGCGGCGTTCCGAACCAATATCGATGACCCTCGCAGCGTTCCCATGCTCAGCGAAGGCGATGGCAAGGGTATATGGCTTGACATTGCTGGAAGCGAAGTGCCTGCTTCGCAAGTTTCCGACGGCGTTCTGATCGTCCTGGCCTATCTTGCCACCGCGTTCGCGCCGAAGCCGCCGCGGGTGATGCTGATTGAAGAACCTGAAAATGGCATCCATCCAAAGCGGCTGGAGAAGGTCGTCGAAATCCTGCAATCGCGCGTCACCGAACACCCCGAAACCCAGGTCATCCTGACAACACATTCTCCCTACGTCCTCGACTTCTTCAAACCCGAGGAGGTGACACTTTGCCGCCGCGCCGCCAACGGCGAGGTCACCGTTCATCGCCTGTCCGAAAGCAAGCTCGTTCAGGAACAGGCTCGTCTGTTTTCGCTTGGCGAGATTTGGACGGGCGAAGGGGACGACGCCATCGCAGGCGCATCGCCCGCCAAGGCGGAGGCTGAGCGATGAGAGTGCTCGTCGTGTCCGAGGGGCAGCATGAACTGGGACGTGACGACGTGTCCGGCGCGCTTGTCACGCTGGTAAAACGCCTGCTGGGTGATGAGGTCAATGCCGAGTGGCGAAACGTGCGCGATTCGAGCTTTCGTGCGCACATCATCAAAGGAAAGGGGCATGGCATGATGAAGCGCGCGCTGGCTTGTTTGCGTGCCGCGCAGCGCGATGGTTTCGACGCGGTCGCGCTGGTTGTGGATCAGGATGACGAGAAGGAGCGCGTGCAGGCGATCAACGCCGCCCAGAACGAAATGACGATTTCCATGCCGCGAGCTTTCGGCGTCGCTATTCAGAAATTCGACGCCTGGATGCTCGCTGACGAAACGGCCTGGCACTCCGCGTTCGGCATCCGCGTGTCTCGCCAACCTGATCCCGAAACGGTGGACGATCCTAAGGCGGTTTGCAGTCGATTGAGAGAAGATAGCGGCGTTGCTGTTTCGCCGACCGAGCTTTACTCGCGCATCGCTGAGGTCCTCAATCTGGTAACGCTTGAGCAGCGCTGCTCGCGCGGCTTCGGAGTCTTCGCGCAGCGGGTTCGCAATCTGGTGCCAACACAATAACGCCAAACTCCTCACCCTCGCATCATCCGCCCCACCCGCGCCCTTTCCGATTGCCACTGCTTCACGGCGCTTTCCTGTTCCACCGGATCGCAGTCGCGCTGGCGACGCAAACGGCGGTCGGTGTTGTCCACGTGGTGCAACAGGCGGGCGGCGTCGAGGAAGCGGCGATAAATCCGGCTGATCGATTCTTCCGCCCACAGCCGGGCGAAGGGCGGAACCTCCTCGTCGCGGCAGAGGCGGGTCAGGCGGTGGATCGAGGCGAGCGTGAAGCGTTGGAACTCGCCGAGCAGTTCATCGCCTAGGGTCAGGGATGGGCCGATCGCCTCGTCCTGGCGATTGGCGGCGCGGTCGCGGCGGATGGTGCGCTCCGGCAGGCGCAGGAGTTGGGCGATGTCGAGCGAGGAGAAGCCGTCGGTGGTCAGGTAGGCCACGCACTGCCGGCGCACTTCGATGGTGAGTGAGGCGGCATCGACGTTGCCGGCGTGTACCTGCTGGATGAGTTGGGCGATGTCGGCGGTTTCAGGCACAGGCGGCGCGAGAGGCGCGGCGTCGCTCGGCGGCGCGAGAGGCGCATCGTCGATCTGCGTCTTCAATGGCGCGGCAAGAGGGCTGCCTGGAGTCGATGCATCGGATGCTTCGGGGGACGCGACAAGCGGATCGCTGGAAATGGGAGGGATTGTGAACATGGGGCGCCTTTGGAAAGTGGAAGAGAAGAGGAAGGGACGAGAAAGGAATGGGGCGAGCCGGAAGGGAGGCGGAATCGTCGACGAATCGGCAGTGATCGGTCGTGGTACGGTATTGTATCCGAAATCATTGCGGCGTGCAAGTGCATTGTCGAATGCGACTGAATAGGGGTCTGTCAAAATTTCCGGGGAGCGATGGTCCGGCCCCCTCTCCCTCCGGGAGAGGGCTGGGGTGAGGGCCGGTGTACAACGAACGTCCAGTTGCGCAGCGTGCGTCCAATGCCCTCACCCGGCCTCGTCCCCCGGTGGACTCGGCCACCCTCTCCCGGAGGGCAATACTGTCCGACACCCCCGCCTGCGATCCTCACACAATTCTAACACTTG
>CAYRPN010000220.1:0-5092 GCA_964426135.1 uncultured Phycisphaeraceae bacterium | reverse complement strand
GAAGAACCGCTTACTTCGTGCGCGGCTCCTGTGCAAGCTCATGAATAATCCGGGCGAACCCGTCCCCACGCCGGGATGCTGAACACTTTTCAGGTGGCCGGGGGTAGTTCGGGCAGCAGGCTCTGCGTTGGGTAGTTGGGGAAGAAGGCTCTGCGTCGGGTGGCTGGGGCAGCAGGCTCTGCGGATGCCCCGGAACGGGCCACCTTGTTCTCACGAATCGCGCTTTTTCCCCGGAATTGGAGGCCGTCCGCGGGCACGTGCCGGGGCTTGCGAGGACTCCAGCCCCAGCGACCCGGAACAAATCTCAGGCTCTGGTTGCGCGTCAACAGTTGCCAAAGAACAACCGCCCCGTCGAACGGGGACGCCGCCGCCGACACCTTACATTGTCCGTTCCACGCCCAAGGTTACCGCGGCTGATCGCCAAGCCGGCGGCATCGCCCGCTAGCCGTTGCCTTCGCCTGTCTTCGCGGCGGGCGATTCGATGTGGATCAGGCCATCGGGCTGCGTCGGGTCCAGGAACCGCCCCTCGCGGGTGACGTGGGCGGTCAGCGGAACATCGATCGGCCCGCCGAGATAAAACGTCGTGCGGTTCTTGCAATCCGGGCAGCAATGCACGGGCATCCACATGCCCAGATGCAGCGTCTCGCTCGCAGGCGGCAACACGCGCCCGCACCTGGGGCAGGGCTGATTGGGCCAGGGGGTGTGGGTGGGCATGAAGGGAAGGTATAGGCATTCGATGGCACTGGCAGGCTTTGCTGCCAGCGTCTTGGCCCACCGTCAACGAACCGCTCAAGAACACTGACAGTCGGGCCTGCCAATGCCATCAACCGATGCATCATGAGTCATTGGAAGTACATCTCACTTATGTCAAGTATCTTCGGATCAATACTCAATGGTTCTGAATCGGGTCGATGCGCTTTGACAACGCCCGCGAGTGCACGAGCCCGAGAAAGTGGAGGTAATTGGTCCGCCCAAGTGCGTGCGATTTGCACGCCCGCCCTCCTTGTGTAAGCCTCTGCAATTCTCTCCAGCGGAAGGGTAACGTCGCCATCGACCACTTGATGAACGGCGAACTCAAGGACATGTTTACTAGAGATTTCGTCACCAACCTTCTGATACGCGATCACTAGCGAGAGCAACTGCGGCAACTTGAGGCTGGCAAAATGTGGCCGCGGCAACGGTCGTCGGAATTGGTCCAACTTGGGCTCGATCGTCCACGGCTTCACTGCGAGCGGATCACCCAAGGCCTTGAGCGCGATCTCGGCACCCTTTTGATCCTTAGCCTGCACGCGATGCAACAGGACGCGGAAAAGCGCCGGCTGCCTCTCGTACACACCATACAAGGGTGCAACCTCCAATGCCGCTTGCGTATTGCCGGCCTTCAGTTCCGCCTGCATCAGCCGATTTAGCGATACGTTCGGTTCTTCATGGTGAAGATGGAACTCGTTCGACCGCCGTGTCTTGTATTCGGTTGCCCATGACCTCAATTCCTCTATTTTTCCTTTGTTCAGTTGTTTGATCCCTATGACCGCCAGGGCACGCAGACCGCGTCCCTGAACCTGCCGATCAGACGACGCCAGTGCAGTGTGTGCGGATCGTTTCGCCGCATCGAAGTCGGCCCGCAGTGCCTGGGCCACTGCCAGTTCCGCCGCGATGATGTCCTGAGCATTGTCGCCTTTCAGCTTTGTTTTGAGCGCCCTTGCCTTGTCGTATTCGCCAGCACCCGCTAGGGTGCGGAGTTCGTTCATCACACCCACATCCTCCTGCAGGAAAAACCACATCTGTAGCTTTGCAAATGCTCTATTTACCAACTCGCTGTCGTCCACTTCGCTTGGCCGCGAGACGACCGCCATCCAACTCCAATCACCCTCTGGCCTGGCCTTATCGACAACTTCCAGCAGCTTTGCCGCCAGCCGCGCCTCGTCTGCACGGCAGAGCCGGTGCACCGCCGGCTGGACTGCCTGCGTCGCGTAGTCGCCGGAGCGAAGCCCGCTCAGTTCGATCCGTCCTGCGATCTGATCCCATCGCCCTGCCTGCGCATCAGCCACGAAACGCTCCGCGATCTTCCAATGGGCCTCCCTGGCGACCTGCTCCGGCGCAAAGAGTCGCAGTAGTGCCTTACGTCGCTCGCGCTCGACGGCGCGGGTTTCATCCAACTTGGCCCGCGGTTCCAACGTGGATTCTTCGCGTTGTATGTATTCCAGCTCTCGCTTTGCCTGAAGCACCATCGTCTTTGCCTGGCTGTTGGCTTTGGGATCCTTGATGTCCTTGGCTCGTTCCATGGCCCGGTCGAGCAGCAGCGTTGAATCAATGCCAAAGGACAGATAGGAACAGATCACTAGTCCGTGCGAACTTATGGCGGGGTCCGCAACGTCGCCAAGCTTCTTGATCAGGGCGGGCAGTCGGGTTCCCAATTCCGCGTCGTATGCCTGGGTTAGCGCGACGAGTCGCCTCATTTGCTGCGCCAAGTCGTGCAGTTTCGGACGAGGCGTCTCCGCCAGGCACAAGGCGGACAATTCATCGAATGCCAGTCCAAATGACTGATTCGCGGATTTAATGTCTTCCCAATTGCTCTGATGAGCCGCCATCGTGAGATAGCTTGTGAATCGCGCATCCCGTGGAGCGTGCTTCATCAGCACCGGGAGCATCGCTTGTCGTCCCTCCGTGATCAGTCGATCGGTGAAGGAAGCAACGTATTTGTCATTTTCGCCCTGCGTTTGCTGTTCAGTTTCCCAGCCATGCTTGAAGTAACGCGTTGCAGGTTCCTCACGGCCCGCAATCGCCAACTCAACGCCCGCCCCAAGCCAGGTCGTTCGCAAGGCCACGATTTTTCTGCCTTCGATGGCAAATCGGCGGAAGCCGTCGTCATCGCCGGCCATGGCGCAGTCGATGGCGAGTTCGTGCCAGACCGATTCTTGCAGTTCATACTTCGCTTGTGCCCGCCGCGCCTTTAGATCAACTGCCAGTTCATCGCGGAGCCGCTTTGCATCGTCGTGTTTGCCATCCTTTTCGTAGGCCAGCGCCAGCTCGCGCAGGGCCTGGGGGCGTTCCCACCATTTATCGCCCAGGCGAGACGCGATAGCTGCCGCGGATGGATAGTCCTTCCACGCCAGCCGCTCCTGAAAGCACAGCTTCAGCACCGATATGCGGAGACCTTCGCGGCCGTTCCCGGTGACTTCGATCGGCGTTTTCGTGAGGTCTTCGACCTCCGAAAGGATCGCCAGCGCTGACTTGCGATTGGCCTGAACATCCGGCTGGGCGAATGCTCCGGACGAACAACTTATCAGCAGCACCAAGGCAAGAATGGAATTGGATCGCATAAGAGGCTCCAGGCGACGGACCTCGCATCACGAATGTGGCTGGCGGACACGGGCCACGATATTGAAACGGACTCTCCTACAGTCTTGCATCATTCGATTTGCGGGATGAGAAAAGATTGCATCCAGGGCCGTATCGTTCACCCAGCGGACGTTCACGAGGGCTGTGTTGAATGCGTCCCAACCCAGTTCCTTCATCACTGCGTCCATGGTCTCTGGAAACGTGACGCCGTCTACCGCAAGGGTTGAATTGTCGAGAATGGCACCTCCCTGATTTGCGGTGCTTCCCACGAAAGCAAAGTGCCTGCCATCTGGACTGAATGAGAGGAAGCGGACGACGCTATAGTTTTCGCTGGAATAGTCCTTATAGACAACGCCAACATTTCGCCAATGTGATCCACGCCCCCGGCCTTCCTCCACAACGGCGAGGTCGCCGTTCCTGTCAGCCGCCACATCCAAGATCATGCGCTGGCGCTCCTCGCCGTTGATGACATGACCCGGGCGACTAAACTTAAACGTGGGCTCCGAACCTCTCGAATGCACAGGCTCCTTGCCGTCTTCGGACGCTTTGGCGAGGCCGGCATTGAACACAACGCGACCATCGGGCAACACCCATGTCTTCGCTGGAAGGTATGGATATCGCTTGCTCTCCTTCTCGCCGTCCACCAGGAAGAAAGGACCGGTCGATCCGTCAGCCACGACATAGACCACCGATTGGGAATCCGGCTTAAATTGCAGCGAGCCAGGCAGGATCGATGGATACGGCTTGCCCGGTTTGCCGTCGACGAACACGGCAACTCTTTCACTATCAAAGGCGCCGACGAACGCCCATCGCTTGCTGTCGGGACTCCAAAGGGGCAACGACCGAACGTTGAACTTATTCAATGATTGCCCATCGACAAATGGTACGTTAGCTGCATTAATCGCCACGTATCGCTTCGAGTCCGGACTGAAAAAAACTCCGCGTGGCCGCCCGTCACTCGACATTGGATCAGTGCTATGCCGATCTTCAGGCCTGTATGGCGAAACCCGAACCTCAAACGTCTGGCCATCCACAACAAGGGTGGATGCTATCGAATCATTCCACGCGCCCAATCCGTAAGCCAGTCGCTTTCCGTCCGGGCTCTGTGTGAGGAATAGTACTTTCTTATTTGGCCCAAGTGGATCAGTGTGCTTGTTGCCATGCACGACCACCGGATTCATAGGACCCACAGGATAGGTCACCAGGGCCATCGTTTGCCCTTCGGGCGAGATGCTCATCAACTGCATGGCGTCCGGTCCAAGCAGACTGTACGGAACACCATTTTGCCGGTCGAGGCTCGAATTCGGGTCGATCTTCGTAAGAATGTCTACGGTGATTATTCTTCCATCGAAGCCCGCATGATGAACTTTCAGACGCGGCGGCTCCATCGTCGTATAGATCACGCTGCTCCTGTCCTGGCTCGGGAGCCAGAAATATGCATTCTTTGGCAACGCGATGCTGCCTGTGATCTCAAATTTCAATTCGAACTCGCTCGGATCGTAGAGGCCGCTGGCGAGCGTCTTAACAGGTAAGGGCGGTGCTGAGACCGGGGCGACGGGCGCGAGTGGACCGGCGGTGCCAGCCCCATCGTCACATCCGGTCAGGAATGCGCCCACGAAGAGAGCAAAGGACAGTTGCACCACGGCATTGAACGAGTGGCATGACAGCGCCATGGCTTCCAAATTACGCTGGTCCATTGCTTAGAACGTGTATGAAAAGTCGCATTACCCTCGTTTAAGCCTATGCACCATCA
>CAYRPN010000219.1:0-5201 GCA_964426135.1 uncultured Phycisphaeraceae bacterium | reverse complement strand
GGTCAGGTTCAAAATAGCGGTCGTGTCGGACACTATTGCCCGGAGGGAGAGGGGGTCGGAATCCAAGCCCCGGAAAATGGGCACACCCACTGAATACTCGTCGGGCGTAACCTTGGGGTCGAGTAGGTCAATGTAAGGTAGTCGATGCCACGGCCTGCCGTTGGGGTCGCGTTGTTCTTTGACAAGGCTGGTCTTGCGATGCGGGGGAAGGATGGGCGGGCGAGTGGCCGGAAAGTGTCCTACCTTTTTGGCAGTCGATCTGTAAAGGATTGCCGTGACGGAATTTGGGTGTGATTTCGGTGGCCCGGGGGTGCGTGGCCGGCCACTTGGGTTGGGCGCAGAAGGGGAGTCTGGTCCTCACCCCGGCACTCAGCGTCACTCTCATCCCGCCCTCACCCCAGCCCTCTTCCGTCCACCGGCGAGGGAGAGGGGTCGGAGCGGGTCACTTCACCTTGAAGTCAGCATTCTTCGGGTCAGCGGCGGCGGCGACGGCGATGTTGACGCTGGCGACGCCGGCGCTCTTGAGCAGGCGTACGCAGGCGCCGAGGGTGGAGCCGGTGGTCTTCACGTCGTCGATCAGCCAGATGTGCCAGCCGGCGGGATCGACGCGCTCCATGGCGAAGGCGTGGCGGACGTTGGCGGCTCGCTGGGACGGAGGCACGTTGGTCTGCGGGGTTTGCCGACCGCGGCGGCGCAGCAGGTGGGCGCAGGGCAGGCGCAATCGCTTGGCGAAAGCCTGGGCGATGAGGTCGGCCTGGTTGTAGCCGCGGCGCCAGCGGCGCAGCGCGGGCATCGGCACGGGGCAGACGATGGTGTGGGCCGGATCGGCGACGGACTGAACGCGCTGGGCGAGCTGCTCGCCGAACCACGGCCCCCAGGACCAGACGCGGTGGAACTTCATTGCGACGAGCCAGCGGGAAACGGGCGGTTTGTAGGCGGCCAGACGGATCAGGCCGTTCCACGGGATGGTTTCGCTGGCGCAATGGGCGCAGCCGCGGTCGGTGGCCTCGCCTGGGCCGACGGTCGCGCCGCAGCGATGACAGTAAGCGTGCGGCGGATCGATGTGCCAGCCTTCGTCCTCGGCTGCTTTCACTTCGGATGCAACGACGGGTGGAAAGAGTTGGTCGAACGCCTCGCGCACGTCGGCGGCGACGCGGATTGCGGCACTGGCAAGCGTGGAGACGATGCGGGGCATGCCGACTTTATAGCGGATGCTTGCGTGCCGCGCCTCAGTTGCCGTTGAGCGGATAGACGGTGCGGACGCCGACGGAGCTGATTTCCTGGACGACAGCGGTGGCGGGATTCTGCTGGAAATAGCCGCCGAAGTTGATGAACCGCACGGGGCCGACGGGCGTGTCGACGACGATCGAGCGCAGGACAGCGCTCACTTTCGCGGCGTCGCGGTGAGCTGTTTCGATGGCCTGACCGGCGACGATCAGGCTGGCGTAGGCCTGGGCGGTGTGGTACTGGGGCGGGCCGGCGGAGGCGTTGGCGGCGGCGTAGTCGTCGATGAACTTCTCGTTGGTGCCGCTTTGCCGATCCTCGCGCCAGGGCGACAGGACATAAAGCTCGCGCAGCGATGCGGCGGGCAATCGCTCGGCGTTGATGCGGAACTGCGGCGTGGAAAAGGCGCCGGCGAAACCAATCAGCCGGTGCGTCGAGCCGTATTGCTTGACGAGCGCGGTGGTGTGATCGAGGTCGCGCGAGATGAGAATCAGGAGTGTGTCGGGCGTGAGTTTGGGTTCCTCCGGCGTCGCCCATTGGCCGGGCTTGTCCTTGAAGAAGTAGGTCTGCGGCTGGGCGAGTCCCTTGATCAGGCACGTGCCGGTGAGCGACTGAGCGCCGCTTCGACCGAAGTCCGTCGCCTCGGCAATGATCGCAATGCTCTTGAGGCCCCAGGCGTCGCGCCACTGAGCGAGGAAATCCGCCGCGGTCATCGCCATCATCTGCGAAGGCGGCGCGACGCGGAAGATGCCGGTGTTCGCCTGCTGGGTCAGGGCATCGACGGCGGCGGTGGGGACGATCAGCGGCGGGCCGTCGCGCGGCAGCAGCGGTTTGAGGGCCGCGGCGTTCTCGCTGCTGTAGGGTCCGACGATGATGTCAGGCTTGCCCGGCAGCACCAGCTCGGTCAGCAGGGTACTGAGATTGCCCGCATGGGCGCCGACGTCGTGGTAGCTGACCTCGATGCCCTGCCGCTCGAGTTCACGCGCGGCAAGTTGGTAGCCGAGCTTCTGCAGCCGGCCCATGTCGGCGTAGTCGCCGGTTTCCGGAAGCAGCACGGCGACGCGCCGCTGCACGATCGGCTCGCCGACGTGACTCGCATTGAACAGCGGCAGGATCATGCGATGGCCGGCGAGCAGGACGAGAATGGACACGACGCCGATCAGGCCGCCGCTGCGGATCATGCTGGCGGCGGGGATGTTGCCCGAGGCGAACGCCATGGCGTTGGGCGGCGTGGAGACGGGCATCGCCATCGCGAAGCTCGACGCCAGCGCGGTGAGGATCGCCAGCGGGCCCGCTTCGTGCGGCGCCAGCGCCATGGCCATCGGCACGATCAGGGCTGTGGCGGCGGTGTGACTCATGAACGACGCGAACAGGATCGTCAGCAGCACGATGAAGGTCGCCATGACGTACTGCGACCAGGGCGAAGGCAGATTGTTGATGGTTTCCACGACGGGCAGCGAGATGGCCCACTTGAGCAGGCCGCTGGATTTCATGGCGTCGCCCAGGGACAGGCCGCCCCACATGAGGATGAGCACGTTCCAGTCCGTCGAGTCGACATCCTTGCGATCGAGCACGCCCAGCGCGGTGAGGCTGGCGGCGGCGAGCAGGGCGACGACGGCCTCGGAAACGCCGTGCCACTTCTCCGTCATCCACAGCACGACGGCGATCAGCGAGATCAGGAGCGTGAGCCTGCCGGGCAGGTCGATCTTCTTGGCCGTATCCAGCTTCAGTTCCAGGCGGATGCCCTTGGCGGGCGGGAAGAACCAGAGCAGGATGATGCCGGTCGCCAGCAAGGAGACCATCGCCAGCGGGACGGCAAACGCCATCCAGTCGAGGAAGCCGATGTCGTACCCCGCCATGCGGAGGGCGGCGAGCGCCACGGCATTGGGCGGCGTGCCGATGGGCGTGCCGATGCCGCCGATGTTGGCGCCGAAGGGCACGGCAAGGATGACGCCGCGATGGAACTTGTCCTCGGCGGGCAGTTGCCGAACGATCGGCGCGATGATCGCCAGCATCATCGCGGTGCAGGCGGTGTTGCTCATCCACATCGAGAAGAACGCGGTGATCAACAGCACCGCCCATAGCAGCGTGACCGGGCGATGCGCGAACGGCTTGAGCAACTTGGCGCAGATGACCTTGTCGAGTCCGTGCTTGGTGAGCGCATCGGAGATGAGGAAGCCGCCGAAGAACAGCATGATGATCGGCGACGCGAAGGAGCGCAGGAACTCGCCGGAGCCCAGTGCCACCGGCCCCGAGCCGTCGGGCTTCATCGGCCAGTTCGATTGCGTCGATAGCGCGCTGGCGATGCCGCCGTCGGTCGCCAGGAACAGAATCTCCATGCCCACCACGCACAGCGAGGTGGCGTACAGCGGCATGACCTCCGTGGCCCAGAAGATGGCCGCGACGACGAAGATGGCCGCGGTGCGCCGCGCCAGTTCGTTGATCGACGGAGGAAGCACGTAGTAAGTCAGCACCGCCAGCGCCGCGGTGATGCCGATGATTACCATGGCGCGGTAGCGTGGACTCGATGGAAGCAGCGCGGGCAGCATGACGATTTCCTTGGCGGGCGGCGGGCCGATGCGGGCGCCATCGACCGGAGATGCCGTCCATCTTGTATCGACTCGCGGAGCGCCTCTGTCGCGGGGCGGCGACAGTAGACCACGAAACACACGCTACTCGATAGGATGATCCCCGGTGGGGCCGTCAGGCCCCTCGTGGAAGCGCTTAGGAACGGGCCCGAAATAGGTTTCCCATTTAGCCGGCGGGCTTGCCCGCCGAGACGCCCTCGGCGGGCAAGCCCGCCGGCTAAATGGGGGACCGGCAATTCGCGAAGTTATTTCGGCCCCATTCCTTAGTGAAACCGATCGGATGGCCGACACACCAAGCCGACAGGAGACTCAACATGCGTCGTCCCGTGACTTTGCCGACTCTGCTCATTCTCGCCTCCTGCGTTGCCGCGGCGCACGCTCAGCCGACCGAAACCAAAATCTCGCCGATTGCCGAGGGCGTTTACTTCTGGAAAGCGCAGACGGAGCCGGTGTTCACAGGCTCGAACCAGGCGTGGATCGCGTTCAAGGATTTCGTCGTCGTGATCGATTCCGCTTTTCCCGGGCCGCAACCGAAGGTGATTGAAGAGATCAGGAAGACCACCGGCAAACCCATCCGCTACGTCATCAACTCGCACTTCCACGGCGACCACGCCGACGGCAACGGACACTACGGCAAACTCGGCGCTCACATCATCGCCGCCGCCACCGCCAGGGATTCCTACGAGAAACTCGCCCAAGTCGAATACAAGCGCCAGCAGGCGAAGAATCCCGCGTACAAGGATCTGGACTACGCCATGCCCACGCTCTGGGTGGACAAGAAGATGGTCATCGACGACGGCACGCAACGCGCGGAGATTTATTTCTTCGGCACCGCCCACACCGAGGGCGATCTGTTCGTCTATCTTCCGAAACAGAAAATCCTTTTCACCGGCGATGCCTGCGTGAACGGGCCTTTCAATTTCTCCGGCCACGGCAACCTGCACTCCTGGATCGAGGTGCTCACGCAACTCGAAAAGCTCGACGTGAAAACGCTGGCGCCCGGCCACGGCGAAACGGGTGACGCCGGCGTGATCAAGCTGCAGAAGCGATACTTCGTCGATCTTCTCGCCGCCGTCGACAGCGCGATGAAGGAAGGCAAGAGCCTGGATGACATTCGCAAGTCCATCGATCTGCCGTTCTACAAGGAATGGACCGGCGTGGCGGTGCGCGAGCGCGTGGAGAACATCGCCAAGGCGTATCAGGAGTTGAAGGCGAAGAATGCGCCGAAGGGCGAGACGACGAGCGAGCCAAAGAAGGATGCCGGAGGAAAGACGGAATGAAGTGTGATTGGAGCAGCGATGCATGGCCGATGGCTGCGGCGCACTCCCCTCCCTTTAAGGAGCCGTGCAGGATCAACATCGCATGTGGGACGACTTTCCAAGTCGTCCG
>CAYRPN010000218.1:0-5213 GCA_964426135.1 uncultured Phycisphaeraceae bacterium | reverse complement strand
CCGAATCCAGCCATCGGCGGCGTTTACTAAAGTGACCGTCGCTAAACGGGATGCGCGTGGCATGCCGAAGGCCGGGGATGGCCGTCCATTCGTTGCGGGCGCGCCCTTGCCGCGCTCAATCCGTCGACACACCGATCTTCATCAGGTCGCCGAGCGTGCGGGCTTTGCTGATGCTCTGCGCGGTGCCTGCGGCGTCGAAGTTCACGACGTAGGCATGTTCGCCGGAGAAGAAGTAGCAGAAGTCGAAGCCATCGGGGAAACCGGGCGTCTGTACGACCTTTTCGAAGTTCGCGAGGATGAACTTTTCCTCGTTGGTGCGGATGATGCCGCCGGTGTCATCGCGACCGTAGACCGCCAGCTTCTTGGGCGGATACTTGTCCATGACCTCTTTCCAGGTCATGCCGGGTTTGATCGTGGCGTTGAACTGTTTGGCTTGTTGCTGCGGGTCGAACGACCCGACCCCGCCGAACTGGTACGCGAGGAAAACGCCGGCGACGATCAGCACGATCAAGAGGAGAATGGCCTTCATGGGAAACCTCCCGAATGAGTTTCCGCGCGGATTCCGCGGTCGCAGCGAAGTTGCGAGGGAGCGCCAGAAACGGGATGTCGTCAAGGGGAAGGGAGACGGTGGAAGTATACCGCGGCAGTGCGGATTGAAGAAAGGTGGTTCGGCACGGCGTTCATCGACTCGGCATGCACGGCGGAGCAGACGAGTGAAAAGTGCAAAGTGAAAAGTAAAAAGTGCAAAGCGAAGCGAGAACAAAGCACGGAGCAAAGGCAAAGAGCCCGTGTTCACGCCTTGGAAATCGTCAGCGGCGTGATCTTGCCGGCCGGAATCGTGTCCACCCGGCCCGCGGCGATTTTGTCGAACCCGCTACCCAGTTCGCCGATGGGATCGGGCGGGACGATTTCGACGACTTTCTCGCCCAGCTTCGCCTCGCCGCGCTCGACGCGGCTCTGGAACTTGCGACACTCGGCGAGCAGGCGATCGAGGATTTCCTCCTCCGGCACGTTGGCGACGCGCTCGCCCTGCACGTAGATGATGCCCTTGCGGTCGCCGGCGAAAATCGCCACGTCCGCGCCTTCGGCCTCGCCGGGACCATTCACCACGCAGCCCATGACCGCGACCTTGATGGGCAGTTGGATTTCCTCCGCCAGCTTCTTGCGCACGTCCTGCACGAGCTTGAACAGATCGACCTGGATGCGGCCACACGACGGGCATGCGATCAGTTCCGCGCCGATGCGGGTGCGCAGGCCCAGGATGTAGAGCAGTTCGAGGCCGTCCTGCACTTCGTAAACCGGATCGTTGGCGTAGCTGATGCGGATGGTGTCGCCGATGCCGCTGGCCAGGAGGTGCCCCAGCGGGACGACGCTGCGGATCGTGCCTGTTTCCTTGGGCCCCGCGTGGGTCACGCCCAGATGCAGCGGGTGATCGAAGCGCTTGCTGATCTCGGTGTAGGCATCCATCACCAGCAGCGGGTCGATGGACTTGGCGCTGATGACGATGTCGTAAAAATTCCGCTCGTAGAAAATGTCGAGGTATTCCTCGAGCTTGGTGATCATGATGGCCAGCATGTGGCCGTGCTTCTGGTTGGAGAATACGCCGCCCAGTTCCTTCAGGCGTTTCTGCTTGTCCTTGCGCTCGACGATGGAGCCTTCATTGACGCCCACGCGGATGGGGAGTTTTCGTTCCTTGCAGGCGTCGATGACTTTTTCGACCTGGGCGCGGTCCTGGATGTTGCCGGGATTCAGGCGAATCTTGTGCACGCCCGCCTCGATGGCCTCCAGTGCCCGTTGAAAGTGAAAGTGCACGTCGGCGACGATCGGCACGCTCACCTGATTCAGGATTTCCTTGAGCGCCTCGGTGTCCTTCTTCTCCGGCACCGCCACGCGCACGACATCGGCGCCGGCGGCGGCGAGCTTGTGGATCTCCGCCACGCACTTGTCGATCTCGTACGTGTAGCCGGCGGTCATCGTCTGCACCGAAACCGGCGCGTCACCGCCGATGCGGACGATCCCGTGGGCCTTGTCGCCCATCGTCACCTGTCGTGTCTTGCGTCGTGGAAACATGGCTTCCTATGGCAGGAGACCTCGCGGCGGAGAGCGTCCGTTTCCCGCGAGGTCTGGGCGGATGCCAGTATAGCGGAACGCGCGCAAGGGAGCAGGAGGGAAGCGTGAATGGAAGAAGGGCGGATGAGAGCGCGCATCGGATCGAGCAGTTTCGCGTGCCGGCTCCAGATCGGCTTTCCGGGCATCCGCCCAGACACCGAAACGCTGTGACAAGAGCCGGTGATGGATAAGATAAGGATGATCATCGGATGCGTTATCCGATGTGCAGCGCGGGTAAACAGTGTTCGGCGGCGGAGGGCGTTCGTGGGCCACGAGGCGATCATCTCTGGGCGGATCGTCGGGGCCAGTTGGCGGGTCGGCGAACGGTTCACTTGGACCCACGACCTGAACCGCGACGCCCTGGCTACCGTGCCGGCGGACGACGACTGGCCGTGGGTGGTCCGTGGCATCTTCGCGCTGCCCGCCCCGTATCCGCAGGGTACCTACCGCCGGCAGGTCATCCACTTCGGCCTGTCGATCAAGGACGATCCGCCCGGCCCGGGCATCTGGGACGTGTGGCTGGGCAAGTTTGAGGCGGTGCTGCGGCGACTGTACTGGTGGTCGGCGCTGGCCCAGATCGACACCGAGTTCGGGCTACCGCGAGTGTTCGAGTGGGTGCCGACCGAGACGGCGCGGGGCCGGCTGTACGACGACCCGCCGAAGCCGGTCGCCGAGTGGGTTCGGTCGGTTCGGGTCGCAGAGCCAAGGCACGCCGAACCAGGCGCTGCACCTGACCCGGCGGGCATGTAGGCTTTCCCAGAGTCACAGTTCCCCGCGCCCGCCGCGCAGGTGAACGGTGTCGTTAGGCGACATGACAAAAGCGCAACTCATTTCTCTGTGGTGCTGCGTTGCTTACTTTGTAGGCGTACTAGCATCTTCATTCGGCCGCTTTTTGTGGGGGAATCTTGGTGTTATTCGACCCAGTGATTATGCAGATGAAGAGGGTATTCCAAAAGACACCGTTATCGTGCTCCTTAACGGGTGGGCAGAAGACTACAACCGCACATGGATTCTTATTGCAATTGGCTGTGTTGCGCTTTTGTGTTTAATGCTGTGGGTAACCTTTTCGCGAAAACGTGTCACCTAACCAACGGCTGCAGTTGACCGGCGACGCCCGCGAGTAAACTGTTGTTGTCGGTGGTACGCCCCCTCCCGCGGGCGGCCGGCAACTGAGCCTTTTTCGTTATCCGGCACGGAGAGCCTGACGTGGAAGACGATCCCACAGCGATCCCCGCAGCCACTGTCCAAGACGTGGACCTCTCCGGCGTTCCACCCGTCACCGCGTCGGAGATTCAGCGGCTAGGGCAACTGATGGAGCGCGGGGAAGAGACGCCGGAGCAAATGGCGCAGCTTGTCCGGCTGCTTCATGAGGCAGGGTTCTGCGCGAAATCTGAGTACCTGCTTCGCCGGAACATGGAGACGGTGGCGGACGGGTCGGCGCTTTACCGCGAGTTGTATGGGACCGAGAAACCCGACGAATTCGCAGCGGCCATCGACGCGTTCGCGGAGCAGTTCTCGCTCGATCTCAGATTTGTGGAGGAACGTGACTTTCTCGATCGCCTCTATCGCACAACGCCGCAATCCTCACGGGTCGATGAGTTCCGACTCCTCTCTGAGCCGTGTGACGTTCGGTTTGATTACGCGAGCGAGGATGCGGTCGAGGCGGACGTCTCCAGTCGTCAGGATGACGGATACACGATCCTTCGGTGGATCAATGGCGTTTGGGAGATGGCGAACGGAAGTGCCGGATAACCAGCCGTTGCAGCGGACCGGGCGGGCGTCACGGTCCTCGTGATTCGAATGTGTGGTGGGCGCCCGCCCGGTCGCTGAACGTCGGTCCGTTCGGCGGCGGAGGACTTCCGAATGGCTGACGTGTTCGAGGACACGCAGGTTATCACCAACCCCGGCTCCGTGCCGGTCCGGGTATTGTTCGAGCCGTGGGGGATGCCGCATTCGCTCCCGCCGGGCGAATCCTTCCGCGTCGTCGGCCGCAGCACGCAGCCCGGCCGGATGGAGGTCGTCGAGTCAGACGAGTCGATCGCGGTGTATGGGTGGCCCGGCTCGACGCTCCAAGTTTACAACGGCGAGATGCTGGTGGACGACTTCAGCACCGAGTTCCCGGAAACGCCGCCGGGCATGTCCCCGCGGTCCTTTGTGGCGTTCATGTTTGGTGGTCCTGGCGGGCCGGGGCAAGACGCCGAAACGCTGTGACAAGAGCCGGTGATGGATAAGATGAGGATGGCCGTCGGATGCGTTG
The DNA here is from genome assembly GCA_964426135.1 of uncultured Phycisphaeraceae bacterium. GTDB lineage: Bacteria > Planctomycetota > Phycisphaerae > Phycisphaerales > Phycisphaeraceae > CAYRPN01. Next base: position 847 of record CAYRPN010000218.1, on the reverse strand, counting down.
TCCGATGGGCAGAGCGGGTAAACAGTGTTAGGCCGCCATCGCACGCCATGAGGAGGAAACACCCCAGAATCTTTGGAACAACGGACGACGCTATCGCCAGAGCAGAGGCTGCGCTAGGGCGGAGGTTTCCTCCCTCCTTCAGGGCGTGGCTGCTCCAAAATAATGGACACGGCATTGAGGGTGTCGCGATTTTTCCCGTGATGGACCAGCGCGCCCCTCGCATGACCTGGGATTCGATTGACCGTCGGTTTCGCGAGGGCTGGGCGCGGTGGCTCGACAATTTCTCCGACGAGCAGCGGGCCTTTACGCACTTGCTTCCATTCGCTGACTACGGCACGGGCGACTACTATTGTTTTGACTATTCACGGCAGGACTCGCAGGGCGAGTCGCCAGTTGTTCTTTGGTCACACGAGACCGGAGACACGGATGACAGAGCGGCTTCTTTTTCCGAGTTCGCTAGCAAGGTTCAGGCAGGGGAGTTCGACAATGATTGAGCCCAGAGCTCCACGCCGCGCAACGTCGGCTGGCTGTGCCACTCGTGCTCGATGCCGCGCATGAGCAACGCGCAGTCGAAGGCGATGGCGTCCATGGGAAACTTCGCTCGGTCGTCGAACAGGCTCGATCGCACCTCGTCCACCGCCAGCGCCCGCATCGTCCACGTCTTGCAGCGCAGCTCCAGGCCGTCGTATTGCCCGGCCGTGCGCGTGGCGGAGTAGCCCAGCGATCCGCCTTCGAAAAACCCTGACGCTTCGGTCAGCGACGTGAAGGTGGAGCCGGCGGGCAGCGCGTCGGTTAGGGCGCGCTCAAAAATAACTTGAACACTTTTGTCGCGGGACGGCTTCGCGGT
>CAYRPN010000217.1:0-5614 GCA_964426135.1 uncultured Phycisphaeraceae bacterium | reverse complement strand
CGGAGTCACAGACTCCGGCTCTGACAAGACGAGTACGCATTGGCCGGATGAGCCTTATTGACGACTCACCACACCAGCCCATGTGCGTCGGCGCGGACTTGACGCACGCTGCCGTGAATGCGGTGGCACAGGCGTCACGCCTTGAACATCGAATCGATCAGGCGCACGATGTCGTTGTACGTCACATACAGGAACAGCGAGCCGAGCAGCGCCAGGCCCGCGTAGAGCACGGCCTGCTGAATCTTCGGACTCACCGGCGAACCTTTGATCTTCTCGATGATGAGCAGAATGATGTGCCCGCCGTCGACGATGGGCAGCGGCAGGAAGTTGATCACCGCGAGGTTGATACTGATCAGGCCCAGGAAAAAGAGCAGGTACGTGAAGCCCTGCTGGGCGATGATGGTGCCGGTGTGCGTGATGCCGACGGGGCCCTGCATGCCCGAGAGCGGAACGGTGCCCTGCGTCAGGCGGTAAAGCGTCAGGTAGACCTGCAGCATGGACTGGTGCGCCTTGCCGATGCCCAGGCCGACCGCGTCGATGGGGTTCGACGCTTGCAGCGTGGTGAGCTGCAGCTCAAAGATGTCGATGGGGATCGAGGGCGTCCATTCCACCGCCCGCAGTTCCTTGGCGACGGCCTGACCGACCTTCACATTTACCTCGGTGGTGATCGGGTTCTTGCCCACGGCAAGCTGATAACTCACCGCGATGTCGAAGCCTTCGGGGTTGGCAATCGCCATCGACACCAGTTTGCCGTAGAGATCATCGATCGCCTTGACCGGCTCACCGCCGACCTTGGTGATCGTCGTGCCGGGGGGAAGTTGCAGGTTCGCCAGGGGCGAAGCGCCCTTGTCATCCGCCAGCACTTTGCGGATCACGTTGGTGCCGCTGCCCATGGCGATGCCCAGGCGGCGCTTGGAATCGGGCGCGATGTCGAAATCTTTCTCTTCGCCTTCGCGCACAATGACAACACGAATGGTGTCGCGCTTGCTTTCGCGCACGGCGGTGCTGATGTCGCCGCCGCTGGGCCATTCCACATCATCGACGCGGCGAACCACATCGCCGGCTTTCAGGCCGGCCTTGGCGGCGGGCGAATCGTCGAGCACCTGCTGAATCACCGTGGCGGAAACCAGGCCCATCACGGGGAAGATGACCGAATCATCCTTGTCGCGCGCCGAGAAAGGACGCGGCGTGGCGTGGCCCTGCACCGTGACACTGGCGCCCGTTTCCTTGTTTTGAAATTTCACCGGCACATCCTGGCCACGCGCCAAGGCCAGCGCGTCGATCAGATCGCGCACGCTCTCGACCGGCTTGCCGTTGGCCTCGACGATCTGCATGCCGGGCTTGACGCCGGCCTTTTCCAGGTCGGCGGGCATTTCCTTGGGCGGGTATTTCTCGCTGATCTTGATGCCGCGAGGCTTGTCGATCGCGATCGTCAGCAGGCCCATGCCGCCGACGCGCGGCACCGGCTCATAGGTGAGCTTTTCCGTCTTGCCGTTGATGGTGCGATTGACTTCCAGCGAAACCGGCTTGCCCTTCTCCGCCAACGCGGCGCCGATGATGACATCCGCCAGATCGCGCACGGGCTGGCCGTCGATGGAGAGGAACTGATCGCCGAGGCGCAGGCCGCGATAGGCGGGATCGCCTTCGTGACCTTTCGCGTAGGTTTCTTCCGCCGGCATGCCCGGGCCGATGTCGCCGACGACGGGCGCATGGAAGCCCACGCCGGCAAGGAACGCGATCATGAAGAAGAGCACGCCGAAGATCAGGTTCATCACCACGCCGGCGGAGATGACACAGGCGCGGGCCCAGATCGGCTTGTTGTTGAAGGCGCGCGGGTCGGTGCTGACCGCGCTGGCGTCCATGTCCTCCTGGCCGACCATCTTGACGTAGCCGCCGAGTGGAATCCAGTTCAGACGATATTCCGTTTCGCTCAGGCCCAGTGCGGTCATGGCGCGATCGCGCTGCCCGACGGAGATGCGGGGAGACGTGGCCTTCAGTTCGCCGGTATTCGCGTCAACCTCGTTCAAGGCCGCATCCGCCTCACCCTTGAGGTAATCCTGCACGCGCTTCTCCACCTCCGGCTCCGTGCTGCCCCAGCGGAAGCCCAGGCCCTTGCGCCACGAGCAGATCGCGTTGCCCATGCCCACGGCAAACTGGCTGCACTTGATGCCAACCCACTTGGCGACGAGGAAGTGGCCCATTTCGTGGACGAAAATGATAAAGCCGAAGCCGAGCACTACGCCCAGCAGGCCGCCGATGGTGTGGATGGGGAGGAAATCCATGGTTCAGGGAGCAGAGGTCAGCGATCAGGGGACAGAGGTCAAAGGTCACGAATCCACATGTCGAACCCGTTTAGCGGAAACGCCGCAGGCGTCTGGCGAGGCAACCTTGTGTTCAATTCTCAAACGCGTCGCCTGACGAACTCGCGCGCCTCCGCATCCGCCGCCATCAATGTTTCCAATGAATCCGCCGGGCGGATGTCGATGGCGCTGAGTGCTTCCGCCACGAGTTCAACAATACGTCCGAAGCGGATGCGACGTTCGAGGAACGCCGCGACCGCCGCCTCATTGGCGGCATTGAACACGGCGCCGGACGTCCCACCCGCTTCGATCACATCATAGGCCAGCCTCAGAGCCGGGAAGCGCGTGAAGTCCGGCTGCTCGAACTCCAATGTAGATAACGTCGACCAATCCAGCGCCCGACTGCACCCCGGCGGCCGGTCCGGATAAGTCAGCGCATACTGGATCGGCGTGCGCATATCAGGCGGCCCCAGCTGCGCCAGCACCGAGTTATCCTCGAACTCCACGAACGAATGGGCGATCGACTGCGGATGAATGATGACTGCAATTTTTTCGCCAGGCAGATCGAAGAGCCAGTGCGCCTCGATGATCTCCAGCGCCTTGTTCATCATCGTTGCCGAATCGATGGTGATCTTCGGCCCCATGTTCCAGGTGGGATGTTTCAGCGCTTGTTCGACGGTGGCGTTCTCGATGGCCTCCTTCGATGCCTTGCGGAACGGCCCGCCGGACGCGGTGAGGACGATGCGTTTGATCGGGGAAAGGGACGGAGGGACGGAGGCACTGAGGGACGAAGGGGCGGATACAGCGATCCCGCAGCCCAGTCCCACTTCGTCCCTCTGTCCCTTCGTTCCTTCGCTCTGTCCCTTCGTCCCTTCGTCCCTTCGTCCCTTCGTCCCTTCGCTCTGTCCCTGCAGACACTGAAAAATCGCCGAATGCTCGCTGTCCACCGGGATCAGCCGGGCCCCGTGCTGCCGCACGAGCGGGGTGACAATCGCGCCGGCGGCGACGAGGGTTTCCTTGTTCGCCAGGCCGATGTTCATCCCTTTGCGCACGCCTTGAAGCGTGGCGGCCAGGCCGGCGCTGCCCACGATCGCGGCGCTCAGGTCGGTGGCGTCCGCGTGCTCAACGAGTTTCAGAGCGGCATCCGCCCCGGCGAAAACCCGCACGCCCGGCAGCGACGCAGACACCTGCGCGGCCTGCGCCGGATCGGCGATGGCGACGGCGGGCACGCGGAACTTGCGGGCCTGCTCGATCAACGGCTCCACGCTCTTTCCCGCGGCCAGGCCGACGACCTGAATCGCCGCGGCACCGGTGGCGTTGAGATGTTCCACGACGTTAAGTGTGTTGACGCCGATGCTCCCGGTGGAGCCAAGCACGATGAGCCTCTGCGCACGACACGGAGCAGCCGTGGCGGTGGAGTTGGCGGCGGCAAGCGGCTTGGCGGCGTCGGTGTGCATCGCGCGGTGCATGGAAATCGGCAGGCCCGGTGCGGGCGAGCGCCACAGATTAGCAGCAACGCGGATGCGGCGCTTTCCTCCGCGGCTCGCGGAAGGAGCCGCGCACGAAGTAAGCGGGGTCTCGTCGATGAATCGCGCGATTCAGTCATCGTGGTGTCGCCGCGTTCAGCCCGCCGCCAGACACACCGCAGCCCTTCACCTGCGACGGCCAAACCCGTTTAGGAATGGGATCGAAATAATTTCCCGAATTCAGATGCCAGAATTTTCATTAGGAAAGCAGGAAAAGAGGAAATGAGGAACAGAAACAGAGTTCGTAAGTCGGCTGAACTTCATCTGTTCCTGCATTCCTCGTTTCCTCATTTCCTTAGAAATTCTGACTCGGTCAGTTGAACAAGGATCGGGAGGTTATTTCGATCGCATTCCTTACTTCGTGCGCGGCTCCTTTCACTGCCAGGAACTGCGGGATATCCTCGTCGCCATGTCGATGCGAATCATCCAGGGCGTCTTCCTTGCGGACACCGCGCGCGTTCTCGGCGAAATCACGTTGGCCGAGAACGTGAGCATCTGGTTCGGCGTCTCCATCCGCGGCGATGTCGCGCCCGTCACCATCGGCGCCGGCACGAACGTGCAGGACAATGCCGTCATTCACTGCGACTCCGACAAGCCGAACCTCATCGGCGCCCACGTCACCATCGGACACGGCGCGATCGTGCATGGCCTGTCCGTCGGCGACGGCACGCTGATCGGCATGGGAGCCGTGGTGCTCGGCGGCACGCGCATCGGCCAGCGCTGCCTCATCGCCGCCGGCGCGGTCGTCCCGCCGGGACTTGAAGTGCCTGACGACATGGTGGTGATGGGCGTGCCTGGAAAGATCGTGCGGCCCACGAATGAGAAGGAGCGCGACTACCTGAAATGGCTCGCGCCGCACTATGTGAAGCTGGCGCGCATGCACGTGGACCAGCCGAACCACGCGCGGATCAAGGCATGGGGAATGTGATTTTCACTCAATCGTCCCATTGCCGCTGAACTGAACCGTCGGCAGCGGAACGTAGGAATCCGTGAGCAGCTTTCGCATTTCGGTGGGCGGCTCGTAGGTGACGGATCCGGAGACCTGGTAAGCCGCGCCCTTGACGTTCTGTCCACCGGCGGCGAAGGAGGCCGGCAGGATCAGTTGCTGGAGACCGTCACCGGCTGCACCGACGGCGCCGGGAGTCGTCGCGCCGGGATCGCGCGGCCGACCGGGCAGCGTGCGATTGGGCTTGTCGCTGAAAGAGAAGGAGCCGACACCCGCCACGTTGATCGTGTAGTCGCACTGCACCAGCGGCAGCGGCGTCGGCGATTCGTTCGATAATTCGATCACGACCTCGACGCGCGAAGCATCCCCCGTCTGATTCGCCAGCGTCGCCGACTTGACCGCGGCCCCCGGCGTCGGCACCGGGTTGTACCAGGCGCAGCCACCGGACATCGCGACGGCCAACAACACAAGAACAAGAGCGACCCTTCGCAAGCGACACCCCATGGGTTGGAGAAGAGAATGAGGATAGATGAAGGGACGGAGGTTCGCCAATGGGGATGGGGGAGGGAGGAAGGGACAGAGGGAGAGAGGGACAGAGGGACAAAGGGACAAAGGGACGAAGGGACGAAGGTGAAGAAGATCAAGCGACGTGTTCACTCTCCTCTCTTGCTTTTCTGTCTCTTCGTCTCTTCGTCTCTTCGTCTCTTTGTTCCTTCATCCCTCCGTCCCTCCGTCCCTTCGTCCCTTCGTCCCTTCGTCCCTCCGTCCCTCCGTCCCTCCGTCCCTCCGTCCCTCCGTCCCTCCGTCCCTTCGTCCCTCCGTCCCTTCGTCCCTCCGTCCCT
>CAYRPN010000216.1:0-5621 GCA_964426135.1 uncultured Phycisphaeraceae bacterium | reverse complement strand
CCCCCAGCAGACTGGGGGAGAGGGGACCAAGCCCCCGGAAAATTTGGCACACCCGGAGCACCGAGTTCCGGTCCCCTCTCCCCCCGGGAGAGGGCTAGGGTGAGGGCCGGATCACTCCCGATGTTGAATGCACTTTTTCACCCATTCACCCATTCACCCATTCACCCGCCCACCCACTCACATCCTTGCACCCGGCTATCATCCATTCCCGATGACCCGCGCGACCGTCACTCCTGTTCAGCCCCCCGCCGCCGCCTTCGTGTCGCGCCCGGAGCTGCTCGCCCCTGCCGGCGACTGGGACGCCATGCGGGCCGCCGTCGCCAACGGCGCCGATGCGGTCTACTTCGGCCTGCGCGATTTCAACGCCCGCCACCGCGCCGCCAATTTCGAGCTGGATGAACTGCCAGCCGTCATGCAGTTCCTCCACAGCCACAACGTGCGCGGCTACGTCACGGTCAACACGCTCATCTTCAGCGACGAGTTGCCCGCCATCGCCGACTACATCGCCCGCATCGGCCAAGGCGGCGCCGATGCCGTGATCGTGCAGGACCTGGGCCTCGTCAGGCTCATCAAGCGCCTGTGCCCCACGCTGCCCGTGCATGGCTCGACACAGATGACGCTGACCGAGCCGCGCGGCATCGAGTTCGTCCGCCGGCTTGGCGTGGAGCGCGTGATCATCGCGCGGGAATCGTCGCTCGACGACATTCGCCGCATCCGCGAAGCGACGAGCGTTCCGCTGGAGACCTTCGTGCACGGCGCCCTGTGCATCGCCTACAGCGGGCAGTGCCTGACCAGCGAAGCGCTCGGCGGCCGCAGCGCCAACCGCGGCCAATGCGCCCAGGCGTGCCGGCTGCCTTACGAACTGATCCTGGACGAGAAGCGCCGCGACCTGGGCGAGAAGGCGTATCTGCTGAGCCCGCAGGATCTGGCGGCGGCGGACATGATCGGCGAACTGACGGACCTGGGCGTGGTGTCGTTCAAGATCGAGGGCCGGCTCAAGAGCGCGCAGTACGTCGCCGCCGCGACACAGACCTACCGCGCCGCGGTGGACGCCGCCGCGGCACATCAACCGTTCAAGCCGACGCAGCAGCAGCAGCACGATCTGCAACAGAGCTTCTCGCGCGGGTTCAGCCACGGCTTCTTCGACGGCGTGGATCACCAGATCCTTGTGCAGGGCCGGTTCCCCAAGCATCGCGGCGTCAAGGCCGGCCGCGTCGTGGAAGTCACGCATCGCGGCGTGGTCGTGGCGATGGAAGGCGGCGCGACGCTCAAGCCCGGCGACGGCGTGGTGTTCGACGAAGGACACCCGGAGCAGGATGAACAAGGCGGACGCATCGCGACGTGTGAGGTGGTGAAGGGACGAAATGCAAACGAGAAGAGCTTTTCGCGCGGCAGCGGTCTCGCTCCGAATTCCCCTCCCTTTCAGGGAGGGGCAAGGGGAGGGTCGGGCGCACAGCCACCCCACGACTCCAATCACACTGTTCGCCCGACCCTCCCCCAGCCCCTCCCTGGGAGGGAGGGGAGTACGAACAAGGCTACTACCACAGCTCGCGCTTCGCACCTGGAGCTTTCCTTCCACGCAGGCTCCGTGAATCTGCAGTCCGTCGCGCCCGGTGCGATTGTCTGGCGCACGGATGATCCCGCGATCCGCAAGCGTCTCGAACAAACCTATTCGCGCGATCAGGTCGTGCATCGCCGGCGACTGCACGTTCACATTCGAGCCGTCGTCGGCGAAGCGCTGGAACTGGGATGTCGCGACGATGAGGGCCGGCGCGTCACCGTGCGGAGCGAACAACGTTTGGAAGCGGCGCAGAAGCATCCGCTCACGCTTGATTCGGCACGCGAGCAGCTATCGCGACTCGGCGACACGCCTTATGAACTGGGTGAGGTTGTGCTCGATCTAGGCCCCGCGGCCGTGCCCGTCATGGTGCCCAAGAGCGTCATGAACGAGCTGCGGCGACAGGCGGTGCAACTGCTGGTCCAGCAGCGCTCACACGCACAGCAGCATGCTGTGACGGAGCCAGACGCGCTGGAGCATCTGCGCGGCGAGATCGACAAGCAATGGCCTGTCGATCACAGGCGGTCCGACCCCGCGCTCACCGTCCTTGTCCGCACGCTGCCGCAGCTCGACGCCGCGCTCGCCTGGTCGCGCCGCGCCGCCGCAACAGGCAGCGCACCGGCGATGGTGTACTGCGAGTTTGAGGACATCAAGCGCTACAAGGAAGCCGTCGCCGCCGCCCGCCTGGCGCATACCCCCATCGGCCTGACAACCACCCGCGTCACCAAGCCCAGCGAGGCAGGCCTGCTCAAGCAGATTGCCGCCAACGAACCGGACGCCGTGCTCGTCCGCAACCTCGCGGGCCTTTCCTATTTCCGCAGCGAGCATCCGCAACTGCCGCTGATCGCCGATTACAGCTTCAACATCGCCAACGAAATCACCGCGGCGATCCTGACTGAGCAAGGCGTTGCCCGCATGGTGCCCAGCTTCGACCTGAACTGGCCGCAACTGGTGGCGATGCTGCGCCGCTTCCCGCCCGCCATGTTCGAGGCAGTGGTCCACCAGCACATCCCTATGTTCCACATGGAGCACTGCGTTTTCTGCGCCACGCTTTCCACCGGCAAGGATTACCGCGACTGCGGCCGGCCCTGCGATGTCCACGAGGTGCGCCTGCGCGACCGCGAGGGCGTCGATCATCCGCTGGTCGCCGACGTGGGCTGCCGGAACACCGTCTACAACGGCACCGCCCAGAGCGCCGCCGAGTTCGTGCCCCGCATGCTCAAGCTGGGCATCGCAGCCTACCGCGTGGAGTTCCTCCGCGAAACGCCTGCCGAAGTCGAGGCGATGCTCGACCGTTATCAGCGCGTCCTGACGGGCGAGGAAGACGGGAACAGATTGTGGAAGCAACTGCGCGTGCTGAACCAGTTGGGCGTGACGCGCGGAACGATGGCGTTTGAGTGAGGAGAACGAGTGAGAATTGAGAATTGAGGAAAAAGGAGTGAGGCGAGAGGAGCCAAGTGGTTCGCCGTTGAGCGTCCGCTCGCAGAGCGGAAGATTGTCGCCTCCCCGCAAATGTCATCAGCCCATTCGAATGCCCGTTCCACGACATCGATAGCGTTGCATTCCGCCTGATCGCCGACGGGCAATCCCCCGGCGGAGCCGGGGGCTAACGGCAAAAACGTGGCCGCGTCGGGCTTTGGAGGTCACCAGAACCCAGAGCCTGACGCGGCCTTGCGAACTCGATTGCCGAACCCGAACCGAATCACTGATCCGAACCGAACCACTGACCCGAACCACGATCCCGATTGCCGAACCACTGACTCGAACCGAATCACTGACTCGATTGCCCAACCCGATTCACCGACCCGATTCACCGACCCGATCTGCCCCCTTCCGATTCCGACCCGAGTTTTCCTGGGGCGAAGCGCCTTCGTATTTGGGCATGTCTAACTTGTCCCGCGCTTCGGTTTTCCCCACTTGAGCGCCCCCTTCGTAATTTTTGCCCTTCGCTCTGTTTCAGGGCTTTTTTCCTTTTTTCATCTCTTCCTTTTCTCTTCCTTTCCGCTCTCTTCTTTTCTTTCCTTCCTCCATTAGTTGTGACGCATGGCAGGCCAACAGGTTCCCGGGAATCGCCAAGAAACAGACGCGAATGACACGAGAATCCCAGGCCCCCCATCCGTCCCCTCCGCGTGATCTGCAATCGATCTGCGTCCCGCCGCCGGCTCCGCGTCATTTTTTCTTGTCCTCGTCGCGGGCCTTGAGATAGCGCTGTAGGGTTTCTTCCATCTGCTCCTTCTCTTCGCCCGCCTCGATCTTGCTGATCGCCTTCTTCTGCAGTTCGATGGCCTTGTCGATCTGCTTCTTCTCGAAGCAGGCGAGCGCCAGTGTGTCGAGGATCGGGGCGTTCTCGTACTTGGTCAGTTCAGCCGCGCGGGTCGCCATCTTGTATGCCAAGTCAATGTCGCGCTTCTGAATGCTTTCGTCATCGAGGATCATCCACGCCAGGTGGTTCAAGCCATCGGAGTCATCCTTCAGTTCGTTGTCGGCGAGCTTGGCGGCCCGCTCGTAACCAGCCGCGTAATCCTGCTTCTGCACAAGCAGGATGCCCACCTGGGCCGTCCTGATCTGCGTCTTCACTTCGGGGCGAAGCTCGGCAATCGCGTCGAGGTGCTTGATCACGTCGTCCCACTTCTGCGCCTCGGCCGCGGGGCCGATCTTCTCCTCGATCGCCCGCACCTTGGCGGCGATCTCGGCTTCCTTCTTCGCATCGTAGGTGCCGGCCACGACCTTCTCGACCACCATGTCCAGCCCCGCCATCGGGTGGCCAATCCACGCGATCTTGCCTTCCTTGTTCACCACGAACGTGCAGGGGATGCCGTTCTGCCCCGCCGCCTTGAGCCACGCGGCGCCGCTCTTTCCCGCGTCGCCTGCGCCTTCATCCAAAGCCACCACATAGTTCAGCTTGTCGCCCATCTTCTTGATGAACGGTTCCACCTTCGATTGGTCGTCCTCCCACACATTCAGGCCGATGACCACGACGCCTTTGTCCTTGAGTTTGGTGTTGAGCTTCGACACGTGCGGAATCGCCTGCACGCACGGGCCGCACCACGTGGCCCAGCATTCGATGACGTAAACCTTGTCCTTCTCAAAGCTCTCGACGGCTTTGCCGTTGAGCCACTTGCTCACGTACAGCTTCGGCGCGTCATCGCCGACCTTCAGCGTCGGCGCCTGCGCCGAGGCGGATGAAGCCGCGGCAAGCAGAACAGTCAGAACGAAAGCGGAAAGCATCGATCGCATGGGATGTTCCAGGGGGGAAGGATTCGATGGCATGGTGGGACTGACGACGAGCCTGCACATCATACGTTCCACGCAGGCGGAATGGTGCGATGGGCGGAACCACAAGGTTTTTGCGGCTCGCGGCGGCTGCAAACCCCGCAGGCCGCCGCCGATCGAAGAGGTGCGGGACGGGATCGCCCATCCTCGTCAGGGGCCGGCGAACCAGTGCCAGCCCTCGTGCCCGCCCACGGCCCGGCCCCCAAAGTGGCCGGCCACGTGCCCCCCGGGGGCGAAAACCGACCTTAACCCGCGTCAAAACAAATACTTACCATTTGACTGCCAAAAAGGTAGGACACTTTCCGGCCATCTCTGAATCAGTTCCGTCCGCCAAGCCTGTTTCGATTCGGGCAGCGGGGAGTTCCCATCACCTCGACGAGCTCGTGCCTCCGCATGGCGGATGCTTGTCCCATTCGGTCTGTTCGAAGGCGACCGCACACGGAAAGAAACCCATTCACAAGATCACCCGCCCCTCGTCGGCCGCGCGCGGCAGCCCCCTCTCGGCCGATGAAGCGCGGGCAACTGGAGGCCTGCCAATGCACAACGCCGCGCCGGAATAAAAGAGGTGCGTCATACCGGCATTTTACCAGACCATGATCGGTGCGGCAATGCCCGTCGGACGTGCGGCAGGGCTTTTCAATTCTGCAATCATCCAGAACGGATGAATTAGATTCTGACCCTGCAACTTCTGCGCACGGCGCGCAGAAGTTGGCATCGGGGAAGTCAAAATAGTGAATGCAAAAGTCAAAATGCAAAAGTCAGAGCCTACGGGGAGCGTCAATCTCTGACT
>CAYRPN010000215.1:0-5808 GCA_964426135.1 uncultured Phycisphaeraceae bacterium | reverse complement strand
ACCGACGCGCCCATTTCAGCCGTTGCCAGGTGCGCAAATGCCAGGTTCGCAAATGCCGGATGAGCCAAAAAAAGCCGGGAGCGGACACGAGGGAAACGATCGGCCACGCATGGGCCGTCGTGCTCCGTCTCGCATCCACTCCCGGCAGGCTATCGACATTGAATGCACGCATGGGTCACATCATCCCCGCGGAGCATGCTCGTGTCAGGCGATGCGGCGGCGGCGCAGCAGGCCCGCGCCGGCCAGCAGGAGCAGGCTGATGGAGGCGGGCTCGGGCACGACGACATCGACGCGGAGGTTGTCGAACAGGCCGAACTGACCGCTCAGCGGGCCTTCCTGACGGAATCCGATGCCGCCGCCGACGCTGCCGAGGTTGGTGAACGAGGTCTTGAAGACGTTGTTTGGATTCAAGCCGTCGATCAGCGTGATTTCAAATAGGCCGTTGGAATGCTCGATGACTTCCAGGTGATGGAGCACATTGTTGGCGGGGATGAATCCGAGGCTGGTGTTGCCGAACCCGCCGGGGCCATCGACGCGGAACGCACCGGGGATGCCGGCAAATCCAGGATGGAAGACGATGTTGTTCTGGCCGATGTTCAGGCCCACGTTGTAGCCGCCGTTGCTCAGGGTCGCGCCGATGTCGGCGGTGATCTTGAGCGTTCCCTGCACGGCGGCGGAGAGGCCGTTGACGACGAAGGTGGCATTGGTGCTATCGCCGCCGAGACGCGCGACGCCGCCGGCGACGTCCAGCGTCTTGCCGGCGCCGGTGTTCTGCACGAAGTCGGCGTAAGCGTTGGCGAACTGGATCTTGTTGGCGACGTTCAGGTCGAAGCCTTCGAAGAACAGCGTCCGCTCGCTGACGACGGTCAGGGCGTCGAAGATGCCGGTGCCCGTGGCGTTGCCGGGGCCGGCACGGCGCAGGGCGATGGTGCCGTCGATGCTGGCGGCATTGGTGAACGAAGTGGTGAAGACGTTGCTGGGATTGCTGCCATCGACGAGGCGGATGTTGAACTGTCCGCCGGGCAGCTCATCGATTTTCAGAAGGTGCAGAGTGTTGTTGGGCGGCGTGAACCCGACGTTGGTGTTGGGGAAGCCATTGGCGCCGTCGACGCGCAAGGCAGCGCCGCCGAAGCCTGGATGGAACACGATGCTGTTGCCGCCAATGCGGACGCCGACGTTGTAATTGCCGTTACTGTTGCCCGCACCGACCAGAGCGGAGACGCGGCGAAGGCCCGGCACGCCCCCCGGAGTCAGCACGATTTCGGAGGTGTCGTTGGTTGCGTCCGGGTTGGTGATCGTGGCGACGCCGCCGGTGACGGAGACGGCATTGTCCGCGGCGCCGGCGACGTAGTTGAGGTTCGGATAGGTCGCTTCAAACGCGACTTCGCCGGCGACGTCCGTGTTGAAGACTTCGCGCACAAGCGCCGCCGAGGCGGGAGCCGCCGCAACGGACACAGCAGCGAACGTAACGGACGCCAACGCCAGTTGTTTCAATCGACGAATCATGATGCATCTCCTTCAAAGAGGGTTCGTGGGCAATGCGCGGAGCAGGGCATGGAAGATGCCCGGCAGTTTTCTTCCGTCCAGCAATTAAACCATCTTTTCCAAACTAAACAACCCCCGCCACGACATTCTCATGGAGTTACCCGACCGGCCGGCGACGAGATCATGAACGGCACGCCGGGCCTTGGCGTTCGTCCGCCCTCAGCCCCTGCGCGGAAGTGACGGGGCCGGATTCTGGTCCGTCGGTGATCGCTGCGGCTCTGGTGATACCATGCGAGCATGCGATACCTCCCACTGCTCGTCGTTCTTGCCCTGGGGCTGGCGTCTGTCTGGACTGCGTCCGCGCAAGCCGCCCCGGACAAACCGAACATTCTTTTCTTCTTCGCCGACGACCTGCGGGCGACGGCTCTGGGCTGCTACGGGAACGCGGAGGCGAAGACGCCGCACATCGACAAGCTCGCCTCGCAGGGCACGCTGTTCACCCGCGCGTACATCATGGGCGGGGACCAGGGCGCGGTGTGCGTGCCGTCGCGTGCCATGCTGCTGAGCGGGCGTTCGCTGTTCAAGGTGGACAGCGCGCTGAAGAACACGCCGACCTGGCCGATGGCGCTGCGCGAGGCGGGCTACGCCGCGAGCTTCAGCGGCAAGTGGCACAACGGCGCGGCATCGGCGGCGGCGAGTTTTCCGGGAGCGCGTAATGTCTTCCTCGGCGGCATGAGCAACCAGTTCAAGGTGAAACTCGTCGAGCTGCGAGCCGCCTCCGCGCCGGCGACCGAGGCTGCCGCCGGTGCGCCGAAGCAGAGCGAGAAGCACTCGAGCGAGGTCTTCGCTGACGAAGCGATCCGGTTCATCGAAGCGCAGAAGGGCACCGGGGGAACCGGGGGAGCGGGCAAGCCGTGGGTCATGTATGTGCCCTTCACCGCGCCGCACGATCCGCGCGAGGCGCCGAAGGAATGGCACGACCAGTTCGACGTCGCGAAGATGACCGTGCCCGCCAACTTTCTGCCCGAGCATCCCTTCGACAATGGCGAACTGAAAATTCGCGATGAAATGTTGGAGAAGTTTCCGCGCACCAAGGAAGCGATTCAGAAACACTGGGCCGACTATCACGCGATCATCGCTCATATGGATGCGCAGATCGGCCGCGTGCTCGCCGCGCTGGAAGCAAGCGGGCAGGCGAAGAACACGATCGTCATCTTCGCCGCGGACAACGGCCTGGCGATGGGCAGCCACGGGCTGATGGGCAAACAGAGCGTGTACGAACACTCCGTACACGTGCCGCTGATCATCGGCAGCGCGGGCGGCGCGAGTGCAGGGGGCGCCGGGGGCCTGCCTGCGGGGAAGAAGTCGGACGCACTGTGCTACATCCTGGACCTGTGCCCGACGATCTGCGAAATCGCCGGCGTCAAGCCGCCGGAGGGAAGCATTGGCAAGAGCCTCATGCCCGTCGTGCGCGGCGAAACCAACAAGCATCGCGATGCCCTCGTCTTCGCCTACCGCAACCTGATGCGCGGCGTGCGCGACGAGCAGTTCAAAGCGATCTGGTATCCGCCGATCAACCGCTGGCAGCTCTTCGATCTGACGAGCGACCCGTTGGAGCAGAAGGACCTGAGCGCCGACCCACAGCACGCCGGGACGCTGGCGGCGATGCAGAAGAAGCTGACCACGCTGCGCACCAGCATGGGCGACGACGCGGAACTACCCGCGAAACAGCCAGGAAATCAGCAGAAAAAGAAGGACAAGGCGAAGTAGGGATCTTGGTTTCATCGCTCGATCCGGCTACGATACCGCAACTGAATGCAAGGTTTCGAATGAGCGCCATGCCAGCCCCCACCCCGATGTCCACCGACTGGATTCCACCGCAGCAGGGGCAGTGGACCATCGATGATTACATGCGGCTGGTCGATCCGCCGGGCTTCCGATACGAACTGATCGAGGGGCAACTGTACATGTCTCCATCTCCCAGTTTCTGGCACCAGAACAGTCTCGGCGAGTTGTTTGCTCTGATGAAAACATTCGTCAGAGAACATCAACTGGGCACCGCGGTTTTCGCCCCGATGGATGTCGTGATCGATCGTGGTGAGACCCAGACCGTCGTGCAGCCAGATCTGATTTTCATCAGCAACGAGCGCAAAGGAATCATCAAGCGGATCATCGAAGGCGCGCCTGACCTGCTCGTGGAGGTTCTTTCCGCCAGCACCGCCCAACGCGATCAGATCACCAAGGTGGCGCTCTATATTTCGAACGGCGTGCGGGAGTACTGGATCGTTGATCCGGAGAAGCGCCGGATCGAAGTCTGGGTCGCGCGAGGAACGGCACACATCAAGCGAGGGGAGTGGCACGCAGGTGACCGGGTGCCGTCGGAAGTCCTCGAAGGCTTCAGCGTGGCCGTCGATGAGATTTGCCCGCCGTTGCCTTGACGCATCTTTGCCCGGCTCCATTTCTCCCAGTAGATTGCAGCCTCATTCACTTGTCACCACGAGGCTCGCCATGTCCTATCTTCTCGGCATCGATATCGGCACCAGCGGCACCAAGACGCTGCTGTGCGATTACACCGGCTACGTTCTCGCCACCGCGGTGGCCGCTCACGACATTGCCTCGCCCAACCCCGGCTGGAGCGAGCAGGATCCGCTGCAATGGTGGGACGCCACGTGCAAGGCCACCAAAGCCGTGCTCGCCAAGGCGAAGGTCAAGGGCGATCAGGTCACTGCCATCGGCCTCAGCGGGCAGATGCATGGCTCCGTCTTCCTCGCCGACGATCACACGCCGCTAAGGCCCGCGCTTTTGTGGAACGATCAACGCACCACCGAAGAATGCGCCGAGATCGAAAGCAAAGCCGGCGGACGCAAAAAACTCATCGGCATGGTCGGCAATCCCGCGCTCACCGGCTTCACCGCGCCCAAGATTCTCTGGGTCCGCAGGCACGAGCCGAAGGTC
Organism: uncultured Phycisphaeraceae bacterium; assembly: GCA_964426135.1. GTDB lineage: Bacteria > Planctomycetota > Phycisphaerae > Phycisphaerales > Phycisphaeraceae > CAYRPN01. Next base: position 1,368 of record CAYRPN010000215.1, on the reverse strand, counting down.
TACGCGAAGACCAAACACATCCTGCTCCCGAAGGATTACATCCGCTACTGCATGACCGGCGAGTACGCGACGGAGGTCGGCGACGCCTCGGGCACGCTGCTGCTCGATGTGAAGAAACGCGCGTGGAACAAGCAGTTGCTGTCGCTCCTGAAAATCGATGCGGCGCTGCTGCCTGCTTGCTTTGAATCGCATGTCGTCAGCGGGCAACTACACAAAGCGGCGGCTGCGAAGCTCGGCCTGAAAGAAGGCACGCCCGTGGTCGGCGGCAGCGGCGATCAGCCCGCGGGAGCCGTGGGCAACGGCATCGTGAAGGCGGGCATCGTCAGCGCGACGCTGGGCACCAGCGGCGTCGTTTTCGCGCATGCCGACAAACCCACCTACGACCCCAGCGGCCGGGTGCACACGATGTGCCACGCCGTCGAAGGCAAGTGGTGCGTGTTCGGCTGCATGCTCTCGGCGGGCGGTTCGTTCCAGTGGTTCCGCAATCACCTGGCGATCAGCGAACTGACGGAAGCCAGGAAACGCAAGTGCGATCCCTACGAACTGCTCATCGAGGAAGCCGCCAAAGCGAAGCCCGGCTGCGAGGGGCTTTTCTTCCTTCCTTATCTCACCGGCGAACGCTGCCCGCATCCCGACCCCAATGCCCGCGGCGGATGGATCGGCCTGACCGCCCGGCATAACCGCGCATCCATGATTCGTTCCCTGCTCGAAGGCGTCACCTTCGGCATGAACGATGCGCTGGCGATCATGGACGGCATGGGCCTGACTATCAAAACCGTGCGCCTCAGCGGAGGCGGCGCCCGCAGCGATTTCTGGCGCCAGCTCCAGGCGGATATCTACAACAAGACCGTCGCCACCATCAACGCCCAGGAAGGCCCAGCCTACGGCGTCGCCCTGCTCGCCGGTGTCGGCACCGGCGTCTGGAAAAACGTCCCGCAGGCCTGCGAAAGCGCCATCCGCGAAACCGAAACCCGCAAACCCGAACCCGCCCGCGCGAAGATGTATGCGAAGCATCACGCCCAGTACCAGCGACTGTATGCCGCGCTGAAGGAAGAATTCGCGGGCATTGCGGCGCTGATGTGAACGACGCAGGCTCGTAGTGGCTTTGCCCGCTGGAGCGACGAAGATTCCGACACGCCCGTGCAGAGTCGGCGTGGTCGCGGATGCTTGAGTGGCCGATCTCCTCTCTCGTGCGGAATCGGCCATAGAATCACAATCGTTCGATGAAGTGGCCGATATCCACAACAGGGACCTCTGAAAAACCCAATCCGATTGAATTAGGAAAGCAGGAAAGCAGGAACGGAGGAAAGAAAATGCGGCTCATCCGGCATTTGCGTACCTGGCAACTGCTGAAATGGGTGCGTCGGA
>CAYRPN010000214.1:0-5901 GCA_964426135.1 uncultured Phycisphaeraceae bacterium | reverse complement strand
GGGAGGGGAGTTCGAACCTTGCAAATCGGGAAGTTGTTTCGCTCCGATTCCTAAGAAACGCGACCCATCGAGCGGACGAAACATCGCAGGCAGCGGCTCAGCAGAAGTGCGCGCCGATGGCCTCGACGTAGACCGCGTAGAGCGACTGGCTCGCGGTCATGAACAGCCGGTTCCGCTTGGCGCCGCCGAAGCAGACGTTGCTGCAGATTTCCGGCAGCCGAATCTGCCCGATTCGCTGGCCTTGCGGAGAGAAGATGTGGACGCCGTCGTAGCCGTCGCCGGCCTCCGCCCAGCCCGCGCTGGCCCAGACGTTACCGTCAGTGTCGCAGCGGATGCCGTCGGCGAAGCCGGCGACTTTCTTGCCTTCGACCTCCAGCGCCATCGACGTGAACTCCTTGCCCTTCGCCAGCGTCAGGCCGTCCACCACATCCCACACCTGAATGTTCTTGGGCGCTTCCTTGTAATGCGATGCGCCGGTGTCGGCGATGTACAGCTTCTTGTAGTCCGGCGAGAAGCAGAGGCCGTTCGGCTTGAAGATCGCATCGGTGACCAGCGCGACCTTGCCATCGTTCGGATCGATTCGGTAGACCGCTTCCTTCAGCAGCAGTTCGCCCTTGTTGCCCTCGTAATTGCCGTGACTGCCGTAGCCGGGATCGGTGAACCAGATGCCGCCGTCGGGATGCACCACGGCATCGTTGGGGGCATTGAACGGCTTGCCGTTGTACTTGTCCGCCAGCGTGGTGACCTTGCCGTCGCGCTCGTAGCGCACCACGCGGCGGTTTCCGTGCTCGCAGGAAATCTGCCGGCTCTCGCGGTCAAAGGTGTTGCCGTTGCTGTTGCCGGCGGGCTTTCGCAGCGTGCTGATCCGGCCGTCATCGGCGAGCCAGCGGTGCTGGATGTCGTTGGGAATATCGCTCCACATGAGGTATCCGCCCGTGCCGCTCCACGCGGGGCCTTCCGCCCACATCATGCCGGTGTAGATCCGCTTGATCGGCGTGTTACCGATTTTGTACTTGGCGAAGCTTGGATCGAGAACGACCACGTCCGGCTCCGGGTAACGCACCGGCGCGCTGCCCGGCGAGTAATCGCGGGCCAGGAGAGGCGACGCGGCCAGCGCGCCCATGGCGGTGATGAAGGAACGACGTGTGGCGAGCGTGGAGCTTTTCATCATGTGCTTTCCGGGGGTAGGAGGATCGCGGATGCGGTTCAATCATTTGCGTCGGCGAACGACGATCGCGTCAACCAGCATGAAGAGGCTCAGGCGGCGCGGACACGATCCGGGGTTGCGTGCCGATCAGGAACTTCACGCGCCGACCGGCCAAATCAGAATACCGCGCCGAACCCAAGGCGGCGCGGATGGACCGTTGTGGGGCTTCAAATGATTGTGAGTCGGCTTGTTCGTCGCCCTGATTCAGACCGTGCGATCGTGGCGCGGTAAGCTGCCTGCGAAACTTCCACTGAACATCTGGAGCGAATCATGCGCCTGTCTCTCATGCTCGCCTGCCTGCTGGTGGTTCCGTCGGTCGGCATCGCACAGGCGCCGAAGCAGCCGAATGTCGTCATCTTTCTCGCCGACGATCTGGGCTACGGTGATCTCGCCTGCTACGGCCACCCGCGGATCCAGACGCCGAACCTCGACGCCTTCGCCAAACAGGGCGTGCGGTTGACGCAGTGTTATTCGGCGAGCGCGGTGTGCTCGCCATCGCGCTCGGCGATCCTCACCGGCCGGACGCCGCACCGTAACGGCGTCTACACGTGGATCGCCCAGGGCAGCGAGGTTCATTTGCGGACCAGCGAAATCACGCTGCCGAAGTTGCTGAAGGACGCGGGCTACGCCACGTGCCACGTCGGCAAGTGGCACCTGAATGGCAAGTTCAACAGTCCCGATCAGCCGCAGCCCGGCGATTACGGTTACGACCACTGGATGGCCACACAGAACAACGCCGGCCCGAGCCACAAGGATCCCTCCAACTTCGTCCGCAACGGCACGCCTGTGGGCAAGCTCAATGGATTCTCGGCCCCGCTGGTGGTGGATGAGGCGATCGACTGGCTGACCGCGAAACGCGACAAGAGCAAGCCTTTCTTCCTGGCGGTCTGGACCCATGAGCCGCATCTGCCCATCGAAAGCGATCCGCAGTTCCAGAAGCTGTACGCGGACCTCGGCGAAGATTTCCAGCAGCACCACGGCAACGTGACGCAGCTCGATCACGCTTTCGGCAAGCTCATGAAAGCGCTCGACGCGCAGAAACTCAGCGATACGACGTTCGTCTTCTTCACCTCGGACAACGGGCCGGAAGGCGACGGCAACGCCAAGCGCACTCGCGGCAGCACGGGCGGACTGCGCGGCCGCAAGCGCGCGATGTACGAGGGCGGCATCCGCGTGCCGGGCATCGCGCGCTGGCCGGGGCAGATCAAACCGGCCACGACGGTCGACGCCCCGGTGATCGGCAGCGATCTGTTTCCGACCGTGCTGGGCCTGTGCGGGATCAAGGCGCCGGCCGATCGTGTCATTGACGGCACCGACGTGCTGCCGGTGCTCACCGGCAAGGTGACGACGGTGGAGCGAAAAGTGCCGATGTACTGGCGGCTGAATATGGCGCCGGGCATGCACATGGCGATGCGCCTTGGCGACTGGAAGATCATCGCCTCCCAGGATTTCACCGAGGTGGAACTCTACAACCTCAAGTCTGATCCGAAGGAGGCGACCGACCTGCGCGAGAAGGAATCGGAGCGGTTCAGCGCGATGACCAAACAGTTGAAGGAGTTCAATGCGGAAGTCGAGAAGGAAGGGCCGGATTGGTGGAAGCGCCTGAGCCCCAACGGGGGCGGGCGGGGGAAGAAATGAATGGGTCCGTTGGCACGCGAACGGCTGACCGGAAGGCATGCACTGAAACGGTTCTGCCTCGCAACACCGAAAGCGTCGTGCGACGCGTATTCACCCGCTACAGCAGTGCCTTGATTGGATTGCCGTGGCTGGCGGGAACGGTGAAGCCGTCGGGACTGATGCGTGAGGCTGGATTGATGTCCATGGCGGCGAAGAGCGTGGCAGTGAAATCCTCCAACGTCACAGGGTTGGATTTGACGTAGGCCGCGTGCTTGTCGGATTCGCCGTACACGCTTCCACCTCTGATCCCTGCACCGGCCAGCATGGCGGAATAGCATTGCGGCCAGTGGTCGCGGCCGATGCGCTTGGCGCCTTTGCTGATCTTGGGCGTGCGTCCGAACTCACCGACGAACACCACCAGAGTCGAATCGAGCAGCCCGCGGTCGCGCAGATCCTCCAGCAACGCGGCAACGGCCTGATCGGCGCGGGGCAGGGCGAACGGCAATCCGTTCCAGCCGTTCTCGAAAATCCCCACGTCCGCGTTGCCGTGCATGTCCCAGGTCTCCACGCTGACGAACTGCTCCCCGGGCGCCAGTCCCGTCCATGCCACGACGTTGACAAGCCGCACGCCCGCCTCGATCAACCGCCTGGCGAGCAGCAGGTTCTGGCCCATCGGATTCCGGCCATAGTGGTCCCGGGTGTTCTCACTTTCCTTGTCGATGTCGAACGCGGCTCTTGCCGCACCACCCTCAAGCAGATCGAAGGACCGCTGCTGGAACACGTCGAACGCCTCAAACTCGGTGGTCGAACCAAGCGGAGAACGATTTTGAAATGCGCCGAGCAGATCCCGGCGTCCGCGCAGGCGCTGCGACGACATGTCCTGCTGCCGGTCGAACGCGCGCACGCGAAAATCCACCGAGGCCGGATTGTCGTCGTGTTTCTCTCCGATCAACATGGGGGCGTGCGCCATGCCCAGGCGTCCGCCGGTCAGGTACGTGTGATCGGGCGGCGCGGCTCCTCCGCCAAACTTCTGCAACCACACATGGCCGGGCAGGTCCGCCTTGGCGGGGCGCAGCTTATGGACGATCGCCCCGAACGACGGATCGTCCGTTGCGGGTTTATCGCGACCAGCCAGCAGCATGGCGTTGGCCTTGTCGTGCTGGGCCATCTCGTGCGTCATCGAGCGGATGACGGCATATTGCTCCGACAACCGCGCTAACCGCGGCATCAACTCGCAAATCTGAAACCCCGCGGTGGCGGTCCTGATGGGCTGGTACGGCCCGCGAATCTCCTGCGGCGCGTCAGGCTTCATGTCCCACGAATCCAACTGACTCAGCCCGCCGTACTGATGGATGAAGATGCACGACTTGCCCTGCTGCTTGGCCTTGGCGGCGCCCTGTTGAATGGACTCGGCCCGCAGAACGGCGGGCAACGTCAGTCCCGCCACGCCGATGCTGCCGATCTGCAGCAGTCGCCGCCGCGATAATCTCTGCTGCGATGCGGGATCGAGTCGGTGTTCGTTCATGGTCATCCCGCCGCTTCAGCCCCAGCGCGATACGGAATTGTAGCTGAACCCGCGTCACGGCTCCTTCGGCCCGATGTACTTCTTCGCCACCACCACATCGTCGTACCAGACCGTGCGGGTGGTGCCGCCGCCGGTGCGGTCGTAACTGGCCGGCTCGAGCCAGAGCGAAAGCTGCACCTTGTTCACCTTCAGCGTGTCCACCTCCCGCCAGTTGATCTGGCGGAATTCGCCGCATTTCTTGCCGTCGATCCAGCAATCGAGTTCGCCGTCATCCTTGCCCGCCGTGTTTGTTTTCACACGCCACTCGATACAGATCCACGTTTCCAGTTGGGGCACATGGTCAGGCTTGGGCTGGAACCAGTTGCCCCAGTGATTGCCGCGACCGTCCGGCTTCATCTTCCACCAATAGGCGTAGAAGATCAGCGCGCCAGGCGGTTTCCACTGCCTCGGCCCAATGGGTTCGAGCGTGGCCCAGAAAAATTTGTCGCCATCAGGCGCTTGGCCCGCGCCTTTGAATTGCCCCTTCTCGGCGTCGGCCATGAAACCGCTGCCGCCGTGGCCGTGGTAACCGTAATCCTTTCCGTAGCGAACGTAGTGGCGCATGAAGAGTTCGTCGTGACCGGGGCGAAGCCATTTCACAAAGGTCACGTCCTCGTGGCCCTGCTTGTTGAGCTGCACTCGCGCCGAGTGTTTGCCGCGCACGATGGTGGAATCTTTCTCAGCTGCGACCGGCTCGATGTCGAGAGTCGCGCCGCGACCTTTGCGGCGATTGATCGTGTCCCATGTCGCCCCCGGCTTGCCGTCCTCGAAATCATCGTGGAACAGCACCGCAGGATCGCGCGCGATGCCGAGATCCTTTGGATACTTCGCAGCCAGGCTCTTCTCGTCATTGTTCTGGGCGCGAGCGAACGTGGCCGGCAGGAAGGACAGAAGCAGAAAGACAATGGCTGGAATCACTCTCATTTCAATGGTCCGCGTGGATAGCGAAGGGCACTCGCAAACGATTGCATCTTACTGACGGCTCATCCTTGGCCGCCGAGGACGCGCACGCGATTCCCGCGCCGTTCCGCGCAAGAACGCCATTCTGCGCATAAGGATCGTGACCGAAATAACTTCCCGACTTGGCTGTCTCCGATTCCCCTCCCTCATAGGGAGGGGTTAGGGGAGGGTCGGGCGCACTGCGTGATTGTGCATGAAATCAGGCTGTTTGCCCGACCCTCCCCCTGCCCCTCCCTGAAAGAGAGGGGAGTTCGCTCCGTGCAAATCGGGAAGTTATTTCGATTCCATTCCTAAGCCGGGTGACGCGGCCGATGGGGTTTCGACATGGCAAGACCTCCGTTGCATTTCCATCGTCCATCGCGGCAAGCGAAACATTGTGGCTGCTCAATAGCCCCAACCACCGTAAGCGGTGCCGACGGCAAAAACAATTGATCCCGGCAACGCCACGCGGTAATCTCAAACCGACGCCCGTTCGACCGTTCACGCCACGGGCGGAGTTTAACCCGGATTATTCATGAGCTTGCACAGGAGCCGCGCACGAAGTAAGCGGTTC
>CAYRPN010000213.1:0-5912 GCA_964426135.1 uncultured Phycisphaeraceae bacterium | reverse complement strand
ACCGCGAAGCCGTCCCGCGACAAAAGTGTTCAAGTTATTTTTGAGCGCGCCCTAAACCCTGCTTGCGTGAAATGGTGATCAGTGGTCAAGGCATCAGTCAGATTCTCGAGTTGCATCACGACGAATGAAATGCAATCAACGAGGCTCCACGCCTTGTCCTCGCGCGCCGCGTAAAGCTCGGCGCCGCGGTCGAAAAGCTCCTGCGTCGCGGGAATGAGAACCACACTGTGACTGGCGCGCAGCGAGGCCAGCAGTCGATTGAACAGCGGCCGATTGCGCGGTGCCGCAAGGTAGGCTGCCAGTTCCGACATGACCCAGGCCGAGGTGACCAATTGCAACGATTGGTTGTCCAACGCCTTGGCGCGCCCGTGGGCGACATCGTTGGGGACAATGGCGGCGATGAAGTAAGAAGTGTCGGCAAAAACCCGCTTCATCGCTTGGGTGTTCCGTAAATGTAATGGTCGTGCTGGACCGAACCGTCCGATGGCAGGTCCTTTCCCTTTCCGGCCACATCGCGCAGCAGCTCGCCTAGCGAAATGGACGATTCGACCGGCTGAATCAACACCTCACTGCCCTCGGGCAGCTTCGCGCCGTCGTCGAGCACCGCGACTCCGTTCTTAATGTGCGCCTTGTAGGTCATTTGGACAATCCTCGTGCCGTGCCACAATTATAGCCGACCGATCTTTTGGTCGCGTTTCTCGCGGAGCAAGAGTGCGACGAGTTCGACTCGCCGTCATCGAGATGAACTTTCGCACAGGCGACGGCCACACTCACACCTGCCTCTCCTCGTAGCCCGCCTCCCAACCCTTGCGCGGCTCGCGCTTCAAGAGCGCATTCGCCTTGTCGTTGTTGGTCTTGCCGTCGTTGACGCTGTAGGTGATCTTTTCGCCCACGGGTCATGGATGAAATCGAATTAACCTTGGGATCGGGTCGAAGTGCGGGTCACTCGAATAGACCGCCAAGTTTCGACTCATCGCGACCGCCGCGATCACCAGATCAGTCATCGGCAGCACATGTCCCTTCGCGATCAGTTCGCGCCCCAGTGCCGCGCTTTCGCAACACTCCTGCCAGGTCGGCTCGATCCAGAGGGCGCCTTGAAGTTGCGATGCCACCCAGGCCGCGTGTTCACGTCTCTTGAAACCTAGCAGAATCTCCGCGACAACCGGGCCGATCATGACGACTCGGTCCCGGTTGAGCAGCAGGTCGATGGCGCGTTTCTCAGCCGACGCCGGCTGGTTGAAGAACGGAACCCACATGCAGGTATCGACGATGACGCCAGAATCAGCGGCCATCGTTTGACCTCAATTCGGCGTTCTCCAGTGATCGCCAGTTGTCCTCCATCTCCACTTGCCCAGACGCCTCCTTCAGCCGCATCCGCTTGAGATAGCGCACATATTCCACGGCAGCCAGGCGCACCGCAGCGGATGGGTCCTGTTGCTGCGTCAATTCCTTCAGCTCTGCCATTTCGCGCTCCGAGAGTTCGACGGTGATGGGCATCGTCATCGCCTTTCCAGTGGGCTACACCATGATACCCATACGATAGGCCGTCACCGCGACGAATGCCGCACGTAACACGTCCACTGCGCTTGCTGACGGTCGCGCCTACGACAGGCCTCACGCCGTGCGATCTTCGTAGCCCGCCTCCCAACCCTTGCGCGGCTCGCGCTTCAAGAACGCGTTCGCCTTGTCGTTGTTCGTCTTGCCGTCCTTGACGCTGTAGGTGATCTTCTCGCCCACGGCCTGAGCGAGGTTGCCGGCGAGAACGATTTCCGTGAGCCGCGCGGCGTAGGCAAAGTTGCTGCTGGGCAGGTTGGGATCTTTCTTCTTGCAGCCTTCGATGAAGTCGCCGCCGTGGCCGTGCTTGCTGCGGGCGAGCACCTGCTTGGGCTTGCCGACTTCGTCGTTGAGCTTCTTCGGGATCAACTGCGTGTCCTGGCAGTGGCTGCCGGAGGACATCGTCGCCTTGCTGCCGATGAAGTAGGTGCCTTCGGAAAGGACGGGCCGGCCTTCTTCCAGCGCGGCGGGGCGCGGCGGCTTCTTGCCGCCGTGATACCAAGTGAGCGTCACAGGCGGCATGTCGCCGCGTGCGGGGAATCGGTAGACGATGAGCGCCTGGGCGGCGTGGCCTTCCTTGGTGGGCTTGTTCACTTTGCCGTCGTGCAGCGCTTCGACTTCGAACGAATCCACCTGGTCGAGCTTGAGCGCCCAGACCACGCCGTCGACATTGTGACACGCCATGTCACCCAGTGAACCGGAGCCGAAATCCAGCCAGCCGCGCCAACTGAAGGAGTGCAGGCCGTCGTGGTAATCGCGGAACGTCGCGGGGCCGAGCCAGGCTTCCCAGTCGAGCCCCTTGGGCACGGGCTTGCTCGCCGGCCGGGTGTCGCCCGCGCTGAAATTGCGGTTGGAGATGCAGTGGACTTCCTTCACCTCGCCAAGGTTGCCCGCCCAGATGTACTCGCAGATTTCGCGGATCGTGCCGCTGCTGTGGCCTTGATTGCCCATCTGCGTGACGGCTTTCTTCGCCAGCGCCACCTCGCGGATTCGCCGCGCCTCCCAGATCGACCACGTCAGCGGCTTCTCGCAATACACGCCGGCCCCGGCATGCAGCGCGCGGATGCTGGCGCCGAAATGGTTGTGGTCCGGCGTGCCGCACCACACCGCGTCAAGCTGCGGGTGTTTGTCGAAGAGCTGCCGGTAATCCGTGTAAATCTTCGTATCCGGCGAAGCCTTGAGCACCTTGTCGATATTGCCTTTGCCCTTGCCATCGGGATCGACCTCGGCGATGGCGACGAGATTCTGGCTCATCCCAGGCCCAATGCCCGCGCCGGCTTGCCCGCCGGCGCCGATGCACGCCATGCGGAGTTTTTCGTTCGCCTGGTAGGTGAACGCCAGGGAAGGATTAAAGAGGAAGGTGATGCCGGCAAAGGAGCCGGCTTGAAGGACGCGGCGGCGGGAGGGAGCGAAGGAAGTGGGACGAGTGGGCATGGGTGACTCCTGCTGGATGCAAGTGACTTGAATCGAAAGCGTCGGCGGTAACTGCGCCGGATTGGAAAATGTCGATCGCCCGTGATCAAAGCCCCAATGAAAGACGAACAAGGTCGCGAATCCGCATTGCATCCCGCAGCAATCTGGTGGCTTCAGGCGCCGTCGCACTGTGTCCGGGATATCTCACTTCAACCGCGTAATCCGTGATCGCGACGACGATTGGCCGCAACACACCCCATTGCGGTTCGATTGGAAGCGCAAGGTCGAGCAACTTCTCCAGATCATGGGTTCTTGGAAATGAGATCCCGGCTTCGACCAATCTTGCCTTCAGGTACTTCTCAACACACTGCTGAAGGTGAAAGCAAACAATGTCCCGGCTGTGCTTCTTGCGCGATCGCCGCAGCAGGACCGCCGCGGCGAAATCGGCCTCGGCTTTATCGACCCACTCGCGCGCGGCTGGCGTCATGCAGCACCGTGCCTTTCGAAGTGACTTCGCGCCAGAACGGGTCGCCCATCTTCAACCGCCGCCGCAGTTCAGCAGGCGTGCGAACCAATAAATCCATTGCAAACGCGCGAGGGCATGCCAGACGTATTTCCGAAGCCACTTTGACATTCGATCCTCGATGCGACATCACCACCAGAAGATCGACGTCCGAGTCTTCCGTCGGCGTTCCGTAGGCGTGCGACCCAAAGAGGATCACCGCGGCCGGACGGAACTGGCGCACGACCTCATCAACGAAAGCCTTGATCTGTTCGCGTCGCACCATGCACTGATTCTACCGTTGAAAATCACTCACTGAACAAGCACAACACCCCCGTCCAGTCCAGCGCCTGCGGTTGTCCGCCGACTTTGGCGATCTCCACGCCGGAATACACGCCCAGCAGCGGAATCTCCTTGGGCAGTGCCTTCTGCACTTCGACCGCGTCTTCCGCATCCATGCCGCAGTAGGCGCCGGCCCTGCCGGCGCAGTCGATGTAGAAAGCGAACAGAGCTCGTCGGGCGCCGCCGGCATGGGAACTTGAAGTTCCCATGCCCGACTCCCCCGTGCCCAAGGCGCGCTTCAGGAGCTCGTTCGTGCGCGGGCCGATGTAGCTGAAATCCATCGCGCGGCGCATGAGCTGCACGTGCATGCCCGGCGTCAGATCATCCTCGAACATGATCAGCCCCTGCCGGCCCTCGTCCACGCCGATGCACATGCGGTTGGCGTAATCGTCCTCGCGGAAGGTGCCGTAGCGGTCGCCTTTGTTCACGCCCAGCGTGATGAAAAAGCTGTAGTCCTCGTGGGTCAGCCCGCTGTCCGGGCCGAGCATTTCGTGCACCACCTGCAGCGCGGGGCGGTTGTCGATCTCCAACACGACGGGGCCATCGGTTTTCGTGATCTGGTAATACCGACCGGCGGGCTTGCAGCCGTGCATGATGATCGTGTCCATCCGGCATCCCGTGAAATGCAGGGCCATCGCGGATTGCTCGACCACCTGCTGGTCGTACCATTGAAACGTGGGCTGCAACTGCATGTCGCCGATGGTGCCCATGCCCGCGAGATTGGGCCACGCGTCCAGGTGCGCGCTCATCGCCTTGAGCAGCGGCGTGGCCATGTTCAAGCGCGGGCCGGCGGGCGTGGGCTTGACCGAGTCGTAGAGCAGGATGAGATTCGAGTCCTCGCGCAGGTTGCGCGCAAGACGGGCGCCGAGTCTCGCGCCGACCGACGCTTCATTGCCCGCCAGTTGCAGTTCGAGCAGCGCGTCGAGTTTCAGGGTGTCGGATGCGAAGAGGGCAAGCCCCACTTCGTAGCCGTCGTAGGAGAGGTGATCGTGGGTGATGATGCCGACGCCGAAGCCGCCGTAGACCCGGCAGGTTGGGCCGAGCACCTCGCGCACGCCGTCACGGAGCTTGCGCGGGTCATGCCGGCCGGTGGAAAAGAGCAACGCGAAGCTTGCCCTGCCGGTGACAGGACCAGCGATTCCCGCCTTCGCCAGCGCGACACTTGCAGCCTCAGCACCCGCGGTTCGCGAGTCCTGAACGTCACTGAAACCGACGCCGACCTGGGTTGCCATTCGCATTTCCTTGCGGGTGACTTGGTGTCTGCGTTTAGCGGTCGGGCCGAGTCCGCGAGGCCCACCCGTGTCTTGGTTGTCTGAACAGGTGGGCCTCGCGGACTCGGCCCGACCGCTAAACGATAATCACCGCCGCATGATATCGTGATCGTGCAATATGCGGCCCAGCCGGGCGTTTGGCCCTTGCTTTCCCCCTCATCCCACGGAGATTCCCATGCGCACGCTCCCCTCCATCGTCGTGGCCCTTCTCCTCACCTGCCTGTTGGGCCAAGTGTCCTTCGCCGCCGACATCGAGTCAGGCCCGAAGGTCGGGGAGAAGATTCCCGCCTTGAAAGTGCACAGCGTCGTGGGCGAGCACGAAGGCAAGGAAGTCGATTTCGCCGGCGATCGCAAAGGCAAGACGACGGTGTATGTTTTCATCTATGCCGACAAATTCGACCGCCCCACCGCCCGCTATCTCAAAACGCTCGACAAGGCCGCCAGCGACGCGGGCAAAGACACCTACGTCGTCGCCGTCTGGCTCAGCGAGGACCAGGACAAGAGCAAGGAATACCTGCCCAAGGCCCAGCAGTCGCTGAAATTCGCCACCACCGCGCTGACGGTCGCGGTCGATGGCAAGAACGGCCCCAATGACTGGGTGATCAACGATCGCGCCCACGTCACCACGGTGGTGGCGAAAGACGGCAAAGTCGCCGCTCGGTTCGCGTATCAGTCGCTCAACGAAACGGATGTGCCGGAGGTGGAGAAGGCGATGAAGTAAGATGATGATTGAAAATTGAAAATTGAAAATTGCAAATTTGCAATTTTCAATTTGCAATCAGTAGTGTCCGGTTAACGATTGACCAAAGAGCGATTCCGCTCTTGTTTTT
>CAYRPN010000212.1:0-5950 GCA_964426135.1 uncultured Phycisphaeraceae bacterium | reverse complement strand
CCCTCTCCCGGAGGGAGAGGGGGCCGGAGCTGCATTGCCCCGGAAGTTTGGGCAGACCCGCTCCTTAGTGAGGATGCGGCCCCGATTTACCTTTCCCGTCCGCTGGCTCTACAATGCCGCCACGATCAGGATGTCTCCATGTCCCATCACGAGCAAAACGCGGCGCTCGATCGACTCATCGTGCGAACCTTTGCGCCGCACGATCAGCACGCCGTCTCTCATCTTTATCAGCACGGCCTGCTGGCGGGCCAGCTCGCTCCCAACGACACCGGCGCGGACATTGAGAACATCGGCGTCGCTTATTTTTCCGATGTCGCCAATCATTTCTGGGTCGCGGAACTGGATCATCGCATCATCGGCATGATCGGCGTGATGCGCGAGGAAGGGCACAAGGCGGAGATTCGCAGGCTTCGCATCGAACCCGCATGGCAGCACGCCGAGATCATTCCCATCCGCCTCATGGAAGCCGCGCTTTATCACTGCAAGGTGCACGGCTTCCTCAAGATCGTCTTCGACACGCGCTTCGAGAAAGAATCGGCGGTGGGCTTGTTCGATCGCTTCGGCTTCCAGCACACGCGCAGCCGGACGCATCACGACAAGGAGACGCTGGAGTTTTATCTCGACCTGTATCGGCAGACGAAAGAAGAAGGGCGGACGTGAGCCGCGTACCATTTCCGCGCATGGGCCATCATCATTCCACCGAAGACCTCGACGAAGCGGCGGTGTTCCACAAGGGCATCGAGCTCTTCAACACCGGCGAATGGTTTGAGGCGCACGAGATGTGGGAGGACATCTGGCGGCCGGCGCAGGGGCCGAAGAAGCCGTTCTATCAAGGCCTGATTCAGGCAGCGGTGGTGATCGAACACATTCGCCGGGGCAATCCGCGCGGGGTGCGCAGCGTCTACGAAAGTTGCCTGCCGAAGTTCACGGGCCTGCCCGACGTGTACATGGGCGTGGATATTCCGGAGCTATTGGCGGGACTGAAGCGCATGGTGGATCCGATCTTCGCGCTGCCGCCGGAGCGATTCGCTCCGGCGCTGCCGCGCGGGCAGGCGCTGCCGGTGGATTTGACGCAAGCGCCGAAGATTGTGCTGCGCTATGATCCGTTTGCGAAGCAGCCGCATAGCCGCGGCGCTACAAGCTGAAGAACTTTCCGGATGGAGCCTGACGATTGTTAGGAATGGAGCCGAAAAAACTTCGCGAATTGGCGGTCCCTCATTTAGCCGGCGGGCTTGCCCGCCGAGGGCGTCTCGGCGGGCGAGCCCGCCGGCTAAATGGGGAAATTATTTCGGGCCCGTTTCTTAACGCAGCAGTCGGAGTGCTTCTCGGGTGGTCGGGGCTGGAGTCCGCGGAAGCCCCGGTTGGGCGCGCTCCCGTCGGCCAAGGATGCGAGTAGTGAAATTCGTCAAAGCAAGGTGAACCGTTCCGGGGCATCCGCCAAGCCTCCTGCCCCGGCCACCCGGTTGAGGCCTCCTGCCCCGCCCATCCGAATGGGCCCTGCATCTCCCTCCTCTTTCTCTCTTTTCTTTTTCTCTTCTCTTCTCTTCTCTTCTCTTCTCTCTCTCTGTCTCTTGCTCTCTTCCTCTCAGTACAACCACCCGCTGAACGGCCGATCGAGCCGGCTGGTCTTCACGCCGTCGGGGATCAGGACGATGCCGATGGTTTTGTCGTCGTCGATGTCGTCGACGGCGAAGAACACCGCCAGTTGCCAGCGTGGGAGCTTGCGCACGAGCACCGCCTCGATGCCGCGCATCTGGTTCTCTTCCAGGTCAACAATGTGGCGGAAGGCGAGCTGGTACTTCACGGTCAGTTCGTACGTAAAGCCCCAACTGAACAGGCTCGATGGAATCGCATCGACGCGGCTGTAATCGGCGAACCAGGTCAACACCGGTGACGCCTGGTACGTCACGCCGGCGCGCCATTGGGCAAGCTGCTCCGTCTCGAAATCCCAAGTCACCTCGCCCGCCGCCGCCAGCGCTTCGGACACGGCCCACATGACGCGGGAGTAAAAATGATCGCCGCCGGGGCTGTATTCCGGGCGGTAGCTGAAGTACCGCGCGATGGGTGCGGTGATGCTGGCGTCGTCGCCGCGGAAGATCAGGTCGGTGTCGATGGTGAGCCAGTCCACGTCGCGCCAGCGTCCTTCGCCGCCGCGCTGCGTCTGAAAGGTGTTGCGCAGGCCGAGGCGCACGGTGTAGCCTTCGTTCAGGGCTTCGACATCGTTGTCGTAGACGGGGATGTCCTCCGGGTTCACGGTGGAGCCGGCGTAGGACAGATCGACGGCCGGTTCAACGATGTGCCGCAGGCGGCGCAGATCGAACACACGATCGTTCACGTCCTCGTACACCTTGCTGAAGTGCGTCTGGATGCGGGCGCCGACGGTGCCGAACGCGCGGTATTGATCGTTTTCGCCGGCGAACTCGACGAAGTCATCGTCATAACCGGTAAGCCGGCCCGAGACATAGGGAGTGATGTTGAAGATCGAGAGCTTCAACGGCGCCATCAGTTCGTGGCGGGTGTCGACGCGCAGGCGGTGCTCGTTGGGGACGCCCGTGGCGGTGAGCGCGTCCTCGAACTCGGTGGTGGCCAGCGGGATGCCGAAGACGAATGCGCTGGCGAAATTGTTGAAGCCGCGGTCCGCCGGTGAGTCGTCGCCGGCGCGGATGCGCATGTAGCTGGCGCGCGACTCGCCGAAGTAAGTCACGCGGTTGCCGAACAGGCTTTCGCCGATTTGCCGCCATTGCAGTTCCGGATGCCGCTCGACGGTGTAGCCGGGCGCCTGCAGGGTGGTGAGCTGCGGCGTGAAGTCGTTGATCTCGGCCTGTGCCAGGAATGTGAAGGCCGTCGTGTCCGTCTGCTTCTTCAGGTAAATGGCGGTCTCGTAATTCTTGCTCGTCTCCGCCTCGCTGCGGAAGTATTCCTCGAGGAAGGTGGGGTCGGATACGTAACTGAGCTCCAGCGTCATTTCCCAGTCGTTGCTGAGGTAGCCTCGGTGCAGGGCGTGAATGAAGCCGCGGGTGTCGCCGTCCTGCGCGACGGAGCGTGTATCGCTCAGTTCGTCTTCGCCGTTGTCGCCGATCACGAGATAGCTGTCGAGAAAGCCCAGCATTTCCGGCCGGTTGTAGTCGAGGTTCAGGCCCAGCCCCGGCCCATGCTCGCCGCGCCAGTCCGCCTGTGCGGTCAGGTCGACGCCTTCGGGCGCTTCACGACTGAGTAGCGAGAACACATCCCAGCGGCTGCGAATTTCCGGGCCGCTCTTGCTGCTGTAGCCCACATCGAGCCGGCGCAACGGAATCTCATTCGCCTCGCCAGCCATGCCCGGCGTGTAGAAGACCGGCGCGCCCCAGACGCGAATCGTGGAGTTGTCCGCCGTGAACTTGTTTGCCACGGTGCCATCGCGGCGCTGCTCCTGGCGGAACGTCACGCGGTCGGCGCCGATGGCGACGTGCGGCTCGGCGAACTCGCTGGTGGTCAACTGCACCCCTTCAGCCGTCCAATTGCGGGCCGATTCCTGCTTCAGTTTCTCGCCGCGCATGTAAAGCGGAATCTGCCGCTTCACATCCCAGGCGAAGAGCACGGCCTCCAGCAGCAGCGCCTTGTTCTGCGCCACGTCGTAGTAGATGCGCGGAGCCCGCACGGTGTAGTCGCCGTGGGTGACGACGACGTTGTCTTCCAAATAGATTCCGCGGACATCGCCCGCCTTGGTGCGGTTGCCGCCGATGGAGGCGATATTGTCGCCGGCGAGGAAGATCACCGCATTCTCCGCCCGCAGCGTCATCGTGGATTCTTCCTTGGCATCCTGATACACGACGCGCACCCGGCCCATCAGGCTGACGGCGCTCTCGGTCACTTTCCCCTTCTCGTCGGGCTTGCCCTTCTCGAAGACGAATTTGTCGGCGCTGAAAGCGATGGTGCCGTTGGCGTCGAAGATGCGCTGCGACGGGATGCCGCCGGCGCCGCGGGTCGAGTCCGAGGCCGCCGTGGACGATACGCCATCGGGACCGACGATGGGCGTATGCGTTTTCGCCGTGGTCGGTACGGGCTGCGTGCTGAGGCTGATCGAGGCGAGGTGACGGAGCAGGCGTGCGTGCGCTTCGGTCACCAGCGGATCGGCGGCCGCGGATTCGTCCCTCCAGGCATCGGTGGACAGATCGATCTGGCCGGTGATGGAGACGGTGACGAAGAGCTTGCCACCCTCGGCGGTGATGGCGCCGGCGCCGGCCAGCGTGCGGGCATTCATGAGGTAAACCGCCAGGTGACGAACGCGCTTGCCGCCGACGGTTTCGGTGTCGATGCGGACGGAAGCGCGATCGCCGCGGAAGCCGTAGCCGCCCACGGCAAAGGAGACGTCTCCGTCGAGCAGGGCGAACTGGGTGCCGGAGACGGTCCAGACGCTGGCGCGCTGGCCGAAGAGTTTGGCGTCCTTGGCCAGGACAGGATCAGCCAGGGGTAATTGGGCTCTCGAACCGGCGATGACGGTGGTGGGATCGTCGGAGCCGGCGGGCGTGGACGTGGCAACCGGTGCTTTCGCGTCCTGCGCCAATGCGACGCGCGGATGGATAGGCAGCGACATCGCCAGCGCGAGCAGCAGAATTGCCGTCACGGCACAGCCCGCGCCGCCCGACGATCGGTTGCCGCGTTGGAATCCGTCCCGTGCAGAGGAAGTCCCGATCATGCAGTCGCAACCTTGTTGGCGGAAAGCCGCGGAGAAATCGCTGGTCGCCGGGTGTCATGCAAACCGACACTCGACGTCAGGCGGCGATTATAAGGAGGCGCGAGAGTGGGGCAACGTGTGCCGGTCGCTCCGATCCCCTCTCCCGCCGGGAGAGGGCTAGGGTGAGGGCAGGAAAAAAAGTGCGCGGGTATCGAGTTGATTGCGAACTGCAGCGAGCAGAGTGCAAAGTGAAAAGTAGAAAGTGCAAAGTGGGAAGCGAGAAGTGCGATGTGCGAAGTGCGAGAATGAGAGGGGAGGCGGAAAAAGGGAGCGCTGGGGGCTTGCCTGAAAGTCCAAGGTTGTCTTGCCCTCACCCCAGCCCTCTCCCGGCGGGAGAGGGGGCCGGAGTCGGAGCCGAAGAAAAATCGTTACGACGCCAGCGCCGGCGTTCCGTTTGGTTCCGCAGTCGGCAGCATCGCCACGCCCTTGGACTTGCGGCGCGGACTGTCCGCGGCGGGCTTGGTCAGCACCACGATGCGCCAGATGTCGATCATGCTCGTTTTGAAGCAGTAATCCACCTCCAGGTCGACGCCCGTCAGCACGTCTTCCAGAGGCAGGTCGCTGCGCCAGCCGATCTTCACGAACACGGGGTTCAGCACTTTTTCCACCCACGCCACGACGGGCTGCGTCGATTGGAAATGATTGAGCATCACGATCCGGCCGCCCGGTTTCACCAGTCGCTGTGCCCACTGAAGCAGCTTGTGCGGTTCGCTGACGACGCTGATGACGTGCGTGATCACAACGTGGTCGAAGCTTTCATCGGCAAACGGCGGCAGCATCGCGTCCGTTTGAATCAGCGTGCAATGGTGCAACCCGTTTTCGTTGATCTTGGTCGCCGCCTTCTTGAGCATGCCCAAGCTCAGGTCGACGCCCACGACGTGGATGTCCTTCGGATAATGCGGCAAGGTCATGCCCGTGCCCACGCCCAGGTCCAGCACGCGATCCCCCGGCCTGGGCCGAACCTGCTCCAGCGCTCGCCGCTGCCTGCGTGCCACCAGCGCGCCGAAGGTGCGGTCGTAGAACCACGCCCAGACGTCGTACTGCTTCTTGGTCGACTCTTCGCGCATTTTGGCGGACATGCGGGAACTCCTGCTGGTCGTGCAAACTGGTGGCGACAGCGGATGCAGATGAATAGCCGTCTGGGATTCTACCGTGACCTTGCAGGAATTTCACATTCCCGGTCAGTAGTGTCCGGTCATTAGTCGAATAACGACAACTGGTTACGATCGACCCCCT
>CAYRPN010000211.1:0-6015 GCA_964426135.1 uncultured Phycisphaeraceae bacterium | reverse complement strand
CAGAACGGCGGCGCGAGGAAAAGTTCTCAGGCTCCCGGAGGGAGAGGGGGCCGGAGCCA
This sequence comes from uncultured Phycisphaeraceae bacterium, assembly GCA_964426135.1. Lineage (GTDB taxonomy): Bacteria > Planctomycetota > Phycisphaerae > Phycisphaerales > Phycisphaeraceae > CAYRPN01. The sequence goes on along the minus strand of CAYRPN010000211.1, from coordinate 5,956 downwards.
TTCACGTCGTCAGCCGCTTCACCAGGATCGTCGCGTATGCTCCGCGCATCAGCTCGAAGCTCAGCGTCAGTTTCTTCTTGCCGGGGTACAGTTCGTCGTCGTCCGCCTCGTGCTTCAAATCCTTCACCATCGACAGTGCTGGCCGGAAGCCTTTGGAGAAGAACACATCACGCGGGTACTTCACGCGCAGCATCGTCTGCTCCAGCTTCATCGGCTTCAGCGCGGCATCGAGCAGATCCTTGATCGGCCCCGGCTCCAGCTTCTGCCTGGCTGACGGCAACGGCAGCAGCAGCTTCGACCACTCCGCCCGCACTTCGTCGGGCAGCTCCCGGTAAAACGCCATCGGACCCATCGCCAGGAGAACGTCGTACACCTGATCCTCCGGCGGGCCGGTGCGCACCAGCCGCGACAGCAGGGCGTTGAAGAGATGGCTCTGAAACGCGGAGAGATAAAGGTTCCGCTGGTCGGGCCGAATCATCATGAATGCGGCGCGGAAGTTGCCCGGTTGCTCCGCGAGGAAGGCGAGAATGTTCCGCGCGCCGTACCTGGCGAGCTTCGTCTGCAATTGCGGCCAGTTGCCCCACATGTCGCGAAGCGCCGTCTTCTCGCGCTTTTCCTCAGGCCGATCGTGCTCGTTCGGGTCCGCCAGCGCCAGCCAGAGCGCGCGTTCGAAATCGCCCTTGCACCACGCCTGTCCGACGAACTCGCGCGAATCGCCGACCGAGCCGAAGCGCTGGTCGTCGAAATAGTTCGGCAGCCCGTCGCGCTGGACCGCGGGAATCTGCGTCACCGCGTGCTTCAGTTCCTTCTCGATCATGTCGCGCATGACGAGTTGGAAGCGATTCGCCGAGATCAGGTGCGGACTGAACGGCTGCGACACCTGCCCGAGGTACTCGACCTCCAGGTTGGTCTGGGTGATTCCGCGGCGCGGGCCGCGCTGGATGGTGATGTGCTGCGTGGTGAGGGCGTGCTTGTCCTTCATGCCGCCGTAAGCGACGTGGCGATGGTTGATCTTCCATCGCTGGGCGAGGGCTTCGACCGCTTCGGGGGTGCCGAGCGACTGCTTGGTCAGGCGGTAGAGCGCGAACTCGCCCTTGTCGCCGGGCTTGAGCTCGGTGGCTTCATCGACGCGGAAATCTTCGGGTTGACACTTGATCTTCATGGCGGCTTTTTCTGCTACGGGGAACCGAATGCGACCGGGCAGTGTAGCGGAGGCGGCAGATAACCGCGCGACGAGGGGTGCTTCAGCGGTCCGTCCGCTTTGATACGATGCCCAGCACGAGGTGAACCATGACTATGAATCGGCGACAGTGGTTGGGCGCGGCGGCGGCAACGGCGATGTCCGCACGTTTCGTCCATGGCGAGGAAAAGCCGGTCGGCGCGGCTGCGCCGGTCGCCGCTCCCGTCGCTCCCGTTTCTCGCGGCAATCCGATCGCGGTCTCCACTTACTCCTTCTGGCGCTTCCGCGAAGGCGCGAAGCTTGAGGTGGACAAGTGCATCGATCTGGCGGCGGAGATGGGTTTCGACGCGGTGGAACTGCTCGAGGTGCAGATGCACACCAAGGAACCCGCCTACCTGCGCGACTTGAAGCGCAAGGCGCTGGGCCACGGCTTGAGCTTGTGCGGCATGTCCACGCATCAGGGTTTCGTCACGCCCGACAAAGACGTACGGCAGAAGAACATCGAGAAGACCGCCGCCAGTCTGGAACTCGCCTACACACTGGGCATTCCAACGATCCGCGTGAACACCGGGCGATGGGGCACGACGAAAAGTTTCGACGACTTGATGAAGAACCGCGGCCTCGAGCCGCCGCTGGAAGGCTACAAGGAAGAAGACGGATTTCCGTGGGTGATCGAGAGTTTCGAAAAGCTCGTGCCCATCGCGGAGAAGCTCGGCGTGGTGATGGGTCTGGAAAATCACTGGGGCCTGGGCCTGACGCCGGAAGGTGTGTTGAAGATCGTCGACGCGGTGAAGTCGCCGTGGTTGCAGGTGACGCTCGATACGGGCAATTTCCTGGAGGATCCCTATGCCCGCCTGGAAAAGCTGGCGCCCCGCGCGATCTTCATGCAGGCGAAAACGTACTTCGGCGGCGGCGTGTGGTACACGCTGGATCTCGATTACAAACGCATCGCGGCGATCATGCGCAAGGTGAACTACAAGGGCTTCGTCTCGCTGGAGTTTGAAGGCAAGGAAGATCCGCGCACCGCCGTTCCGAAAAGCCTGGCGCTGCTGCGCGAGGCGTTCAAGGCTTGACGCACGCCACCCCAAAGTAGTCTTGTGTCCGCACAGTTCCCTATCAAGGAGCGATCATGCTGACCCTGATTCATTCGTGCTTCTTCGTAGCGGCATTCATTTCGCCAGTACTCGCCGACAGCGTCTGGGAAGGGGCGCTGCGAGGCGGGATCATCGGCGGCATCATCGGCGGTGTCGCCGGCGCCATCATTCATCTGGCGAAAAAGAAGCAGGCGAAGAACGCGCCACCGAAAGAGCCGGGCGAAGTGGACGATGACAACAAACGATCGAGTTGAACTCGATCGCAACCCGATCTGATCCCGCGCACCAACCCACGAGCGACCGATGCCCACCGCAAGCTGTTCAACGCAGGAGCACCGTGACAAGGCCGCCGGCCGCCGCGCGGTCTGTGCCGTGCTCACCATCAGCGACACGCGCACGAGGGAAACCGACAAGGGCGGCAAGCTCATCTGCGATCAACTCGCCGCGGCGGGCCACACCATCGGCGCTTACGAGATCGTGAAGGACGAACCCGCGCCGATCGAAGCGCAGCTTCGCGCGTGGCTTAGCGCCGGTTCCTCCACATCACACTCTCACCCCTTCGACGCCATCTGCACCACCGGCGGCACCGGCATCGCCAGCAGGGACACCACCATCGAAGTCGTCGAACGGCTGCTCACGAAGAAGCTCGACGGCTTCGGCGAATTGTTCCGCATGCTCAGCTATGAGGAAGTCGGCGCCGCCGCCATGCTCAGCCGCGCCATCGGCGGGCTCAGCGGCGAGACGCTGCTTTTCGCCATGCCCGGGTCGACCAACGCCGTGAACCTGGCGATGAGCAAGCTCATCGTGCCCGAACTGCCGCACCTGATCTGGGAGCGGTCGCGGTAAAAGAGCGGGGCAACCCCCGTCGCGCCGGAGCCGCCGAGGAACACTCCCGCGGGTTAGCGGTCGGGCCGAGTCTGCGAGGCCCACCCGTTGGCGGTACGTTCACAGGGGGGCCTCGCAGACTCGGCCCGACCGCTAAACGGCTGTCGCCTTGCACGTAGAATGCTCGCGTTGCTACGCAGCATTCGATTCGCCTTCTTCACGGAAACAAACATGCCTCGATTCACCGCCGTCGCGATTCTGTTCGCACTTGTCGCCACCACACGCGCTCAAGATGCGTCCAGCGGGTTCACCCCTCTTTTCGACGGCAAGACGCTCGCCGGCTGGGTGCAGCGCAACGGCAAGGCCAAGTACACCGTCGAGACCATCGACGGCAAGCCCGCCATCGTCGGCACCACCGTCGCCAATGAACCCAACAGCTTCCTTTGCACCGAGAAAGACTACGGCGACTTCATCCTCGAACTGGAATTCAAGGTCGATCCCGATCTCAACTGCGGCGTGCAGTTCCGCAGCCACGCCTACGAGAACGACACGGAAATCGTCAGCCACGACGAGAAGGGTGGTCGCAAAGTCAGCAAGCACCCGGCGGGCCGGGTGTATGGCTACCAGTACGAAATCGATCCCGACCCCAAGCGCAACCGCTGGTGGACCGGCGGGCTTTATGAGGAAGCGCGGCGCGGCTGGCTCAACGACCTGACACAGAACGAACCGGCACGCAAGGCGTTCAAGCAGGGGCAGTGGAACAAGCTGCGCGTCGAAGCCGTGGGCGATCACATCAAGACGTGGATCAACGATGTACCTGCCGTGGACGCGCGCGATCCGGGCTCGCAATCAGGCTTCATCGCGCTGCAGGTGCACGGCGTGGGCAAGCGCGAGGATCCGCTGAAGGTCATGTACCGCGACATCCGCATCAAGGACATGGGCAAGCACGTGTGGAAGCCGATCTGGGACGGCAAGACCGCCGAAGGCTGGGAAACGATGAAGGGCGGCGAGTGGAAAGTGGTGGTCGATGAAAAGGAAGGCAGTCACATTCTCGGCATCAGCCCCAAGAGCGATCCGAGCCACGGCATGTTCATCACCAAGGAGAAGTTCAAGGATTTCACCGTTCGCCTGCAGGCGAAAATCCTCAAAGGCAACAGCGGTTTCTACTTCCGCGCCGATCGCCTCAAGGGCGGCGTGAATGTCGCCGGCTTCCAGGCGGAACTCGATGCCAACAACGACAACGGCGGGCTCTACGAAACCAACGGCCGGGCGTGGGTCGTCAAGCCCACCGCCGAGCAGGTGAAAAAATGGTGGCGTGTCGGCGAATGGAATGAAATGGTCGTCAGCGCTCATGGCACGCGCGTGGTCGTGCATGTGAACGGCTACAAGACCGCGGAACTCCCCAACGACGAGAAAGGCCGCCGCGAAGGGTTCATCGCGCTGCAACTGCACGGCGGGCAGGACATGCACGTGATGTTTAAGGGGATTGAGGTGTTGGTGGGGGAGGCGAAGTGATCAAACGCCGCCAAAGCCCAGGGATGGCCAAAGCCCAGGGATGGCCAAAGCCCAGGGATGGCCATCCCTGGGCTTTGGCGGGTGAGACCGCCGCGATTCACTTCTTCCCCATCTGCACCACCGCCTCCGCCATCTTCGCGCCCAGGTCGAGGTAGCCCTTGCTGTCGTAGTGCCATGGATCGCTGTAGCCGTAGTTGTCCGTCGATGTGACCAGGGCGGCGAAGCCATCGTTCTTTACGTAGGCCGCCTGCGCTTCGCGGACGATTTCGCCGTGAGCCCAGGTGAGTTTGCCATCCTTCTTGGAGTCCGAGATTCGGCCGACGACCACGGGAATGTCGTCGTGGCGCAGGGCGGCACGGATCAGGTCCATGAGACGCTTCAGGTTCGCCTCGTATTTTTTCGCGATGGCTTCGCCGTTGGCGGCGTCGCTTTCGCCCTGCATCCAAAGAATACCTGCGGGCACGAGCGTGTCCTCTTCGCCGTCGCCGTCGATGTCGCGCACGCTCAGGGCATGCCGCAGCGTGGCGAGGAAATGGTCGTACTGGTTGACGCCCTTGCCCAGGCCTTCGCCGGCGGAGTAATCGGGGTCCCAGCAGCCGAAGCCGCCGGCCGCCTTGATATCGATCGAAGTGCCGCCGCGCGAATATTTGATGATGGCGATATTGGCATCCGGATCGAGTTCGCGCAGCTTGCGGGCGAAGGTGAGTTCCAGCCCGAAGCGGTTGCTGTATTTGTTCGCTTTGCCGTCGAACTGGAAGCCCACGCCGTGGCCCGGTTGAAGCGCGGCCCATGTGCCGCGACCGTTGACGGGCTGGGCGTCGGCGGCGGTGTTGCCGTGGAAAATCATGACGCCTTTGACGGGTTGCTTCTCTTCGTCTGACAAGTCCTTGTTGAAGCCGTAGCCATCCATGTTCGACTGCCCGCCGAGGTAGTAGAGCTTGAACGTCTTCGCCTGGGCGAAGCCGGCGATCAGGAAGACGAACGCGATCGTGAGCAGCCGAGCGTGGCGGGGCATGTGGATCTCCGGTTGGGGTTGGGGCGGACCAGTAGAGATACCAGATCGCGGCAGGCCGGCCAAGGCCGCGTTGACCTGGCTGCGCCGCGGCGATCCGTGCGCCCCCGGCGCCCCGGCTATCGGCGCCGGTGGTGAACCCGTGGCGACCGCGGCGCTTGAGCCGCGCGTCCGCAAGCAAAGGCCCAGGCAGTTCCCGCTGATGCAACGCCCGGTTGCCGCGCTGCGAAAAACGCTGCTTTCAAAGGGGGAAATTGCTCAGGAGCCGTGGAAGGTTAGCTCCGCAGATTCGAATCGCTTCGCTCCCAGCCGGACGACTTGGAAAGTCGT
>CAYRPN010000210.1:0-6019 GCA_964426135.1 uncultured Phycisphaeraceae bacterium | reverse complement strand
AAGCGGAGGCCCAAGCAGTTCCCCGTGATGAAACGCCCCCGCGCCACGCTGCGAACAGCACTGCTTTCAAAGGGGAAAAACGCTTAAGTTGATGGCATTGCAGAATGTCCCCTTTTTCCCCTCCCTTTTTCCCCTCCCCCTTTTTCCCCTCCGGCGGGAGCCTCGCCCTCCCCATATTGCACCCGTTATTGTGAAATGCTGTACTTAGTTTAGAACGACCTCTTTTCTCCCTTTTTCTCCGTCCGCAAGTTTGGGCCGACCCGCCCGGCGAACTGGAAAGATTCAGCTTGTTTCTCGGGTGAAATGGTGGTATTCTTTTCATGTACTGCCCGGAGCGACATTCGTCTGCCTCGGTCCCCGTAGTGTCTTTCACCATTCTAGGAGAATCGGTATGAAACCTGCCTTGACTCGTCTAACAGCTGCGCTGTTCGTAGGCTTGATCGTTTGTTCCGCACGCGCCGCGGTGATTTCTACGGCCGCAAGCGGAGTAACCGGCGCATTTTCCGTATCCAGCACGGATCTGGCCAACAGCGATCAGGCGACGTTCAGCAGCGCCAGCCTGACGGCGGGTACGGCGAACTTCGGCTCGTCGGTTCCCGCGCTCTTCGAGGGCACCATGTACGCCGACGCCGGCGCCGGCAACACCGAAGGCCTGCGCAGTTTGACTCCTTCGAACGGAGCTGTGTTGGTACTCTCGCTGAACACGGCGTTGAACCCCACCGGTTACGACATCCAGACGATCAACACCTACACCGGCACGGCACAGAGCCGCAGCGGCCAGGCTTACGACGTGGCGATCTCGAATGTCGCCGCCCCGAACACGTTCATCCCGCTTTACAGCGTCACCTCGGCGCTGGCGAACAACGTCGATGGCGGCACCGGTGAGGTGCGCGTCTCCACGATCCAGGACGCGGGCAACCTGCTGCTGGGCACGGGCGTGGCCAAGATTCAGTTCACGTTCCAGGACTGCTGCGCCAGCGCCACGAACGATAACTCGATGTTCCGCGAGATCGATGTGCTCGGATCGGTGACGGGCGCGCCGGCTCCGACCTTCAGCCAGGCGGCGCTGACCGGCACGAATCAGATTCTGCCTGCCGGCGCAGGCTTCAACCTCGCGGCCGCGCTGAACTTCATCTATCCAGGCGCCCAAGGCGGCGTCGCGGCGCCCGGCACGGTCAACGGCATCCCATTCCAGAACATCGCCTGGGACAATGGCGCGGCCCAGGCGCTGACCGCCGGCGGCTCAGTGACCATCACGCCAGTCCTCGGTGGGCGTCAGCGCTTCCAGGTCACGGGCTCCACAATCTCCGGCCCGGACGAAGCTGTGCTTGAGAGCATCGCCGACACCATCAACTTCCTGGGCGCCAACGAACAGGTCTCCGCCAACCTGGCGGGGCTGCCCGCCAACACGCCCGTGCGCGTGCAGGTGATCGGCGGCGACGCCGGTACGGGGCTCAACAACTGGCTGGGCGATCTGGAGGTGTTGGTGAACGGTCTGGTGGTGGGCAACTGGACCGTCATTGCCGACGACAACCAGACCACCGCCTCGCTGGCCACCTTCACCGCGACGACCAATGGTTCGGGCCAGTTGAACATGACCTTCCGTCAGATCAATCAGCCGCCCGGCCAGTTCGCGGGCATTGCGGGCCTGGTCGTGATGACGAATGTCAACACCATCCCCGAACCCGCCTCGCTGAGCCTGCTGGGCCTGGGCGCGCTGGCGCTCGTGCGTCGCCGCCGACTGGCGTGATCGGGGCGGATCGACTGAGTCATGCAGAAGATGAAGCACCCGTCTGTCGGCGGGTGCTTTTTTGTTCGTCCGGTGATTGCGTCCATGTCGTGTCAGAGCAGGAATCTGTGACTCCGGGGAACTGGAGAACTGAAAAGTGGACATTCCAAATCAAAACAAGAACATCCCGGGACGTGTCGGGACACGTCCCACTCAATCCCGTTTCTGTTCCTCAGCCCCATCCTCCCGTTCACCCCGCCCTGCCTCGTACTCATCGCCTTTCTCGCTGCACAGCGCCGCGAGGAAGGCGGGGTCCGGTTTCTGGCCCGGCAGCAGCAGTTCTTCGTGCGGCCAGCGCTTGACCAGATGCCCGTTGGCGACGCCGCCCGCATGCACTTCCTGGTAAGCGCGGCGGTGCTGCATGGTGACGGCGGCGTTGGCGTTGGCGATGAGCCGGCTTTCGCCCAGGGACCAGGGCTCGAAGTATGCATCGGCTGCGCGGTCGACCGCACGGAAGTAGGCGCGGGCTCCCTCGGCGTCGAGCTTACGCCGCACGGTGCGGGTGATCAGGCCCTGCAACTGGTCGAGTTCCGCGTCGCTGAGCCGGTCCGCCGCGGTCGGCGTCAGATCCCGCCCTTGCAGCGCTGGTGCGGCCGCTAGCGCCGCCGCCAGCGCCGGTGTGGCCGCCAGTTCCGCCGGCAGGACTTGCACCATCGCCGCGACCACCGCGTGATGCGGCGCCACCGCCGTGGCGATGCCCCGGGTTTGCGGCTGGATCGGGCAGCGGATCTCGACGATGCGAGGCTTGGTCGGGCCCGAGCAGCCGTCGTGGTGGTAGTACTCGCCCTGGCTGAGGCGTCCCTTGCTGGAGCGGCCGCGCACGTCGCGGTAGGTGGGGTCGTTGGTCTGGACGTTCAGGCAGACCACCAGGCCGGTGGCGTCGACCAGTTGGTAGAAAGCTTCGCGCCAGGGGGGCGCCAGCAGGACATCGTGCAGATAGTCGGTGGGGCCGGCGTCAGTGTTGGCTTGTTCGCCTTCGATCACCAGGACGAACGGCTTGGGCCGGCGCACGCGCCAGCGGCGCTGCGCGAATGGGAGCGTTGCGGTGGCCGGCGAAGGGGTGACGGTGTTGGGCGCTGTGGTTTCGGGCATGGCGGGAGGGTTGCTGCGGAGCGGGCGTCGCGACGGTTACACGCTGGCAGCGTCACTGCTGCGCACGGCGACAGGAGTCCGCGTCGGAAAAATCAAAACAGTGAATGCAAGAGTCAAAAGGCGAACGCAAGGAGCCGTGCAAGAACAACACCGCAGGTTAGCGGTCGGCCCGAGTCCGCGAGGGCCACCTGTGAGCGTGTGCCAGCGGGTGGGCCTCGCGGACTCGACCCGACCGCTAACCGCGAACACTCGGCATTCGTGGTTCGTCATTCATTCGACATTTGGTTTTGGTCATTCGTCATTTTGCGCCACGGGTGGGCCTCGCGGACTCGACCCGACCGCTAACCGGGATCCATTCGAACATTGACGTTAATCTTGCACGGTGCCTAATACTACAACGCTACTGACTCCTGCCCAATTTTCGGGGGCGGCGTTTGTCCCCTCTCCTCTTGGGAGAGAGTGGCCGAGTCCGCGAGGCCGGGGGAGGGCCAGCCAAGCGTATGCGCGTGCTGGCCGTTGCGCTGTCGTGATGTAGGCGGGCCGAACTCTGTTGTGCGCTCAACGGTTTGCACACGCTTCGGGTGGACCCGCCCTCACCCCAGCCCTCTCCCGAAGATGGCATGAGTTAAGAGGCGGTCTCCCTCCTCGCAGGTCGGAGGTTACCCTCGCCCGAATGATGGCCGATGGTCGGCTGTCGTGAGGAAGGCCAGGCTGGGCCGTAAGGCCATTTGAGGAGACCGCCATGAACTGCACGGACATTGTCATCGTGACCGACTACCACGCGAAGGCGATTCAGTTTCGCCTGTTCGATCCCGTCAGCGGCGAGGATCGAACATTCAATCGCGTCACCAGCATCGAGACGATTGAAGCCGTCCTCGGCGAAGCGCGGAAGGTCGCGCTGCCGCGCGGCGGAAAGTGGTGTGGATCATGGAGAGCACCACGGGCCCCCGGGGGCTGGGCGCGAGTGAAGAAGCTGCTGGGCGATCGCGCGTCGTTCGTGCTGGCGAACGTGCTGCAGTTGCCGCTGCCGCCGCGCGCGTACCGCCGCAAGACGGACGAGCTGAGTTTCGGATAAGCCGCTGCGTTGCGCCGTTAGCCCCTGGCTCCGCCGGGGGCTAACGGCCTATCCGAAACTCAGGTTGGAGGCAATGATGACCGTCCATCGACTCTTGAACAAGGAGACTTGGATCAACGTGATGAATGCAGACGACGTCTGACGGCCCCGGCACCGTGAAGCATCCCCCGCCGTAACCCCGCCCCCGCCTGCCGCAATTCCTTGCAGATGACGTCGTCGGCACTGCCCGTTTCACGCCGCCGAGTCACGAGGAGCGGCCATGTTCACGCTTTCCGACAAGGCACCGGCGCATCACTGCCAGGGTTACTCCCGCCGGGATTTCCTGCGCGTCGGCTCGCTGGGCCTCGGCGGTCTGGGCCTGTCGAGCCTGACCCTTGCCGACCTCTTCGCGGCCAGAGCGCAGGCGGGCTCCGCGTCCGGCGGTTCCGGCGGCGCGGGGCTGAAGCATTACATCAAAGACAAGTCCGTCGTCCTGCTCTTTCTGCACGGCGGGCCTTCGCAACTGGAAACGTGGGACCCCAAGCCCGACGCCTCCACCGATATCCGCACCATGTTCGGCACGGTGAAGACGAAGCTGCCCGGCGTGCAGTTCGGCTCCCACTTTCCCCGGATGGCGAAGCTGGCGGACAAGCTGGCGATCGTGCGGTCGTTCCAGAGCCGCAACGGCGGGCACACGTACGAGTCCGTCGCCGTCGCCAACAATCCGCTCAAGGCCGCCATGAGCGCCGTCTATGCCCGCATCGCCGGCTGCAATCATCCGACCACCGGCATGCCGCTGAGCACGCTGCTCCTGCCCGAAGCGGTGCAGGCGGGCATCGCGCTGGGCAGCAACTTTGAAACGAGCGCCCTGGGCAGCGTGACGCAGCCGGGCATGCTCGGGCCGAACTACGAAGCTTTCAATGTCGCCGGTTACGTGAGCAAGGGCGACGGCTCAAAACGCGAAGGCGAAAAAAAATCGCGAAGCTCATCCGGCAGCCCGGTGCGCGACAACATGGAACTGCGCATCGAGCCCGATCGCCTCGCCGATCGCAGGCACCTGCTGAGCCAGCTCGATCGCATGCGCCGCGACGCGGAGAGATCCCACGCGCTGGACACGATGACCCAGTACCAGCAGCAGGCGTTCGAGGTCATCACCAAGGGCGTGGGCGATGCGTTCGATCTGTCGAAGGAAGACCCGCGCACCATCGATCGCTACGACACCAGCAAGCTCTTCAGGCTCGACGAAGTCACGCGCTGGTTCGACATGAAGCGCGCCAGCAACATGCTCGGCCACCAGATGCTCCTGGCTCGCCGCATGTGCGAGGCGGGCTGCGGGTTCGTCACCGTCAGCGACTGCGGCTGGGACATGCACAGCAACAGCAACAGCCCGAAGAACCTGGGCGCCATGCACATGCTCGGGCCGCAGGTCGATCACGCCGTCGCCGCGTTCCTGGAAGACGTGGCGGCCCGCGGGCTGAGTGAAAAAATATTGCTGGTGATCACCGGCGAAATGGGCCGGACGCCGCGCATCAACGGCAACGGCGGGCGCGAGCACCACGCCAACCTCACGCCGCTGATCCTCGCCGGCGGCGGGCTGCGCATGGGGCAGGTCGTCGGCGAATCCGACCGCAACGCCGAGCGCCCGCACACCGATCCCTACGGCCCCGAGCACCTCGCGTCCACGATCTATCACACGCTCTTCGACCTGGGCCAGTTGCGCCTCGATTCCAGTGTGCCGCGCGATGTGGCAAATGTCGTGCAGGGCGGCAGTCCGATCAAGGAGTTGATGTAAGTCGCGCCCGCGCCTTTAGCCCCCGGCTCCGCCGGGGGTGGCCGGCGGAGACAAAGAGCAGACATGATTCGCGCTGCAGGCGAGGCTACCGGCGGATCGGAATTGGATCTGATTGGCCGAGGTGTTGCGTGCGTCGTTCCCCCGGCGGAGCCGGGGGCTAAAGGCGGCATCGACCCTCGCCAGATTGCCCAAATCCCCAAACAAATTCGAAAACAGAACGATCACATTTCAGAGAGAAAAATGAGGCTCATCCGGCAAATGCGTACTCGTCTTGGCAGAGCCGGAGTCTGTG
>CAYRPN010000209.1:0-6165 GCA_964426135.1 uncultured Phycisphaeraceae bacterium | reverse complement strand
CTAAGAGGGAGGGGAATCGGAAACAGCCAAGTCGGGAAGTTATTTCGGTCACGATTCTTGGAGGCAAGACCGGTGCTCAAGTCCGGTTGATCTTCATTTCCCCGCCGCCTTCGGCCGCGCTGTCCACCAGCTTCTTGAGCATCTGCGTCAGCGCCATTTTGCCGATCGACGGCGTGCCCGGGTCGCAGGGGAACGCGGCGGTGAGCGCGCCGTCGCCGAGCATCAGTCCGCCGCGCGAGCCGTCGGCGGCGCGGTTGATGACAACGCGCTCGACGACCTCCGCCATGCGGTCGTGATATTTCGGATCGCTTGCGACGGCGGAGAACGCTTCGAGCAGCGGGCTCAGGCCGTTCTGGATGAACACGCCGGCGAGATTGGGATCGCCGCCCAGGGAATCCCAGTCGATCTCCATCTGCACCGCGTGGCCCAACTGCATGCCCATGGCGTCCTCCCAGGCGGGGATGACCTGGGCGAAGCTGGCGCGCATGTGCTGCATGGCTTCCGCCTGGGCGGCGGCGATTTCCCGTGCGGCGCGCTCTTCGTCAGTCAGCTCCGGCTCGCCGCCGCCGTCCTCGCCGATGCCGCGCGACGAACCGCGCGAAGTCCGATCGCGTTCCAGTTCCTCGCGCTGAAGTCGTTCGAGTTCCGCCTGTTCCTCATCGACGGGAGGCGCGGGCGCTTCGAACTGGTCGGAGAGCTGATCGACGTGGCCGGGGATTTCACGCTTCAGCTCCGGAATCGTCAGATATCCGTCGTAGCCCTGATGCACGTAGAGGCGATACTCGATCGATCCGTCGTAGCCGGCGACGACGCATTTGTTCGATGGATCCGCCACCGCGACCAGCCGCAGCGTGCGGATGCGCCGCTGCATCTGGTCGGTGAAGATCGCCGGATCAACGGCCCGCTGCTCGCGGTGCTTGTCGTATTCGCCTTTGCACAGGGCGTTGACGGCGTAGTAGAGCGCGTCGATGCCGTGCTCGCGCAGGATGTGTACGCCGAACAGGTTGGCGGACATGTCCGGATGCGAGAAAAAGCCCGCGAAATCGATGTCGAAACGGATGGGCACGTCCAGGTCCTCTTCCAGTTGCTTCTCCCACGCGGCGGCGTGTTCGATCAGTTCCTGGCGCGCCTGCTTCAGTTCGGGCGCCAGCGCCTGCCGCAGGGCGCGGACGATGTCGCACTCGTAGTAGCAGCCGCGCTCGCCGTCGCTGAAAGAGATGTGCATCACCAGCCGTCCGTCTTCCAGGACGATGCGTTTGTTGCTGGCGTCGGAGACGGTCTTGATGTAGATGGCGTTCAGTTCGTTCTGGAGCAGCGCCTTTCGGTCGGCGTCGGCGCACCACAGGCCGATCGCGCCGCAGACGCGGTGCAGGCCCCAGAGCGGCAGGCCCTCGGCGGCGTAGGAGTCGCACGCCACGTCGAGCCAGTCGATCTCGAAGGCGAACTCTTTCTCCGCCAGTGCCCGCGTCCGCTCCGCCAGCCGGATGCCGATCTGATCCCGGTAAAACCGCACCCGCTTCACGTCGCTGTCGTACTCCATCGCCGGCTCGGCGTTTTCGATCGAGTCGGGCAGGCCCGCCAGCACGCCGGGGATGATCTCCGCCAGTTCGCTGTCGCTGTACCGGCCCGCGTCGTCGGTGAGATTCAGGCGATACACCAGGTCGGCGCCTTCGAGGTGGATCACGCGCTGCGCGTAGTAAGACACATGCACGAAACGCACCGCCCGCAGCCGGCCGGGCAGGATCAACTGCTGGCCGGCGTTGGCGATGATCGCGGCGAAGTTGCGGAACACCTCGTGCTCCAGCTTGTGCATCACCTGAATCGCGTCGTCGGGCGTGTCCTGGCCGGCGAAGGAGCCGACGTCGATCTGCACGTCCACGCTCAGGCCGCTGGCGCGCTCGATCGCCTCTTTCAGCGCCGGCGCCGCGACCTCCATCAGGCGCCGCGTTGCCTTGCCGCGCTGAAGGTCCAGGCCCTGGCGGATCACGGGCTGAATCTCGTCGAAGGAAAACGCGCCCTCGGGTTGCGTCAGGCAGATCGCCACTTCCAGAATGCCGTTGTCGAAACTGCAGGTCTTGAACGAGGGATCGGGCACGCTGCGGAAGAAGATCGTCGAGAGCTTTTCGCGCAGCGCATCGGCCACGCCTTCTTCGCCGACCATCAGGCACAGCGCCGCCCGCACCGGGTCCAGGCCCTTGCGGGCGAGATTCGCCACCGCGTCCACGTCGCCGCAGAAAGTTCCCCAGCCCACATCGATCGTCGGCGTGAATCCCAGCGCTTCGCCGATCGCGCCCAATTCGCGCGGCAGGTCCTCATTGTTGAACTGCTCGTAAGCCGCCACCCACTGCGGTGATTCGTTGTCGGTGACGTTCTGCGGCTGCTCTTCGCTGGTGAACTGTGCCGCATCGGATGCACCCGATTGCTCACCGCCCATCGCCTGGCCCATCGCGTCGCCGATGCCGTCGAACGCCTGTTTCATGCCTTCCGCCATGGCGTTGCCGATGCCTTCCATCGCGCCCTTCATCGCGTCCATCACCTGATCCATCGAGCCGCCCATCAGGCGTTCGATCGTCTCGGCCATGTCGATTTTCCACTGCCCGTCTTCCTGCATGATGACGAAGGGCATGAGCATTTCCTGCTCCTGCCCACCCGCCTGCATGAGCATCTTCGTCGGCGCGACGACCTTGTCGCCCTCGGCGGCGCTGCTCTGAATCTCATAGCGGGTCATCGTCTGGCTTGCGTCGGGCTTGAAATGTTCCAGCGAGCGCTGCGTCACCATCGACCGCATGGTGTCGAACTGGGCCGCCAGACCTGCCTCGAGAAATGCGGTCAGGGTTTCGACTGCGGCGGCAACGTCGGGCGTGGAGTCGGACATGGGCGATCTCCCTTCAGATTGGAAAGAGCCGCGACACAACAACATGCCACGGAAGGGGGGATGATACATCGGGGAAGGGGACAGGAGACAGGAGACAGGAGACAGGAGACAGGGGACAGGGGACAGGGGACAGGGGAGAGGGGAGAGGGGAGAGGGGAGAGGGGAGAGGGGGCCGGAATGCCGCCCCCGGAAATATTGGCAGACCCCCGGACGTTGCACAGACAGCCTGCTTGCCCTTTATACACATGCTTGTATAATGGCCTGATGGCCGACAAACCCCTCCTCTGGGCAGGGTCGTCGCTGGCCGACATGCGGGCGTTCCCGGCCGAGGCGCGCCGGATGGGCGGGTACCAGCTGCGGCGCGTCCAAAGCGGCCTGATGCCCAGCGATTGGAAGCCGATGCCCTCCGTCGGTTCCGGCGTGAATGAGATTCGGATTCACACGACCGTGGAACACCGGGTTATTTACGTCGCTAAATTCGAGGAGGCGGTGTACGTGTTGCACGCCTTTGAGAAAAAGTCTCGCAAAACACCGGTTGCGGAACTGGCCACGGCGGTCAAGCGGTTGGCCGAGGTTCGGCGCCTGCGGCAAACCGGCAAGGAACTCTGAATGAGCGCGACCGTCATCCGATCCTCCGGCAATGTATTTCGCGACCTCGGCTTTGACGCCCCGGAGGCTGAGCATCTGCGCCTCCGCTCCAGCCTGATGATCCGGCTGACCAAACTCATCCACGCCCGCCATTTGACCCAGGCGGAGGCGGCCCGGTTGCTGCGCGTGACGCAACCGAGAATCAGCGACCTTGTGCGCGGTAAAATCGACCGATTCAGCATCGATGGTCTGGTGGAAATGCTCGGCCACGCCGGCTTGCGGGTTTCCCTCGTCGTCAGTGCTCGCAAGAAAGTGGCATAACGGAATCACCCAAAGAGAACGAGACTGGTTGCAATCCGCAATCCGCAATCTGCAATCCGAAATCCCCAATCTCTCTTCTCACTTCACCCGAATCATCACCAGCGTGGTGTCATCCGTGCGATCGTTGAGGCCTGCGAAGCGGCGCATTTCCCACAGGACGTGACTGAGTGCGTCGTGGGCCGTGGTCGTTTCGCGGGCGGCGAGCATGGCGTCCTTGATTCGTTGCCGGCCGAAGCGGCGGCCGTCGAAGCTTTGCGCGTCGCACAGGCCGTCGCTGTAGAGCAGCAGCATGTCGCCGGCTTTCAGGTCGATCACGCCCTTCTCGTACTTCTGGTTCGGGTCGATGCCCACGATCATGCCGCCGGTGTCCAGCACGTGAAACTGCCCGTCGCGCAGGAGCAGCGTGGGTTCGTGGCCGGCGTTGCAGTAGGTCATTCGGCGGGTCGTGGGGTCGACCACGCCGTAGAAAAGCGTGGCGAACTCGTTGTCGCGCGTGTCGCGGGACAGCGCGATGTTCACGCGCGAGATGATCTCATCCAGGTCGTAGACATCCTGCGTGTAAGCGCGAAGACTGGCGCGGACGCTGGCCATCAGCAGGCTGGCGGCGACGCCCTTGCCCACGACATCGCCGACGCACACGCCCAGGTTGCCGTTGAGCGGGATGAAGTCGTAGAAATCCCCGCCGAGCTGGGCGCTGGGCACGTACCGGGCGGCGATATCCAGGGGCGGAACGTTCGGCACGCCGCGAGGCAGCATGCGTTTCTGCACGTCGGCGGCGAGCCGCACCTGGTGCTGAATCTGTTCGGCCGCGCGGCGCATGGCGTCCAGCTTGGCGTGCTGGATCGCGGCGGCCAGGAGCTGCGCCATCGCCTTGAGCAGGTCGCGCTCGTAGCGGGTGAACCGGCGCTTCTCGCCGGTGAAGACCTGCACCGTGCCGATGGGCCTGCCCTGGAACTGCATGCCCGCCACGAGCATCGACGCCAGGCCTTCGTCCCTGGCGTACTGCGGATATAGCACGCGCGGGTCGTTGGGGATGTCCTCCACGACGACCACGTCGCCCGCCAGCGCCTTCTTGAAAATCTCGCTGCGCTCCGGGTTGATCGGGCCTTTGTGGATGTACTTGTCGGTCAGCCCGCACGTGGCGCGGGGGATCAGCGACTTGCCCGCGTCGTCGATCAGGCGGATGCTCACCGCCTTGACGTTCATCACCTCCGCCGCCGTCTGCACGGCAGTGTCCAGCACGTGCTGCAGATTGCGATGGCCGGCGAGCACGGTGCTCATGCGGTAGAGGGCGCTCAGTTCCTCCACGCGCTTGCCCAGCTCGAAGTCCTTGTAGCACAGCCGGGCGATGCTGTTGGCCAGGAGGTACAGGAACTGCAGACTCGCGGCCCGGCTGGGGGCGACCTCGCGCTCCACGATCTGGATCACTTCCGCCGCCCGCTCGGCCGGCAGGCCCAGGGCTTGCGTGAGCTTCTCGAAGTTGCCGCGCGAGGCGATGGGGATCTTGCCCTGCTCATTGGTGGGGGCTTCGATGGTGATCGAGCCGAGCACTTCGTCGTTCACCACGATCGGCGCGACGAAGCCGGCTTTGTTCTCCGCCGCCACGTCGCCGGCAATGAGGAACTCCAGCACGCGGTCGCTCCGCGCCAACGACGCCATGTCGCTGGGCCGGGTGACCGGGTTGCCGTCGGCGTCGCGGATGGTGGTGCTGAAGCGGGTCAGGGCGGTGAAGCTGTCCTGAATCTGCTGGAGGGTGGGGATGTCCAGCACATCGGTCAGGTCGGGCCGGGGCGGGGCGGTCGCGGGCACCTCGGCCGGCGGGGCGGGAGCTGGCGCGGGCTGGTTTTCGCCGGCGGGCCTGGGCTTGCCGGTGAGGACTTCCACGGGCGACATCTGGGCGGCGCCGGCAATCAGCGAACCGATCTTGGACCTGGCGGCGGCAACCACCGCCGGCGACGCCACCGTCGCCACCGCTTCCGCGACGGCCTGGGGCGTGTCGGCCCCGGCGCTGACCGGCTTGGGCAGGTCAGCGGAATCCGAGGGTGCGGGCGGGTTGCCGGGCGAATGGAAACTCATGGGCATGGGTACGAACCGAGAACAGATAGGATAGCCGACCTGACAACGAATGTCGCCAACCCAGCCCTGTTGAAACACGTGCAGAGTCTATATCTGATTATTTTAAAGCACGTTATAACGATCAATGTTGATTCAAAAGGGTGATGCCAATGGCATTGATCGGACGGAGCCGAGGGTGTTCTTTCGCCCTCCCACTCGACCGCAATTCCGGGCGTGAGCAGACCCGTCGCCCCCGATTCCCAGGTCTCGAAGGGTGCGTGACACCTTATGCGGGTCGAATTCCCCTCCCTCTTAGGGAGGGGTTA
>CAYRPN010000208.1:0-6250 GCA_964426135.1 uncultured Phycisphaeraceae bacterium | reverse complement strand
CCCTAAAAGGGAGGGGAGTTCGATCCCTGCAAATCGGGGAGTTATTTCGATTCCATTCCTTATCTCTACGACGAGACGCAAGCCGTCGCTCGTGCTTACCGCGCAGCCTGCACGCCGGATTTCTTCCTCTTCGACGCGGAGCGGAAGCTGGCGTACCGCGGGCAACTGGACGACGCCCGGCCGAAGAACGGCGTGCCGATCACCGGTCGCGATCTTCGTGCGGCGCTGGATGCGGTGCTTGCCGGGAGGCCCGCCGCGAGCCAGCAAAAGCCGAGCGTCGGCTGCAACATCAAGTGGAAGCCGGGGAATGAGCCGGACTATTTCCCTGCCGGATGAGCGCGAAGTAGCCGCCATCGTGGTAGTCGGCGTCGGTGCCGGCGGGCAGCGTGAGCGTCTCCGCCACCAGCGTGCCGCCGATTCTGCCGCCAAGCCAGCGCGCCTGCTGCTGGTTCTCTTCCTCTTCGATGCTGCATGTGCTGTAAAGGACGGCGCCGCCGGGAGCGAGCAGGCCCGTCGCGATGTCGATGATGGTTCGCTGAAGATTGACAAGTGACTGTCGCGTCGCCTCGTTGAATCGATACCGGGCTTCAGGCCGCCGCGCCAACACGCCCGTGTTGGAACAGGGGACGTCGAGCAGGATCAGGTCGGCATTGCCGGCGGCACGCGGCACCTGGGATGGCTCCACCACGCGGACGCGGTCGTTGCCGCGAAACACATCGCGCAGAATGCCGAGGCGCGATTCGTCGGTGTCGGTCGCGATGATCGTTGCATGGGGATGGAGAGACGCCAGTTGCCTGGTCTTGGTGCCGCGTCCGGCGCAATAGTCCACGATCACCCGCAGCGGCGGTGCTGAACCGGCCGACGCCAGCGATGCGGTCGACTCCACCGCCAGCGCAGCGGTCGGATCCTGCACGCGGCTGCCGGGATTCAACTTCAGGAAATGCGTGAGCTGGGCGTGCGAACCGGACCACACGAAATGGCCCTGCTGCGCGTGGGGCGATAGGAGCGACCCCTTCTCCCCGAGCGATTCACCCGCGAAGTTGTCAGGATCACAATCCTCGGCGGTCGCCTCAGCCGGCGGCGCATTCTCCGGCGTGGGAAAGTGCGGAGTGGATTCCATGGCCACGATCACAGGCGGCGCGCACAGGTCGTGGACGCAGATCGCCGCGGCGCGATCGAGGCCATAGTGTTCGCACCAGCGGCGAACGAGCTTCAGCGGATGGCTGGTGGCGATCGACAGATGCTTGATCAGCGCGGCCGCATCCTGGTCGCCGATGGCGCGGGTGGAGTCCTCCTGTCCGATGGTTCTGCAGCTTTCGGGCACCACAGGCAGGCAGGCATCGCGCAACTTCACGTAGCCCACATCGAGCGGAATGCGGTCGGCCGCCGGCGACCAGGGCTTGTCGCGCAGCGTCGCCACGACCAACTCGCTGACGCGCCTCAGAACGGCATTCACCATGCCCGCCGCTCCGGCGCGCACCAGCTTGCGGGCCAGCTTCACCGATTCATCGACCACCGCGTGCACCGGCAGACGATCCATGACGACGAGCTGCGCCGCGCCCGTGAGCAGCACGCCTTGCAGGTTCGGCTCCAGCGTGCGCAGCGGGCGGCGCAGGTGGAGATTGAGCAGATGCTCGAGCGTGATCCATCGCTGCAGCACCGCGCGATGAATCGCCTGTGCCAGCCGGGCATCGCGTTCATCGAGTCCCGCCAGGCTAAGAGATTGCGGGTCGACATCCGGGAAGTCGATGGCGGCGGCGGCGATCGCCAGCGCAGCCGAGGCACGAGCGGAACGGGGAGCAGCTTGGATGGCTTGCTTCATGAAGATCGATTCGCCAAAGGAATCGACACAATAGCGGAATGGGAGGGAAGGATCGGAAGCCGGTCTGCCCAAATACCCGGGGCTTGGTCCCCTCTCCCCCAGTCTGCTGGGGGAGAGGGTTAGGGTGAGGGGGCAGGTGTACCTTGAACGTGCGACACACGCTCGGCTCTGCAGATCCCCTCACCCCAGCCCTCTCCCCCGCGGAGCCGGGGGCGAGGGGGCAGATCCAACGCCCTTGGAAGACTTGGTAGACCAATCGGAAGCCGGCGTACAAATCGAGTCGTCGTTGTCCATGCGATCACCGCCGCGACAGCGCCGCTCGCCGCTCCGCCGCCACGCGGGGCCAGACGCGTTCGAACTCGGCAACGAGGTCGACGAACGCACTGCGCTCGGTTTCGCGTCGCGACTTGTCCACGGCATCCTCGCTGGTCCATGCGTTGGCCAGAGCGCTGTTCTTGCTCGTCGCTTCCGCGGTGGCATAAATGTAGCCCGTGCGCACGTCCACCAGCAGCGCGGACGCCGTGGTGGTCACCCGCGCGTTCTGTGTCGGGAACAGGCCCAGCGTCACGACGTTCAGCGGTCGCATGGCGTCTTCGACTGAGAACGCTGTGTCGAACGTGTAGATCAGCAGCATGTCGGTTTGCAGCGATGCGGCCGCCTGGCGCAGGTCTTCGTCCGTGTCCAGTTGCTGGTTCAGCAGGAGCCGATTGAGCGGAGCGAGGCCGGCCACATCGGACAGTTTGCCGATGCGTTTGAAATCATCATCCGTCTCCACGTCTCGCGTGGTGATGACGCTGTACGCGCCGCGTCCATAACTGCTGACGCTGTGCGATCGGTAGCCCGATTCCTGCACGCGGGCCACGGCAATCCGCGCGGGAATCGGCGACACGGGCTTGCGGGCATAGGCATCGCGCACCCTGTAATCTCCGAAGACGGAAAGATCAGCCGCGCGGCCGGGTGTGTGGTAGCTGCTGCATCCGCTGCTGAGTGAAACGACGGACAGCGACGCGAGGACGATGACGAGGCGAAGCGATTGACGCATGGCATACTCCTGTTGTTTCCAGTCAAGCGGAGTCATGCGGTTGAAGGTTCAATCCAGTCGTGAAGATTCAGGCGCACGCCTTCGTATGATCGCCCGCCCCTGTACGATGTTCGCGCCACCGGGAATCCAGCCTTGAGCCAGAAGTCCATCGCAACGAGTCCGTCTGCCGCCCTGCGCATCCGCGGCGTGTCGCGCCGGTTCGGCGCCGTCGTGGCGCTGAACGCGGTCGATCTCGATGTGCCCGCGGGCCGGTTCATCACGCTGCTGGGGCCTTCCGGCTGCGGCAAGACCACTCTGCTGCGCATCATCGCGGGCCTGGATGTGGCCGATGCGGGCAGCGTGATGCTCGGCGATCTGAAACTCGACGAGTTGCCCGCACACCGGCGGCCCGTGAACACCGTGTTCCAGAACTACGCCCTGTTCCCGCACCTCGATGTCTTTGAAAACATCGCGTTCGGCCTTCGCTCGCGGCGGTTCTCCGAGTCGGACATTCACCAGCGCGTGGAGGACGCCGTTGAACTCCTGCACCTGAGAGAACTGGTTCGCAGGCAGAGTCATGAATTGTCCGGCGGACAGAAGCAGCGGGTCGCTCTGGCTCGTGCGCTGGTGAATCGACCGCAGGTGCTGCTCCTCGATGAGCCGATGTCCGCATTGGATGCGAAGCTGCGCACCGAGCTGCAGGTGGAGCTTCGCCACCTTCAGCGAAAGCTGGGGACGACGTTCATCCTCGTCACGCACGATCAGGACGAGGCGATGACCGTGTCCGACGAGATCGTGGTGCTGCGGCAAGGCGGCATCGAGCAGCAAGGCCCGCCGATGGACATCTATGAACACCCGGCCAATCGCTTCGTCGCGACTTTTCTCGGCGCCGCCACGCTGATCGACGCGACGCGCGAAGCGGACGACGCGATGTGCGTGTCGACCGCGTTCGGCAGGTTGCGCCTGGCACAAGCGCCGCCGTGGCAGCGAGGCACACTGGCGATTCGGCCCGAGCGGGTAAAGCTGTGCGACGAGGCGGCGAAGCAGACCCCCACGCCGGAGGCGGCCGGCGTGCCGCCAACTTTCTCCACACGACCGACGAAGCTTGAAGCGGAGAACCGGGTGTGCGTCACCATCACCGACTGCGTCTATCGCGGCGACCACATCGAAGCTCGCGCCGACCCCGGCGGCCTGCGCCTTCGTGCCCCGGCCGGCACTTCGCTGTCTCCCGGACAACAAGTGCAGTGCGTCCTGCCCGCCGAGAATCTGGAGGCACTGCGTGACTGATCGTGCAACGACCAGCCTTGACAGCGAAGGCCGCGTCGTCTGGTACGGACGACTGACGACGCTGCCGCGCCTGCGTGCCACCGGCTGGCTGCTGGCGTGCGGCGCGCTGCTCCTGCTGCTGCTCCTGCTGGTGATTCCCGGCTTGGTGTTCGCGGTCATCGCCTTCATGCAGCGCGACGCCGATGGAAACATCATCTGGACGTTCACGTTTGATAACTTCCAGAAGCTCCTGACCGGTGATCTGGGGTACCTGCCGACTCTTTGGCGCAGCCTCTGGATCGCCGCGATCACGACGCTGTCGTGCGTGCTGCTCAGTTACCCTCTGGCATTTTTCATTGCGGGAAGCTCGCCGCGCATGCGCCGCCTCTGGCTGGCGCTCGTCACGGTGCCGCTCTGCACGAATCTCGTCGTGCGGATCCAGGGCTGGCTGGTGCTGCTTTCCTCGCAGTTGCCGCCGGCAAAACTCGCCGCCGGCGCGGGCATCATCGGCGAAGGCGACGCGCTGTATCCCGGCACCTTCGCCGTGCTGCTCACGATGATCTCCTGCTCGTTGCCCTTCGCGGTGCTGCCGATTTACGCAGGCGTGGAGCGCATGGACTGGTCGCTGGTCGAGGCGGCCCGCGACCTTTACGCGAGCGGCTGGCGGCTGTTCCGCACGGCGATACTGCCGCAGACGCTGCCCGGCGCCGTCGTCGCCGTGATCTTCACGTTCGTGCCGGCGATGGGCATGTTCGTCGTCAGCGAACGCCTGGGCTTCGGCAAGGTCAACCTCGTGGGCAATCTGATTCAACAGCAGTTCACCACCGGGCGCGATTTTCCCCTGGGCACCGCGATGTGCCTCGTGATGATCGTGCTGACGCTGGCGGGGTTGTTCGCGTATCGGCGATTCGGCAGGCGGGTGGAAATCGTTTGATCACGGGGCTTGCCTCGATTGTGGTTGGCGGAGACGGATCGGAGCGGGGCAAGCCCCGTCGCTATTGACGGTCACTTTAGTAAACGCCGCCGATGGCTGGATTCGGACTCCCCTCCCTCCTAGGGAGGGGCGGGGGGAGGGTCGGGTCAGCAGCCTGATTGGAGCCACAATCATGCAGTTCGCCCGACCCTCCCCTAACCCCTCCCTAGGAGGGAGGGGAATCGAACCGCGGCCTTTTCTAAAGTGACCGTCAACAAACGGGAACGATCATGGCCCGACGCACTCCTATGGCCCGACGCACTCCTATGACCCGACGCACGCATCCCATCACGACGCTCGCCGCGATGCTCGCGCTGGCGCTGATGCTGGCGCCGCTCCTGGCGACGGTGGTGTTCTCCTTCAACAGCGCCCGCACGGGCCTGACGTGGGAGGGATTCACGCTGCACTGGTACACCGTGCTCTTGAGCAATGCGGAGATCGGCAAGGCGGTGCTGAACTCGCTCTTCGTCGCGACCGTGTCGACGGCGATTTCGACGGTGCTGGGCGTGCTGCTGGCCGTTGCCCTGGAGCGATATCCGCGTTCGCCGCGCGCGGGCAAGCTGGTCGAGGCGATCGTGGATCTGCCCGTCGTGACGCCGGACATTCTTTTCGCCGCGGCCCTGGTGATTGCGTTCAGTGTCCTGCGCGAGTGGTCCAGCGCGTTCATGCCCGGCTTGCTGACCATGGTTCTGGGGCACGTGGTGTTCGAGGTGTCGTTCGTCGCCCTGGTCGTGCGCAGCCGGCTGGCGGTGATCGGCGAATCGCTCAGTGAGGCGGGCCACGATCTGTATGCGACGCCGTGGAGCAACTTCATGCGAGTCACGCTTCCGCTGATCCTGCCGGCGATCGCGATCGGTGCGGCGATGGCATTCACGCTGTCGCTCGATGACGTGGTGATCAGCTTCTTCACCAGTGGCCCCGACTCCACTACGCTGCCCATCTACATCTATTCGACGCTGCGGCGCGGGCTGAAGCCGGACATCCACGCGCTATCGACCCTGATGATCGTGGTGGCGGCCGTGATGGCATGCCTGTCGCTCTACGCGGCGGATCGCTTGCGGCGGTGAACGCGTTTCCTGGCATATGTTGGAAAGGCCACAGGGGTGTGCCAACATTTCCGGGGACGGCGGATCGGCCCCCTCGCCCCCGGCTCTGCGGGGGAGAGGGC
>CAYRPN010000207.1:0-6275 GCA_964426135.1 uncultured Phycisphaeraceae bacterium | reverse complement strand
GCCGCCGGCAGGCCCGGCTCGAACAGTTGCCATTGCTCGTCCGTGAGATCGCTAGCCCGGATTATTCATGAGCTTGCACAGGAGCCGCGCACGAAGTAAGCGGTTCTTCAGATTCCACGCGCGTCATTTTCATACGGACGACCCGAGCATCCTGTCCGGCCGCGAAAGAAGGTCGAAGTCGTCAAAAACGCTGCGAACTCCGCTTACTTCGTGCGCGGCTCCTTCTGAAGCCTCGAATAATCCGGGCTAGGGTAGCTTCGTGTTTCCATGCTCCTTGTTATCGGAGCAATTATGGCTTTTCATACACGTTCTTAGGAACGGGACCGAAATATGTTCCCCATTTTAGCCGGCGGGCTTGCCCGCCGGCTAAATGGGGGACCGCCAATTCGCCAAGTTATTTCGGCCCGGGGCTTACGCGGACTCCAGCCCCAGCCACCCATTCATTTCAAAAGTTGGAAGTTCGCCCTCTGGATTATGAATGGAACTTCGCAGTGGCCCAGACATTTTGAATCGGGATGCGAGGAAGGCAGGAAATGGGCCTGATTCATCGAATTGCTCGCCACACTCCTGCCCCCGTGCCCCGCGTCCCCGTGCCCCGCACCCCAGCGTCCCTGTATCCCTGCTTCCCGCCATCCCCGGCCGCCGGCGTCCCTGCGTCCGCGCATCGCTGCTTCGCTGCGTTCCATTTCGTGATCCAGGGTTATCAAGTGGCTCCCATGCGACCTTTCAACCTGAGTTTCGGATAAGCCGCTGCGTTGCGCCGTTAGCCCCCGGCTCCGCCGGGGGAGGAGCGCGGTAGAGATCAATCGCGCAAGATTCGCACGGCAGAATCCGCGCTTCGACGATCATCGACCGCAAATTGCCCGCCACCATCGCCCCACCCCCGGCGGAGCCGGGGGCTAATGGCTTATCCGAAACTCAGGTTTTCAGAAAACTGGCGATTTTCTCGCGCTAGCCCTTGGAGTGCCTCTTTCGTTCTGGTACATTGGATCGACAATCGGGTATCCGGATCGCTCTATTTCGTGCTCCTGTGTGACGGGAGCATGCCACTTTTCACAGTCGAGGAGATTCTCATGTTTGCTTGCAAACGCAGTGTCATGATCGTGATGTTCATCGTGTCGATGATGTTCGCTGCACCCGCTTCGGCGGTGCTGATCGGCAACAATGTCGCGGTGGGCCGGGCTAACGCCTCCGACGGCGCCACCACCGTGCTCCAGGTCTACTTCAACGCACCTGTCACGGGCCTGGGCACGATCGATTCGTTCGCCATCTTCGATCAGTCGGGCAACAACGGGAACACCGGTCAAGCCTTCGTTCTCCGCCCCACCGGCGGAAGCAACTACCTGGTGGTGGCGAATCTGGCTTTTGCGGGAACCGGAACCAACGCCACCAAGACGCTGCCCGTCGCCCCGATTTCAGTCCAGCCCGGCGACCTGATCGCCCACTACGGCCGAGGCGTCCCCTACTCGGATGGTGCGCTCGGCGGCAGCTTTCTGCCGATTTTCTTCTCCTCGCCGAGCGCTCCGGTCGTCGGCAACACGATCGTGCTGGGTTCCGCCTCGTTCCCGGCGAGCGGCTTCATCCGCGATTACGCTTTCGCCGCGAACTTCGTCGCCGCTATTCCCGAGCCGGCGACCGCCGGCCTTCTGGGACTCGCGAGCGTGACGCTGCTGCGTCGCCGTCGCACCGCGTGAACAACCGCCCATGCTCGAGCTCATCCAACCCCGCCGCGATGGCGGGGTTTTTCGTTGGCGGCTTGCGCAGTGCCTCCCATCCGCAATTGCCCTGAATCTTTCGCCCTTTTTTCGGCGGCTTTCGACGATTCCGGGGTATGCTTGTGAAGAAATCATGCCGGGTTGCCCTCGTCGTCGGTCGCCCCAAGGAGCGAGTCCATGCCGTCCACCTGTCGACTCACTGTTGCCTGCCTCGGCCTGTTCATCGCGCTGGCTGCGTCCGCGCCAGCCGACACGGTGGACGAGAAGGCCCAGCCGAGACCGGACGATCCCGCGAAGCAACCCGCGCCCATCGGGGCGAACGCGACCGACCCGTTCGTCGGCGTCTTTGAGGGCGACGGCATCGCCATTGAGGTCCGCCGCTCTCAAAGCGGCTACGTCGGCGAGGTGGAGCGGGGCGGCAAGACCTTCACTTTCATCGGTGTCCGCAAAGGGGACGCGGTGCGCGGGTCCATCGAGTTCGATGGCCAGTTGTTGGATTTCGCGCTGACGGTCAACGGCGACACGGTGACGCTTGTCACGCCTTGGACCATGACTCGCAAAAAGAATGGCGTGGCCCGCGCCCTCCCGGCGACGCCGGTTGTGCCCGCCACGCCGGTTGTGCCCGCGACGCCCTCGCCGGTCACGACCCCGGCGACGCCCCAGCCGAAAGCGGTCGACCCCGCCGGTTCAGCGCTTCTGCCCGCGCCGAACCTGCCGACCAAGACAGCGGAGAAACCGGCGCCAGCCGCCGCAGGAATTTGGAAGCCGCTCGATCAATCTGCCGTCGCCAATGCGGGCCGCAGTTGGCTCGGGTTCCCGGCCGGCACGTTCGTTCTCATGGAAACCGTCACCGCCGCCGCCGATCAGATTCCTCAGGCGGAGCGATCGATGCTGGTGTACAAGGGCACGAATGGCGGAAAGGAAATGGTTCAGCGGCTTCAGTTCGATGGTTCGAAGTGGGAAGGCGTCGACAAGCCTGTGGAATGGCTGGATTCGGGCCAGACCTTGGAAAAAATGGGTTTCACCGCGGGAAAAAGCTCCACGGCGATGCTGTCGGTTCAGGGCGCCATGCTCAAGTGCAACGTCACCGAATACACCCAGCCACCGGCACCGAACGAAAAGCAAGGCGTCCCGCAGTTCCAGGTCTGGACCAGTGCCGACGTCGAATTGCCGCCCCATGTCATGGTCATTCCACAGGGGAACCTGCTGGTGGGATCCGATGTCGTCCGCATCACGACATTGCCCGACCCAGCGAGCAAAGACCGGATCGACTTGCGACTCACTGCCGTGAAACAGCCGCTGCGGATCGGCGCCCGAGAGATCAGCGTGGCGGCGTTCACGGCGACCCAGATCGTCGGCAATCAGGAAATCACCATCGAGCGACACCTGAGCCCGCAGGTGCCCGGCGGCACGGCCAAGCTGGTCATCGACCGCCGCCAGGGGACACAGCAGCTCGACACGGTGACATTGACCGTAATAGATACTGGCATTGCCGATGTCGACGCCACTGCGGGGAGGAAATGAAGCGCATGCAGGCTGGGCAACGCGTCAGGGGATTGCTGCCCGCCTCAACGGGTCACTGCCCCGACGGGTGCCCGCCCCGATGCCGATGGCGGCTGGGATTCTCCACGCCCCGGAACCATGTTGTGCATCATGCGGTGCGCATACCGACTCCCCTCCGTCGCAGGGAGGAGAAATCGATCCGCTCTCAGTCTCGCGCACACCTCTTTCCGGGTGTGCCACATTTTCCGCGGGCTGCGGTGCCCTTCTCCCTTCGGGAGAGGGTAGCCGAGTCCACCGGGGGACGAGGCCGGCTGAGGGCGTTGGGCGCAGGCCATGCAATTGGAAGCTCGTTGTAGACCGGCCCTCACCCCAGCCCTCTCCCGGGGGGAGAGGGGGCCGGACATCGCTCCCCGGATATTTTGGCACACCCGCTCTTTCTCCTTTTCACTTCCTCGATGGCGAATTTCGACGTTCAGTCGATACAATGACTTGGCGTGAAACCGGTCTCCACCCCCAAAGGGGTTTCACGCCTCATCTTGGTGTTCCTGGCCACGGCACTCGTCCATTCCAGCGAGAGGTTCCACTCATGCCCACGCTCCCCACCGTCGAAAGGCCCGACAAGCCCACCGCGAAA
Source organism: uncultured Phycisphaeraceae bacterium (assembly GCA_964426135.1). Classification (GTDB taxonomy): domain Bacteria; phylum Planctomycetota; class Phycisphaerae; order Phycisphaerales; family Phycisphaeraceae; genus CAYRPN01. The sequence continues at coordinate 2,423 of CAYRPN010000207.1, read as the reverse complement.
GATTTCGCGTCCGACCAGGACGTGCGCTGGTGTCCAGGCTGCGGCGACTACGCCATCCTCAACCAGGTTCGCAAGGTCATGGCGAACCTCAACTGCGATCGGGAAAAGACCGTGTTCGTCTCGGGCATCGGCTGCTCCAGCCGCTTCCCTTACTACATGAACACCTACGGATTCCACACGATCCACGGCCGGGCCCCCGCCGTCGTCACCGGCGTCAAAATCGCCAACCCGCAGCTCGATGTCTGGATGGTCACCGGCGACGGCGACGCGCTGTCCATCGGCGGCAACCATCTGCTGCACATCCTCCGCCGAAACGTGGGATGCAAGATTCTGCTCTTCAATAACGAAATCTACGGCCTGACCAAAGGCCAGTACTCCCCCACCAGCCCCGAGGGCAAGAAGACGAAGAGTTCGCCCATGGGTTCGATCGACCTGCCGCTCTCGCCGCTGTCCTTCGCCCTCGCCGCCGAGGCCAGCTTCGTCGCCCGCAGCATCGACGTCGACCGAAATCTACCCGACGTGCTCACCCGCGCCGCCCAGCACAAGGGCACCGCCTTCGTGGAGATTCTGCAGGACTGCAACATTTTCAACCACAAGGCCTTCGAGTGGGCCACCGACAAAGCCGTCAAGGAAGACAACATCATCTACCTCGAGCACGGCAAACCGCTGATCTACGGCAAGAACCGCGACAAGGGCATCCGCCTCAACGGCGCGAGGAAGCCGGAGATCGTCGAGCTTGGCAAAGGCGTGAAGGAGGACGATCTGCTCTTCCACGACGAAGCCGACGAGAGCCTGGCATTTTTGCTCAGCCGGATGCGGCACCCCGAGTTCCCCGAGCCGATGGGCGTTTTCTACGCCGTGCTGGACGACTGCTACGAAGACCTGCTCGACAAGCAGATTCGCGACGCCAAGGCAGCCAAGGGCGAAGGTACCCTGGCGAAGCTGTTCGAGATGACCGAGACGTATGAGGTGAAGTGAGCGCGGGTTCGCGACAGGCGTTTCCACCTTCGTCAACGCCAGCGACTCAAGCGATCGCTTCTGAAATGCCTCGGATTTGAAAAGCACCGGAAACCGCGCCACTCAACGCCCCAAGCCTCGTCACGCTGCCATTCCGTTCTCGCGCGCCGCCGCCTCCGACCGCGCCCGTTTCCCTGGCTTCCCTTTTTTCCTCGTCCATTCGCAAACACCGTCAGGCCGCGCCACCTCGTGCCCGAACAGCAGCCCGCCGCTGATGTGCCGCACGAACTTGTTCCACACAAAGCTCGGCCGCCGCTGCGAGCCCTGATACCCCTGCCAGCCCACGCACCTCTCGCACGCAAACCGAAAATCCGCCTCACCCATGCCCACCTGCACCGGCAAATCCACCGGACACGGAAACGCTTCGCCCAGAAAATCCTGCACCCGAAACACCGGCACCGGCGCGTACAGCCAACGGCACCGCCGCCCGCAAGCCTTCCACTTCCCCGCCGCATCCACCGTCCCCGGACAAAGCCAGTCCCATCCGCTGAACACCACGCCGTAGCGCGGATCGTCGCGCAACCGCGGCACACGCTGCACCGTCTGATGAAACTCCGTCGGCACCCGCTCCCACAACTTCAGCCACGAACTGCCCCACACCTCCTCCGGCCGCCGCCCCTCCATGTGCTGCGGATCGATCGCCCGCGACCACGACACATAAGGCGCCATCGGCCCCCACCACCCGTCCGACCCCGGCCGATAGTAGTCCACCTTGATCACCCCGCGCTTGGCCCAGCGCATGATCACCTCGTGGCAAACCCCCACCTTCGCCGCCGCATGCCGAGCCAGCATCCCCGGCCAGCGATTCTCGATCGGCTTCAATAGCTCCCGCACCGACTCGCCATTCAAATCCACCAGGTGCGCGACCTTGTCCTCCACCGCATTCTTCGTGTGGATGTAGAACTTGTAATCTGTGATCCGCGTGTCACTGGCCCGCAGCGCCAGACAGAAATCCCGCAGCGGCTTGCGCATCACCTGCCGCCGCGCCATCGCCACGCGCTTGGCGGCGAACACCGGATCAGCCGAGCACCGTTCACAAACGATCTGCCACGCGGTGATGAGATTGCGATCGACATCGTCCATGGCAAGGCTCCGGAAAAGAAGTGATTCAACCGCCTGCCGATCTGTGGCGAATCAACCGACCTGCGACCCCAAGCGACACATTATAGCATATTGTTCGGTACACAGCCACGCGGATAATGGCAGTGATGATGATGATGACGATGATGATGATGCCACTGGCAGGCTCGGCTGCCAGTGTTTTGGGCTTGCAATTGACGTTGGCCAAGACACTGGCAGCAAAGCCTGCCAGTGCCATCAACCAGTGCCATCAAACGCGCGGGTAATGGCAGTGATGATGATGATGATGATGATGATGATGATGATGATGATGATGATGATGATGA
>CAYRPN010000206.1:0-6577 GCA_964426135.1 uncultured Phycisphaeraceae bacterium | reverse complement strand
GACTCCGAAACGCCCGTTCCAACCGGTGTCAAGTACGCAAATAGCGGATGAGCCATAAATTAGTATGTCTCGATGCCTGCTTCGACAACCAGCTTGCCTTTGGTGTAAATCAGCACGCCGGTCAAGGTGGTGCTTTGAATGATGTGGAGGTATTCGCGGACCCTTCAATAGGGGCTGACGGAGCGAATCGTCTTGTAGATCGCCGCAGCATTCAGTATCGATTCCGCCACGTCCAGGCGCGTGAGATCGTCGATGTCCATTTCCTCCGCAGTTCTGCGTTCTCAGAGGACGTGTCGACAAGGACGGCAAGCTTTGTCTTGACAAATGCGGCGTGCTCAATTAGTTTCGCTCGACTTGGCGTCGGCAGTCCTGGTGCTGACGCAAGGCTTTGGAGGCATCATCGTCGGTCGTCGTCCGGGGCGGAATCCTCAACCCTTTCGTGTGTTCCCAGTCGGGTCACATGGTGGAGACATCATCTATGCAAGATCAGCAAGACCAGATCAAACGCAACGTGCTGCTCATCGCCAGCTTCCTCACCCTCATCGCCGCGGGAGTGGGCTTCGCCGTCCGCGGGGCGATCCTCGGCAACTGGGCTGGTCAGTACGGCTTCACCAACACCGAACTGGGCACCATCACTGGCGGCGGTCTGGTCGGCTTCGGCGTGGTCATCCTCCTCGCCAGCCTGATCACCGACCGCGTCGGATACAAAGCCATCATGCTGCTCGCCGGCGTGCTGCAGATTGGATCGTACTTCCTCACCGTCGCCGCGACCCCCATCTTCAACAGCTCCGGCAAGGACGCAGCCTATCAGTGCCTCTACTGGGGCATGTTCATGTTCTCCGTCTCCTGCGGCCTGTGCGAGTGCGTCATCAACCCGCTCGTCGCCACGCTCTACCCCAAGCAGAAGGTGCATTACCTCAACATCCTCCACGCGGGCTGGCCCGCCGGTCTGGTGCTGGGCGCGCTCGTGGGCATTGTGCTGGGCAAGATGGCGTGGGAAGTCCAACTCGGCATGTTCCTGATCCCCGTGGTCGCCTACTTCGGCATGACGCTCATCAACAAATTCCCGCTCTCCGAAGCCAGTGCCGCCGGTGTCAGCTTCGGCACCATGCTGGCCGAGTTCGCCAGCCCCGTGCTGCTGCTGCTGCTGTTCCTGCACGCCTGTGTCGGTTACGTCGAACTGGGTACGGACTCCTGGATTTCCAAGATCACCGGCACCATCGCTGACGGGCAGGGCCTTTATCTCTTCATCTATGCATCGCTGGTGATGACCATTCTTCGCTTCGTCGCCGGTCCCATCGTGGAGAAGATCAACCCGCTGGGCCTGCTTTGCATCTCCGCCGTGTTCGGCGCCACCGGCCTCTTCCTGGTCGGATCCGTTCCCAAGGAAGGCGTCGCGATGGTGTGGATTGCCGTCACCATTTACTCGCTGGGCAAGACCTTCCTCTGGCCGACGATGCTCGGCGTCGTGGGCGAGCGATTCCCCAAGGGCGGCGCGCTGACCATGGGCGCCATCGGCGGCGTCGGCATGCTCTCGGCGGGCCTGCTGGGCGGCCCCGGCATCGGCTACAAACAGGACTATTTCGCGTCCCACAAACTGCAGGCGGATTCCAAGGAGACGTTCGAACGTTACGCGGCGCAAGGCGAGAACGGCTTCCTCGTGTTCCCCAAGGTCAAGGGCCTGGACGGCGCCAAGGTGGCCGTGCTCGGCGACGACGGCAAGGCTCTGGCTGCGGACGTCAAGATTCTCCAGGACGCCAAGACCTACGACGCGGACAAGAACATCAAGCCGCTGAACGAATGGTGGCAGAAGGCGCAGGCAACCAAAGCCACGGACAAGAAGCCCGTCGATGACGCCACGCTTCACGGCGGTCAGATGGCGATGAAGTACACCGCGCTGGTGCCCGCCACCATGTTCGTGGGCTACCTCATCCTGGTGCTCTACTTCAAGTCGAAGGGTGGCTACAAGTCCATCCACATCGGTCACGGCGATGAGACGACCAAGACGGAGATGTGATCGCTGGTACAAAGCGTCGGTTTCAGATTCAATGATTTCAAAACCCCGGTCCGTGCCGGGGCTTTTTTGTTGTTCCGTTTCGTTGCGGCTTCGCCCGCGTTTTTCACCGCGAGGCAGCGGTTTTTCCAAGAGAGGGAATCTTTGCTCCGGTCACGAGCGCATAAAGCACGTCCGGATCGAGGTCCGCTCCACAAGGCCAGCAGACCGTCCCTAGTTCTCGATTCACCGTCACTGCCGCGAACTCCGTGCGTTCGCGCAAAGGCGCAAAGACACCTTTGAAACTCACGCACTGAGCGACATCGACCACTCCTTCCACGCCGTCCTCAAAACGCACCTTGAGGAAATGGTGCTCGAGGGGGACTGCTTCCACGATGTCTTGCAGCATGGCGTTACTCCAGTGGATCGATTCTGTTGAGCGGTGCTTGTTGGCGGGCCAATTGCCAATCGGACATCAACTCGTCCTGATGCATGATCGCCCATTCGAGCACGAGGGCGCGGGCTTTGGGAGAGAGACCGCCCTCCAGCAATTCTACGGGGTTGATGCCTATCACGGCCTTCTGTTTGCCATAGCGAACATGAAAATGCGGCGGGGCATGATCGTTGTAATACATCGCGATGACCATGCCAAAAAACCTGCTGATTTCCGGCATTTCTGCCACTCCCATGGAAAAGGATTCGTCGGCGTGGGTCGAGCTTCACACATGGACGACAACCTCTTCTTTCTGATTGTAGTACGAATATCCCTGCTTCAGCACTGCGGAATCTCAACTTGCCGAAGGTGATCTTCATCGGCTTCACCCGTACCGATCTGGCGACAACATGTGCAGATCAAACGCCGGCTCTGTTTCCGTCAGCAGATCCGCCACGATTGCGCCCGTCACCGGCGCCAGGCTCAGGCCCATCATGGCGTGGCCCGTGGCGATGATGAGGTTGTCGTACCGCGCGGGCCGGCCCAGGTACGGCAGGCCGTCGGGCGTGCAGGGGCGCAGGCCGCGCCAGGGCTGAATGCCGGCGAAGTCGGCGGGCTGGAACTTCGGGTAGTAGCGGGGCACCGACTCGATGATGCCCTGCACGCGCTCCTGCGTGATGGATTCATCGAGGCCGGCGATTTCCATGGTGCCGCCGAAACGCAGGGTCGAGCCCATCGGCGTCACCGCGATGCGGGCTTCGGTGAAGATCGAGCAGATCGCCGGCAACTCGCGAGGCTGCGTCAGCGTCAGTGAATAACCCTTGCCCGCCTGCATCGGCAGCCTCAGCGAAAGCATCTCGCCGATCAGCGGCGACCACGATCCGCCGGCGATGACGATTTCGTCCGCCTCGAAATCGCCTTGTGAAGTCTTGATGCCGGTCACGCGGCGGTCGCGCACGATGAAGCCAGTGACCTCGGCATTCCACGCGAACGTGCAACCGGCACCGGTGAGGCGTGACAACAGGGCAGCCATGAAACGGTTGGGCGACAAGTGGCAGTCGCGCGGAAAGAACACGGAGCCGGCGACGTCCATCGTCACATTCGGATCGAGCTTCGCGGTGGCGGCGGCGTCGAGCACCTGCGCGGGGACGCCGAGTTGGTTGGCCTTGTCGGCGAAGCGGGATTCCTCGTCGAGCGTGTGCTTGTCCTTGCAGAGCATGAGCAGGCCGTTGCGCACCAGGCCGAAGTCGTTGCCCCATGCGTCGGCGAGGGCTTCGTACTGCGTTCGGCTGGCGAAGCTGAGATCGCGCAGCAGCGGGGCGGCTTTGGCGACGTGCTCCTTCGTGCTCGCCTTCCAGAATCGCGCGGCCCAACCAAGCAAATCCCACGACAAGCGCGGCTTGATGTAGAAGGGCGATCGCGGGTTCCACATCCACTTGAGCCCCAGCTTCACCATGCCGGGCGCCGCCAGCGGCACGAAGTGGCTGGGCACGATCATGCCGGCGTTGCCGAAGGAGCAGCCGTCGCGCGATTCGGGATTGCGGTCGATGACCGTGACGCGGCAGCCGCGCTGCGTGGCGTAGTAAGCCGCGGAAAGGCCGATGACACCGGCACCGATGATGAGCACGTGCTTGGACATGGTCGGTGAAATTACGACGCGCGAATGCCCCAGCAGAACGGGTCGCGCTCGTCGAGCAGCAGCTTGCTTTCCGCGTTGACGTACGCGCGGCCGGTGATGGTGGGCACGATCACGCCCTTGCTCTGATCCTGCCACTGATAGCTGCCGGTGAAACGTGTGCCGACGATGCTTTCCTGAATCCACATCGTGCCGGGGGCGAGCTTGCCATCGGCGGCGAGGCACGCGAGTTTGGCGCTGGTGCCGGTGCCGCACGGCGAGCGATCGTAGGCTTTGCCCGGGCACATGACGAAGTTGCGGGAGTCGGCGTCGCCGGTGGCGGGCTTGCTGAACAATTCGACGTGATCCACTTCGGGGTAGCCACTGGCGTTGATGGCCTGACGGATGCGCCAACTCACTTCGGTCAGGCGTTCGCAGTTGCTCAGTTCGAGCAGTTCGCCGTGATTCTCCACGAGGTAGAACCAGTTGCCGGCCCAGGCGACATCGCCGCGCACGGTTCCGACGCCGGGCACCTCGATGGCCACCGACTTGGCTTTGCGGTAGCTGGGCACGTTCTGCACGGAGACTTCGCCGGTCGGATGCAGCGTGGCGGCGACGATGCCGACATTGGTCTCGACGCGGTGTGTGCCGGGTTTGATTCGGCCCAGGTGGGCGAGCGTGGCGATCAGCCCGATCGTGCCATGTCCGCACATGCCCAGCGTGCCGACGTTGTTGAAGAAGATGATCCCGGCGATGCATGAGGCATCGCGCGGCTTCACGAGCAGCGCGCCCACCAGCACATCGCTGCCGCGCGGCTCATTCACCACGGCGCTGCGGAAACGATCGTGCTGCGTGCGGAAGACCTGCGCCTGCTCCGCGACGGAGCCATCGCGCAGGTCCGGGCCGCCGTCGATGACAATGCGCGTCGGCTCGCCGGCGGTGTGGGAATCGATGACGTGGATGGTGCGGGACATGGGGAGGATTTCGGATTTGGGATTTGGGATTTCGGATTTAAGGCCGGATTCTGGACTTGAGGCCGGATTTTGGATTCGGGACGTCGGATTCTGGATTTGGGGTTCTCGATGGCAGATTTGAAATCTCAGATTTCAGATTTCAGATTTCAAATCTCAGATCTCAGATCTCAGATCTCAGACTTCCGGTTGCAGAAGTCAGATTGCGGAATGGCACACTCAGATCGCGGGAAAAGAGTGGGCCGGCACTTGTCCGTAAATCCGAAATCCGAAATCCCAAATCCGAAATCGAATACCCCAAATCCCAAATCGAATATCCCAAATCCGAAATCTCCTTCACTTCTTCTTCAGCTTCGGCCTCGCCTCGATGCCCTTATGAATCACCGCCAGCACGCGCTTGCGCTCCTCGCCGGTCAGCGGCAGCCGCGGCTCGCGCACCCACTCGGCGCCCAGCCCGGTTTCCTGCACCGCGAGCTTGATGTACTGCACGAACTTGATGTTCGTGTCGAGCTTCAAGAGCGGATAAAACCACTGGTACATCGCGCGGGCTTCGTCCCATTTGCCCTTGCGGGTGAGTTCCCAGAAATACTGGTTCTCCTTCGGAAACGCGATGCCGGAGCCGGCGACCCAGCCATCGATGCCGAGGATGGACGATTCGAGCACCAGGTCATCCACGCCGACGAAAATGGCGTACCGGTCCCCGACCTCGATGCGAAGCTCGGTGATGCGGCGCGTGTTGGCGGAGCTTTCCTTAAGCGCCACGAGGTTCTTGATGTTCGCAAGCTCGGCGAATTGCGTAGGCGTGATGTCCACGGTGTAGCCCACGGGGTTGTTGTAGAGCATCCACGGCAGGCCCGTGGCCGCGGCGACGCGACGGAAGTGGTTCATCGCCTCGCGTCCGTCGGCCTTGTAGACCATCGCGGGCATGACCATGAAACCGTCGGCCCCCATGTCCTCACAGTCGCGCACATACCGGCATGCGGCGGCCGTGCTCGTTTCCGCAACGCCGCTGAGCACGGGCACCCGGCCCGCCGCGGTGTTCACGGCGAGATCGACGACGCGGCGCTTCTCATCGGGATCGAGCGACTGGTTCTCGCCCAGCGATCCGCACATGATCAGGCCGGTGACGCCTGAGTCGATCAGCACCTCGATGTGATGCGCGGTGGCATCGAGGTCCAGCGACAGATCCTTCTTGAACTGCGTGGTGACCGCGGGGAAGACGCCTTGCCAGTGTGGTTTTGCCATGATTGATGAAAGAGCGAGGTTGGAGTTCGATTGCCATTCGTTCGTAACCAACACGAACGGTGGCGCCCACGCGGGAGCGCAGTGGAGCGGCACGATTGTGTCGGAGATGCACCGGGAACGCAACGTGGCGAGGTGACGCGAAGTGGGCGTTCGTCGGCGGAGCAGGAAAAAGTAAAAACAGAAAAGTCAAAATGCAAAATGCAAAAGTCAAAAGTCAAGCGGTCTTGGAATCTGACTTTTGCATTCACAATTTCGAATTGTCCGACCAGTAGTGTCCGGTTAACGATTGACCAAAGAGCGATTCCGCTCTTGTTTTTCAC
>CAYRPN010000205.1:0-6687 GCA_964426135.1 uncultured Phycisphaeraceae bacterium | reverse complement strand
CGGAGTCACAGACTCCGGCTCTGACGATACAGCGGAGTCACAGACTCCGGCTCTGACGATACAGCGGAGTCACAGGCTCCGGCTCTGACGATACAGCGGAGTCACAGACTTCGGCTCTGACGATGCAGCGGAGTCACAGACTCCGGCTCTGACGATACAGCGGAGTCACAGACTCCGGCTCTGTTCAATACTTCGTCGCGCCCGTTTCAACAGTGGTCAGGTACGCAAGTGCCGAATGAGAAAAAAACAACCCCCGGCACTTGCCGAGGGTGTGATGGTTCGTTGTCGAGGTATCGAGCGCGTTGACAGGACGTCGCCCGTCCGGGCCATTACTTCGGCTTCCAACCCGCCTTGAAATCGCGGAGGGCGGTCTTGAATTTTTCTTCGAGCGTGTTGTTGAACGCCTGCGCCGCGGAGAGTTCGCCGCGGAGGCCGACCGCTGGGCCTTTGAAATGCTCGACGAGGTCCTTGGCGAAGGCGGGGACGTTCTTGGGCGCCATGTCGTCGAGGAAGCCGCGCGTGCCGGCGAAAAGCTGGATGACCTGGTCGATCACTTCCATCGGCTCGTACTGCGGCTGCTTGAGGAGTTCCACCATCGCGGCGCCACGGTCGAGCTGGCGCTGCGTGGCTTTATCCAGTTCCGTGCCCAGTTGTGCGAAGGCTTCCAGTTCGCGGTAGGCGGCCAGGTCCAGACGCAAGGAGCCGGCAACCTGCTTCATCGCCTTGATCTGGGCGTTGCCACCGACGCGGCTGACGGAGATGCCGACGTTGATCGCGGGGCGCACGCCTGCGAAGAAGAGATCGGGTTCGAGGTAAATCTGTCCGTCGGTGATGGAGATCACGTTGGTGGGGATGTAGGCGGAGACGTCGCCTTCCTGCGTCTCGATGATGGGCAGCGCGGTGAGCGAGCCGCCGCCGTTTTCGTCGCTGAGCTTGGTAGCGCGTTCGAGCAGGCGGCTGTGGAGATAGAACACGTCGCCGGGGTACGCCTCGCGGCCGGGCGGGCGGCGCAGCAGCAGCGACAACTGGCGATACGACGTGGCCTGCTTGGAGAGGTCGTCGTAGACGCACAGGACGTGCTTGCCCTTCCACATGAAGTACTCGCCCATGGTGCAGCCGGAGTAAGGGGCGATGTACTGGAGCGGCGCGGGCGAGGAGCTCGACGCGTTGACGACGATGGTGTACTCCATCGCGCCGTGCTTGCGGAGCTGTTCCACGACGCCGGCGACGGTGGATTCCTTCTGGCCGATGGCGACGTAGATGCAGTACACCGGCTGGTCGGTCTTGTGGGTGTAGGCCTGGTTGATGATGGCGTCGATGGCGACGGCGGTCTTGCCGGTCTTGCGGTCGCCGATGATCAGCTCGCGCTGGCCGCGGCCGATGGGGATCATCGAGTCCACCGCCTTGACGCCGGTCTGCAGCGGCTGCTTGACGGGCTGGCGCTCGGCGATGCCGGGGGCGATGATGTCCACCTTGCGCCGCTCGGTCGCGGCGATCGGGCCTTTGCCGTCCACGGGATTGCCCAGGGGATCCACGACGCGGCCCAGCATCGCTTCACCGGCGGGCACGCTGAGCAGTTCGCTGGTGGAGCGAACGGTCATGCCTTCTTTGATCTGGAGGTAGTCGCCGAAGATGACGGCGCCGACGATGTCCTGCTCCAGGTTCATCGCCTGGCCCATGATCGTCTTGCCGCCGCCGATGTCGAAAGCGAGCATCTCGCCCGCCATGCAGTTGGACAGGCCGTAGATGCGGGCGATGCCGTCGCCGACCTCCACGACCTGACCGACCTGGGAGACTTCCAGTTCGGTGGCGTAGCGTTGGACTTCCTGCTTGATGACACTGGTGATTTCGTCGGTGTTGATTTTCATAGGTGAGCTCGAAGGGCCAAGGGCCGAAGGGCCGAGGGCCAAGGGTCGGAAAAGACTGTCAGTCTCTTGGGCCAATCTGCCCAAAGCTAAAATCACTCGTTCTGTGCGACCTTGTCCATCAATGAGCGATACAGGCCGTTGATGATGCGTTCCACTTCGGCTACTAGGGCGTGAATATCGTTGGACGCGGACAGATACTGCAAGTCGGTTGCGAGCAGCAATTGCGTGAGCAGTTCGTAAAGCGAGCCACGGGCGATTCCTACGAAGCGCTGATAGTCGGCGGTGCTGCCTCGTCCCCAACCCTCGGCAATATTGGACGGAACGGACACGGCTGCACGTCTCATCTGTTGAATCAGCCCGAATCGCTCGTCAGATGGAAATGCGCTGGTCGCGCGATAGATCGCCAAAGCGAGGGCGTATGCCTTCTGCCATGCGATCACTTCGCGAAATCGACCCGCTTGCTGTTCCATACCAAGACTCCAATCAGCCTATTACTTGCATTGTTTCGGCCCCTCGGCCCTCGGCCCTTCGGCCCTTGGCCCTTTCCTAGACCGCCCGTGCCTTGTCCCGTCCGGCTGCGACGATCTTTTCCGTCATCAGGCGCAGCTGTGTGGCCACGCTGCCGTCGATCAGTTGATCGCCGATGCGGAGCTTCAGGCCGCCGATCAGGTGCGGCTCCACATGGGGGAACGGCACGACCTGCCGGCTCAGCGCCTTGCCGATGCCCGATGCGATGCCGGCGAGTTTGTCGGCGGGCAGCGCGTCGGCGGTGTGGATGTCCACCTCGATCACGCCGCGCTTCTCCGCGTAGCCCTTGCCAAAGGCGCGCAGAATGCCTGGCAGGTCGCCGAGGCGATTTTTCTTGTTGACCACGAGCAGGAAGCGGAACAGCAGCTCGCTCACCTTGCCCTTGAAGATGCGCTCGATGCTGGCGGCGCGATCTTTGACAGACAGCACCTGGCTGGCGAGCAGCTTCTCGAGGTCCGGCGACTTGGCGAGCAGTTCGCCAAGGCTGGCCACTTCCTCCGCCGTCGAGTCCAGCGCGCCGGCTTCGTCGGCCATCTCGACGAGGGCGCCGCCGTAGAGCCGATCGACGGTGTTGATCTGGGTTTCGTCTGCCACGGGGGTCTCCAAAGCAGGGTGAGCGTTCTCTAGCGCGGGGCCGTTGGCGTAGGGTGCGTCAAGGCTCGGCGCGGACGCACCTTGTTGCGCTTCTATCAAACAAGGCGAGCCGGGTTCGGACCAAACTTCGCTGCGCCTTGTCGCGTTTCAGTGAACCGTGGTGCGTCCGCGCCGAGCCTTGACGCACCCTACACCGAGTCAATTTCGCCGCGTCTTGCCGAGTTCCGCCAGCGACTCCTGCACGAGCTGTTCCTGATCCGCCGGCTTGATCTCGCGGCGGAGAATGCGGCTGGCGACCGTGGTCGCAAGCGTCGCGGTCTGGGAATAGATTTCGGTCAGGGCCTGCTCCTTGGCGGCTTTGATGTCGCGTTCGGCGCGTTCCTTGATGCCGCGGATTTCACTCTCGGCGTCGGCCTTGAGCTGGGCGGCGATCTTGGAGGCGTCGAGCCGGCCCTGGTCGATGATTCGCCGCGCCTCGGCCTGCGCCTGCGAGAGTTGCTCGCGGTAGGCGTTGAGCGTGGAGGCGGCTTCCTCGTTGGCTTTCTCCGCCGACTCGAGATCGCCCTTGATCTTGTTCTCGCGGGCCTGCAAGCCGGTGAGAATCGGCCCCCACGCCTTCTTCTTCAGCACGAAGAAGATCACGAGGAACACCGTGGCGGCGGCGATCGCCTGGTAAATGCGGCCGGCAAACGGATTCGCGCCGCCCTCGGCGGCAAGCGTCAGTGTGAGGGAGAGTAGGGTCATGGGAATAGGGAACAAGGGACCGAGGGACCGAGGGACCGAGGGACCGAGGGACCGAGGGACCGAGGGACCGAGGGGCCAAGGGACAAAGGGACAAAGGGACAAAGGGACGGAACCAATTCCGCGTAGAGTGGGCATTGCCCACCCTACAAGAGCCGGGCAATCCAGGGAGCCAAGCGACCGGCGAAAGAGTTGCCCCTCGATCGCTCGGTCGCTTGGTCCCTGGGTCGCTATTGATTTACTTCAACGCCACGAGCAGCGTCACGACGACGCCGAAGAGCGCCACACCTTCGATCAGAGCGCAGGAGAGCAGCATGGCGCCGCTGATGTCCTTGGCGGCTTCGGGCTGACGGGCGATCGACTCGGTGGCCGACGCACCGATGTTGCCGATGCCGCGGGCAGCGCCGAGCACAACGATGCCGGCGCCGATGGCGGCGGCGAAGTTAGCGCCGTAGCTGCCAGAGGGGAACACCCACGACGAGCCGTGATCGGCGCTAGCGGCGGGGGCGGCGCCACCGGCCGGGGGATCGGCGGCGAACACGGTCGAGGTGAGCGACATCACCAGGGCGACGATTCCAAACGCGAGAAACTTCTTCATAACCAGACTCCTGAAACAGTTTCGATGCGGCAAGGTCGCACCTTGAATCCCCCATCCCTCGCGGGCACGGCCGAACGCCTTACTCGAACGGCAGGGAGACGATTAGACAATTTCGGATTTCGGATTTCGGATTGCGGATTGCGGATTTGGCATTGTGGCTTGGACCCTACACCCTAAACCCTAAACCCTTTCTTCAGTGCGCCGCCTTCACCTCGCCATGTCCATGTCCATGTTCCTCGTGACCGTGCTCTTCATGCCCGTGGTCGTCGTGGTGGTGGACGACGAGTTGGGCGAGGAACAGGCCGGAGAGGAAGGTGAAGATGTACGCCTGGATGAACGCGACCATCAGTTCGAGGAAATAAATGGCGATCGTGCCGGCGAGCGGGATCAGCGCCATCGCGTGGCCGATGCCGGTTTTCCACTGGCTCAGTTGCACGAAGAATCCCAGCAGCGTGGCGACGATGATGTGCCCGCCGGTCATGTTGGCAAAAAGACGCAGCGCAAGCGCGATGGGTTTGACACCCGTGCCGATGAGTTCGACGCCAAACATGACGGGCCACATAAACATGGGAGCGCCACCGGTCATGTGCAAGAAGTAAGCCTTGGGATTCTTGACGAGCGCCACGCCATTGAACCAGGTGGCAGAGATCGCCGCCAGCGCGCCGGTGACCCAGATCGACTGCGTAGCGGTGCCGCCGAAGCCGACGTAGTGGCCCTGGTATTCGTTCAAGCCAAAGAGCGCGGTGATGTCCACAAACGGCACGAGCCCCAGCAGATTGTTAATCAGGATGAACCAGAAGAACGTCCACAGCATCGGCATGAAACGGTCCGTCTGCTCGTGCAGCATCGGCTTGAAGACCGTGTCGCGCAGATAGAGACACACGACCTCGACCATGTTCGCCTGGATGCCCTGTGTGCGGTAATCGTCGAGCGTCTTGGCGCCGGCCTCACCCGCCTTGGCGATCTTCTTGGCCGCAGGCAGGATCAGCCAGAGCGTCAGCGCGCCGCTGAGGAGCAGCATGAGCGTGACGTTGCTGACGAACCACTGCCCGTAGATGGGCTTGTCCGTCACGTGGTCGACCGGGTTGCCGGCCGCGATTGTGTAAAGGAAGTTCATCACGCCAGTGCCTCCGACCCGTGCATCGCGCGCGGGGCGTTGTGATTGTCCGTGGCCTTAGGTTTTCCCGACATCGGTTCCGCCGCTTGCCTCAGGGATACGGTGTCAGAACTCCCCTCCCTCTTAGGGAGGGGTTGGGGGAGGGTCGGGCGATCCGCGTCAAGTTGGCTCAGGTCGCGCAGTTCGCTCGACCCTCCCCCTGCCCCTCCCTGAAAGGGAGGGGAGTCCATGCGTCCTGCAGCCGAGTCACGCAGGAAGCGGGTGACCAGGCGGGTTTCGACGAAGAGGAACATGCCGTAGGCGAACATCAGGCTCACCGCGACGGGGCCTGCGGGCAGCTTCATGGACTTGATCGCAACGACCATCATCAGCACGCCGGCGGCGACGCGCACCGCCATGCCGAGGAAGAACGCCTTGACCACCGCCAGCGCGGGCTGCCCCACGACTTTTTTCATCGGGATCAGGCTGACCAGCCCGCTGACCCAGACGACGGCAACCATGATCGCCACGGCCAGTTCAGCGCCGCGCGGTTGGCCGAAGAGTCCGGGCACCACGAAGTACGCCAAGGCAAGCACAACCACCGCCATCACGGTCAGCGCGATGGCTGCCTTGGCGAGCGGGAATGCGGGTTGGTTTGCGGTTTGCGTCATGGGGTGGGGTTGTCGTCCTTGCCGTCACCTTGATCGCGTGGGGATTGCTTGCCGTGTTCGTCCGTGAAGTACCGGCCACTCGTTCGAAAAAGCTTGTAAAACGTACCGAGGATGCCGACGCCGCCGAGCAGAAGCAGCATCAGCGGGCTGCTGTTCCACTGTCCATCCAGCCACCAGCCCAGCAGGCAGAGGACGGCAATGGTCAGGCCCAGCTCGGTGCCCGCCACCGCCAGGTCGCCGAGGCCTGCCACGCGGCGAATGGTCGAGGGCTTTTTGTCCGGGGGCCGAGGTTCGCTGGCCATGGCCCCGTCCTTTCCCGGCACCGACCGCGCCGACCTGAAGCAGGCGGATCGCCGCGGCTGCGGTGTGGGGTTAGGAAGTTAGCGGTTGCCCTCGGGGGTGTCAACAGAGCGGACAAACAGTCGCAGGCCCAAGTGCCTCGCCCCAGCCGCGAAGGAGCCGTGCAGGATCAACATCGCATGTGGGACGACTTTCCAAGTCGTCCGGCTGGGAGCGAAGCGATTCGAATCTGCGGAGTTAGCCCAACCTCCGCAGTTCGCGCCCCAAAATATTTTTTCGCGCCCGGGAATC
>CAYRPN010000204.1:4052-6871 GCA_964426135.1 uncultured Phycisphaeraceae bacterium | reverse complement strand
CGTCGATCAGGGTCGGGGGCTGGGTCTTGCGTTCCATCGCGAAGCTCCTTGAAGCGCCGCCTGTCCGGGGCGACGCGGATGAACCGGTGTAATGCCGAGTGGACGGGAACGCAAGAAATCAGGGGTTGTCCACATGAGTTCCGCGGATTCTGAAAAATGGGGCGCGGGAAGGGTGGGGTTTTTCAGGAGTCCCCTTCGTCTCTTCGTCTCTTCATCTCTTCCTCTCTTCCTCTCTTCCTCTCCTCATCCCCCTTGCAGTTTCGTCGGGCCGGATACGGCCCGGCTCGCCGCCAACACATTCGTCGCATCCACAATCAACTCCGTCATCGATGGCGGCATCTCCACTCCCCAGCGTTGTCGCAGCGCTGCGGCGTGCTTTTCGATGAGGACCTCCGCGCGATCCAGTCCCAGCAATCGTTCGTCCGTTGGCAGATCGCCCAGGTTTCCCAACGCGAACCACACCGCCTGCAGCATGATCACATCCGCGATGGAATCGCGCATCCGCCGGCCTTCGTCGTTGGCGGGCAAGGCCACCCCGCTGCGAGCGAAATCGATCCACCGCCCCAGCAAGGCCGCCCATGTCAGCGACTGAGGCCGAAGCGGAAACACACCGTGCTCGACTGGTCGCGGACCGGCGGAATCAGGCGTGGCTGCATCAGGTTCCATAGAATGCCGAATGGTACCATTCGTCCGCACCCCGGTTCGTGACCGGCGCCCCGCGACGACTGGCGGCCGGCTGAAAGGAGCTTCCGATGATTCGCAAACTGCTTGGAACGATCGTCATTCTCGCCGCGGTGGTCGCCGTCGCCGGTTATTTCCTGGGCTGGTTCAAGGTCTCGTCCGACAACAACAACATCCAGATCCAGATCGACAAGGACAAGATCAAGCAGGACGCGGACAAGGCCAAAAAAGCCGGCGACGCGATCAGCGAGAAGGTGAACAGCAAGTAATGGCGATGTGCTCCATGCCAGCGGCGGCGCGCGGCGGACGGAGAGGCCATTCATGAACAGCCGAGTGGTTGGGGGACGTTTACCTGGCGTACCGACGTGTGCGAGCCCTGGTTACCCGATGACGTCGAGCCGCGTGCCTTTGCCGGGCTCAGCCGCGAGGGATTGCGAGAGTTCGCCGGCGCTTTCGAGAAGGGAAATCATCGCGGCGCCTTGCTGCTCCGCCACATTCTTGGCTTTCACCGCCACGCGGATGCCGATCTCGGCGGCGAGCGTGGACGGGGCGGACGAACTGTTGGCGGCGATGCTGGTCATCTCGTTATTCATCGGCGATACAAGCGCCAGCCGTGAATCGCGGACCTCAAACAACCAAAGCGGGTGTACCCATCTTTCCCGGGCTTGCATTCCGGCCCCCTCTCCCTGTCAGGGAGAGGGCTGGGGTGAGGGTCGGGACGCACAAGTTTGCAATCGCCACCATCGCGTGACGGATGCCGCACAATCTGTTCGTCCCGACGGGTGGCCGGGGCGTGAGGCTCGACGGATGCCCCGGAACGGGGCACCTTGCTCGAACGAATCGCGCTTTCCGCTGGCCTTGCGATTTCCGCGCGCTCTTCCGGGGCTTCCGCCGACTCCAGCCCCGGCCACCCGGAAAAAATTCTCACGCTCCGAGCCGCCGTCAACCTGGGCGCCCGTCGGTTCCGCGGCTGGGCACGAGCCGCCGCCTCCACGCATGTCCCGGTGATCCCCCGGTGTATCCCCCACTGGCGTGCTCCGTGGCAAAACCTATCATGCCCGTCCCTCCAGTCATCGCGAGAAACACACCATGACCAAGCGTCCCAAAATCACCATCATCGGCGGCGGCAATGTCGGCTCTTCCTGCGCCCTCTGGGCAGCCTCGAAGGAACTGGGCGACATCGTTGTCCTGGACATTCCGCAGGCGGAAAACGTCGTCAAAGGCAAGATGCTCGACCTGGCCCAGTGCGGGCCGATCGAACGATTCGACGTCGGCATCAAAGGCACGGCGAACTATGAGGACATCGCGGGCAGCGATGTCGTCGTCATCACCGCGGGCGTGCCGCGCAAGCCGGGCATGAGCCGCGACGATCTGATCAACGTCAACGTGGGCATCGTGCGCTCCGTCAGCGAGAACGTGAAAAAGTACGCCCCCGACGCCATCGTCATCGTGGTGAGCAATCCGCTCGATGCGATGGTCTACACCGCGTGGAAGGTCACCGGCTTCCCGACGCATCGCATCATCGGCCAGGCCGGCTGCCTCGACGTGGCGCGGTACCGCACGTTCATCGCGTGGGAGATCGGCTGCTCCGTCGAGGACGTCAGCGCGCTGCTGCTGGGCGGGCACGGCGACGACATGGTGCCGCTGCCGCGCTACACCAGCGTCCACGGCGTCCCTGTCACGCAGCTTCTGCCGATGGAAAAAATCAACGCCTGCGTCGAGCGCGCCAAAGTCGGCGGCGGCGAAATCGTCAAGCTCATGGGCACCAGCGCCTACTACGCCCCGGCCTCCGGCGTCATCCAGATGGTCGAGGCCATCGTCAAGGACAAAAAGCGCATCCTCCCCTGCGCCGCCTACTGCGAGGAAGAATACAGCGTCGCGCCCGGCGCCAAGGGCCAGGGCTACTTCGTCGGCGTGCCCGTCGTGCTCGGCGCCAAGGGCGTCGAGAAGGTCGTCAAGATCGACATGGATGCGGGCGAGAGCAAGCTCATGGCCGAGTCGGTCAGCCACGTGAAGGACCTGGTCTCGGCCGTAAAGAAGCTGTTCCCCGATCTGGCGTGAGATGACATCACCACCCATTTAGCCGGCGGGCTTGCCCGCCGCGGATGTCCAGTGGCGAGGTCGCCTGCGCTTCGAGA
>CAYRPN010000204.1:0-3952 GCA_964426135.1 uncultured Phycisphaeraceae bacterium | reverse complement strand
CGGCGGGCTTGCCCGCCGCGGATGTCCAGTGGCGAGGTCGCCTGCGCTTCGAGACAAACCACCAGCAGGCGTGTTGCGCAGACCGATGCGTTGTTGTGGCCGTTGATTCTCGGCGGCAAGCCCGCCGCGGATGTCTAGCGGCCAGGTCGCCTGCGCTTCGAGACAAACCACCGGCAGGCGTGTTCCGCAAACCGATGCGCTGTTGTGGCCGTTGATTCTCGGCGGGCAAGCCCGCCGGCTAAATGATGGAAAGGCCTCCGTTTCACTGCCGCCTATTGCACTTCGTTCTCGGATTCCGTCAACCGTTCTGATAGACTCTTCTCCTGAATAGTCCTGACGCGCTGCGAGTTTCGTCCCTCAACAAAAAACCCACCCTCTCCTCCGAGGGTGGGCATGGAAGTGCGTGTGCGTGCAACGCCGAGGCCAGGCATCCAACGATTCAGCAAAGGGCCGCGAAGATCATTCCGACGAGGGTCAGCATACGTTTGCGGCGTTCGATCTGATCCGCGGAGAGTTGGAACCACATGGCAATCGTCATTTGAAATCTCCCTGATGCGTTGCCCTTGACATAACAACCCGCGTGCCAGTCCCCACCGCCCGCCGTTCCCGCCGCCGTTTCGAACGCAACCCCCTGAGATTGCCGCAGATGCTGCAAATAGACTTTCGCGGAACTTCTTTTCACGTAATTCACCGGCTGTGCGGATTGTTGCGTGCAGGCAACATCGCTGCGCACTGGCGGGCATCACTGTCCACAGGGTTGGCGGTGGTGCTGCTGCTCGCCGCGACCGGCTCGGGCGTGCGGGCGGCCGACCCCATCATCGATGCGCCGGCGGTGGACTGGTCCGTTGCCCGCTCGATGTACCAACTGGCCGAGCAGTGGGTGAAGGACGAAGAAGTGAAACGCAAGGCGGGCGAGCGCCCGCTGCTGGTCAGCGGCGTCGTCGGCGTGCGCGTGACATTGCGCTACGGCGGCCTGACGCTCGGGGTGGGCGACGCGCTGGGCACCGCGCGTCCGCAGGAGGCGCAGGACCTGCGCGAGCTGGTCGCCGCCGCCACCGAGATTGCGCTGGTGAACTTCAAGGACGCTCGCGACCGGACGTTCAACCGCAGCGTGCGCGATCAGGCGGACAAGGAGATCAAGGCAGGCAAGAAGCCGACCATCAACCTGCCCGCAGCCAAACCGGATCCGATTCCGCTGGTGCTGGACGTGCAGATCGCGCATTCCCCCACCGACATTCTCGTGGCGGACAAGGCCCCGCCGCAGACCGTCTACTTTCAGTTCGCCGCGGGCTATCACGGCCTGCGCATGCGGAATCATCTGAAGCCTGAGGCGTCCGCCGTGCAATGGCCTGCCTCCGCGCTGGCGTCGAATCTGTTGCCCGACAGCCAGATCAAGCGGCTGATGGCGGATGTCGGATACCAGGCGGACGAGATGCTCCAACTGGAGCCGCGCGTCGGGCGGGACAAGGGGCCGCGACTGCAGCGCCTCGATGTGATTCACCTGGCCCGCGCTTCGCAGGACCAGCCGGTGACGCAGCTCACCCGCGGCAACGAGGTCATCCCGCCGCAGGCTGTCGATCTGCGCACCGTCGAAGCGATGGGACGCCGGCTCACCAGCCATCTCGTCCAGCGACTGTTGCCCGACGGCACGCTTACCGGCACCTACCTGCCCGCCAGCGATCTCTTTGATCCCACCAAGGCGACCGACAGCGATGCCGCCCTGGTGGCGCTGGCGATGAGCCGGCGAGTCACCATGCTCGGCGCGCGGGATCCCAATGGCCTGGATTACCTGAACACGCGCGAAAAGGCTTTCGTCCTGATCGACACCCTCCGCCGCAAGTTCTCCGTGCAGGATCCGAAGGAGGGCGAAGTCGACGCCCACGCCCTGCTGCTGCTGACGCTTTGCGAAGCGCCGCATCTGGCTGAACTGAAAGACGATCGCGAGAAACTGGCCGCCCGTGTCGCCGCGGCCCCCGTGGACAAAGGACTGTTTCTCAACGCCCGCAGCCGGGCGCCGCTGTCCTGGGAAACGCAGGGCATTCTGCTGGCGGCTCTGGCGGCGCAGTATGAAAAGAGCCGGGACGAGAAGCTTGCCACGGTGCTCGAAGCGGGACTCGAAGCGGTGTGGGGCGCCAAGCTGACGCTAACCGAAGGCGTCGCGGCCATGCCTTGGATCATGGACGCCACGGCCCGCATGCACCGCCTGGCCAACCCTACCGACGCCAAGGCCAAGGCCGCCTGGCTCGCCCGCGCCACGGCCGCCGGCGATTTGCTTTCCATGCTCAGAAGCAAGCGCCTCGTCCGCGGCAAACCCGCGCTGGGACCGGACGATGTCGTCGGAGGCTACGACCTGATCAATGAAACCGGCGAAGGCGTGCCGACACCCGACTGGCGGTCCGCTTATGTGCTCGCGCTCCTCTCGCAGTCGCTCGCCGTGTCCGACATCCAGGGCAAAGAGAACGCCAACCTCGTCAAGCTGGACGCCACGCTCAACGTCCGCTTCCTGGGCCAGCTCATGTTCGATGAGCCGTCGCTTTTTTACGTGCGCGGCAAGGGCCGCGAAGCGCTCGACGGCGTGCGCTTCGCCCTGTGGGACAACCGCCTGGCGGTCAAGCCCACCGCCATCACGCTGATCGCCGTGACACAGTTGCAGCAGAGTTTGAAGTGATCGATCGCGCCGCGGCAGGTCTCATTGAGCCGGCAGTGCCCAGGGCGGATTCATCGGCGTGGACTCGCTGTTCCACGTGAGTTTCCAGAGTTCCTCCAGCGTGGTCCAGCCCGCGGAACCGTCGACATAACCGTGGCAGACGCCGCGGTTGTGCCGGTTGATGCAGACGCGGCCGGAGCCGGAGTTCTCGGCGAAGAGATTCGCCGGCGGGTTGCTGACGGGGCCGCCGGACTTGTTGTGGAACCACGTGTCCACCCAGCTCATATCGGAAAAGAACGGCGTGGTCGCCGAGGTCGTGCAGTACTTGAGGCTCTTCCAGTGTCGCTTGTCGTCGGCGACGTCGTTGCTCTGGCCCTTGATGTATGCCGTCCGGCTCGAGTGCATCCACGCGTTCCAGCCGTAGCTGCCGTAGTTCTTGCCGAGAAAGCCCCAGCCGCTGGCGACCCAAGGCATGCCCCACGCGCCGCGCACGGTGCCCCATCCCGCGGCGTAGGCGCCGACTTGCCCTTCCGGCGAAATCACGGTCTCCGGGCACATGCGAAGCTGATCCATGTCGCCCGTGTAATGATCGATCAACGTCATCCAGAATGTCTCGTAACGCAACGTGTTGTCGGCGTTGTCGTAGGGAAACAACTTGCCTCGGTTGGACACGGAATAGGCAATCGCCGCCTGCGAGAGCGCCGCCTGATTCACCTGGCAAACCATCGTGCGCGTCTGCGACTTGGCGCGACTGAACGAAGGCAGAAGCAGCCCGATCAACAGCACGATCACGCCCACGACGAGGAGCATCTCCACGAGGGTGAACGCAGACCTGCGCATGAGGTTGGTGGTTGCCATGGTTCTCGCCCATTCCAGAACCGACCGGATGCAATTTTAGTCTCATCGACAGAAAATACAAGATGCACCGGCTGTACCGATCGACAGAGGGCCGCCAATTATTCCGGGAGCGGAATTCCGGCCCCCTCTCCCTCCCAGGGAGAGGGCTGGGGTGAGGGTCGGAACGCACAAGTTTGCAATCGCCACCATCGCGCGACGGGTGGCCGGGGCAGAGGGCTCGGCGGATGCCCCGGAACGATGCATCTTGCTCCAACGAATCACGATTTTCGAGGCTCTTGTGAATCCCGCCGCGCCCTTCCGGGGCTTCCGCAGACTCCAGCCCCGGCCACTCGGAAAAGTGGTTCATCCGGCATTTGCGTACTTGATACCGGTTGGAATAGGCGTTTCGGAGTCGTGAACAGAGCCGGAGTCTGTGACTCCGGTCGATTTGAAGCGGCTCAACGCCGC
>CAYRPN010000203.1:0-6888 GCA_964426135.1 uncultured Phycisphaeraceae bacterium | reverse complement strand
TGCACACGCCCAAGGTCAGCCGGCCCTCACCCCAGCCCTCTCCCGGAGGGAGAGGGGGCCGGAGCGCCGCACTCTGCTCTCTGCCCTCTGCCCTCTTCCCTCGGCCCTCTTCCCTCCTCACTCCTCACTCCTCGTCACTTCACAAACTTGTACGACGTGCCATAGCCTCCGTACGTGCTGCTGCTGAATCCGTTCTTGACGGAGCCGGTGAAGCTGGTCTGCGGGCCGAGAATTTTCACTTTCACCACCTTGGTCTGCCCGGGTTTGACCACGCCCGCATGGACCGCCGCGGTGGCCACGTTGGAATCGCCGGTGTAGTAGTCGGTGCCGTAGAGACCGCCGGTCTGCTGCGTCGCGCCGGTGACGCGGACGCGCATCACCTTGCCCACGTGCGCGGCGAACTGGTACATCGTGCCCGGATCGTTGATCACCTCACTATCTTCATCTTCCTGCGCGACACCCGGCCCGCGCAGCTCGCGGACATCCGAAAGCTTCAGTTCCACTTCGCCGAACTGCGATGTCGTCACCTTCAGCGACGCGGCGGTGATGCGGCCGGCGATCGTGGAGTTGATCGTGTGGATCACGTCGTGCTCCGGTCGCGGGCCGTCGGCGCTTTCGGTGTCGGCGTCCTCTTCTTCCCGTTCGCTGAGTTTGGCCAGCAATTCCTTCGCCCGCCGCGCCATCTCAGGCGAATCGCTCGCCAGCGCTTTTCGCAGGGCAGGCGCTGCGCGATCGCCGAGTTTCGCCAGTTCCGCGCTGGCGGCTTCGCGCTCATTGAAGTCCTCGTGCCCCAGCTGCGCGATCAGGGCATCGATGCGCTTCACCAGGTCCGCAGGCACGCGGATGCCCAGTTCGATGCGCGTGATGTCCGCCAGGGGAATGAGCAGCTTGCCGTAAGGCGTGACGAGTTCCACTTTCTCCTCGCGCACGACCAGCTTCAGCGCGGAACTGTCGACGAAGCGGGCTTCGAACTGGCCTTTGACGAGGGCGTCGGAAGCGGCTGCGTCCGTCTTCTTCTCCGGCGCGGGCGGCTCCGCTGTGGTTCCCGGCGCCGGCGGGACCGGCACCGTGGGCGGCAGTTCAACGGCAGGCTTCTGCGGTGGAGACTGCCCTTCCCAGCCGGACGCGATGGAGAAAGACAGCGCCAGAACAATCGCCGCGACCCCAGCGGGCCAGGCTTGTCCCAGAGGCAAGAGACGCTTCACGAACAGGTGCGATCGCATAACCACCTCCCGAAACGGTAGACGTACACCATTGAGATTTGTTCAACGAAACATCGGCGAAAACAGCTTACCATGCTGCTGGCGGCGGCAGCACTGCTGCGTGAATCGTGCGCGTCACCAACATCCGTGCCCCACCGAACACCACCATGACCGGCTTGATCTACGACGACCGATTCCTCCTCCACGACACCGGCGCCGGCCACCCCGAACGCGCCGGCCGGCTCAAGGCGATTGTGCAGCGACTGAAAGACGACGGCGTCTGGGACAAACTCGCCCATCTTCCCGCGCAGCCCGCCGAATTGAAATGGATTCATCGCCTGCACGACGAGCGCTACGTCGCCCGGCTGAAGCAGGCGTGCGAGAAGGGTGACGCCATCATCGACACGCCGGACTGTCCGATCTGCCCGCGCACGTACGACATCGCGCTGTTGGCGGCGGGTGGAGCACTGGCGGCCGTGGATGCGATCATGGAACAGCGCGTGACCAACGCGTTCTGCACCATGCGTCCGCCGGGCCACCACGCGGAAAAAAATCACGCGATGGGTTTCTGTTTCTTCGGCAACGTGGCGCTGGCGGCGGATTATGCAATCGCCCGTCACGGCCTCAAGCGCGTCGCCGTCATCGACTTCGACGTGCATCACGGCAACGGCACGCAACATCTGCTCGAAGATCGCCGGGATGTGCTCTTCATCAGCCTGCACGAAGATCCGCGGTATCTCTATCCGGGCACCGGCTTCGCCGAGGAAACAGGCATCGGCGAAGGCGCGGGCTACACGATCAATCTGCCGCTGGTGCCGCCGGCGGGAGACGCGGAGTACACCCGGTTGTTCGAGACACGGGTGATCCCGGCACTCGATGATTTCAAGCCTCAGCTCGTGGTGATCAGCGCGGGATTCGACGCGGCCATGGACGATCCCCTGGCGCACATGGAGGTCACCGCCGAGGGCTTCGCGTGGATGACGCAGCAACTCGTCGACGTGGCGCGGCGGCATGCGGACGGCCGGCTGCTGTCGTGCCTCGAAGGCGGCTACGACCTGAACAACCTGGCCGGCGGCGTCAGCGCGCATGTGCGGGAGTTAATGAAAGCCTAGGGATCGGCGAGCCTTGGATGCGTCCTTCCATTGTTCCGCTCTGCGAGCGGACGCTAAACGACCGGGCTGGCGGCAAATGGATCTTGGCCCACGGCTTTTCCTCAACCCCCGGATTTGACAAACCTTGCAGCGCGGCGTGATAATGCGCTTCTGGTGGTCGAAATCCAAATTGCGCTGAACTGGGACCGTTCGATCCAAACGAAATCGCTCCCGCCGGTTCCTCCCTCTTTCCTTCTGCAGGAGGTTTCCCCTTGCATCCCGTTACCAAGGTCTTCGTCGTCCTGATGGTCATCCTTGCGGTGGTGATGGTGTCGCTGGTCATCCCGTTCGTGGCGAACGTGGAGACCTATCGCGATCAGCGCGACTCGGCGCTGCTGGAGCGCGACTCGGCGCGGATCGACGTGGCGACGGCCCAGGCGGCCGCCCAGGTGAGCCGGACCGAACTGAACAACCAGCTCGACCAGCAGAAGGCGATCGTCGCGACGAAGGATGGCGAGATCGCCAAGCTTCGCGGCGACCTGTCCAACGCCGAGGGCGCTCTGGAGCGCACCCGCGCTGACCTGGCCCGCACGCAGGCGGACATCGCGAACCTCACCGCGTCGCACAAGCTCTTCGCCGACATCCAGGCCACCCTGCAGGCGGAACTGGGCACCCGTCGCGAGGAAGTGACCAAGCTTTCCAAGCAGATCATCGAACTGGAAGCCGCCAACG
Organism: uncultured Phycisphaeraceae bacterium; assembly: GCA_964426135.1. GTDB lineage: Bacteria > Planctomycetota > Phycisphaerae > Phycisphaerales > Phycisphaeraceae > CAYRPN01. The sequence continues at coordinate 3,863 of CAYRPN010000203.1, read as the reverse complement.
CGGATCTCGAAAGCAGCCGGGCGGCGCTGAACCGTCAGGTGCGTCTGGCCCGCGAGCAGTTGGTGGGCATCCAGGAAGAGCTCAACCGTTATCAGGAAGAGCTCAAGCGGATTCCGCCGAGCGAGCGTGAGAAGTGGGCCGGCAACAAGAACGCCGACCTGGGCAGCACCCCCGGCGAAGAACCTCCGGTTCCGATCCGCGGCCAGATCACCGATGTCCGCCAGCTTGGCGAGGACACGACGCTGGTGCAGTTGAACGTCGGCTCCGTCAGCGGCGTCAAGGAACGGATGAAGTTCCGTCTGCACCGCGGCGAGGAATACCTGGGCACGCTGATCATCATGAAAGTGGACGAACAGCAGGCCGCCGGCCGCGTCAGCCTGCTCAAGGGCGGCGCCGCGATCCGCACGGGCGATGAAGCCCTGGCCGGTCCGATCCGCTGAGCGTGAGAGTTCTCGGTTCTGAGTTCTGGGTCTAGTGTTCTGAGTTCTGTTCTCTGTTCTCTGTTCTCTGTCCGTTTGGGAGTTCACCCATGAGCCAGGCACCTGCCGCCAAGAAACTCGTCGCCCCCGGCATGAATATCTACACCGTGCTGACCATCGTCGCGACGGTCGCGCTGGCCGTGGGCGTTGGATTCATCATGCAGTACAGCAAGAAGCTGACGGGCAACAGCAACCCGTACTACGTCGAGCAGAAGAACGCCGACCAGAAGACCGGCCTGCCCACCGGCGGCTGATTTTCGCCAAACCACAATACATCCAGGGAAACACCGGCTTCGCGGCCGGTGTTTTTTTTCGCGCCAAGATGTCGCGCCGCGGTCAGCACACGAACGCGATGACATAAAACGTCCAACCCGTCGCGGCGGTGCAGAACATGCCGATCGCTGCGAGCGTGGCCACGCGCTTGTGCCGCGGGCTGTAGCTGCCGGGGGCGGGCGGCCTGGGGAAGTTCCGCAGCGCCCCGGCGATCGTCCAGATCCAGAGAAAAAACGTGGCGACGGCGAAGAACAAGTGCACGTACAGGACATGGTTGAGCAGCGTGTCGTCGAAGCGCGAGGACTTCGCCAGATGTCGCCAGCCGTGCGTGCGCATGTCGATTTCAAAAAGCAGCACCGCCGCGAGCAGGATCACACCCAGCACCAGTTGCACGCGTCCGTGCAGGGCGAAGTTCCGCCGCAACTTCACCTGCCGGACGCTCCACGCCAGCACCGGCACGACGGCGATCATGGCGACGGCGACGATATCGAGCATCAGCGTCGCCCGGCTGAAGGGCACGAATCCTGGGAGTTCTGGCCACATGGGAGATGCGAACGAGGATCAGCGAACAGCGGGAAACATGGCAGCGACCGAGATCGGCCACGACGAAAAAAAAAACGCGGAGCACGTGGAGCGGGAACCGGGGTAACCCCGTGTTCGCTCGACCTGCTCCGCGTCGGTGATCGGCACCAGGCGCCGGCTTACTCAGCCTTTGCCTTGGACTTCTTTTCCTTGGCGGGCTTGTCGCCGGCCGGTTTCGCGTCGCCCTCGGCCTTGGCTTCGCCCTTGTCCTTCTTGCCCTTGGGCTTCGCCTCGGCTTCGGCGGGTTCGCCCTCAGCCTTCTCGGCCTTTTCCTTTTCCTTCCTCTTCTTCTTGCCTTCGGCGGGGGCTTCGGCCTCGGCCGGCGCGGCGGCGGCATCGGCGGCCAGCTCTTCGCGCGGCTTGTCGGAGACGATCCACAGCTTGATCTCCGTCTTCAGGTCCGTGTCCATCACGATCGGAATCTGGTACGTGTCCAGACGCTTGATCTGCTCGCCGATGCGGACGAAGCGATCCTCGATCGCCAGGCCCTCGTTGCGCAGCGCCTGGGCGATGTCGTGCTGGCTGACGCCGCCGTAAAGGATGCCCGACTCGTTGGCGGATCGCATCATGGTGAGCTCGAACTTCTCGAGCTTGGCGAAGACCGCCTCGCGCTGGCCGCGGATGACCTTCAGTTCCTTCTCCACTTCGGCGCGGCGCTTGGCCAGACGCTTGATGGCGCCGGGCGTCGGCTTGGCCGCCAGGGCGCGGGGCAGGAGGAAGTTGCGGGCGTAGCCGGAACGGACCTTGACGACATCGCCGACGATGCCGAGGTTGTCCACGTTTTCTGTCAGAAGCAGTTCGAGAACTTTCATGGTGTCCTTCGCAAAGGAAAGTTAGACGTCGGCACGCAGCACACGCGGCTGCGTCGGTACGCCAGCATGCGGACGGGAAGCGGGGGCGGGGAGCGGGGGCGGGGAGCCGTTAGCCTTTAGCCATTAGCCTTTAGCCATTAGCCAGAATCCGGCGCCTTAAAGCTAACGGCTAACGGCTAACGGCTAACGGCTCCCAGCTCCCTCAGAACGGAATGACCTCATCCTCCATCGGGGGCGGTTCCTGCTGAGGCGGAGGAGCGGATTGCTGCGATGGCGGTGATTGCGGTGACTGGCCCTGGCCACGTGGGGCACCGGCGGAACGCTGCTGCGGGGGTCGGTTGTAGCCACCTCCACCACCACCACCACCTTCACCGCCGCCGCCGCCGCCTTCGGCTGAACCCTTGCTGTCGACAAACTGGAAGTTCTCAACAACCACCTTCAGCTTCGAGCGGTTGTTGCCTTCCTTGTCCTGCCACTGGTCGAGCTTCAGTCGGCCCTCGATGAAAATCGGCCGACCCTTTCGCAAATACTGGTTGATCACCTCGGCGGTGCGTCCCCACGCTTCGCAGTCGATGAAGGTCACTTCTTCCTTCTGTTCGCCGTTCTGATCTTTCCAGCGATGATTGATCGCCATGCCGACCTGGCAAACAGCCGTATTGTTCGGCGTGAACCGTAGCTCCGGATCACGCGTCAGATTGCCCATCAGCATCACGCGGTTCAGATTCGGCATGGCTGGCTCCGGGAATCAGGGGCGGAGGACAGAAGACAGGGGTCAGGGGACAGGGGACAAGGGACAAGGGACAAGGGACAGAGGGTATGAGCTAATGGCTAATGGCTAATGGCTAATGGCTAATGGCTAATGGCTAATGGCTAACGGCTCTCGGCTCCCCGCTCTCCTCACATCTCGCCGCTGAGCTCCGGCACGCCGGGGATCACCAGTTTGTCGTCCGCCGGCTCCGGCTTCTTGGGCGCCCAGTCGAAGATGCCGTTCTTGAACTTCTCCAACTCCTCAGGGCCCACGTGATCGGCACGCGTCACCAGCGAGCGGAGAATCTGCTCCGACAGGTTGCTGTCGCGCTCGATGTGAGCGAGGTTCGCGCGGTTGCAGCGGAACAGCGAGATGATGTACGTGCCGCGACGCTGGCCCTTCACCGGAAACGCGAGCTTGCGCTCGTCGAAGCGGGCAATGCCCACGATCTCGGCTTCGGAACGGGTGAGAATCTGCTTCACGTGCTCGATCGCCGCGTTCAAATCGGTGGCGGCGTTCTGGCTGACGAGAAACAGACCTTCGTACAGGCTGACAACGGGTGCGAGGACAGGCATCGAAAAAGCTCCAGACGGCCCGGTGATTTCGAGGAAGCAGCCGCATCGGCGGCCGCTTTGGAGCCTCGAAACATCGGTCCCGTTCGACCAGCGAACAGGCCGGGCGGTTTGAGGGAAGCGAGGAAGTGTAGCAAAACCCACGGAACTTGCAACGCGGCGGAGAGGCCGGGCCAGGGCAATTGCATATGGGAGGGCGAGGCTCCCGCCGAGCCGCGAACAATCTCGTGCGCCCGTAGTTTTTCGCGGCTCGGCAGGAGCCTCGCCCTCCCGTCAAGGTCCAAATGCATTTGCCTTGGAGGCCGGGCGAATCGGGGGCGCCAAAATTTTCGGGGAGCGAATGTCCGGCCCCCTCTCCCTCCGGGAGCCTGAGAACTTTTCCTCGCGCCGCCGTTCT
>CAYRPN010000202.1:0-6890 GCA_964426135.1 uncultured Phycisphaeraceae bacterium | reverse complement strand
TCGCCCAGCCATTCCAGTGGAGGAAATGTCCAGAAAGGGGCCGGGCGGAGTATAACGCGATGACAGGGCGGATGAGAAGTGGCCTGCAAGCGACGTGCAAAGGCAAGGCCGCGTCCGCGTAGGGTGCGTCAAGTCCGCGCGGACGCACCGCAATGGGCTTCCGTTGACCGATGGTGCGTCCGCGCGGACTTGACGCACCCTACCTGAAGCGTGGAGTTGCTTGCACCGTTTCAAGAGGTCGGCCCAATCCTCTACGGCTCATTTCTTCACATGCTCGATCAACTCCAGCAGCGACGCGCTGGGCACGCACTGCTTGAAGACCATCTGCAGGTTCTCCTGCTTGCCGTTGTCGTTCTTGTAGTAAACCGAGTTGGTGCTGGCGACGATGCCGACCACCGCGCCGCGGTCGTTGAGCACCGGCGCGCCGCTGGAGCCGCGGGCGTAGTCCGCGGTGATCGCCATGATCGCCGCTTTCTCATTGGGCTTGCGCTGCAAGTGGTGGTAGCGCGAAATGATGCCGAGCGACAGCGCGTAGAAGTGCCGATCCGGATGGCTGATCACGGCGATGCTGCTGCCCACCGGCTGGTCGGCCTGCACAGGCAGCGGCGTGAGCATTTCGCCTTTGGGCAGATCGAGCCGGGCGATCGCGATGTCGTTCTTCTGATTCGATGCGAGCACTTCCTTGACCGGAAACACACGCCCGTCGGCGGTCATCGCGACGAACGTCTCGTTGTTGCCCTTCTGCAGCACGTGGTGATTCGTCACGATCACGCCGTCGGCCGTCAGCACAAATCCGCTCGCCGGCTGCGAGTGCCAGCGCGAGCATTTGCCGCACTTGTAAACCCCGCTGACCACCAGCACGCTCGATCGGCAGCGCTCGTACACCTGCGCCGGCGTCAGCGGCGTCGCCTGGGCGGCCGGCTTGGGCAGGTCCAGCGAGCACTTGTCGCGCTTGAACTGCTCCGTGAATTCCTCCGCCTTCACCGTGCACTTCCTGGTGTCGATCATGTCCGTCGCGGCGGCTTCGAGCTTGGCGATCAGTTGCTGATCGTCGATCATTTCAACTTGACGCGCGGCGCTGCCGTCGCTCAGGTCGACGTGAATGACGCCGCGGTCATGCTCGCACGTCCCGCCATCGGTGACGGCAGCACCGACCGGGCTGCGCCAGTCCGCAGGCGGATCCTGCCGGCAGGCGGACATGGCAATCAATGCGACGAGGACGGCGACGATGCAGGAACGTGTCATGGCGGCTCCGTGAATGCGATATCGCGGGAGCATTCTATCCGCCCGGATGGATACGCGATGCAGCATCGTGTGTTTAGCCGTCGGGCCCTGCCCGACGCGAGCCGCGGTATGGCGGGATTGTCCGATTGTCGGGGCCGATTCGACGGGCACAACAGCGCTGGAAGTCGTCGCACCGCGCGGGGCAAAGCCCCGCGGCTAAACGAAGGGCGCTTACCCAAGTTCTCCCAGCAGGCGTTGGGTAACTTCCCAGAAATGCGCCTCGCGGAATGCCGTCGCCGCGCCGGGCAGGGCGCCGTAGCGCTGCGAGTGGTGCGTCCAGTCGCTCTGCGCCGCCAGCAGGCGCTGGCGACACTGCGCCGCCTGTCCGCTGTCGCGCTTCTTCTGGAATCGCCGATACGCCACCAGCCCCGCGATCAGATTGCCCAGCATGCGGAAGAACGACTCGGCGTAGACCATCGTGTTGATCATCGGCTCCAGCACGCTGCGGTTGCCCTCGTTCGCCAGGTGATGCAGCATCGCCTGGTCCTGCTCCAGTTGATCCACCGCGCGCTGCTTCTCCGCCACAGCCTCATCAAGCGCGGCATCGGGCAAACGTTGAATCATTCGCCACGCGGCCTCGGCGTCGATGAGGTCGTCCTGAATCAGGTCGCCGTTGGGATGCCACGAACCGCTCCGCATCCGCGCGAAGGGGCCGATGTAAAAACCTTCCAGCACGATCTTCGACGAATGGGCCAGCACCTGCTTGATCGCGCTGACCACCGGCGGATCCGTGATGCCCAGCCGCTGCTGAATCCATTGATCCGCCAGCTGCGCCGGGTCGGCGTCGGGATGATCGGCCAGTTGCGGCACCGCGACCACGTTCGCGTCGACCCACGTTTCATTCTTAATGAACGGCCCGCCCCAGCCGCCGCCGCGCACCCACGCCCAAAGCCCCGCAAGGTTCACCTTCTTCGCCGCGCTCGCCAGTCCTGCAACCGCGCTGGCGTCGGTCGTTTCCGGGTAGCCGTCGCGCCACAGCGGCACCTGCCAGTTGGGCACGCCGCCTTTGCCTTCGAACTCCCGCTGGCACTGCAGTTCGTAGATGATCGGGCGATCGCCGAAGACCAGGCTCGCCGCGTTCCATTTCTGGTAGCGCCAGAAATCGGTCTCGGTGAACTTGAAGGAAAGCATGAAGCGGTCATCGCGCGGATTGTCGGCGCCGGGCAGTTGGTCGCGCAGGCGATTGCAGACATCGACCGAGTCGTGCATGCCGTTGGGCCGCACGTTCCAGGCGCGGGCGATCAGCCGCTTGCCGAACTCGCGCACGACCAGGTCGTGGAATCGGCGCAGCGTTCGCACGATGCGATCGACGCGGCCAAGCTGCGAGCAGCGCGGGCAGTGCGGGCCGTAGATGTCGTTGCCCACGAGGTAGGGCAGGCGGCTCGCGTCGCTGTCGCCGAAGCGCAGCACGATTCCGGTGAGCTGGGGCCAGCGCAGCATGTGCGCCTTGAGCGCCTGGGCCGATCGTTCCAGCGCGGCATCGCTGGCGGGGCAGAGCACACCGGGCCGGCCCTTGCAGCACAGCGCCGCCTCGTCGCGCTCCACCATCGATCGCGGCAGGCAGATCGTGTCGTACAGGATGTACATCTGCATGCCGACCTTCAGGGTCTGGTCGATGGTCTGGTTGGCGCGCTCGAATTGCTGCTCGACGAAGCGGCGCATGTCGCCGGAGGCGACGGCGTCGGGGCCGTCGATGCCCGAAAGGCCGGTGGTGGCGTACATCACGCGGCCGGTGTAGCCCAGATCCTTCAGCACGCGCGGATCGCGGTAGCGCGTCTCCGCCGGCGGCTCCCCCGGGTTGTCGATCAGCGTCGCCAGTTTCAGCATGGTTGGTTGATTGTGGCGAAAATGGAAAGCTAAGCAAACAGTCGAGCATGTTGAGGATGCATTCACGGATCGGCGAGTCCGGTCCCCTCGCCCCCGGCTCTGCGGGGGAGAGGGCTAGGGTGAGGGGGTCGGACAGCCTTGTGGAAACATCGCGCCGATACCTCATCGCGAACCCCCTCACCCCAACCCCCCTCACCCCAACCCTCACCCCAACCCTCTCCCCCGCAGAGCCGGGGGAGAGGGGGCCGATACAGACGCCTGCGGCGTTTCCGCTAACCGTTGGAAATCGCCTACAATCCCCGCCCATGACGCAGGCCTCACCGGAATCCGAACACAAGACACTGCAAGGCTGGGTGCCCGCGCTGGCAACCCCCGAGGAGCGCGACGCGGCGCTGGACCAGGCCTTCGATTATCGCGGCGATGTGACGATCACCACGACCGACGGCCGCGTGATCGAGGGTTACATTTTCGATCGCCGAAACGACGTGCCCGAGCCGTTCGTGCGTGTGCTGCCGAAGGATTCCAATGATCGCGCGAAGGTGAAGTACAACGAAATCGCCCGCCTGGAGTTCACCGGCCGCGACACCGCCGCCGGCAAGAGTTGGGAGACATGGGTGAAAAAATACAGCGAGAAAAAAGCGAAAGGCGAGAAGGCGAGCATCGAAAGCGAACCATTGGAGGATCATTGAGCCGTGAGCCGCAAGTCATCCCGTTTAGCGTCCGCTCGCAGAGCGGACGATGACGACACGCACAGGATCGACCGCCGGCTCATCGCCGCGATCACCACACCGAAGCGCTCGACCGCTCTTCGAGCGGGCGCTAAACGTCCGATTGCCTATGTCCCACGCCATTCCCGATCTCGAAACCTTCAAGACTCTCGCCGCTCGCGGGAACCTTGTGCCCGTGTTCCGCCGATTGCTCAGCGATCAGCTCACGCCGGTGCTCGCCTATCGCCGGCTCGTGCGCCCTGACGATCGCATGGCGCCCAGCTTTCTTTTTGAAAGCGTCGAAGGCGGCGACCGCGCGGGGCGCTACAGCTTCGTCGGCGCCCAGCCGGATGCCCAGGTCATCGCGCGGGGGTACGACGTCACCTATATCGATTCGCTGAAGCCGACGAACAGCCGCACCTATCGCAGCGACGATCCGCTGCACGAGATGAACCGGCTGACGAAAAGCTGGAGGCTCGTCAAGCTCACCGAAACCCGCACAGGCGGCGGACGCAAGGCCGTCACCGACTTGCCCGATTTCACCGGCGGCTGGACCGGGTTCGCCGGCTACGACACCGTGCGCTATCTCGAGGGCGAAAAACTGCCCGCGCCGCCGCCCGATGATCGCAACCTGCCCGATCTGCACATGGCGCTTTATCGCAAGGTGGTCGCCTTCGACAACGTGCGCAAGACGGTTCTGGTGATCACGCATGCGATGCTCGACGCGCACGCGTCGCCGGAAGCTGCCTACGAGGCGGCGCTGCGGGAACTCGATGAACTGGTGGCGCGGATCGAGACGCCGTGGCGCGGAGAGGGTGCAGGGACTTCGGATTTGGGATTTGGGATTTCGGATTTGAATGCGGGCACGTCGGGGCGAACGGATTCGGCTAAATCCGAAATCCGAAATACGAAATCAGAAACCTCTTCCACGAAATCCGAAATCCGAAATCCCAAATCCGAAATCTCCGCCGAGCTTCCCGTCGGCGAGATCGATCTCGATTCGCCGCCGCCGGCGCTGCCGCCGAGCAACATGGGTGAGGGCGGCTATCAGCGTGCCGTGCTCGCGGCCAAGGAATACATCAAGGCCGGTGATATTTTCCAGGTGGTGCCCAGCCAGCGCTTCGAGCTGCGCACGGATGTCGATCCCTTTGAAATCTATCGCACGCTGCGCATCGTGAACCCTTCGCCGTACATGTTCTACGTGCAGATCGCCGGCGCGATGCTGATCGGCAGCAGCCCGGAGATTCTCTGCCGCGTGCACGACGGCGTCGTGTGGAACAAGCCGCTGGCCGGCACGCGTCGCCGCGGGCGCACGGAGGAGGAAGATCGCGCGCTGGAGAAGGAACTGCTCGCCGATCCGAAGGAGATTTGCGAACACGTGATGCTTGTGGATCTCGGCCGCAACGACGTGGGCCGCGTCGCCCGCGCAGGATCGATTGAGTTGCCGCACCTGATGGAGGTGGAGCGCTACAGCCACGTGATGCACATCAGCTCCACCGTCACCGGCAAGCTGCGCGACGGCTGCGACTGCTGGGACGCGCTGCGGGCGGCGTTGCCGGTGGGCACGGTGTCCGGCGCGCCCAAGGTGCGAGCGATGCAGGTGATCGACGAACTGGAGCCGACGCGGCGCGGGCCGTATGCGGGAGCCGTGGGTTACGCGGACTTCGCCGGGAACATGGACATGGCGATCGCCCTGCGCACGATGGTGGTGATGCCAGGCGTAAAGAGCGCGGGCGCCGGGCCGCAGGTGTCGGCCCTTCAGGGCCGACGAACGCGCGACTCCCGCTGGATCGTCCACATCCAAACGGGCGCCGGCATCGTCGCCGACAGCGTGCCCGACAGCGAGCACCAGGAATGCGTGAACAAAGCCGCAGCCCTGGCGAAAGCGGTGGACCTGGCGGAGAAGGCGTTCGGGTAGGCGACGACGCTACGCAGGCCAATCCCACCCACTTCCGCATGCCTCGCTGGAAAGTCCGAGCAGTGACATTCGTTCCGGGGCTTCGGCGGACTCCTGCCCCGGCCACCCGACGCCATCCGCAGTCCGAAATCCCAAATCCGTCGTGCTCTTCCATTCCACCAAATTCGACGGCTCGCTCCATTACCGCTTCGAAGTCGAGCGCGTCCACGAAGCGCCGAACCTGCTCGTGACCTACCGTTCGCCCGGCGTGCCGATGGAAAGCTACCGCGGTTCGTGGGCTTCTCGCTATCACCTGTTGCTGCTGCATTGGACCGACCGGCACTGGAACCTGTGCATTCACTGGCACGCGGACTGGTCGCCCAAAGAGCACTACGTCAACATCGCCACGCCCGCCTGCTGGGCCGATGGCGTGCTGCGGCTGAGCGACCTCGATCTCGACCTCATTCTTCCCAATGGTGCGAATGAACCGCGACTCGACGACGCGGATGAGTTCGAGCGCCATCGCAAGCAACTCGCCTACCCCGACGATCTCGTGAACATCTGTTGGCGGACCGTGGACGACGTGCGCGACCAGATGCGGCGCGGGTTGCCTCCCTTCGACGGCGCCTTGTTCGCCTGGCGTCCTGGGCTGGCCCTGCCGGGACTGTGAAGGATTCACCGGCGACGGGCCGATAAACAGGACATGCCCACCGACGTGCAGACCATTCTCAAACTCTACGTGCCGGTGATCGTGGAGATCGGCCGGCGGCACATGTCGCTGGACAACGTGCTGGGCCTGGCGCCTGGCGCGATCATCGAACTGCCCAAGTCGGCGGATGAGAAACTCGACCTGCTCGTCAACAACAAGCCCATCGCCCGCGGCACCGCGGTGAAAGTCGGCGAAAATTTCGGCATTCGCGTGGAAGCCACCGGCTCCGCCCGCCAGCGCATCGAGGCGATGGCCAGTTGATCGGCCGCGCCGGGGTTCGAAGCGTGAAGGCAAGGAACGGCCGGCTCCATCGGCTCCTCTCTTTTTCCCGCCCATCTGGAATCCTGATGAAAAATCCAGGTGCGATCTGAGCGGCGTGGCGGCGTGGCGGCGTGACTCTTAGGAACGGGCCCGAAATAACTTCGCGATTTGGCGGTCCCCCATTTAGCCGGCGGGCTTGCCCGCC
>CAYRPN010000201.1:0-6897 GCA_964426135.1 uncultured Phycisphaeraceae bacterium | reverse complement strand
GTGTTTCCATGCTCCTTGTTATCGGAGCAATTATGGCTTTTCATACACGTTCTTAAAAATTGTGACTCGGTCAGTTGAACGAGGATCGGGAGGTTATTTCGGTCGCATTCCTTAGCGGAAACGCCGCAGGCGTCTTAACGCCGCGCGGCGATCCGGCGGCAACGAGGTGCCTATGGCGCAAGGTTGACCCTCCAGACGCCTGCGGCGTTTCCGCTAAACGTCAATACCGGCGCACTGATTTCCGCCACTTTTCTCCCCAATCCCGAATCCCGAATCCCGATCCCCGCTCCCTCGTTCACCGCGCCGGACTCACGAACACGCGCCGAGCCGCGCTCAGGCCCACAACGAACGGCTTGCCACTCCCGCATTGCACCAAGAGCGCGTCCGCCATGGGATCGGCTTCGAGAATCGCCAGTGCCGCGCCAGGTTTGAGGCCTCGCGATTCGGCGAAGCGGAGGAACGCCGGGTCGCTGTTCTCCACCTGCGAAACGCGCAGCGACTGCCCCGGCCGGCACTCGTCGAGGCGCGACAACTTGCGTGCCCGCACCTTGCCGTTGGCGTCGGGGATCGGATCGCCGTGCGGGTCAAACGCGGGATGGCCGAGCAGTTCATCCATGTGGGCGAGCACCTTGTCGGACACCGCGTGTTCGAGCACTTCCGCTTCATCGTGGACTTCGCTCCAGTCCAGATGCAGAATTTTGACGAGAAAAAGCTCGATGATGCGGTGGCGACGGATGACCTCCAGGGCGGTTCGCTCCCCTGCTGCCGTGAGCCGGACACCGGTGCGGGATTCGTAATGAACCAACCCGGCATCGGCGAGGCTCTTGACCATGACCGTGGCGGTGCCCGGCGTGACCGCCATGGCGGCCGCGAGTTTGCCGGTGCCGACGGGCGCGGCGACGTCCTGCTTCTGCTGCAGGAACAGAAGCTGCTTCAGGTAATTTTCCGTGGTGCTCGACGGCATGGGCCTCATCATATCGGGTATTGCAACCGGCAAGCTTGACGCTTCACCTGACGGTGTTAGGATACTATTGCCTTCGTATTTTGATTAGTCAAATATCCAGATGCGAGCCATCCAATGAAAACCTGCCCCCACTGCATCCTGACGCTGCTGGCCTGCCTCGCACTCACCGGCTGCGGCGGTGATGCCGCCAGCCAGCCCTCCGCCAGGCATCCCACGAAATACCCCTACCGCGTGACCACCACCATCGGCATGATCACCGACATCGTGCAGCAGGTCGCCGGCGACAAGGCGACCGTCGAGGGCATCATGAAGGGCGACGCCGACCCGCACGTCTTCACCCCGAGTCGCGGCGATGTCGTCATGCTCGATCAGGCGGACGTGATTTTTTACAACGGCCTGATGCTCGAAGGAAAAATGGGCGACGTGCTCATCAAGATGGCGCGCAGCGGCAAGCCGATTTATGCCGTGACCGAAATGCTCAGCGACGGGCAGTACGTCATGAGTGACGAGAGTGAACACTACGACCCGCACGTGTGGATGGATGTGCGTGGCTGGTCGCTCACGGTCAAAGCCGTGGCCAAAGCGCTGAGCGAATACGATCCGCCGAACGCCGCGTTCTACGACGGCAATGCCAAGGCATACCTGGCGCAGCTCGATCAGCTTGACGCGTATGCGAAGCAGGTGATCGCATCGATTCCCAAGCAGCGGCGCGTGCTGATCACGGCGCACGACGCATTCAACTATCTGGGCCGGGCGTACGATCTGAAGGTGATGGGCGTGCAGGGCCTGTCGACGGAATCGGAAGCGGGCCTGAAGCGCATCAACGAACTCGTCGCGTTTCTCGTTGAGAATAAAATCCAAGCGGTGTTCGTCGAAGCCAGCGTGTCGGAGAAAAACATCCAGGCACTGGTCGAAGGCGCCGCGTCGAAGGGCCACAAAGTCGAGATCGGCGGCAAGCTCTACTCCGACTCGATGGGCGCGGCCGGCACGTACGAAGGCACCTACATCGGCATGATCGATCATAATGTGTCGACCATCGCCCGGGCCTTGGGCGGCACGGTGCCGCAGGGCGGGTTCCGTGCGATGATGAAGAAGTGAAACCTTAGGGTGCGTCAAGTCCGCGCGGACGCACCTTTGATGTGTGCCACGGGCAAGCGTAGGCTCGGCGCAGCTTGCCCGTGCGTGGGTGAAGCAAGGCGCACGGGCAAGCTCCGAGGACTCCGCTTGCCCGTGGCACCCAACCCCTTGAGTTTGCCGTTGTACTCGAGCATGGACAACGCCCTTCCCAACCCGCACCCCTCCGCCGCGCCAACGCATCGCGCCAGCGGCGCCGAGCATCCGCGCTCCACGCCGCTGAGCGTGCATGACATGACCGTGGCGTACCATCGCAAGCCGGTGCTGTGGGACATCGACGTCGATGTGCCTGAGGGCAAGCTCGTGGGCATCGTCGGCCCCAACGGTGCCGGCAAATCCACGCTCATCAAAGCCTGCCTCGACCTGATCCCCAAGGCGTCGGGCATCGTCAGCATCTTCGGCCAGCCTTACAGCGAACAGCGCAAGCTCGTCGGCTACGTGCCGCAGCGGGAGACGGTGGACTGGGATTTTCCGGTCAGCGCGCTCGATCTGGTGGCGATGGGCCGTTACGGAAAAATCGGCTGGTTCCGCCGCGTGTCGAAAGAACACAAGCAGGCGGCGCTGCACGCCCTGGAAAAAGTCGGCATGGCGGACTTCGCGCATCGCCAGATCAGCCAGCTTTCCGGCGGACAGCAGCAGCGCGTTTTCCTCGCCCGCGCCCTGGCGCAGGACGCCCGGCTGTACTTCATGGATGAACCCTTCGCCGCGGTCGATGCCGCGACGGAGACCGCAATCGTCCGCATCCTCCACGAACTGAAAGACGCGGGCAAGACGTCGCTGGTCGTGCATCACGACTTGCAGACCGTGCCGCAGTATTTCGATTGGGTGATCCTGCTGAACATGCGCATCGTCGCCGCCGGCCCCACGCAGGACGTGTTCACGCGCGAGAACCTGCAGAAGACGTATGGCGGCAAACTCACGCTGCTCGAAGAAGCGGCGCAGGCGATGGCGAACCGGTGAGAAACATTGGCGATGCGTGCGACCGCTCCGATTCCCCTCCCTCTGAGGGAGGGGCTAGGGGAGGGTCGGGCGCACAGCGTCGTTAAGTCTTCGAACGCGCCATTGGGCCACGGCGAATATGGCTTGAATCAGACTGTTCCTGGTCACCACCGCGAATCGATGACCTAAAGGAAACTGTTCGCCCGACCCTCCCCCTGCCCCTCCCTAAGAGGGAGGGGAGTCAGACAACCGTGACTCGAAACCCGCTCCAATCCGAGGGAGGGGAGTCAGACAACCGTGACTCGAAACCCGCTCCAATCCGCGACTGTCACCGCGACTCACCGCGAGCAACTCCGCGCAGCTTCTCTCGCTTGCGCCATCCTTTTTCTCACCGGCACACCTCTTCTCGCCTCCGAACTCGACAAGGGCTCGCGCTCCGTCACCACCTTCTGGGAAGACCTCAGCCGGGTACTGCTGCTGATCGACTACAACACGAGGCTGGTGGTCATCGCCACCGCCGTCCTCGGCGCTGCCTCCGGACTGGTCGGCTCGTTCCTGCTGCTTCGCAAGCGCTCGCTGATCGGCGATGCGCTCAGCCACGCGACCTTGCCGGGCGTGTGTCTGGCGTTCCTGCTGATGTCGCAACTCGGCGGCTACGGCAAGTGGCTCCCCGGCCTGCTCACCGGTGCTGCGGTCACCGGGCTGATCGGCGTCGGGTGCGTGGCCCTCATCCGCAAACATACCCGGTTGAAAGACGACGCCGCCCTGGGCATGGTGCTCAGCGTCTTCTTCGCCTTCGGCGTCACGCTGCAGAAACTCATCACCAGCATGGGCACCGGCGATGCCGCCGGCATCGACAGCTTCATCTACGGCAAGCCCGCCTCGCTCGTGATGAGCGACCTGATCCTCATCATCGTCGCCGCGGCGATCGCCGTGTTTCTCTGCATGCTGCTGATGAAGGAGTTCACGCTGCTCTCCTTCGACGAAGGATTCGCCGCCGCGCAGGGCTGGCCCACGAGTCGGCTCGACGCGGTGATGCTCGCGCTGGTCACGCTCGTGACGGTGATCGGGCTGCAGGCGGTGGGGTTGATTCTGGTGATCGCGCTGCTCATCACGCCGCCGGCCGCCGCACGATTCTGGACCGAGTCGCTGCCGAAGATGCTGGGCATCGCCGCGGTGATCGGCGGCGTCAGCGGCTGGCTGGGCGCGTCGCTCAGCGCGATCTTCGACGATCTGCCCGCAGGCGCCGTGATCGTGCTCGTCGCGTCGGGCATGTTCGTGCTGAGCATGCTTTTCGGCTCATCGCGCGGCGTGGTGGTGCGCGTGTTGCAGCAGTGGCGCTTGCGGCGCACGGTGGGCCGGCAGCATCTGCTCCGCGCGATCTACGAAGTGCAGGATTCCGCCGACGACCCGCGCCCGATTTCCTTTGCCAGCCTGGCTGCGATGCGATCGTGGTCGCCCGCCCGGTTGCGGCACCTGCTGAGGCAAGCGCAGCGGCGCGAGCAGGTCGCCGCCCACGCCGATGACCGCTGGCAGCTCACCGAATCCGGCCGGCTCGAAGCCGCCAGGCTCGTGCGCAATCACCGCCTGTGGGAACTCTACTTGATCACGCACGCCGACATCGCACCAAGCCACGTCGACCGCGACGCGGACACCATCGAGCACGTGCTGGGCCCGGTGATGGTGGCGAAGCTGGAACGCCTGCTTCAGGAGCAGCAACAGCGGTTCGACGTGCCGCGCAGTCCGCATGCGATTTGAGCGATGAACCAGGCAGGCCGGCTGCTCGGCGGCCGCCCTTTCGCATCGTGGGCCCCGCGATCGGTGATTACTCCCATCCTTCAGCCCCCTACAATGCCGGCGTCATCCTCCGATATCCCTTCGCGATGGCGCCCATGCAACTGGCCAATCCTCCCATCATCGAGCATCTGCTGTTGGAAAACCCCTGGCCCGTCGGGCTGGCGTGCGCGGCCGTCGGGCTGACGCTTCTCTGGGTCGGCAGACAGCGCATGCAGAGGAACCTCAAAATCGCGGGCCTCGTGCTCCTGCTGCTTTCCGCAGCGGTGTTTGGAGCCGCCGGCCTCGTCACCACCACGCGCGAACTTCTCACCGCCAGCACCCATCAACTGATTCAAAGCACCGCCCCGCTCGAGATGAGCGCGTTCCGATCACATGTCCACGCCCACGCCATTCTGCAGGGCCCCGACGGCGAAACCTGGATCCGCGGCGAGAACATTTTCGAAGGCCTCGAACAGGCGGTCCGGCGATATCCATTCGAACGCCAGGTCGAACTCGACGTGCAGGCGGAGTCCGGCGGCGAAGGCCCCGCCCGTACGCTGGTCGATGTGAGGACCGACACGAAGACGCATCCGCTGGTGACTCGCTGGCTGCTCCGTTGGGCGAAGCAGAGCGACGGACGATGGCAGGTCGTCAGCGTGCAATGGCTCGACAGTCCCCACCTGCTGGGATTCAAGCCGCAGCGCGGGTGGGTGCCGGTACCATAAAACGTGCGAAGCGGTGATGAAAACGGATCGATAAGGAAAGACGGGATCGACCGGTTTAGCCGTCGAGCCTTGCTCGACGAGGAGCGCCCCACCCCATGCCAACACGACCTCTTCATTTCGCGTTCGCGGCCGTCCTCGCGGTGTTGTCGTGGCCGACGCCGCCCGCCGCCAACGCCGCCGATCCCGCGCCGCAGCCCGCCGCCGCGCAAACGATCAACCTGCGCCCGCGTTACGTGGCCGGCCGCGTGTCGAAGTACGACATCTGGTCCAGCCGGCGCCAGCTCGTGCGCGTCACCTTCATGGGGCAGAGCGAGGAGATCGATTCGCTGCTGGAAACCACGGGCGTCGTCACCTGGCGCGTGGAAACCGCCCGCACGGACGGCAGCGCGGCCTGCGTGATGACCATCGACTGGATTGCCGCGACTTCAAAGGTGGGCGAAACGGAAGCGACGCACAACGACTCGCGCAAGGGCAGCGGCGACACCCCGGCCATGCACGCTCTGCTCAAAGCCATGGCCGGCGTCCCCATCGCGGTCGAAATGGCCGCGGACGGCAGCGTTTCCAAGGTCGCCGGCGTTGACGCGATCCGCCAGCGCGCCGGCCAGGATCTCAACGTCCCCGACGAGCTCGATTTCGTCGAGTCCGCCAGCGACCTGGCCACCATCATCGCCGCGAAAGATGGCGTGACTCTCGACAAGTCGTTCAAGGCGTCGGCGGCGTGGAATCACGAACTCGGCAAGCTGAACCACGACATCCAGTTCACGCTCACCAGCCTCGAGGACATCGCCGGCATTTCCGTCGCCACGGTCAGCGGCATCTCCAAAATAAAGCTGGATATGGATCCAGCCAAACTGCCGAAGGATGGCCCGCGCGTCGACGTGAAACTCCTCCGCGGCGAAGCCACCATGCAGATCATGTTCGATCTGTCGCGCGGCGAAGCGGTCGGCCGCAACAGCGCACAGACCACCGTCGTCGAGGCGAAACTTTCCGCCGGCGGCCAGACGTTCACTCGCGTCGCCGAGGAAACGGTGCAGAGCCAGGCGCTGCGCATCGCGGAGAAATGACGCACGCGCCCGGCACAAGTGTTGCATCGCAGTTCATTGCTCGTGTGCCATGGGCAAGCGGAGTCCGCGGAGCTTGCCCGTGCGAAGTTGACGCAAGGCACACGGGTAAGGAATGGAATCGAAATAACTTCCCGATTTGCACGGATCGAACTCCCCTCCCTTTTAGGGAGGGGCAGGGGGAGGGTCGGGCAAACAGCCTGATTCCATGCACAGTCAAGCAGTGCGCCCGACCCTCTCCTAAGGAGCCGTGCAAGATTAACTCCGCAGATTCGAATCGCTTCGCTTCCAGCCGGAC
>CAYRPN010000200.1:0-6960 GCA_964426135.1 uncultured Phycisphaeraceae bacterium | reverse complement strand
CGGCTGGGAGCGAAGCGATTCGAATCTGCGGAGTTAATCTTGCACGGCTCCTAAGTGACGTCGGGTGGTCGTTGGGTTACCCCCGGCGGAGCCGGGGGCTAATGGCAATGCCTCAGGGCAGCACTTCGCGTTCCAGCACGTGTTCCAGTTCGCCGCCGGCTTCGCTGATCGCTTCGATCACCGGCTCGAAAAAGGACGCCTGCGCCTCACGGTGCACCTTCAGCCGGACCTTGCGCTGACCCGAGCCGCGGCCTTCGAGTCGG
This sequence comes from uncultured Phycisphaeraceae bacterium, assembly GCA_964426135.1. Taxonomy (GTDB): domain Bacteria; phylum Planctomycetota; class Phycisphaerae; order Phycisphaerales; family Phycisphaeraceae; genus CAYRPN01. The sequence continues at coordinate 6,697 of CAYRPN010000200.1, read as the reverse complement.
GTCTTCAGTTGCCCCGCGAGCTGGGCAGCACCCAGCGCGGTGCCGTTGAGGTATGTCTTGTTTTCCTGATCGATGACCACGCTCAGGTCCGTCGCGCCCAGGTTCTCCACGTCCGGAATGTTCGCCGGTTTCCATTTCAGGTGACTGTCGTCCTCGGCCCGCGCCAGGATGAAGAAAAAAATCAACAGCAGAAACGCGATGTCGCCCATCGCGACACTCGGCACATCGGCTTTGACTTGTTTGCGGGCGAGTTTCATTGGGTAGCTATGGGACGGAGGGACGGAGGGACAATCGTCTTTTTCTGACTTTCTGTCCCTTCTTCCCTTCGTGCCTCCGTCCCTTCGTCCCTTCGTCCCTTCTTCGTCCCTTGCTGCCTTCCGCTAATCCGTCGTCACCGTCCGTTCATCTTCCATCTGCAGCGTCACGATCCCGCCGACCTTTTCGATCAGCGAGGTCACCGCGACCCAGTGGTGGTAGGGCGTGTCCTTGTTGTCCTTGGTGCTCACCACCACGATGCGGGCACTGTCGGGCAGTTCTCGCACGGGCTTGGGCGAGCCGGCCTTTTCCTGCAGCGCCGCGGTCAGGCGGGCCTCAAAAAGATCCAGGCCCACCGGGCTGCCGTTGAGGATCACGCTGGCGCGCGTCAGGCGCACCTCCGTGGGCTTCGTCTGCTCCTTCTCTTCCTTCTTCGGCTCGGCGCGGGGGATGTCCTGCTTCCTGCCCGTGTCCGGCGTCACCGAGGCGCACACCAGGAAAAACACGATCAGGTTGAATGCGATATCGCCCGTCGCCACGGACGGAGGCTCCACCAGCAGCTTGGTTTGCCGTGCGACTCTCATCGCGCCGCAGCCTCCTCGTGTTCCCTGGCTGCGAGCGCCGACTGCAGCGTGACGGTTTCGATGAGCTCGGTGGACGTTTCCTCCACATCGAGAGCAAAGCGGTTGATCACGCCGGTGAAGTAGTTGTAAGCCGCGAACGCCGGGATGCCCACGATCAGGCCCAGGCACGTCGTCAGGAGCGCCACCTTGATGCCCGCCGCGGCCAGTTCCACGATGTTCTTCTGCCCGATCGACGCGACGATGTCGTCGAAGGAAAGAATCATGCCCTGCACCGTGCCCAGGAACCCGATCATCGGCGCCACGCTGGACACCGTCGCCAGGATCGGCAGATGCCGCTCCAGCGCCGCGACGATGTGCACGCTGTAATCCTCCATCGCCTTGATGACCTGCTCCTCGATCCGGCCCGCATCGGAGCCGAGCCGGCGAAGCACCACATATTTCCGCAGACCCGAGCCGAGGATGGCGGGCACCGGGCCCTGCTCGCGGTCGACCATCTCCAGCGCTTCCTCCGCCTTGTCATTTTGCAGCAGATCGCGCACCTGCCGGCGAAGCGATTCCGTATCGGTGCGGAGCATGCGCAGGCTGCGGTACCGCTCGATGATCACCCCCGCCGCCAGCACGCCGAGGAAGAAGATCGGCCACATGAAGAGGCCGCCGTCGATCATCCAGCGCATGGCGCCGTGGTAGTACCACGGGTCTTCTTTGGGCGCTTCGGTCTTCGTGCCGGTCTGGGCGTCGCCGGTCTTGCCGGGTTCGCTCTTGGCGCTGTCGCCGGCCTTGGCGTCGCCGGCTTTGTCCTTCTCGGCGGTTGTGCCGGGCTTGGGCTTGGCGCTGTCGGCGCCTTTCGCGGCGGCGTCCTTGAGCGTTTCGTTGTCTTTGCCGGGGGCGGCCGCAGGGGCTTGGGCGAGGAATATCAGCATGCGAGGACTCGGGACGGGACGGATCAGAAAAATGAGAAATCAGGAAAGCGGGAATTCCGAAGAACGAATCCGAACGCGAAGTTTAGCGACGGGGCTTGCCCCGTTCCGGTGTGCTGAGCCACGAACCCGATCGCGTTACCTCATACTTGCAGATTCTGACCGCGCGGCAACAGGCAATCACACAGGTCGCCGCCCATTCCCCAGTGGTGATCGAACGAAAAAGATCGTATCGTAAACGGCCCCGACCCATCGGGGTTCAACACGTAGGGCGGGGTGAGTCCGCGAACCCCACCACCAACCGCCACGCATCGCCGGCTGTGGTGCGATCGCGAAATCACCCCGCTAGGAGCCGTGCAAGATTAGCTCCGCAGATTCGAATCGCTTCGCTCCCAGCCGGACGACTTTGGAAAGTCGTCCCACATGCGATGTTGATGCTGCACGGCTCTTTGTCTTCCGTGGTGGGGTTCGCGACCTCACGCCACCCTAAGCCGGCGGAGCCGGAAAAGTCAAAATAGTGAAGTCAAAATGCAAAAGTCAAAAATCAGAAAGCCCACGCCAGCGCGAAGCTTCGACTTTTGCATTTTGACTTTTGCATTCACTATTTTGACTTTTCCGATGCAAACTTCTGTGCGCCGTGCGCAGAAGTGACGGCGTCAGAATCTACATGGCCACCGGCCTCCGGCCCTTGGTCCTTGACCCTTGACCCTTGGCCCTTGACCCTTGGCCCTTCGGCCCTTCGGCCCTTGCTCCTCCACCCTCGGCCCTGCCCCCATGCCCGAACGCATCCAAGGCATCTACGTCCCGAACATGGTCCCGCTGCACGCGGATGGCTCCATCAATGAGCCGGAGCTGCGACGCTACATCGACTGGCTCATCGCCAGCGGCGTCCACGGCCTCTACCCCAACGGCTCCACCGGCGAGTTCCTGCGCTTCACCCCCGACGAACGCGCCGCCATCATCCGCATCACCTGCGAACAAGCGCAAGGCCGCGTCCCCGTCCTCGCCGGCGCCGCCGAAGCCAACGCGCGGGAGACCATCAAAGCCTGCGAGCTGTATCACGACTACGGCGCCCGCGCCGTCGCCATCGTCTCGCCCTTCTACTACAAGCTCAGCCCCGAGTCGGTCTACGCGTACTTCAAAGAGATCGCGCTGAACACGCCGATCGACGTGACGCTCTACAACATTCCGATGTTCGCCTCGCCCATCGACGTGCCGACGATCCGCAGGCTGGTCGAGTTCCCGCGCATCGCCGCGATCAAGGATTCCTCCGGCGACATGGCGTTCATGCTCCGCATGATGGCGGCGGTCCGGCCCATTCGCCCCGACTTCGCCTTCCTCACCGGCTGGGAGGCCGCCCTCGTCCCCATGCTCCTGATGGGCTGCGACGGCGGCACCCACGCCACCGCCGGCGTCGTTCCCGAGTTCATGCGCTACCTCTACGACACCACCCGTGCCGGCCACCTCGACGAAGCCCGCACGCTCCAGATGCGCATGCTCGAACTCTTCGACGCCCTGGTCTACGCCGCCGACTTCCCCGAAGGCGTCCGCGTCGCAGTCGAACTGCGCGGATTCGACATGGGGCCAAGCAGGCAACCGGCGACGGAAAAGCAGCAGATCGACCGCGCGGCCCTCTCGCGCTTGATTCAGTGCATCATTTCGGATTTCGGCTACGTGGCGCCGCCGGAGGGAGGATGCCCGCCACGCGGCGGTGCGGCGCAGGCGGATCGCGTGGCGGAACTGGCGGCGAGTGTGATGGCGAGGTTGAGGGAGAAGGGGGTGGTCTAGTAGGGAGCCTTGGCGTTCATCCTTGGCCACGTGATGCACGAGGACGGCGAACCGCGCGGCCAACATCACCGGCCTCGCCCTATTCCTCAAGTACAACTAGGCCGCTCGCTGCCCACAAGAGCAACGACCCATACGCCGGTGGCGACTTCCATGGAGAGGAACGGATCAATTGTACGATAACTTGACTGCGCCGATCGTGTTCGACACAATGCACTCTGCTACCACTTAAAGCGAGCAACCGTGAGAACCTCCACCCGGTACCGCACACGACCGTCTCACGATCGTCTGATCTACGGCGACATCGTGCCGATCTTCCGCTGGGCAGGCAGTAAACGAAAGACGCTCAGTTCTCTGACCGGCTTCTGGAATGACAGGTTCGAAAGATATATCGAGCCTTTCGTCGGGTCAGCCTGCCTGTTTCTGAAACTAAAGCCAAATGCTGCGGTTCTGGGTGACCTCAACTCCGCGTTGATCGACACCTACGAAGCGATCCGAGACCATCCTTTTGCCGTTGCGGAAGCCCTGTACGCCATCCCGCGCGACGCAGACACCTACTACAAGGTGCGGCGTTCCTACAGTGTCTCGAAAGCCACGGTCATTCGTGCCGCGCAATTTGTCTACCTCAACCGCAATTGCTTCAACGGAATATTCCGCACCAATCTCAATGGCGATTTCAATGTGCCGTTCGGTGCAGACCAGGGACAGTATCCGCGCCTGTGCGACTTCGAAACCACGTCAGACCTCTTGAAGAAAGCAAGGCTCCTTCGAGGCGACTTCGGTGCCACGCTGCGGCATCTTCGGAAAGGCGATTTCGTTTATCTCGATCCGCCTTTCGCCGCCACCGGCGTTCGGACGTTCGTCGAATACGGTAAGCGATCGTTCGCGGAGGATGACATCAATCGACTTTCGCGACACTTGGACCGCATCGACTCGCGGGGCGCATCGTTTCTTGTTTCGTACGCGGATTGCCCGCGGGCGAGAGAGATCGCGAAGCAGTGGAACTCAAAGGCAATCGCGGTTCGTCGCCACATTGCCGGCTTCACGTCGAAGCGTAAGATTGCGGGAGAGTTGCTGATCACTAATCTTGAAATCCCGGAGGCCGCATGAGCAAAGTGGCCGCCCACGTCATCGGAGTCAAGCAAGTCAAGACGGAAGAACTGGAGCCCAATCCGCATAATCCGCGGCGGCTTTTCGACAAGCTACCGCTCCAAACACTTCAAGAGTCGATTGCCCTGGTGGGCATTCTTGTCCCGCTGACGGTCTATCAAGACTCGAAGACGAAGCGCTACGTCATTCTCGACGGTCAGCGGCGCTGGATGTGTGCTTCTGCGCTCAAACTAAAGACCGTCCCTGTCAATGAAGTTCAGGAGCCGACGCTGGTTCAGAACATCGTCACGATGTTCCAGATTCACAAGCTGCGCGAGGATTGGGAACTGATGCCGACTGCACTCAAGCTCGAACTGCTGATGAAGGAAACAAACGACTCAAACAACAAGCGAGTGGCTGCATTGACGGGGCTTGATGAAGCGGTGGTTGTCCGCTGTAAGAAACTGCTGTCGTATGAAACGAAATACCAGGAAATGATGCTCGACTCCAATCCCGAGCAACGTACTAAGGCTGATTTCTTCATCGAGCTTTATCCCGTTCGTCACGATCGGAACGTCCAGAAATTTGACTGGTTCAAGCCGGTGAAGTTCACGGACCAAATGATCGAGAAGGTCGAGGCCGGTGGTCTACGCGCAGTGACCGATTTCCGCATCGTGAAACAGCACATCAACAACGCGGTCAAAGCTAACCGCGTCCAGACCATCTCAAGGAAACTTAAGGAATTCGCTGAAACACCAAGCGCCAAGGTCGATGCGTTGGAGGTCCAGACTGCAAAATCCCACGCGATGGCCCGCACGATCACTAAAGACGTCCGCAAACTCATGGAGCAACTGGACGACATCCAAGTCGATGAAATGTACGGAGAGAAGGAGATGTGGGATACGATGGAAGAGCTCATGGGGCGGCTCCGTTCCCTGCTGCTCAAAGCAGACCGGAGAATCCGCGAGTGAGAGCACCACGGCCAATCGGAACCGCGATCGATGCCGACCGCCTAAGCACATGGCGCGAGCGCTTTGAGGGGTATCGCTACGGCATCACCGAGGCTCGCCTCAATCGATGGCTTGGGAAATTTGCTGACGCCGATCGCGACAGCGCCGCTCGCCTTTTGGATGCCATCGAGTTTATCAGTGCGGAGGAAGTCCACGCCGCATTTCGAACGATCTTGGCACGTCTGCCAGGCTGGCATCGCCAACCTCGTCGCCGTCGTGGTCGTTTCGCGTTCATTGAGTTCGCGACGAGTGGGGGCGAAAGTGGCGGTCGAATGCTCCATGATTTTCGACTCGCGAACAACCTGACCGCCGCGCAATTTCGACCGTTGTTCATCGGTAGAAGTGAGATCGTGCGTGAACGATTCGGCCGCGACGACACAGTCGTCTTCGTCGATGATTTTGTAGGCACGGGAAATCAAGCAGTCACAGCATGGCGACAGCATTTCCAGGAATTGACAGCAGAAGTCGGCAATGTGTTCTTTGCGACCGTCGCAGCCTATCGAGCGGGTGCTGACGAGATTGGCAAATGCACGCGGATGACCCTCATCACGCAAAGAACCTTGGAATTCACTCACAATTTGTTCCACGATAGCTGTCATCATTTCACTGCTGCCGAGAAGCGCCGGATTCTTCACTATTGCGAACTGGCATCTCGGGACCATCCAAAGGGCTATGGCGACTGCGCTCTCGCCGTCGTTCTTTATCACCAATGCCCGAACAACTCGCTAGCCGTGTTACATGCCACATCACAGCGTTGGGATCCGCTGTTCCCGCGTAGCTGATGCTGGAATGGTTCGAGACGTGACGAACCCCAAAGGGGATTTCGAGTACATACTCACCGGGTGGCTGTGGTTTAGGCTCGGCTCAGCCACGGCCACGGCGCACAACAAGCTTGCGGGGCGCTTTGTCTTCGAGCGCGAGTGAACAAGCATTCGCGTCTGGGAGGCCGGACGGTTCTCGCCGGGGTCTCGTCCCGCCCCCCGGGGGTAGACTCGACCCCAGCCACCCTACGACAAGCGTCGCTTGCGTTCGGGGCCGTTTTCCATAACCATTCACC
>CAYRPN010000199.1:0-7021 GCA_964426135.1 uncultured Phycisphaeraceae bacterium | reverse complement strand
GGTTTGCTGTGGTATCGCCGGTGTCATCGATTGGCCGTTTCGGGATAGTTTCTTACTCCTACTCCTACTCCTACTCCTACTCGCCTCCCATTCCTCCTCCCATTCGTCTTCAACTCGCATTCCCGCTTAGAATGCCGTTTCCGCTCATCGCCCCACCCTGGTTTCAAGGACGGAACCCGCCATGTCACGACATCTTTCGATCTTCGCGCTCATCGCCTTGAGTTTCCTCGTCGGCTGCAAATCGCCGAAGCCGCAATACGCCCGGCCGCTGCCGCCAGGCGAGAGCGCCTTGAAAAAGCTCGATGTGAAAGACTGGCCCGATCTGCGCTTCGCGTTGCCGATGGATGAGGCATTCGTCGCCGCGACAAAGCGCAGCCTCGGCTGGTTCGACAAGCCTTCATCGCAGACGCACTTTCCGATGAACGGCATCACCCACGATCAGGCCCGCGCGAGCCTGTACGCCCTGCCGCAGATTGCGTGGGAAGGCAAGACCACCGAGGCATTCCTCGTCCGCATGCGCGAGGAGTTCGACGTCTACACCAGCGTGGGCTGGGACGGCACCGGCACGCTGCTGTTCACCGGCTACTACTCGCCGATTTTCAACGCGTCGAAGGTTCGCACCGCCGAGTACCGCTTCCCGCTCTACAAGCGGCCGGCGGACCTGGTCAGCGATCCGAAGACCGGCGAAGTGAGTGGACGCTCCATCAACGGGCGAGTCGAGCAGTATCCGCCGCGCTCGCACATCGAGAACAGCAACATGCTCGCGGGACAGGAGCTGGTTTTTCTTCGCTCGCGACTCGATGCGTACATTGTCGAGGTGCAGGGCTCGGCGCGGCTGACCATGACCGACGGAACGAGCATGCTCGTCGGGTTCGCCGGAACCAACGGCCTGCCGTACACGAGCATCGGACGCCTGCTCGGCGAAGAGGAAAAGATCGACCCTGACGCGATCAGCCTGCCCGTCATCCGCGATTACTTCGCACGAAATCCGCAGGAGCTCGACCGCTACATTCAGCGCAACGATCGCTTCGTGTTCTTCAAGGAGTACGACGAGACCGACTGGCCCTCCGGCTCGCTGGGGTTCAAGGTGGAGCCGGTGCGCACGCTGGCGACGGACAAGAGCATCTATCCGCGCGGCTGCGTGACGCTGGTGGAGACGAACGCGGCGGCCGGCGCCGGCACGCGCGGCGGGGCGCAGGTGGTCGCGCCCGGGGCGGACTCGGGCGGATTCTTTTCGTTCATGAACAAGTCATCGAGGCCGAAGGTGCCGGAGGATTTCCAGCCCTATCGCCAGCTCATGCTGGACCAGGACACGGGCGGGGCGATCCGCGCGCCGGGGCGGGCGGACATCTATTTCGGGATCGGCCCCGAGGCCGAAGCGCGCGCGGGCCGGCAGGTGGTGGAGGGACGGCTGTATTACCTGTTCCTGCGGCCGGAACGCGTGCCGCACTGGCTGGAGAAAATGCGCGGCGGCGGCGGCGCGCTGTGATGTGGACGGCCTCAAATCCCCGCCCGGTTGAACTTCGTGACGGCGGCGTTGATGATCGGGCCGAAGCCGTCTTTGCGAACGCGGGCCATTTCCTGGCTGACGGCGATCGCGGTGCTGCTGGTCGGGTCCACCATCTTGCCCGTGCCGTCAAGCAGCTTCTTCATCTCGGCTTCGTTCGCCGGCGTCTGCAGCGCCTGGATGCGCTTGGCGATTGAATAGCTGCGGTCGAACAGCCCGTTGATCTTTTCCGCGGCTTCCTTCGCGCTCGCATCGTCCTTGATGGACTTGAGAATGCCCAGGTATTCCTGCATCAGTTCTTCCTGATCGCGCTTCACGACGTCGATGCTGTCACCGCATCCCGTCATCACCAGCGGCATCGCCACGAGCAAACCGATCGCCAGTCGTCGAGTCAACATACAGGTCTCCACCGAAAAAGGAATCAGGACAGCCACGCAACAAATCATAACCCAGGATTGCGAAAAATCATGCAGATCAGCCGGAAAAGTTTGATTCGGGCCGCGGCGCGGTCGCCGCGTCACAGGCAGTTCTTGATCAGGTACCGCACCGCCGCCTCCGGCTCGACGTGCGTGACGTCGAAGACCTCATCCGCCACTGCTTCGTAGACCGGCTCGCGCTTGGCGAGCATTTCCTTGATTTCCTCCAGCCCGCCTCCGTGGCTGGTGAGGCTCGGGCGCGTGGCGGCTGACTTCTTGTCCTGACTGATTCGACGGAAAAGTTCCTCCGGTTCGCACTTCAGATAAATGCGCCGCGCGTGGGCCGCCTGTTCCACGGCCTCCCGCGCGCCGGACTGCATGAGCGTGCCGCCGCCGAGGCCGATGATCATGTCCTTCTTCGCGACGAGCGTCTTGGTGACATCGACCTCTTCGCGTCGCCACGCCGGCTCGCCGAACTCCTGCCAGATCTGCGCGATGGTCTTGCCGTTGAACCGTTTGCAGGTGTCGTCATCGACATCGACAAACTTTTTCCAGAGTTGATCCGCCAGCATTTTGCCGACGGTGGTCTTGCCGCAGCCGCGGTAGCCGATGAGGATGATGTTCAAGCCGTCGTCCATGGCGGCATTGTAGGAATCGGCGTGAGCCGCGCGAGGCGTGCTGGGCGCGGCGAGACGGTCGCCATCAGCGATTGCTGAACCCCTGCGATTTGTATTGCTCGAGCAGGTCGCCGAGGCGCTTCACCACGTCGGGGTTCTCCTTGTACACATTCTTCGTTTCGCCGGGATCAGTGGCGAGATTGTAAAGCTGGCCCGCGGGGTCGCCTTCCTTCGCCTTGACGTTGGCGGGCTTGGTGAAGCCGCCGGTGCCCAGGCCCATGATGAGTTTCCACTCGCCGCTGCGGATCGCGAACAGGCCGCTGCCCGAGTGATGCACCACGGCCGGGCGAATCGGCTTGCCGCCGTCCGTGCCCAGGAGTGCGGGGCTCAGGTCGAAGCTGTCCTCTCCAGCGCCGGCGGGCAGCTTCCGGCCGGCGACTTGCGCCAGCGTCGCGATCATGTCCGTGAGGCAGCCGGTCTGCCCGCTCACGCTGCCAGCTTTCACCTTGCCGGGCCAGCGCACGATGAACGGCACCCGGTGGCCGCCTTCGTGCACATCCGACTTCTGGCCGCGCCAATCGCCGTTGGCCTTGTGATCCCACTGGTGAACGTCATCGACAGGCCAGTGCGAACCATTGTCGCTCGTGACGATCACCAGCGTGTTGTGCGAGATTTTGTTGCGCTCCAGCGCCGCCACGATCCTGCCGATCGCGTCGTCGGTCATGGAGACGAACGCGCCGTAGTAGCCGACCTTGCTCGTCTTCATCCACTCATCCGTCGGCATCCACGGCGTGTGCGGCGAAGTCAGCGGCACGTAGGCGAAGAACGGTTTCGCCGCCGCATCGCCTTCGTTCGCCTTGGCGCAGCGGTCGATGTAGTCGATGGCCTTCTCCGTGATGCGCGGCAGCACGTCGATGTGCTTGAACCCGGGGGCGATGCCGCCGCCGCGCCAGAATCCGCCGCCGCCTTCACGGCGGTGCTTGCTGTTGCCGATGGTTCCGGTGGGTTCCTTCTCCGCGCGGTCGTTGGCGATCCAGACGTACGGATCCATGTCGAGCGAAGCGGGGATGCCGAAGTACTCGTCGAAACCGAAGTCCAGCGGGCTGGGTTTGAAAGGCGCGGCGAAATCCACTTTCGGATTGCTGCCCAGCCCCAGGTGCCACTTGCCGAAGCCGCCGGTGCGATAGCCGGCTTTCTGCAGCATGGCGGGCAGCGTGAGGCGATCCGCTTCGATCAGCGCGGGCGAGTAGCCCCCAAGCACGCCGGACTTCAGCTTCGACCGCCAGCAGTACCGTCCAGTGAGCAACCCGTATCGCGTCGGCGTGCATACGGAGGAAGGCGTGTGCATGTCCGTGAACCGCATGCCCTGTTTCGCCAGCGCATCCATGTGCGGCGTCGGCGTCTTCGATGCGGCGTTGTAGCAACCCAGATCGCCCTGCCCAAGGTCATCGCAGAGGATCAGCACGATGTTCGGCCGCGCGGCCGCCGGCGCCTGCGCCGTCGCGTGAGATGACAAGATCAGCAGAGCGGCGACAACAGCCAGCAAACGGCAGAGAGAAAGCAGACGGATCATGGAAGTGATTCCCGCGTCGTGCGGCGATGAGAAGGCGATTTCACCGGCCGTCGCGACGAAGCGGCGATGATAACGCGCGGCGAGTGAAACCGTGGTGTGACGGGAATGCGGCGGACGCGTCAGGTCTGCCGCTATTCCCCGGGGCCTTGCTCCCTCTCCCTTCCAGGGAGAGGCTGGCCGAGTCCCCGGGGGACGAGGCCGGGTGAGGGTCGCAACGAACAGATGGTTGCGGCATCCGTCACGCAATGGTGGCGATTGCAAACTCGTGCGCCTCGACCCTCACCCCAGCCCTCTCCCTGAGAGGGAGAGGGGGCCGGAATGCAAGCCCCGGAGAAATGGCACACCCGACGCGACAAGCTGGGCTTTCCTCAAGCCAATCCCGCTCGTTACCGCCTGAGCAAAAACTCCTTCGCGTTCAGCAACCCCCACGCCACATCTTCCAGCCCCGCGCGGCGATCCTTCGCCTGCTCGATCAATCGCCGTGCCGCCTGCGACTCCGCATCGCCTGGCGCCCGACTGAGCGTGGCCCAATACAGTTCATCCACGATCTGGGCATCGCTGCGCTTGTCGCGCAGCAGCCGGGCGATGCGGTTGTCGTCGTCGGTGAGCAGCGAATCGATCGCCTGGCCGCTGGTCAGTTCGAGCACCTGGCCCAGCGTGGTGTCGTTGCTTCGCTCGCACTCGCAGGTCATCAGCCGCGGCGGCTTGCCGAAAAGCGTGAGAAAGCGATCCGCCGGCGAGGGCCTGCGGTCGCGGTAGATCGTGTGGACGCCGGGAATCTGAGCCGCGCGGTAGCCCAGGGGAACGCCGTTGTACTGAAGCGGCGCGTCCATCGCGCTGCTCATGGCGTCGAGCATCTGCTCGGCGCTGAGCCTGCGGACGTAGGCGTGCGCGAAGTTCGCCTCGTCCTCCTCGTTGTCCTGCGTCGGTTGCCAGGAGAGCTGATAGGTGCGCGAGGTGCAGATCAGCCGCACCATCTGCCGCAGGTCGAACTTCGATTCGATGAACGCCTTCGACAGCGCAGTCAGCAGCGCGGGATTGCTCGGCGGATTGGTGTCGCGGAAATCGTCGATCGGATCGACGAGCCCCTTGCCCAACAGGTGGAACCAGATGCGATTGATCTGGGCGGCGGCGAAGCGCGGGTTGCGGTCGCTCGCCAGCCAGTCGGCCAAGGCCTCCAGCGCGTCCGCTTGGCCGTCGATCGCCTTGGCATCACCGAGAAACGCAGGTTTCATCGTCTGCCCGCTGGCCGGATGCTTCATCGCGCTCTTGGGATTCATCACGACCAACTGCTCGCCGATGAACATCATCTTGTCGTTCTCATCGCGGGCATTGTTCTGAATGATCCTGTAATCGATGGGGGCGAAGAACGCGGCGAAACTGTAGTAATCGTTCTGCGTCCAGCGATCGTAGGGATGGTTGTGGCACTTGGCGCACTGCATGCGCGTGCCGAGAAACAACTGCGCCACGGCCTCGGCGCGCACATCGGCGGAGCGATTGGCGCGGTAGAAGTTGGCGGCGGGATTCTGGTACGTGCTGCCTCGGGCCACGAGCATCTCGCCGACAAATGCGTTCAGCGGCTTGTTCGCCGCGATGTTGCCGCGAATCCAGTGATGAAACGCGCGCACGCCCTTGGCATCGAGCACGCGCTCTTCGTTGCGCAGCAGGTCCGACCATTTCAACGCCCAGTGATCGTTGAACTCCGGCCGCTTCAACAGCGCGTCGACCAGTTGCTCGCGCTTGTCCTTTCGCTGATCCGCAACGAACGCGCGAGCCTCCGCCGCGGTCGGCGGAACGCCGATCACATCGAGATGGACTCGCCGGACAAACTCACTGTCGCCCGCCAATGGCGACGGATTCATCCGCAGCGTCTTCAGCTTGGCATGGACAAGTTCATCGATGAAATTCGCAGCCGGCGGATCGGTCCAGCGGAAATCAGGCCGGGCGGGAACAAACGCGACCCGCACGGGCTTCTGCAACTCGTTGAACCGCACGAGCACCGTGGCCTCGCCGGACTTGACGCGCTGGACAAGCCCTTGCGGCGAAACGCTTGCTGTGAGATTGGAAAGCTCGTACACCGCCAGCGATGTAACATCGCGCCGACTGCCGTCGGAAAAGGCGGCGACGACGCTTAGCTGCACGGATTCCACGGGCTCCACCAGCACGTTCTGCGCCGGTGAAGCTTCCAGCGAAACGAGCCGGGGCAGATCGCCGCGATCCTGCCTCGCGCCGGCAGCGATCCAGTCGCGAAGCAGGCGATACTCCAGCGAATCGCCGGCAAAACGCTGCCCGCCTTCATGCGGCACCGAAGCCGTCGCCTTCCGCAGGAGGAGACTTTCCGCCGGCGTGAGCAGGTTGATCCGCCGGCCCTGCTGCTCGCGCGTGAGCTTCGCAAGATCGTGCGACGCATCCTCGCCCCGCAATGAAAGCTTGAATCCGCCCTTGCCGTTGAGATTGCCGTGACACGCGCCGCTATTGCAGCCAGCCTTGGCGAGCACGGGCATGACGTGGTGACGGAACGTGACGTCGTCGGCAGCGAACACCGACGAAGCCGACAGCAGCAACACGGTGAACCTGAAGAACCACATGAATGAGCAGCGATGCTTCACAAACAGGATTGTAGCGGTGGCCATCGAGGTTAAGTGCGTCGAACCTGCGATGCAGCCGCGGCACTCCGTGACGCGCGTCGCCGACAAACACAGGAACTGAATCCTGCAACGGCCACAAGGAGACAGGCGGTCGCGTCACGAAGTGCCGTGGCTACAAACAGCAGCGCTTTTGGGAACGGGCCCGAAATAAGTTCCCCATTTAGCCGGCGGGCTTGCCCGCCGAGACGCCCTCGGCGGGCAAGCCCGCCGGCTAAATGGGGGACCGCCAATTCGCGAAGTTATTTCGGGCCCGTTCCTTA
>CAYRPN010000198.1:0-7081 GCA_964426135.1 uncultured Phycisphaeraceae bacterium | reverse complement strand
TCGAAAACAGCCTGAATTCGCGGCAAATCCGGCTCTTGTAGCGTTGTAGTACTAGTTCCTGGGAACGATCGAGAAATCGACCACCGTACACGTGCGGGTCTGAACGCGATTGCCGACTTGATCGACGTGGATGGTTTTCAGGATGCTTCCGGGAATCTGCGAGCTGAGCCACCATTCCGCGTTGCTTTCGATCTTGCCGTCAGGTCGATCAGCCGTCGAAGTGTACTTCACCACCGCATACCTGACGGTTTGATCGCCGATCTTGACGTCGTTGTTCGTCGACTCCAATTGGAGGTCCGACACGTGGGTGACCCCGCGGAACTCGTAGGACATCTTGATGCGGACGATGTCGGGCTCGACGAGCAGCTTCTTGTCCGGCAGGCCGATGACCAGCGGCGGCACGTCGACCTCGCTGCTCCGCCATACATCCGCCGCAATCCGCGCGGCGCCGCCCTTGGCGATGGATTCCCCCGTGTACGGGGTGCGCTCGCAGCGTAGCGCCACGCCCTGGATGGTGAGACTTTCCGCACTTGGAGCGCCCTTGGCCAGACCGAGTTCGCCGATGCGGAAATGGTCGCCGTCGGGCAATCCCATCGGGCTTCCCACCTGTTCGAACCGGTTGCCGTCCCAATCGTGGTTTCGAAGCTTCACCCTGCCGTCGGCGACGCCGGCAAACACCAGTTTTCTCCGCGTCGTCCGCGGAAGGACGGTGGACGAGCCGGCGCTTTCCTCAAAAACGGCAAAGGCGCCGGCGGGGAGTTTCGTCCACGCCAGATCGCGGAGCGTCTGCGTCGAGAGCTGCGCGTAGCCGAAGTGCTGCGGCAACGGGCCATTGAACACGGGCTTCGCCGGTTCAGGCCTGGTCGCCGTCGCAGGCGTCACCGCGGGTGGCAGCTTGGATGGTTCAGGCGGCAGTCTGGGCGGCGCCGGCAAAGGGGCGGGGCCTACCGGCAACGGGGCAGGCACCTTGGGCCGGGGGTCGGGAGCGGCGGGCGGCAACGGCGCAGGCGATTCACCGGCCGCTTCTTTGCGGGTGAGTGAAAACACTTTATTGCCCGTCGTGAGTTTCAGATTGGCGCCATCGAGCGCGGCGGTGAATTCAAAGGAGGACTGACCGCTCTTGAACGAGCCGGTGATCCCGTCGGCCTTCACGGTGGCGGCCATGGAAAAGGACCGGCCGACGCGGCGAATCTCGCCGACATAGCCTTCGACCGCCGGGCGGATCACGATCAGCATCTCTTCATTGCTGAACTGGCCGACAAAAGGATCGCTGGCGGTCAGGGGGTTCGCGTCGCCGGCGGCCTTTTCGTCCTTGTCCGTCGCCGTGGCGACGAGCGGCGCCAGCGCGGGCGGAAACGGGCGAACAGCAAACGCCGGCGCGGCCGAGGCCGCCGCCGTGGCGAAACACATCGCGGCAAATGCAGAGAATGAAACGGGAAACATGGATTTTCCGCCAATGACCATGACCATCCTATCGTCAAATCCCCGGCGGAAGAAGACGTTTACAGCGACAGAATCGAAAGTGCAGTCCATATTCCCGGCGCGGGCGACGCTGGAGCCGGCGGCGGGGGAAGGAAAGAAGGGTGAAAGGGCAGGGCTCAGCGAGAATGCGCTGCGCGGAGATCACACTTCAAATGCCTCTCGCGGTACGCCTGACTGGCGAATGATGGATCTCAGCGTGCCGGGCTTCAATTCGCGATGTTGCGGAACAGGCACCGTCGTGGTTGCGCCGAGGGCGGACCTTTGCATGACGACGTGACTGCCGCGCTGCCGAATCACGACGAAGCCGTGAGCCGCCGGAATCGTGCATGTTTCCGCGCCGGCAAGCACGCGAAGCTTAGGCAACGGCCACCTCGACGTGGGTCACGAACACCTCGCCTCCCAGTCGGCGAGAAGCTTCCTCCGGCGGCGCGGACTCGAAAAATAATTCCAAGGCCTCGCGCAAGTTGTCGCGGGCTTCCTCGATCGTGGCACCCTGACTGGCGATGTCTAGCTCGGGGCAGAGCGCGACGTAAGCATCGTCCTCGCGTTCGATGATGGCGGTTAATCGGCGTTGCATAATGGGCTCCGCGCGGCGATGCGTTCACCACGGCCCGCTGAAGGATTATACCGCCAGACGTGCAGCGAATGCGGAAACCGCCTTGCTTAGTTTTCGACTTGCCTCCCCCGCCCCTTCACCCGCAACTCCACATACGACCCGCGCATCAGCCGGTCTTCTTTCCCTTCGCCGGCTTCGATGATGATCGCCGATTCGTCGATGAGTTTTTTCTGCGCGACGTTGATGGCGTAGCAGCGGGTCTGGCACAGGCCGCAGCCCACGCACTTGTCGCCGCGGACGACCGGGGCGAGGAAGCCGGTGCCTTCGATCGGGTTGCCGTCGGCGTCCATCTTCGTGCCGTGGTTGATGAACTCGATGGCGTTGTAACCGGCGGCGACGCATTCATCGACGCAGAGCTGGCACGCCTCTCGCTCGGCATAGGGCAGGCAGGTTTTCAGGTTCACGATCGCCAGGCCCATCCGCGCCGCCTTTTTTTCCTCCAGCGAAAGGGCGCGGATCGCGCCGGTGGGACAGACCTGCCCGCACGCGTTGCAGCTCACCTCGCAGCCGGACCAGTCGGCGACGACGTGCGGCGTCCACAAACCCTCCAGCCCCTGCTTGAAACCGAGCGGTTGCAGCACATCGTTGGGGCACGCCTTGAAACATTCGCCGCAGCGGATGCAGGCCTGCAAAAACTCCTGCTCCGGCAGGCTGCCGGGCGGGCGCACGGGCCGCCAGGCGGTGGGATCGTCGAGCTTGGCGCCGCCCTTGATGCCCAGCGCCGCGCCCACGCCGCCGACCAGCGCGCTGCCCAGGCCCACGCCGGCGGCGATGAAGCCGCGCCGGCCGAGCTTCGTCTCGTGCGTGGGCGGATCGTTGAGGATTTTCAGTTCGATGCGGTCGCCGCGATCGACGAACTTGATGGCATCGACCGGGCACACGCCGCCGCAGCTTTGGCACAGCGTGCAGTCGGTGACGCGCGTGGTGAAGTCGGGCTTGATCGCGTCGAAGGGGCAGATTTCCACGCACTTGTTGCAGTTGATGCAGGACGACTCCACCTTGCGTTCGGTGGCGCGGAAGATATTGAACACGCTGAACACCGCGCCGCTGGGACAGACATACTTGCACCAGAAGCGCGGCTTCATGAAGCCGAGAAACAGCACACCAAAGAACAGCACCAGCGACACAACATGGCCCGCATTGATGGGCGGGACGTTGTGCCAGCCGCGGTGAATGCCGTCGTGGAAGGGTTTGATGATGAAGAGCAGGCCGCGGGTGATGACGGGGATGGCGGCGACGAAGCCGGAGAGCAGCACGCCGCACAGGCCGGCGACGAGCACGCCGGTGAGCAGGTAATACTTGATGTGGACCCACCAGCCGTCGTCGGCGACATTGAACTTTTTCACGCGCTTGGCGATGGACCAGTCGAAGAGATCGATCAGTGTGCCCAGCGGGCAGATGTAGCCGCAGAACCCGCGCGGGATGAAGATGCACACGCCGACGATGACGCCGGCCCAGACGAGGGACCAGACCCAGCTTTTCGCGGCGATGGCGGTGGAGATGCTGACGAGCGGGTCGATGATGAGGATGGCCTCGGCGTGGACTTTCTCCTTGGCCGCCAGATCGTCGGCATAGTGCGAGGGCCATTCGTCGGGCGATTTTTCGTAAAGCGTCCAGGGGCCCAGGCTGTCGTTGAGGAGCGCGATTTGCTTCTCATTCAGCGGCGCGGCCGGCTCGACTTGAAGCTTCTTCGCATCCAGCGTCTTGATCTCAAACCGCCCCAGCACCGGCAGTTTGGCGCTGGGGTCGGTCGGATCGAGCGTGGCGGCGGTGTCGACAAGCACGAGCACATCGCCGAGCTTCAACGGCGGATCGGGCGCGTGTTCGGTTTCGAGCGCGACACTGCCGGTGTCGGGGTTGACCTCGGTGGGCACCCAGCCGGGCCAGAGCCTGGCGGGCTTGGCGCTGTACGGCCAGACGACCCACAGGAACAGAACGAGAAACGCGAGGAAAAAAAACGTCTGCGACACCCGGCGAAATGGTGACGAAGACCAGCTCGGCCCCAGCTTTTTCAGGATGCGCCGCAGCGGCCCGGGCTTGCCGTTGCGAATGTCGGAGAGCCAGCGCGCGGGGAAGATCGCGGTGAACGCACGCACGAGCAGGCCAGGCGTTTTTCGCGGCGGGCCTTTGATGGACTTGCGCAGGAATGGGAGAAACCAGTTGAGGCGCATGGGAGGTGCAGCGCGTGGAATCGGCAGGTCAATCGATCGGAGAATGCAAAATGTTGAGTGTCTAGTATTGAGTTTTTATTGACGGATGTTTCCAGCAACGCAAGTCAATAGACACTCGATACTAGACATTCGACATTAGACATTTGCATTGTTCTTTCCATCCCCGATTCCCTGGCAACACGGTTGTCCGTCCAGACGCCTGCGGCGTTTCCGCTAAACGGCGGGAAGGCGAGCGCCGGCGCGCGGTTATTTCATCCCGCCCGCCAGCGCCTTGGCCGTCGCGTTGATGATCGCTTCGCTGGTGATCGTGGCGCGGCTCGTCGCGTCCACGCCCTTGATGCTCTGCTTGCGGATGATCTGGGCAGGCGTGTCGGTGATCGAGGCGTAGTACTGCTTTTCCTTGTGGTTCGTCACTTTCACCGATTCGATCTTGCCGGCGGAAACAACCACCGTGACCTCGACGGGCCCTTCGTAGCCGATGCTGCTGGCTTTGTAGGTGCCGTCGGCGCACTTCTTCAGGTCGAACGTATCAAACATCTTGATCGCATCGAGACTGGCCTGGGCGCGGGCTTTGCTCTTCTTGTTCTCGTTGGCGTCGGGCAGGGCGAGGATCTTTTCGTAGAACCCGATCGCCTGCTTGAACCTTCCAGCCAGCCGGCAGGCGTCGCCGGCGTGCATCATGGCTTCGTCGTAGCCGGTGTTCTTGCCGAAGAGATCGACGAGTTTGGTGGCCTTGTCGATCTCGCCCATGTCGCCCCAGAGCTTCACCGCGCCCACCGGCACCAGCCGCAGCTTGTCGAGAATCTCCACCGCCATCGGCTTGTTGCCCAGCCGGTAGTAACACTCCGCCAGGCCCACCAGATCCTGCTTCGTCCCCGCCTTGCGCCACCAGTACGCGGCCCGGGCGTAGTCCTGAAACAGGTGGTGATACATGCCCGCCATCGTGCCCATCGCGCGGTCCTGCAGTTCCGCGTTGCCCTTGTTTTTCTCCATCAGGTGCAGCATCAGCTTGATGCCTTCGCGCCAACGGTTGGCGTTGGGATTGATGACGTCCCAGATGAACTGGCCGACATTTTTCTGGTTGTTCCAGCCGCCCTCGGGCTTCTCCGGCCAGGCGAGGTCGAGCGTGCCGGGCAGGTTGAGCTGCGTGCTGTCCAGCCAGTCCGGGGCTTCCTTGCCGGCGGCGTTGATGAGGTCGTCGATCTCCTTCTTCGACTTGTTTCCACCCACGCCCGGTGTCACGGCCCCTGTTCCAGGTGTCTTCGTGCCGGGGGTGCCGGGGGTGCCGGGCGTAGTGGTTTCCTTGAGCACTTCGCGGGTGCCGTCGATGGTGATGGCCTTGATCAGGCTCAGGCCGTACTTGCGCTGCACGCTCTTGCCGGCGACTTTGACTTCCATGACGACGAACTTGTCATCGCGCGAGAGCACCTTGCCCTCGATCACCGCCCCGGAAAGTGCTTCGATGGTGTCCGCCGCTGCCGCACAACTCATCAGCAGGGCGAGGGCAAGAGAGGCGTGGAGCAGTTTTGACATGGCGAGTCTCGCTCGGAGAGATCATTCGCACGAGCGCGAGGTTCATCGTCGCCGGGCGGAGCCCGGGGCTGACGGCCGGGTCACGCTTGCACCGCCGGGAACCCCGGCGTCGCGAACTGGTTGCCGTCCTTGGTGACGAACAGCGCATCCACATGCTCGTACATCGCGATGAGCTTGCGGCCACGATCGGCGCCGAGGATGAAACTGGCGGTGGACAGCCCGTCCGCCAGCATGCCGCTCGGCGCCAGGATGGACACACTGGCCAGTTCCAACGGCGACCGTCCGGTGCGCGCGTCGAGAATGTGATGGTTCACGCGATCCCTGGTGAAGGTGCTCGAGTAGTCGCCGCTGGTCGCCAGGCAGCGATCATCCAGCGGCACCACCGCGACGAAGGCATCCGTCTCGCGCGGATGCTGCACGCCCGACTGCCAGGGCTCATCGGCGCTCTTGCGTCCCAGGGCGCCCAGTTCGCCGACATCGATCAGGGCGTGCTCGATGCCCTGGCTCTTCAGGGCGTTCCTGACGCGGTCGAGGGCGAAGCCCTGCGCGATGCCGTTGAACGTCACCGCCATGCCCTCGAGTGCGAAGTGAATGTGGTCGTCGGCCACTTCGATGCCACGCCAGCCGATCTTGGCGCGGGCGGCGTCCATCTCGCGCACTTCGGGCAGGCGACCTTGGCCGTACGCATCGAGATAAGTCTGCCAGAGCGGCTGGATGGTGACATCGAAAGCGCCGCCCGTGCGCTGCGACAACTGCAGCGACGCGGCGAGGACTTCGCGCAGAAAGGGGTGCGGGCTGTCGACGCGCCCAGCGCGGTTGAGCCGGCTGACCTGCGTGTCCGGCCGGTAAATGCTCAGCACCGCCTCGACCTTATCCAGTTCGCTGAACGCGGCTGCAATGGCGGCATCGGCGGCGGCGGGGTCGGCGTGGGCAACGGTGATGGAAACTTCCGCACCCAGCGCTTTGTGGGTGCGGGTGACTCGATCAGACTGACCGCCGGCGAACATGCTGCGGATGCCCAGCGCCGCGGAGAACGCAGCCACCGAGCCGAGGCCGATGGAACCGAAGATGACTTTGCGCCGTGAAATGGGCATGGCCGGAAATCTCGAACGGTTGCGAGGAGGCGCCGATCCGTGGCGGGGCTGCGGGCAAACAACGACACAGCGGACAGTCTACCCATTCGCGGAGGAATTGAAGAATGCGGGACAGGGTTTCGCGCGGGCGGGGTCTGCCAAAATTTCCGGGGACGGCGGATCGGCCCCCTCGCCCCCGGCTCTGC
>CAYRPN010000197.1:0-7280 GCA_964426135.1 uncultured Phycisphaeraceae bacterium | reverse complement strand
CACTTTCGCCACAGCGATCCGTATCGCAAGGCGCTCCGCATTCACACCAAGCTCCTGCGGGTTGATGAACCCACCTGAGGTGAGGAATGGAAATGAACATTCTTGAACCCGTCGTTCAGTACGGTTTCCTCGGCTTCGCCGTCGTGCTGCTGGGCGTCGTCATCTGGCTCATCCAGAAACTGCTGACGGTCCTCGACCAGACCAACAAGGTAATCGCCGCCAACACCGAGGCGATCGAGGACCTGGCGACGGTGACGGAGGACCTCGTGCAGGCCAACCGATCGTTGCATGAGAGGGTGATCACCCGGCCGTGCATGGTCGCGCAGGAGTAAGACATGCCCGTCGCATCCATGCACGTGCAGATTGTCGATGCGGTCGTGGCGGAACTGAACGGCGCGACGTTGTCGCAGCTGGTCGTGGCCGAGCGGCACTACCTGCCGGTCTTCGACCTGGGCGAGATGAAGGACCTGCACGTGACGGTCGTGCCCAGGGCCATGATCGTGCAGCCCGCGGGCCGCACGCTACTTCAGCACGATTACAGCGTCGATATCGCCGTGCAGAAGAAGGCAGCGCCCGATGACGCCGACACGATCGACGGATTGATGGCGCTCGTTGAGGAGATCGCCGCCTTCTTCAAGTTGCGGTCGATCGTCGGTGTTCCGGGGGCTTGGGTGAAGACGGAGCACGCTCCCATCTACTCGCCCGAGCACATGGAGCAGTACCGCCAGTTCACCAGTGTCATCACGCTGACCTACCGCGTGATCCAGTAAGGAGTCGCTGCCATGAGCGTCAAACTCGGCATGCAGGCCAAGCTGTATCGCAATAGCGGCAGCTACGGCACACCCACCTGGGTGGAGGTTGGCAACGTCAAAGACCTGACGTTGAACCTTGAGGCCGGCGAAGCGGATGTGACCACGCGCTCCAACAGCGGTTGGCGCGCCACCGTCGCCACGCTCAAGGACGGCTCGATCGAGTTCGAGATGGTGTGGGACACCAGCGACGCCAACTTCACCGCGATCCAGCAGGCGTTTTTCAACAACACGGCGCTCGAGTTCGCCATCATGGACGGCGCGATCGCCACGGCGGGCAGTCAGGGGTTGCGAGCCACGATGTCCATTACCAACTTCAGCCGCAGCGAGGCGCTGGAGGAAGCCATTATGGTGAGCGTCACCGCCAAGCCCACCTACGCGGCCAACGCGCCGTCCTGGATGACCATCACCTAGCCCCCGGCACCCCCGGCGTCCCCGGGAGTAGGCACTTTTTCTCGTTGAGCTATCTCATTGCAAATGGAGGCGAGCCATCCCATGAAAACCTTCCGCGACACCGCCGATCGGGAATGGACCGTCGAGATCAACGTCACCACGCTCAAGCGAGTGAAAGATCTGACCGGCGTCGACCTTACCGCCTTGATCCGGCCCAACGACCCAACGTTCAAGGATCTGTCCAGCGACATGTTCAAGCTGTTCGACGTGCTGGTGGCGCTCGTGAAGCCGCAGCTTGAGCAGCGGCAGATCAGCGCCGATGCCTTCGGTCAGTCGCTCGATGAAAACTCGGTGGAGGCGGCGGTGAATGCCCTGCTGGAGGGCGTGATCGATTTTTTCCAGGCCGACAAGAGGGCAATCCTGCGGCGGGCCCTCTTGAAGGTGACGACAGCCGCCGACCGGGTGCGCCGTCTGAATCTGGAGACAGCGGCTCAGCGCGTGGAGAGCACGGAGTTCGACCAGATCGTCGAGCGTGCGATGTCTGGCGCCTCATCTACCGACTCGCCGGAATCCTCGGAATCGACCCCGGGAGCCTGACACTGCGCGAGCTGGCGGCAATGGCCGAGGCTCGGGCGCATGAATCATGGTCACACACGTCGGCGCTGCTGGCTTTGCTCGCCAATGTTCACCGCGATCCGAAGAAGCATCGCGTCTACAAGCCCGCGGACTTCGATCCCACTCGTTCGCGTACCGGTCCGCGAAAGGCGCGGCGGAACGAAAGTCTGCCCTGGGTCGGCATCGAAGTCCTCAAGCAGGTGTTCGTCGATCGACAGCCCACATCCCCTCACGGAAAGGAATCGTCATGAAGTCATGGAAGACCACACTCGCCGGCGTCGCCGCCATCATCGCCGCCATCGCCCTGGCCATCGCCCACCAGTTCGATGCTGATCCCACGACCGTCGCCGATTGGGGCGCGGTTGCCGCTGCCGCCGCCGCTGGCGTCGGCTTGCTGTTCGCTCGCGACAACGACAAGCGAAGCGAGGATGTCGGCACCGGCATCAAGAAATGATCACGTCATCCGCGGGTGTCTCTTCCGGGAGGCTTTCAACACACACTACAAAGGAGCTTGTGCCATGTGGCAGAAGCTGATCGTTTCCATCGTGCTGGGCCTGCTGGCCTGGCTGGAGAAACAACATGACAAGTCGAAAACCGCTGTGGACGCTGATCGCCGCGCTGATGCTCTTCGTCGCATTGGCGAGCGCGTGCGGCTGTGGCAGGACCGTGCTACTGCCGGACGACAGCCCGATCCGGGTGGGGCCGGGGACGACCGGGAAGGCCTACCGCTTGATTGAAGGTGAGTGGCGCGTGTCTGACCGCGCCATTCAGTACCCCGAGGGCTGGTACGTCATCCCGCCGCGCTTCGTGGAACCGGGTGAACTCGACGGGAAGAAGTGACGCCAACATCCGGGGGCGGGAGCGGGCGGGAGCCGGGGGCCGGGGGCCGCGATGATTGACATGCGGATTAAATCGATGTTCTTCGACCGGGCGAAGGTCATCCGCGCCACTGACAAGGCATCGCGGGCGGCGCTCTCGAAGGCCGGCGCCTTCATCCGTCAGTCGGCCCGAACCAGCATCCGCTCGCGGAAGGGAACCTCGCCGCCCGGCAGCCCGCCGTACTCGCATACCGGCGATCTGCGCCGGCGCATCCTCTTTGGCTACGACGCCACGTCGAAGTCAGTGGTCGTCGGCCCGCTGCGATTCAAGAAGGGAGAAGCGCCGCCGCTGCTGGAGTTCGGCGGCAGGGCGAAGCGCATCACGCAAGGCGGAAAGAAGGTGACCGCCGTCTACAAGCCTCGTGCCTCTATGGGGCCGGCGCTGGAGCGCGAAGCGCCGAAGCTGCCGCGCATGTGGTCCAACTCTGTAAAAGCGGAGACCTGATTCATGGCCGCTAGTGGCAGTTCATCTGGAATCCGTGCCGGCCGCGCGTACGTTGAACTAAACGTCAGCGACAGGCTGACGAAGGGGCTGCGGGTTGCGCAGAAGAAGCTGCAGGCGTTCGGCGAGGGCGTGCGCGAACTCGGAATGAAGTTCGTCACCTTCGGCGGCGCGGTGGTCGCGGGCCTGGCGGCGACGACGAAGGTCTTCGCAAGCATGGGTGATCATCTGGCCAAGATGTCCGCCCGCACCGGCATTTCCGTGGAGGCGCTCTCGGAGTTGGGCTACGCCGCCGATCAGTCCGGCACCGATCTGGACACGCTCGAAGCATCGCTCCGCAAGATGCAGAAGACCATCGTGGACGCCGCGACTGGCTCGAAGGGCGCAATCGACGCGCTCGCGATGCTCGGCCTGACGGTCGAGGACCTCAACAACCTGTCGCCGGAGCAGCAGTTCAAGCTGATCGCCGATCGGCTGTCGAAGATCAGCAACCCCACCGTCAAGGCGGCGGCGGCGCTGGAACTGTTCGGGCGCTCCGGCACGGCGCTGCTGCCCATGCTCACCAACGGCGCGGCCGGGATCGAGGAATTGCAGGAGCAGGCCCGCAAGCTCGGGCTGACCGTCTCCGGCGAGGACGCCCATGCCGCCGAGGTGTTCGGCGACCGGCTCGACGATCTGTGGAAGGTCATCAAGCGCGGCGTCTTCACCATCGGCTCGGCGCTGGTTCCGCTGCTGCAAAGCACGGCGGAATGGATCACCGCCGTGGTGGTGCGCGTTTCGGCCTGGCTGCGGCAGAACCGCGAGTTGGTCGTCACCGTGTTCAAGGTCGCCCTCGGTGTTGTCGCGGCCGGGGCGGCGCTGGTGGCGCTGGGCACGGCGGCTTCGGCGCTCGGCTCGGTCTTCGGCGGCGTGGCGGCTTTGATCACCGGCGTCGGCGCGGCGCTGGGCGTGTTCGGCTCGATCCTCGCGGCGCTGCTGACGCCGATCGGCATGGTGATCACCGGGCTGATCGCTCTGGCCGGCTACTTCCTGTGGGCGACGGAAGCCGGGGCCAACGCACTGTCGTGGCTCGGCGGCAAGTTCGAGGGCCTGCGCGACACCGCCGTCGCCGCCTGGCAGGGCATCGGCGACGCGCTCGCCGCAGGCGACATCGGCCTCGCCGCGAAGATTCTGTGGCTGACGCTCAAGATGGAGTTCCAGAAGGGCATCGCCACGCTGCAGTCCGCGTGGCTGGCATTCAAGCACTTCTTCATCGACATCGGGCAGAAGGCCTTCTTCGGCCTGCTCGCCGCCAGCGAAATCGCGTGGCACTTGCTCCAGGTCGGCTGGATTGAGACCGTCGCCTTCTTCAAGAACCTGTGGCACAGCTTCACCGCCTTCATCTCCAAGACCTGGACGAGTGTCGTCGGCTGGGTGGAACGCCGCATCCATGACGTGCATGGTCTGGTCGACAGCGACTTCGACGCAGAGGAGGCCAAGAAGATCTCCGTGGCCAACGAGGAGGCCGACATCAACGCCATCGAACGTGAGAAGGAGAGCGCGATCGGCCGAGTCGAGAACGAACGCAAGCAGAAACGCGATCAGGAGAAGGCAATCCACGAACGCGAAATGGGCGCGATCGGCAACGAGTACGAGGCCGCGCGCAAGGGCCTCGACAAGGAGGCCGAGAAGCAGCGGGCTGAATCGGAGGCGTCGCTCACCGATGCGCGGAAGGATTGGCAGGACGCCCTCAACGAAGCTGCTCAGAAACGGCAGCAGAAGGAAGCCGACGACGCTGCCGCTCCGAAAGCCGGTGCGAGGCCCGAGGTTGATCAGTTCCAGTTTGAAGGTTTGGAGGAATCGCTCCGCAACGTCGAGCGAACCATCGACGTGCGCGGCACGTTCAATCCCGCCGCCATCCTAGGCCTGCAGACCGATGACTCAACCGCCGAGCGTGCCGCCGACGCCGCCGAGGAAACCGCCAAGAACACCAAGCGACTCGTGGATGAGGTGCGCCGCAACGCGCTCGTCTTCGTCGCGCCTTAACGCCGGAACATATGCCCGTCACCGTCCTGGAAAAGTTCGAGTCTCGCGCAGGCGATCGTAAAGCGCTCGACCTTGTCTACTCCATCACCGGCACGGACAGCGACGCAACAGCACGGACGGAGATGCTCTCCGCTGCGCCTTCGTTTCATGATGGATTAAAGCGGCTCGACGAGAGCGCCCATGTCGAGCCGGTCGGCAACAGCCTGTGGCAAGGCACGGTGCGATACGAGAAACAGGAATCGACGCCTTCATCGGTCGGTGAGTCGAGTTTCACATTCGATACCGGCGGCGGCACGCAGCACATCACCCAGGGCCTGGCCACGATCGGAAGTTACGCACCCGCGGGAAGTACCGCACCCAACTTCAAAGGTGCGATCGGCGTCACGCACGACAGCGTCGAGGGTGTGGACATCACCGTGCCCGTCTACACCTTCACCGAGACGCACATCATCGCCGCCTCGACGGTGGACAACACCTACAAAGGGAATCTGTTCCGCCTGACGGGTCGGGTGAACAACGGTTCGTTCAAAGGCACGGCGGCGGGTGAGTGTCTCTTCCTCGGCGCGGCGGGTTCGAAGCGCGGCACGGACGACTGGGAGATCACATTCCGCTTCGCCGCCAGCCCGAATCGAACCGGCCTCACCGTCGGTGACATCACCGTCGCCAGCAAGAAGGGCTGGGAATACCTCTGGGTGCGCTACGCCGACGCGGAGGACAGCGGTGCCAAGATGCTGATCAAGCGGCCCGTCGCCGCCTACGTCGAGAAGGTCTACGAGGAAGACAACTTCGCACTGCTCGGCATCGGGACATAATCAATGGGAGACACACTCCGCAAAGTGCAGGTTGGCGACCCGCTGGCGATCCCGGCGTCGACGTTCAATTCCTTCATCGATGCCGCCCGCGACTTCCGCGCCCGCCAGCAGAGCGCGACCAGCGATTCGCTGCAATCGTTCCGCCAGGCGGGGATCGTGCCGATCAAGAACGGGTCGGGCGAGGATCGTGAGCGATTCGATGTGCTGGGGATCAGCGCGCCGCTGTTCACGCCTACCGACAACGCCGACGAGTTCAAGAACCGCGTGGCGATCACCGGCGTCAAGCCAACCACCGCCCACCTCGGCAACTTCGCCATACTGCTCGAACCTATGAAGAACGGGGCCATTGCCCGAGCCTGCGTCTCCGGCGTCTGCCCCGCGCGTATCTACATAGAAGAGGAATGGCACCAGTACGCGGATGTCGAGGATAACCAACCCGCACACCTCAAGAGCCGGCCCTCCGGGGGTGCTCAAATCTTGTGGAAGGAGAGCGGATCGGGCGCTGAGAAAATGGCGATCGTCCGCGTGGGCACGCCGTCGTCCGATCTCTTCATCGTGCCGGTGAAGAAGGACGGTGGCGTGGCCGGCGACGATACCACCGACTGCACCTTCACCTACTCCATCTACCGGCTGGACGACACCGAGTTGTCGGACGCGTTAGCCGAGGCGCTCGCGCCCAAGCGCAAGCGCCTTCCCCTGACCACGTACATCGCGGCGGCGGACAGCACGTGGGGCCTGGCGACCTTCCGGGGAGACGCGTGGTCGCTGCTGGACGTGTACGAGGAACTGCCCGACACCTCGGTATGCAACTCGGAGTGAAACATGGCGATGATGGGCCTGGCAATCCGAGACGGCAAGCTGCTCCGCGAGGGCGGCAAGGTGAACATCGCCGACAAGTCGGCGGGCTGTTCCGCGTGCTGCGAGACCGGCGTCTGCTTTGACTGTCAACACTGCTCCGGTTGCGATGAGGAGAACAGGCCGGGATGCCCGACGGCGTCGTGCTGCACGCCCAACCGCATCTCGGCGGTGGTCTCGGATGTGGAATCTTTCGATGGCGTCTGCATCAACGGCGGCGACGGACTCAGCCGGCGAGTCGATGGTGCGCCCGATCCGAACCGCACCGTCATCCTCGTGCAGACCGCTGATCCCTGCATCTGGCGGGCGACCGTCGCCAACTCCGGCACCGTGTCAGTCTGGATCGGCGCGGGCTGCGCCGGTGCCCCACTCGCGACGATCCCGATGAGCGCGCCACTGATCTATGAGCTGCGGCGCACCGCGACTCAGTGGCGGTGGGCCGCGTACATCA
>CAYRPN010000196.1:6166-7464 GCA_964426135.1 uncultured Phycisphaeraceae bacterium | reverse complement strand
TTTCATATTTCCGGGTTCTCCATTGCTGCCAGTTGTTGTTGCCACGATACTTCGCCGCGAATCCTCATGGTCACTCCGTGCTCCGTGCATTCGCGCTTCACCGTTTCCAGTTGATCTTCCGGGATCCAGTCCGACCAGAAGTTTTCAGGGCAATCGAAGCTTACGTTGAATGTTTTCATATATAATTTTCCGAGTTTCTAACCGGCGTGCATCCTACAATCGTCGGATACAATTCCGCACTTTGAATCGGCAGCACACGAATCCAGCGAGTCTTGTCGCCTTGCTGGAAGTTCCACAGCAACCCGTTTCTGCCGCGTTTAATAGGCTTGCTTCCCAAGAAGCATTCTTTCCCAATTATGCGGGACACCTCGCACATTGATCCCGACAAGTCATGCACCCAACCGACGAATCTTGACTCTCCTCCGTCATTACCGATTTCGATTATGTATTTCATGGTAGTTTTGTTTCTATGAAGCGCACCGGTATGGAGTTCTCACGCAATTCCCGCGCTTCTTTCAGGAATGCGTTGTGGTCGATGCCGTCTATGGTTATCAACCGTTCTACTTCTTCACCTTTCCAGTCAAGGATACCGATAGATTTTCCGGTATCGCGGTTGACCAGACAGCAGCAAGTGACGCGCTTGCCAATCGCGTCGATGAAGTCCAGCGGGATCATGATGTATGTGTTCATGGCAGTTTGTGGGCTAGTTTTCTGCGTTGTCTTCGTTCTTTGCGCCATGCCTTTTTTGTTTCATAAAGCATGGATTGATAGACTTTGATGCGCTCTGGACTCCACGGTTTTTCCGCAAACAATTCTGTTTGAATTGCCAATTCAACTTCCGCACGCTCAATAAACCAAGGAAGAAGACCGCCTCCAGTGTAAGGCTTCGCATCGGTGCAATATGGATACGATCCAAGCCGTGATGTTTTTCACGAAGATTTCCAGACATCTTCGGGTCGCGTGTTTCCGAGATATAATTCCAAGGCACGTTGTTCGGGATGCGTTTTCATAGGTTAGTTGTAGTTCTTTTCGGCCTCCACTCTCAAAGCCATTGCCTCATTAGTGCAGTTTGAGTCCTCAAGGATGGTATGCGCCCAGTCAATCGCCTTCTCGCAATCCCATTTCAGATGTGCGCTGATTGCGTGAACCACTCCATTCTTTATAGCGTGTTCCACAGAATCTTCCGGCAACACAATGCCGCGTTTTAGATTCACCTCCTCGTTGTAGTTAAACTGTCCTTCTGCTGCGGTTTTGATTTCCGCAAGCAACTTGGCCAGTTTCTCTTTGAACTCATTGTG
>CAYRPN010000196.1:0-6066 GCA_964426135.1 uncultured Phycisphaeraceae bacterium | reverse complement strand
CTGCGGTTTTGATTTCCGCAAGCAACTTGGCCAGTTTCTCTTTGAACTCATTGTGCCGTTGGTTGGGTGCTTTTAGTTGTGTGTTCATACTGTTTTCCTTTCTCAACGCACATCAAACCTGATGTTCCTGCGTTTAACCAGATACACGTATTCCAGCAAATCCAGAGCAGCTTTAGACGCGCTCCGATCCCACGTTTCAACCTGAAACACTTCCCTTCTTCCATCCGGCATGGTGAGCCGATGCGTGTGCTTCTTTCCACCATCCAAGCAGCGTTCAACTTTGAATGTCATACGCTTACCTCCAGCTTCCTGACCGGATACGGACATGGATTGTTTTCATCAAACCAATCTTCACCAAGGCAATAGCACTCAGGACCGTCGGGACAGGGCGAATTCAGATTCCCAGCACCCGGAACACACGGTGAACAGAATTGCGCGTTCGTGACGTATGGCGATTTGATGACGAATATGTTGCCGTCGCTGGTAGTTTGCAGAACGTAACCATCCTTTTCGTAGTGGTAACGGGTGTTGTCTCCCGGTTGCTCGTAGTGATCGCCACAATCTTCCTCCGCCGCTTCACAGGCAGCATCGGCGACCTGCTTCTGGAATCGCTCCGGGAAGTCGCTCAAGGCTTCAGCGACTGCGGCGCGAACCTTCGCAGAGAGTTCCTCGCGGTATTCATCGAAGTCACCATCGGTGCCGTGATTCTGCAATTCATCCCAAGTCCATTCCCCGCAGGAATTTATGGCGATGATGCCGTATCGGATACCAGTCTTGGTATCCCGATTTACTGTTGAGCCGGGGCCGGAATAATCCAGTCCGGGATAGTCTGTGGTTTTCATATTATTGGATTTCTTGGATTGCTTTGATGAGGTTTTTAGCCGAGTTCAGGTCACGAATGGCCTTGAAGTCGATCTTCCACCCCGTGCCTTCACAGGCTGGGCAGTTGTCGCGTTGCTGTCCGGGTTTGCAGGAGCATTTCTGCCCCGTTTTTGGTTGGTATGGTTTTGTCATAGGTCAATAAAAAAGCCGGAGCTTGCGCCCCGGCGGGTTTGGTTGTTGTTCGCTTACTTAACAGGCACAAACCGTGTGCCGTTCGGCAGTCGCTTTACGGGCGGCAATCCATCGTGCTCCCGGCAACTGTTGTAGGAATACAGCGCATTCTTTCTGGCGGTCTCGCCATAAGACGCGCTCGCAACCGTCGTGTAACTGCCGACTTCATTTGTCGGCGGAATGATGACCTTGTATTTCATGTCAATTTCCTCCCATAAACTGTCCAACTTCTTCCGGGGTTAATCCAATCTCTCTCCAGCATGTCGGGAAATGATGCCCAACCTCGGCAATTTTTCTCCCGAAAAACTCATCCGGCCAATACTGGACACGCTCAACAATGGCGAAATCAAATCCGCCACGCACCCCGCTCCATACCTTGTTCCAGCGAACTGGAATGATTTCGTGGATCATGTTTCCTCCATTTCCACAACCCGCAAATCCTGCGGGTTCGCTCCCTTTTTGATAGCCATAGCGACGACATCCTCAGCGTCATCCCTGTCATCGAATGGTCCGTAAATCGACACCCACTCTCCATGCGATGCCTGAACCTGTGCGTCATATTTCATACTCTCTCCTTCTCTCCAATCACCGAGAATGATTCCCCCCGGTAATCCACCGTCTTGATTATGCACTTCCACCCGGTCAATTCCGGGCGGCCTTTCCGATACTCAACAAGTTGCGCGTCAGCCTCCGCCTCCGCCTGCTCCTCGTTGAACGATTGCCCCCATGCTCTGGGAATTCCGTCGCCATCTTTCCAGATGACCATGTATTTAGTCATGGTTTGTTAGGGAAGTTCTGCAACGGGCTGACAACCGCATTCGTAGTCTTAATGCCCGCCGCATTCGTGATGACGTAGAATGGCGCACTAAACGGACGAATCCCGCCTCCAGGCGCAGGCCCGTTCAGTTTCGCGCCGTCAATCACCGTCCGCTTGAACCCAACCGAGAAGGTGGGGTCAAGCAACGGCTGGCCAATAACGCTTCCCGCAAGGAGAAGCCCGATAATTGTGAGTTTGGTTTTCATAGGTTTTACTTTTTCTGACCGAATGTGTGGATTTCTTCTGGCTGATATTCAGATTCATTCACGTAATTACAACAGTCCAGTGCAGCCTCCTGCCCGAGTCTCGCCTCTCCGCATTCCGGGCATTCCCACGCCTCAAGATCGTGGCTCCATTTCCCGGTTGACCGTCGGTAAACTTCGCCGACAACAGCATCGGCGTTGATTTTGCAACCCATAGCGTCCATCCGGCGAGCCAAGCGCATCGCCCTTGCACCACCCCAAATCGTATCGACTCGCGCAATCGCCGCCAAATGCGCCGTGGCGCGTTCGTCTCGATTCCACAGCCGTTTATACGATGCTGATTTCAGTTTCATGCCATCACCTCCCGCTTTTCCACCACCAGCGTTTCAAACGCCGGATTGTTGATCGCAGGCACAACTCCCGCAGTAACGGCAATCATGCCGTTCACCATAACGCAGGCAACCGCTTCCCAGCGATCACCAGACTTCACGTAAACCCCGGCAGTCGTCATGCCTACCGTAACTCCAGGCTTTGAACGGCATACCAGGTCGAATATTTCCCGCAATGATAGGTGTGTTGTTGTTTTCATAGGTCAATCCAGCCATTTCATTTGCAACCCGACTTCCCCATTGTCCGTTTTCTGGACCATATAGACCCAGCCAGGACACGAATTGACGATCCGGCAACCGTGCTCCTCCGCAACAGTCGCCGCGTCTTTACCATACCAAGTCCCGCAAAACTCGCCGGTCTCGGTGAAGATGCTGAATGCTTTCATGTGTTCCTTTCTTTTTACGACCACTCGCGAGACTCCTCACGGACATACTCTCGTCCATCGTATTCTTGTATTTCCCATTTTACGTCATCCGGGATTTCAACGACTTTAAGCTTCGCGCACATCCCGTTTGCCGCTTTACCTAGCTTTTCAACAACGGCAACAAGTTGCGGGTTGGTTCTGTCCTTCGCGAATCTGTAGCCGTATCCATCCCATTCTATGCCGAGTTCGGCATACGCGGCCTCTGATAGCCCGAAGCCTCCGAAACAAGTGTTGATTACTACCTTCATGCGTTCACTTCCTTCCTCGCCAATTCCTCACGCAGCATTTCCGCCGCCTGAGCATAGTTTTCCGCCATATCCACATCCGCCCAAGGATTCAGCCGCGCCGAATAGGCCACGGTCTGAGCGTAGGTCACTGATGTCCGGCAAAGCCCGATGTCTCGTTTCAGGCACCGGACTATTTCGTAGGGGGAGGCACTCATGTTTCCTTTCTAAGTGCTTCCTCGATTGCTCTGGCGTAACTTTCCAAGCAAACAGTTCCGCCCACTTTGGCGTGTTCCAAATGCCTTACAGCCTGCCGAATCATTTCCGGCAGACCACGAACCGCCTTTTCCAAGGCTCGCAACCGAGCAATCTCCGACGCGGCAGTTTGCTCGCCAATCCGCTGCGATTCCGCCGCAATCGCGAAGACTTCTTTGAGTTCGTCAATCTTGGTTTTCATACTACCAGTCCTCCGTAGTTACAGTTTCTCCGAAGCATTTTTCAGTTAGCCACTTTTCTCTTGGAGTTTTTAGCGAATCCATAATATGAGCCAATTTCAGTTTGCGCGTCCATCGCTCCCCTTTATGGGATAGATACTCTCCTTTCGTGTTTACGATTAAATAATATCGTTTCATACGCTCACCTTGCTTCCACCGCCTCCAC
Source organism: uncultured Phycisphaeraceae bacterium (assembly GCA_964426135.1). Taxonomy (GTDB): domain Bacteria; phylum Planctomycetota; class Phycisphaerae; order Phycisphaerales; family Phycisphaeraceae; genus CAYRPN01. Next base: position 2,295 of record CAYRPN010000196.1, on the reverse strand, counting down.
CACAAACGCGGTGGCTGTCGTGAACAGTTCCTTTATGGCGTATTCTTTCGCCTCCTTCTTCGTGGCGAATTTCTTCGCCTTTTCAACGCCGTAATACATCGGCGTCCAACCATGAATCGCAGCGAAGTACCCGCTCGACTTCGCTCTCTCAAGACTTCGTATTACCCATTTCATACCGCCACCACCTTTCCCGCCGTCCGCTCACCACGGCATACGTCCCGGTAAACCGCGGACTTCGCCATCCTGAAACCGTCATTCGACCGGAAACTCAGCCGCCCTTTCTGCAAGGCCACAACCAAGTCCCGCGTCTTGACGCTCATGCTTTCACCATCCCCAACCAGCTTGACGCTCAACAGCGTCTTCACTGTGATCTTCGCCCGCCCCAACGGCAACCCGTTCAGGGTCAACGTCGCAGGCTTTCCGTTGAGGGTAAACTGGTCGCCCATGACCAGCAACTTCGCGCAAATGTCCGCAAACGCGGATTGCGCCGTTTCCTGACTAACCGGAGCAGGCATTTCCTGCTCACTAACCACCACTTCACGCAGTGCTTTCATGTGTTTTTACCTTTCTTTGTTACCCCACGCCGTTATTGACGCGGGAAATCTTTTCCCCCACAATTCCCCCATGCCTTTAGAATCGTTTCCAGAACCCGTCCTTACACCCCGATCACGTCCCGAACGCCCCATGCCCCCGGAACTCGTCGGCATCGTCTCCGACGCGGACTGGATTCTTTACCGCAAAATCCAACGTCTCGTTTTCGATACCGTCCGCAAACGCGGACTCGTCCAGAAACAACAGGCCGAAGCTCTACGCGCTTTCAAACACGCCACCCACGTCAAGGCCACGCGAGCAGCAAAAGAACGAAGCATCCGCCTTCAAACCCTCCGATCTCTCGGCGAACAGATTCGCCAGAAGGCCCAGCAAACCTCCTAGATTGCCCCAGGAACCATCCTGATGCCCTTACAGGCACCAGAGGGCTAACCCCACAAGGACGAACGCCTGGAAGGCGAAAATCGTCCAAATCACGTCCACCCAGTCAATAGGAGGACAGTCGTTCATACGGCGGAATTTGTCCGCTCGCATTTTGGGAGCCAAATCCTCCCACTTATCTCCGTTGTCTTTCATGCCGTAATCCTCCACCGGGCTTCCAACGCCCGAATCCCGCGCCCGATCTTCCGGGCAATCTGCACCCACACCTTAACCGTCCCATCATCCCCTCTCGCCTTTGCAAGACGGGCGAACCGCATAGCAAACCGGACTCCCGGCTCTTTGCTCTCGGGTTTCATGCACTCCTTTCCGCCCCTTTCAGGGCACAAAAAAGCCCGTCCTTTTCGGGACGGGCGGGTTTTACTCGCCGGACTGATACCGGCGTCTCCAATCCGCCGTCGGGACGTTCCTGCGAACGTCCAGTAGCGGCATCTTCGCCGCTTTCGCCCAATCCGGGCGCAGGTAGTTAACCTGCACCGACGTCCAGCCAACCAACAGCCAAACCCAACCGGACCCTTTTTCAATCGTCATAATCTACCCTCTTTCTGGCGTTTTCCGTGGCACGCCTGCTTAAAGCCACCGCCCCAGCACCACGCTGGAAGCCATTTCAAGGCACTTTACATGCCCTGAAATGATTCCCAACCTTTCAAACGTCCGGGAACGTCCAGAAAAAGCTAACCCTGCGCCCCCAGGCGTCTTTTTCACGCATTTCCAGGCCAACTCCTGCGTCATTTTCACGCATTTTCCGGTTGACCGTTGCGTGATTTCAACGCAAAGCCCAAAACATTGGGGTTTTAGGCTTATACATTTTCCCCTCCTATTGACGTTTTCAACCCTTTCTTGCCATGTCGAAGGCCAAAAAAGGGCCGGAAAGCACATGTTTTAGTGTGTGCCGTTTCGGCGCATCTATTGAGAAGTCGCTGAGAAAATCCGGCGACCGGTGATGTTGCACACCAGTTGCCCGCCGAAAACCTTCCCGGACTCCTCGACGGGACGGTGCAGCACCTTCCCGGCACGCATCTGCCCGTGACTACGCCCATACCTTTCAACGGGCGGTCCTTTCATGTAAGCCGGACCCCCAATAAGCCCGGCCTTACGCAAAAGCCGGTCTCGCTCCAGGGACGCTTTCAGTGCCAGGCTCTTCGCCTGCTCGTCCTGCCACTCCCGGCTTTCAATCCGGGTCGCCACTATCCGGGCCGGACCCGCCGGACCCAGACCAAGGGCTTTGCGCCTTTCAAGGGCGCGTTCTTGCATGTTCATGTTCATCCTTTCCCGTGTTCAAGGCACACTTCTTCCGTATGCCCTGAA
>CAYRPN010000195.1:0-7505 GCA_964426135.1 uncultured Phycisphaeraceae bacterium | reverse complement strand
GATTCCCGGGCGCGAAAAAATATTTTGGGGCGCGAACTGCGGAGGTTGGGCTAACCATGCGCTGCAGCGAACCCGGCTTGAGCGTCGCGGTTGCAATCGTGGCGTCCCGCGGGCCGGGTCGCTGAGCTTGGGCCGTTCGGCGGCTCTGGCGATCTTCACCAATCCACAACCACCACGAGGCCCGCTTACTGCATGCGCGGCTCGTGGCGTCACAGGTATGAAACGATCACTGCGCCCCGTTGAGTTTGATGGAGTGCCCGCCTCGTCGTTCACTCATCCGCCTTCTCGATGACCCAGTGTTCCAGTTCGATGGGGGTGGCTCGGCCGAAGATGGTGACGATGACGCGGACCTTGCCGTGCTCGGGCAGGAGTTCGTCGACGGTGCCTTCCATGCTCTGGAACGGGCCTTCCTTGATCTTGACGTGGTCGCCCTTGTGGAACTCCATCTTGACCTGGGGCTGTTCCTCGGCGGGCTTGCTGGCGTTGATGACTTTTTCGACCTCCGCCAGGGGCATGGGCGTGGGGTGGCCGGCGGTGCCGATGAAGTCACCGACGCCGGTGGTTTCCTTGATGAGGAAGAAGATGTCCTGCGGAATGCGGCCGTCTTTTTCGAGCGCCATCTCGACGAAGACGTAGCCGGGGTAGAGCTTTTTGAGGGTGATCTTCTGCTTGCCCGCCTTGACGGTCTTCTGCTTTTCGGTGGGGACGAGGATGCGGTTGACCAGATGGGTGAAGCCTTCGATCTTGATCTTGCGGAGCAGCGTCTCGCGGACGGAGTCTTCCTTGTTGGACGCCACGCGCAGGACAAACCAGTTCATGCCCTCGGTGACGAGGGGTTCGTCCGTGGCAGGAGGGTTGGGGTTTGCGGCTTCAGGCATGGCGGAGTCCGGTCAGAGTTTCAGAGTTTCAGAGTTTCAAGGTTTCAAAGTTTCGAGGCTTGAACGCTGAAACTCTGATACCTTGAAACTCTGAAACTTCCGTCACAGGTTGATATCGATGATCTTGATCCACGTGAAGAACCAGGTGAATCCCAGGTCCACGACGAACAAGGTGAAGGCGATCAGGAGCGTGCCCAGCACGACGACCCAGGTGGAGCCGATGATTTCCTTCCTGGTGGGCCAGTTGACCTTGCGCATCTCCGATTCGGTGGCGATCATGAATTCGACGATGCGGGGCTTGTTCAGGAGCCACCAGGCGAGGGCGCCGAAGCCGGCGATGACGACCAGGGCGACGCCGCCGAGAATGAACTCGGCATTGCTGGTGACGAACCCGCGCAGTTCCTCCAGCAGCCAGTAGATGCCGAAGGCGACGACGATGCCGATGCCGGCGGCGCTCAAGCCACGGGCCCATTTGCCCTGACCGGGTTTGTACATCTGCATGAAGGACACGGAAAATCTCCGAAGTAGGGGAACGGGAGGATGAAGACGCTGCCACGTCCCCTGATCACCTGACGTGTCGCCTCGCGACTGCCGGCGGACGAGAGTTCCGCGAGCGGCGGAGGCACTGATCCAAGCACGCCGGGAGGGAATCGAACCCCCAACCTGCCGCTTTGGAGACGGCTGCTCTACCAATTGAGCTACCGGCGTGTGAAGCCGGGAGCCGTTAGCCGTTAGCCTTTAGCCTTTAGCCCGATTCAACCAGAAATTCTGGCTTTAGGCTAACGGCGAACGGCTAACGGCTAACGGCTTCCCCGGCTTACTTCCGCTTGATTTTATGCACGGTGTGCTTGCGAAGGCGCGGGCTGTACTTGTTCAGGCCGGCCTTGAGCTTCTCGGGGATGCCGCCGCGCACGTTGATCGGCGTGCGGTAGTTGAGGTCACCGCTCTCGCTGCACTGCAGCCACACGTATTCGACGGCCTCGCCTTTTTTCTTGGCCATGGGAAAAGCTTTCAGCTAGGAGCCGTCAGCCTTCAGCCGACAGCCTTAAGTCAGGTTCAAATCGCAAATCACAAGACATCGGAAAACATCCGTCGCCATCAGCCGCCGGCCTCAACAAAAGTTGAAGGCTGACGGCTGATGGCTGACGGCTCGATATTACTTGGCGGGGGTCGTGTCGAGAATCTTGATAACCACGCCCGAACCCACCGTACGGCCGCCTTCGCGGACGGCGAAGCGGCTGTTCTCTTCCATGGCGATGGGCTTGCCGAGCTCGACTTCCACTTCGATGTTGTCGCCGGGCATGCACATTTCCGCGCCGCCCAGGAGGTTGATCGAACCCGTCACGTCCGTGGTGCGGAAGTAGAACTGGGGCTTGTAGCCGGTGAAGAACGGGCTGTGACGACCGCCTTCTTCCTTGGTCAGCACGTACACCTGGGCCTTGAACTTGGCGTGCGGGTGGATGGTGCCGGGCTTGGCGAGCACCTGGCCACGCTCGACCTGTTCCTTTTCGATGCCGCGGAGGAGACAGCCGACGTTGTCGCCGGCGCGACCTTCGTCGAGCGTCTTCTGGAACATTTCGACGCCGGTGACGGTGGACTTCTGCGTGTCGGCGAGGCCGACGATTTCCACGTTGTCGCCGACGCGGCAGATGCCGCGGTCGATACGACCGGTGACGACGGTGCCGCGGCCCTTGATGGAGAACACGTCTTCGATCGCCATCAGGAAGGGCTTGTCCGTTTCACGAACCGGCTCGGGGATCCACTTGTCCAGCGCGTCCATGAGTTCCTGGATGCACTTGGTCTTTTCCGGGTCCTTCGGGTTGGCCAGCGCGGGGAACGCGGCGCCGCGGATGACCGGGGTGTCATCGTCGAACTGGTACTTCTTCAGGAGGTCGCGGACTTCCATCTCGACGAGGTCCAAGAGGTCCTTGTCCTCGACGAGGTCGCACTTGTTGAGGAAGACAACGAGGCGGGGCACGTTCACCTGGCGTGCCAGGAGGACGTGTTCGCGAGTCTGGGGCATCGGGCCGTCGTACGCGGAGACGACGAGGATGCCGCCGTCCATCTGGGCGGCGCCGGTGATCATGTTCTTCACATAGTCGGCGTGGCCGGGGCAGTCGACGTGAGCGTAGTGGCGGGTGGCCGACTCATACTCGACGTGCGAAGTGGCGATGGTCAGAATCTTGGTGGGGTCGCGGCGACCGTCCTTCTCCGAAGCCTTGGCGACTTCGTCGTAGGCCTTGTAGGTGGCCAGACCCTTGGCGGCCTGCACGGCGGTGAGAGCCGCGGTGAGGGTGGTCTTGCCATGGTCGACGTGGCCGATCGTGCCGACGTTCACGTGTGGTTTCTTACGCTCGAATACGCCCTTAGCCATTGGTCACTCCGTCTTCAAAGTGTTCCTGTGGCGCGACCGATCCAGGCCGGCCTCGTGTGACAATTCATGCCGCCGACAACCCAGTGTTGTCGGTCCCATATCGCAATACTGCGGGGGGAGAATCGGCCACTCTACAGTAATGAACTGCAAAGAGCAACTTACCCGTCAACCCCGATCATCGGGGCCCGCCGGCCAACCCGACCTGCGCCGGCGATGCCGATTCCAAGAGCCATCCACGGGACTTGAACCCGCGACCTCATCCTTACCAAGGATGTGCTCTACCAACTGAGCTAGGATGGCACAACGACCCGCTTTGGTCGGAAGATAGAGAATAGATTCGGCCCGATGCGAAGTCAAACTTGCACAAAACCGCCAGACCGCGTCGACGTTCCAACCGATCAACGGCAAGCCCCCCGCCTCAAACCGATCGCCGCCGGCGCAGCAACATCGCCAATGCCCCCATCGCCAGCGAGGCCGTGGCGGGCTCGGGCATTGGCACGGTGTCGCCGGGCGGTTGCTGGGCGGGTGCCGCCTGCAGCGCGAAGAGATGATCGAATGTCGGCGCGACGTTGACAACGCTGTACGCCGCGCCGCCGGCAAATGCCGACGCCCGGCTCCACTGATAAGGAAAGCCGTTGGTCACGAACTGGAATCCGTAGCTCGTATTCGCAGCCAGGGCGACATCTTCCACATCGAAAACCACAAAGTGCCCTTCGATTGCGTTGTCAACCGTGGGAACCACGTGTTCCTGCGGAACGGCAAAAAGATTAGCCCCGGGCAAGAACGCGGCCGCGGTTGGGTTGGCCACCGTGAACAATTTCAACTCCATCGCTGTCCCTGGACCGAATCCAGCCGAGGGCGACTGTAGGTTCTGGTAATGAATCCAGATCTTGTCCAGCGTAAACCCCGTGGCGCCCGTCGTGAATGTCTGCGCATTGTGCCGATTGGACTTGATGTCCTGAGCACTGCCGATGGTCGCAGTCGGCGACGTTGCGATGGGCGTGTTGACGCCGGCGGCGACCCAGGACTGTGCTGGATTCGACAAGTAGGTGACGGGGATCGCCACCGCATGGGCAGCGGAGGAAGTGCCAAGACAGATCGCCACCCCAAGAACTTGAATGCGCATGATGGAAGCTCTCTTTCAGGAAATTGCTGTCAGCTCTGGATCTCGACTCCATTGCCCACGCGCCGGTAGTTTAGCCGAATGCCGATGGTAAATGCAACCGGTTTGGACAATCGGGGGCAGGCAACTGTGCCAATTTTTCCGGGGCTTGCATTCCGGCTACCTCTCCCTTTCAGGGAGAGGGCTGGGGTGAGGGTCGGGACGCACAAGATTGCAATCGCCACCATCATGTGACGGATGCCGCAACCATCTGGTCGTCCCGACCCTCACCCGGCCTCGAAGACTCGGCCACCCTCTCCCTGGAAGGGAGAGGGAGCAAGGCCCCGGAAAATTTGGCAGACGCGGGCAGGCAAGACCTCCAGAACTTGGCCTCAACTTCCTTCCAGGGAGGCGGGAGCCGAGTTCGCCTGGCCCGCCGATCCAAGCGCAATGACCCAAAGATCGCCATCCAACATCTGGGCGGCGAAACAGAAGCCCTCGAAGATTCGGTCCATCCTTCTCGCTACTCGCTGATGCTCTCGTCCCCTACTTCTTCCCTTGCTCTGCTTTCGCGTCCTTCTTCCCGTCCACCTGTTTCTTCACATCCACCACTTCCGCGTCCACCACCTTCGCGGCGTTCTTCGACACCGCGTTGGCGAGGAGGCCGCTGGGATCGCAACCGGCGGCGATCGAGGTGATCTTGCCGCCCTTGGCGATCAGGAAATTGCTGGGCATCGACTTGGTCTGGAACACATCCCAGCTCGCGCCCTTCGTGTCCACGGCGTAAAGCATGTCCAGCTTCTTCTCCAACGCGTACTTGGCGATCTTGTCGTCCGGCTCCTTGAACACCAGCAGGCTGGTCAAGCCCTTGCCTTTGTACGCCTCGTGAATCTCCTGGAAATAGGCAAGTTCCTTGTCGCAGCCAGAGCAACCGCAGGTCAACCGAACAAGCACGGGGCCTTTGGCGGAAAGCTCGGCCAGGTTGACGATCTTGCCCGTGGCGTCCTTGATCTTGAACGCGGGCGCCTGTTCGCCAACGGCGACCTTCGGCTTTGCGGGTTCCTGCTTGGCAGCCTCCTGCTTGGCGGAACTCTCCGCGCGAACCGGGGCGGTGAAAGCGGCGACCAGAAAACCGATGGCGAGAAGATGTTTCATGGCAGGCTCCGTGCGAGGAAAATGGACGCCGACCGGCAACGTATTCAAGGTGATCACTCATAGTTGGTTGAACTCTGGCGTGGGTTACTGTGCCAGTCGATCAGAATCGCGTGATGACTGCAGTTGTCTCCCGTGAATCGAGTCCACAATCCTGCGAACGGCTACGCCTTGGATGGGGTGAATAGTTGAGTCGCGTTGCGCCGGGGATTTCAGTTGCCGGGATAGCTATCATTCTTAAATCATGCAACCCACGCGGGAACAGCTTGAAGCGCTCGACGCCGAAGAAATCGAATGGGCGCGGCAGCAATCCCCCGGGGAAAAGATCCTCGCGGGATTGGATCTCTTCGACCTTGCCTGCGAATTCACAAAAGGCGGCATCAGGTTACAGAATCCAGACGCAGACGAAAACCACGTCATTGAAATGCTTCAGGAGCGATTGGAATTGGCGCGAAGCCTTGAAAATGTTTCCGTTTCTTTCGAGGAAAACTGATCCGTGACGAGTCGGGAGGCCATACTGGCGATCATCAGCGCCTTCGAAGCCATGCAGGTTCCCTACATGGTGGTCGGATCGCTTTCGAGCAATGCCTATGGCATTGCTCGCAGCACACAGGATGCCGATTTCGTGGTTCAGATCGGCGATACGACGATTTCTGATCTCGCCAAGCGTCTGGGGCCGGATTTCAAACTGAACCGTCAAATGAGCTTCGAAACCGTCACCGCGACCTATCGATACGTTTTCTCACTTTCGAGCGTGCCCTTCAAAATCGAACTGTTCCTGCTGAGCGACGATGCGCATGATCAAGCACGCTTTGCCCGTCGGTTGAAGGTGCCTGTCTTTGGTCAAGAATGCTGGGTGGCGTCGGTGGAGGATGTGATCGTGACAAAACTTCGATGGATGCGCAAGAAAGATCGGGAGGATATTGAGAATGTCATCCGCGTGCAGCAAGGCAGGCTCGACTGGCCCTATGTCGAACACTGGTGCGATCAGCACGGCACGCGGGAACTGCTGGAGAAGATTCGACGGCAGGTGCCCCAACTGTAAGCATGTTACGATACAACGGCTGCAGGTTGGATATGTAACGGTGGAACTCAGAAATTCTCCCACCCTGTTTGCCATTGATCGACGTGGAGCGTTCCCGACATGATCAGCATGGCTTCATCCCGGATGGATAGCGGGGAACTACTCCTTTTCATTGTGTTTGGAGTGGCGATCACCATTGCGATAGCGGTTTGGGTATTCAAAGGCGCACGTATTACGGGCGATGACGCGAAGGATAGTATTTCTGCGTTTTCAATGAACGGTCCGATCGTTTCATCCCAGCTGTATTCGATGAGCGCGAGCGAAATGAAATTGGGCAAGTGTTGGCGATGATCATCGCATCGACAAAGATGGCGATTAAACGGGAACCAACGCGCGCCGCATATTTGGTTGATCAAGCCAAAAAGCGACTAGCGACGATTGCTGAATCTGTCATGGCGGTAGCGCGTCGCAAGAAATGGCAGATGGTCGCCGGATACGCTCTGGGGGCAGTGATCCTTGCTCTAATGTCGAATTGGGCTGGCCGGAATTTCGGCGGGCAGTTGTGTGCTGTTTTCTCCCTGATCAGCTCAATTCTCGCACTCCTAAATGTCCCGCGCAAAGACAATCCTCTTCAATTGCCAGTATTGACAATGGCAGACTTCGACGCCGAAGTTCATCTCGCAGGAACACGGTCTTAAGCGGCCTTATGCCCCCCGCCGTCGCCAATCCCAGACTCACATCCGGCGCCGCGAGCGTGCTGCCACCCATGAGGAACTCGTCGATGGCGCGGGCGGCGCCGCGGCCTTCGTTGATAGCCCATACGACCAGGCTCTGGCCGCGGCGGCAGTCGCCGGCGGCGAAGACTTTTTCAACGCTGGTGGCGAACTTGCCATGCACAGTGCGTTTCTCGGGTCCACGGTCGCCCCCGCCTTGCTTTTCGCAGGTCCACTGGCAGCCAAGCCTGCCAGTGGCATC
>CAYRPN010000194.1:0-7557 GCA_964426135.1 uncultured Phycisphaeraceae bacterium | reverse complement strand
AGGGAGGGGAATCGGAAACGGCCAAGTCGGGAAGTTATTTCGGTCACGATCCTTATTCATGCGCGGGGCTTTCCTTCACGGCTCCAACCGGATCGCGCGACCTGAACGCCCCACCCATCTCGTCGTGTGCCTCACACCACCGGCAACTCATACCCCTTGCGGTACTCGCGCTTCACGTACTTGTTCGCCTCGGCCTCAGCGAATGTTTCCGTCTTCGCGTCGAAGTGCAGCGCCAGCCCCGTGCGCCACGCCAGGTTGCCCGCGTGGCACATCACGCTGGAAATGTGGCCGCTGGCGATGTCCTGGTTGAGGTCCTGCCACTTGCGACTGCGGCAGCAGTCGAGGAAGTTCCGCACGTGCTCACCGGTGGCGTCGCCGCCGCCCCACTCCTTGATCACGCCGTCCTTCGCGTCGTACGCCTTGGCGCCGCCGTTGAAAACGATGACCGTGCCGTTCTCGCCATAGACCGCGCCGGCCTCGGTGTGGCCGTGAAGCGGAGGTTTGGTCCACAGCCGCATTTCGTAGTTGATGACAAACTTCGGCGAATGCCCCCGGCCCTCGGCGCTGGCGGTTGGCGAACCGCCGAACTCATACGAAATCAACTGCGTGTCCGGCCAGTCCTGGGCGTCGTCGAAAAACATCTTGCCGCCGGTCGCCACGGTGCGCGTGGGCATCTCGTTGATGCCCATGACCGCCCGGCAATAATCCATGCGATGGACGCCGTCGTTGCCCAGGTCGCCCGTGCCGTAATCGAAGAACCATCGCCAGTTGCTGTGAAAACGATAGCGATTGAACTTCCGCAGCGGCGCGGGGCCCAGCCAGCGGTCGTAATCCACGCCCGGCGGCGGATCCTCATCCGGCACGCGCGGAATCGCGCCCTGCCGCGCCGACTCCCACGCCTTGCCGAACAGCACCTTGCCGATGCCGCCCGCCTGCACGAACTTGGCCGCCTCTTTCAAGTACGGCGCGCTGCGCGCCTGCGTGCCCAGTTGCATCATCCGCGCGTGCTTGCGGGCGGCGGCGACCATTTGCTGGCCCTCGAAAATGTTGTGGCCGTCCGGCTTCTCCACGTACACGTCCTTGCCCTCCTGCACCGCGCGGATCGCGTGGATCGCGTGCCAGTGCTCAGGCGTCGCGATCATGACCGCGTCCACGTCCTTGTCCTTCAAGAGCGCTTCGTAGTCACTGGTCGCCTTCGGTTTGTGCCCGGCCTGCTTCTCCAGCGCATTGGCGCGCGACTCCAGCACGTTCCTGTCGATGTCGCACAGGTGCGTGATGACCACGTCCTTCTGCGCGGCAAAGACCCGCATCACGCCGTCGCCGCGGCCGCGCACCCCGATGCAGCCGACGCGAATCTTGTCAGCTGCACTGGGATTGTCCGCCGCGCGGGCCGGCTCAATGAACGCGGCAGCGGAAATCGCTGCGAGCGGAACGGGCGAGGAAGCAATGAAGTCGCGGCGTGACATGGTCATGGTGCATCTCCGTGTCTGGATCGTTCCACGTTACCGCATGTGAGGCCCCGATTGAAGTGTTTTCCGCCCCGTCACGAACCACCTGCCGCTCTCCGTCTCTCCGACTCTCCGGGCCTGACACCTTTTCGGGCAGCCGGGGCAGAACGCTCGGCGGATGCCCCGGAACGGATCACCTTGTTCTGACGAATCACGGTTTTCTCAATCATGGAAAGCGTCCGCGCGCTCATGCCGGGGCTTCCGAGGACTCCAGCCCCAGCCACCCGGAACAATTCTCACGCTCTCCATCTCTCCGTCTCTTCCTCTCTTCCTCTCTTCCTCTCTTCGCCTCTCCGTCTCTCCCTCTCTCCGTCTCTCCGTCTCTTTGCCTCTCGCCCCTCCGTCCCTCCCTACTCCATCATCTTCCCCTCCGGCACGTGCCCGCCCACCGCGTACTGCTCCATTGGGATCACCGAGTATTTGCACAGCGCTCGACGAGATCAACGTGTTCGCTTGCCCCGTCGCTGCGCGCGCCGCTTGCGGTTGCGTTCATCCGCCTTCCGTCGCATTGCCTTCGCTTCGTCAAATCCGGGGCTGATCAGCTTTCTAATCTCCTCTCCCGAGGTCACGAGCTGCCTTGGACTGAATTCGGCTGGAATGCCCATCTGTGACTTGCTGGCGAAGAGCAAGACGCCACCACTGGTGGATGCGGTGGAAACGGAATACATCCCAGTTTTCATAAGCGCGAAAATCATCTCGCATAGTCCAGTCGTCAGCTTATCGATGTAGATCAGTGCAGTATCGTGCGGGTCGAACTCTAGCGTGAAATAGCACACCGCGCGTCCTCCGTCCGCGCTCGTGATAGGAGAGTCAGTCTTAGCAACAACTCCCCATTTTTTTAATAAGGAACTCACCAACTTGAACCTCGCCCTTGTTTGATTGGTCGTCGAGACCCACAGTTCGTAACCCATTGTTGCCTCCTGACAGAGTCTGCTGGTCTACTCTATCATCTTCCCCTCCGGCACATGCCCGCCCACCGCGTACTGCTCCACGTCGATGGCGCAGGCGCTGATCGGCCGGCTTTCGTCGCTGAGGTAAAACACCGCCAGCGCCGCGATCGTCTCCGGCTTCATCAGCTTACCGGTGGGCAGAATCTTCTTCGACACTTTCTCCGGCCAGTCCGCCGGCAGGCCGTCCTTGATCTTGTAGTGGTACTCGTTCTCCGTGAGCGTCCAGCCGACGTTGAAGTGATTGCACCGCACGCCGTGCGTGCGCGGCAGCCAGTCGCCGAAGTTGCGCGAAAGCGTCTGCAGCGCGCCCTTGCTCACCGCATACGCCAGCAGATTGCCCTCGCCAACGTGGGCGTTGACGCTGCCGATGTTGAGCACCGCGCCCTGCGCTTTCGCCAGCCACGGCAGCGCGGCCTTGACCAGCAGCAGCGGCGCCCGCACATTCACCGCCATGATCGCGTCGAAGAGCCTGGCATCGGTGGAGGTGATGTCGCTGCGGGTGACGTACGCGGCGTTGTTGACGATGCCGTCGATCCGGCCGAATGCATTGGCGCAAGCGTCAACGATGCGCTGAGGACAAGCGGGATCGCCCAGGTCATCGATGTGCAGGACCGTGGCGGGGCCGAGCTTGGCGCACTGTTCCCTGCCGCGCGCTTCATCGCGCCCGTGCAGCAGCACCTTCGCCCCCTCCGCGACAAACCGCGTGGCGATCGCCTTGCCGATGCCGGTGGTCGAGCCGGTGACGATGATGGTTTTGTTTTGGAGACGCATGGGGGCTATCCAATCAACTATTGGCCCGTAGGACAGACATTTTTTCGCCGTCACTTTCCCTTGGAGATTCTTGAGGTTCTAACCTAGTAACGCTGGCCTATGATAAGCACCAATGGAACCACGTATCCCGATCCGGAAGATTGATGCAGCAACAAGGCAATTGGATACTGCGATCTCGCTTCTATTTGAGAAGCGAGATTTGGTGTCGGTTCATACTCTGGCCGCAGCAGCAGCGGTCATTCTGCATGACATCTTGGGCAGCATGAATCGTCCTCGTATCATCGATTACATTGTGGAATCTCGTCAGGCCGAATTCTTGCGAGCAGTGCGAAAGGCCCAGAATTTTTTCAAGCACGCTGACAAAGACCCGGAGCCAAATGGTCAGTTGGATTTTTCTCCTGTGCAAACCCATATGATGCTCTTCGAGGCATGCTTTCATGCTAATGCTCTCAACTTGGCATCGACGCCTGAACGTGAATGTTTCTTGCTCTGGTATCTATTGGAATATCCTGAAGTTGTGAAATGGGAATTAGCGCCCCAGCAGTTAAAGGATTTACAAGAAGCGATTCGACCAGACTTCGACCCACTTGATCCGCATGACTTCGATCTATGGAAACAATTAGTCGAGTTACGGCATAAACAACAGGGCGCACGTCCGCCACGATGAAGGTCTCCGTCGCACTTCTCTCGAATAGTCCTTGGCAATCTTGGCGCGCATGAAAACTCACGGCGACGTCCACTCACCCGCTCCGCTCATCGCCGGCTTCAGCACCGCTTTCACAATCTTCCCGCTGTGCATCGTCTCGAACGCGTCGCGCCACTGCTCCAGCGGCCAGACGCCGCCGATGATCGGGCGCACGTCGAGCTGGCCGGACGCCATCAGGGCGATGATGCGTTCCCAGATGGGCCAGTTGTGGCTGAAGCTGCCTTGCAGTCGGATGTTTTTCTGCACCAGCGGATCGAGCGAGAAGTTCACCGGCTGCGGGCCCCAGCCGACCTTCGTGATCCAGCCGTTGGGCCGCACGAGATCGAGCGCGGTCTTGAGGGCGACGGAGACGCCGGTCGCGTCGACGACGCCTTCGACGCCGTAGCCGTCGGCCCCCGGCTGATGTTTGCACCACGGCGTGGCGTCGCCGACGATCGTTTCGACGCCGTATTTTTTCGCGATGTTCAAGCGCGGGATGTCGCGCTCCAGGCCGGCCAGCGCGACCTGGGCGCCGTTGAGCTTCGCGATCGCCGCGCAAAGCACGCCGATCGGCCCCGGCCCCAGCACCAGCACGCGATCGCCCGGTCGGATCACGCTGTTCATCACCACCGCGTTGTACGCCACGCAGCAAGGCTCGGTCAGCGACGCCTGCTCGAAGGAAACATGATCCGGCACGCGGTGCAGGATGCGGGCTGGCACGCAGACCCGCCGCGTCATCGCCCCGCTGACCGCCGCGCCGAAACCCTTGCGGTTGGGGTCGAGGTTGTAGAGGCCCTGCCGGGTGAGCGGGCTGTCGGGATCGATCACCGCATGCGTCTCGCTGACCACGCGATCGCCTTCCTTCCAGCCTCGCACGCGCTTGCCGACCTGCCGGATCACGCCGCCGAACTCGTGGCCGAGCACCATGGGGTACTCGACCTTCCAGCTCTGATCGCCGGTCCACATGTGCAGGTCGGAGCCGCACACGCCCACGGCGGCGACTTCGAGCAGCACGTCGTCCTCGCCGATGACGGCATCGGGGACTTCGCGGAGTTCGACGGAGTGGGGAGTGGAGGAGAAATTGACGATGGCGGGTTGCATGGGGCTATCCAATAATCAGTAATCGGGTTATCATTCGGCCAATGGGCAGCCACTGTCGATCGGGAGCATTCTATGGATCCTCGAGATGAACTGTGGAATCAGTCATTCGTGACGTACTACGAGTCCTACCTCCAGGAGTTGCTCGGCGACAAGATCGTCTCGCGCTGGCGAACGATCGATGATGTGACCAAGATTCTGGTCGCGCTCACCGCCACCGGATCGGTCGTCTCCGCGTGGGCACTGTGGGAAACAGCGGATGGGAAGCTGGTCTGGTCCATCATCGCCGGTATCGCGTCGATCCTCTCCATTCTGCACGCTTCGCTGAGCGTGCCGGCGAAACTGAAGGACTGGGTTGAAGTGAAGCAGCTTTTCACCGGCCTGCGGCTCGATCTGGAAACGTTCCGCCAGAATATGGCGATGAATCCCAATTTCGACATCGATGCGTTCAACAAGAGCTACAATGACCTGCGTGCCAGATACCGCGACGCGATGATTCGGATTCAGAACGACTGGTTCCGGACGCGACGCCTGGCGATGAGGATTCAGACGGAAGAGTTGAATCCCCGCATTGAGAAGTCCTCCAACCCGTGACAACGGAGCATTCAACGATGGCCATCATCAAAGGCGCCCCGCTTCCCATCCCGAAACCGCCGCAGCGGCCGAAGTAAGAATTATTTCATGCGTTGCCTTCCTTGCAGCCGCGCACGCGTTTGCCTTCCGGCTCTGATCGCCGGTCCACATGTGCAGATTAGAACCGCACACGCGACCGCGGCGATTTCCCACATCACAACGCCCTGCCCGATGGTCGCATCGGGGAGTTCGCGCAGTTCGACGGAGTGAGGTTTGGATGAGTAATTGACAAGGGCGAGTTGCAAGAGGTGCCCCAATCTGAGAGCCGACTGGGTTGCTACTCATCCTCAACGATTAGCCCCAAAAGCGAATGCTGCCTGCGCGGCAAAGAGAAATGCCGAAGCAATTGCAATCGAGATGACTAGGATGCGTTTCATGTGGTGATCTCCAGCGATAAGTGGGAAACTGATCCTACAAGAATGATACTTTTGAACAGAGTTCCAGTCAAGAACTCGCAGCAAAAAGAAGAGCGGCGGAACTAGGGGGTCGCCTTACCTTTTTCGGCCTCTAAGCATTTCTTCTCAATTAGTTTCTTGCGTTCCTCAAGTGCATTGATTAGCTTCGGAGGTTTATGAAGGGACCGGCCGAGTCTGACCGACTTCTGGGCCAATTCTCGCGCCAGTTCTCGATACTCGGCACTTACCTGCGCCAGTGCGGCATATCCCTCGGCAGCCGTGTTTAACAATTCAGGATAATGTTCTACCCACAGATGGCGCCGAAACAGGTCCAGCATGTACGGAAGTGAGTTCAACAACTTCTCGTAAGGTTTCGCGGCATCGCCGGTGGGAACAAACAAAATGTCTTCCTCTTCGTTGGTCGCGTGTGTGGAATACCAGATCGCGTTATTGAGCGCAGCGAAATACTCCTTGTCCTTCTGCCATGCAGTCATAAACGAATGTGCGGCATCGAGCCGTCTTGCTTGGTTTCCGTCTATCTGAGTTTGCAGCCATATCGCCCGTGCCTTGTAAGCATGTAGACGAGGGTCTACAAATCCAAAATGAGATGATTCCTGTTCGATCAGAGCGTCCGCCTCGCGCTCCATGTCTCGGTAATTCTTGCTGAATTCGGCGGCGAACGGCCGCGCCCTCCTGAGTGTCAAAGACGCATCTGCCGCGGGGAGAGTGAGCGCCGTGGTCAGCAAACTGTCGATCTCCTTCTCCAGATCCTTAACTGTCCCCCACCCTTCGGCGGCTACAGAACCACCCGGAATGAGAGTGACTTTTGACCAATACATGAGAGCTAACAGGACGTACGCATCAGGCAATTTGGAATCTAACTCGATCGCCAACTCGAAGAGTCGCCGGGCATTATGGTCGGTTCCCTTGGCTCTTTCCAGCAAGCCCCGAAGCAACAGCATAATTGCCCGCAGTCGTTCGGGCTTAAGCCTGCCAGCGATCAGGTCTCGTTCATAGGGCAACACCAGGCTATCCAACTGGTACTGGAGCAACTGCACATCGAACGGGTGAACAGTCTCGAAGGCGATGTTGCCGTGCGGGTGCGACTTCTGGTCCAGAAACAGTTTCACCTCAGCAATCAGCGCACTGACTTTTAGGAAGTCGCTAGCTCGAATATCCTCTTTCAGATTGCTGGACACATTGTCCATAGCCGCGCGAATGCTGTCGCGAACCAAAGCATCTGTCTCAAGACGACTCGCCAATTTCGTAGATGCAGCGGACAACTTCTCACCTACCTCCCTATCAAGCGCGCCGATGCGATCGTGAATCTCGGCTTCCTTCTTCTCAAGATCCTTGTACAAACCGCAACCCTTAACGGTTAGAGCGAGAACGACACCAATCAGGGTGAGGCCAGCCGCGGAGCACGCCGCAAGAATCCAAAGCCAGATCCGATGGGTTCGCCCGGTCCTTCCGACTTCTCTGTGGGCAATTTTAGTGTAAATGGGTGCGCAAGGAGC
>CAYRPN010000193.1:0-7720 GCA_964426135.1 uncultured Phycisphaeraceae bacterium | reverse complement strand
AGTGCGCCCGACCCTCCCCTAACCCCTCCCTAAGAGGGAGGGGAATCGGAAACAGACAAGTCGGGAAGCTCTTTCGGCCGCGATCGTAAATGGTGGCAGCCAGTTCAGGAAGACATGGAACGAAAGGCAGTGAACCCGGTGTATCAACCCGTGCGATTGCTTGTGACCTCGATGCTTTCCATCGCATTGTGTTCGTGCGTCAGCACGTCGTCCAGCACGCAGCCGACCACCCCCGGCGAAGGCCCGACGAAGCCTGTGCCCGCGTTTGCCGAGCGCACAGGCCAGCCGGGATCATCGCCCACCAGTGTGGTCGTGGCTCCGTCGCCGCGCGTGGACAAGATCGAGCTGGAGATGGCGCCGTTCGCGTTGAACCTGGACAGCGCGCCCGGTCCCGACGGCGTGCAGGTGAAGGTGAGGTTTTACAACCTGGAGCAGCCGCGCGCTTTCACGCTGCAGCAGGGGGCGATCGAGTTCATTTTGTTTGAAGGCCGGGTGAAGGACGAGGAGATCGCCGAGATCGAACCGTTCTACACCTGGTACTTCAGCGCCGCGGATCTGCAGTCGATGGGGCGCAACACGCTGGTGGGGATTCAGCACGCGATCGTGCTGAACTGGGCAGGGCACACGCCCCGCGCCACGTCGCTGACGCTGGCCGCCCGCATTCCGCGTCCTAACGCCAGCCCGCTTTACGCCAGGCCTGTGTTTCTGAGCACGTCACCGAAGTAGCGAAGAACGCGGCAACGCGGGGTGAGAATCCCCTCATCGAGCCTGTGAACTTTTCGGGTGGCCGGGGCAGGAGGCTGGGCGGATGCCCCGGAACGATTCACCTTGTTCCAACGAATCACGTTTTCCGCAGTTCTAATCGATGACCGCGCGCCCTTTCCGGGGCTTCCGCAGACTCCAGCCCCGGCCACCCGGAATAAGTTCTCAGGCTCATCGCGCGGCTGTGCCTTTCCTCGGGCCCTGAGTTTCGGATAAGCCGCCGCGTTGCGCCGTTAGCCCCCGGCTCCGCCGGGGGAGGAGCGCGGTAGAGATCAATCGCGCAAGAACCGCACGGCAGAATCCGCACTTCGACGATCACCGACCGCAAATTGGCCGCCACCATCGCACCACCCCCGGCGGAGCCGGGGGCTAATGGCTTTTCTGAAACTCAGGTTCGGAAGAGGAACAACCCGGGTCTCCAGCGGGGCGGTATCCGATCGTGCATTGAACGGCTGCTTTCGCTTGCGGGACAACGCGATCACCCCGCGGCAACGCGATCACCCCGCGCGGATGCCTGTGCGGTTTCCGCTGAAGGGTGCCGTCGCACGCTGATCGGCGCGCATTTCCTCACTTGATCGTGCGCCTGATCAGCTCGATGTAATTCGCCATGCCGTGATCCTGGATGGTTTCCTTGGAGTGATCCTTCCACTGATCCGGATTGATGACCAGGGTGTCGAGCAGGCGGAACCAGAGGCCGGGATCCTGGTGCAGGGTGCCGAAGCTGTCGAAGTACATCACTTCGCCGTGGTGGTCGTAGCCGAATATCTTTCGCGGCGGCAGGCGCGGGATGACATCGCGATTGTTCACATATCTGAATGCTTTCCCGCTCAGTTTCTCGTCGAGCCACTTGACGAAGGCCGGATCGCCCACGCGGGGCTGGCCGAAGGTGTACACGCCGCGAATCTGGCCGGGGTACAGGCCCTCGTGAATCAGGCGGGCCGCCGCCAGCACCGCCAGCGCGCCGCCGAGGCTGTGGCCGGTGATCCAGATGGATTGCTTGTTGTCGATGTATTTCTGCAGTTGGGCGGTCAGCTTCGGCCACACCTCTTCCAGGCTGCGCTGGAATCCGTCATGCACTTTGCCGTCGTGAGGCGGGTTCACGCGCCAGGCCGGCAGTTTGATCTTTGCATCGGTCGCCAGATCGTGGAGATTGCCCGGTTCGGTGCCTCGGAAGGCGATGATGACGATCTCGCTGTTGCGGCTGACGAACAGTTGCGTGTGGGTCTCGTCGCCTGCAAAGGGTTCGGTCTGCAACCCCCACTCCGCCGTCGTGGCCTTGACCTTGCTGTCATCCGCGTAGGCCAGGTCGGCGGCCACCGCCAGCCAGTACGCGTTCTCCGGCCGGTGCTTCGTCGTGTGGGCGGCAAAGCCCTGCAGGCCGGCGGTGAAGGCGTCGGTGCGCCGTTCCGCAGCGGGCACGGCGGCAGCGGTTAGCGGCGAACCCGGCGGCGCGGGGCGCGGCCCGCCGGGGACTTGCGGCGCACTGGGGCCAGCGGGCCCGCCAGCCGGCCCGGCTCCACCTCCACCTCCACCTCCACCTCCTCCTCCGCCGCCGCCTCCTCCGTCCGGCTTCACGGAGGAACGGATGCTCACCAGTTTCTGCAGGGCGTCGAACCAGAAAGGAGCGCCCAGGGACAGCGCGACCACGGTGATGGCGAATCCAGGAATCTTGAACAGAAAGACCCTCACGCCGCACCAGAACTTGCTGCCGCACTTGAGCTTTTCGCATTCGGCAAACTCGGCGCACGTCCAGCCGATGACCGGCTCAATCTTGCTCAGATGCTGCTTGATCTCATCCAGCCTTCCCGGCGGCGGGAGTGTGGGGTTGCCTGTGCCGGCCGAGGAAGTCGTTGTTGGGGGCGTGGGCGCCGGCGAAGGCGGTGCGGGGTTCGCCGGCGATGGCGGAACCGGCCCATTCTTCTTCGCGGCATCGTCCGATCTGGCGGGATCATTCCCCGGCTTCGGCTTCTCCGGACTCGCGGTCGGAGTTGTCACCGGTCCATTGCCGCGATTCGCGTTTGGGCCGGCCGGCGTTCGTGCCGCATCGTCGGGCGGCGCGACCAGGGTTTGTCCGTAGTTCCCGATGGCCTCGGCCATCGCAGGATTGGTGGACAGAACCTTGAACATCCGGATCGTGTCGGCGTTGGCGACGACGGCGATGATGGCGGCGATCACGAGCATCCGTTTCTGAGTGTGTCGGCGGTACCAGCCTGTCGTTCGCTCCATGGTCTGGTTGAACCAGTTCTCGATGGACATCGACATGCGGGACAAATCACCTTGCGCTTCGTCGTAGAAGCCCAGCAGCGTGGCGCCCACGCGCTGTTTGGCGTCCAGTTCCTTTTCGTCTGGTGACCGCTTGGAGTGGTCGGGTTCCGTCGGCGGCGGTTCTTCCAGTCCGCCCCATCGCACGATCGAAGCTCGCACCGCCAGCGGCAGGGCGGTGGGGCGCGTCGGGTCCGCGCCCACGATCATGTCCAGCAGCGCCTGCGCGAATGTGCCCGAACTGAGGTAGCTGGGCCTGCGCTCCACGTCGCCCACCTCCTCGTAGAGCGGCATGATCAGGCGGTTCAAATACAGTTTGTCGGCAAGCGCTTTCGAGTCACCCAGCAGGCACTGAATGCCTCGCTCGAGAAAATGGCCTCGCCACTTGCGCTTTTGCGCGAGCAATTCACAAATGGAAGTGCAGACCAGGCTGAGTACGAGAAAAACCGTGCTCAAGCCGATCGCCACATCCAGAAATCCCAGGTTGAACATGCGTGCCTCCCTTGCAAGTGACGAGGATATCTAAACTCATTTCGCGTAAACTGTCAACAAGGGCATCGCAAGGATCACGTGAGGGCTGCCGAGATTGAGAAGATTGCGACGCCCATGGCATCGGCGCGACTGTCGCCTGATGTGTCGACCTTCCCCGGCGGCGGGCGCGACGAAGCGCCTGCGCTGGGACGCCAGACCTGAATCACTTGTGCGTCTTCGACGACGGGTCGCTTGCTGGAGCGAGCGGGACAAGCACCGTCGTTTTCGGTTGAAGGAGGCGGCTATTGGCTTTGGGCTTCTCAGGGCATTTCAGTTCGCAGGAATCAGCAGGTGTTCGCTTGAAACACAAAGGACACCAAGGCACGAAGAAAACAAATACATGACTTGAGAATCGAGTCATCTCGTCTTCGCTTCGTGTCCTTCGTGCCTTTGTGTCCTTTGTGGTTGATGGGAACAAGCACTGACCAGCGAGAAATGAGAAACCCTGCGGGTGTGCCAAAATTTCCGGGGGGCTTGATTCCCTCTCCCTTCCAGGGAGAGGGTGGCCGAGTCTTCGAGGCCGGGTGAGGGTCGGGACGAACAGATGGTTGCGGCATCCGTCACGCGACGGTGGCGATTGCAAACTTGTGCGTCCCGACCCTCACCCCAGCCCTCTCCCTGGGAGGGAGAGGGGGCCGGAATGCCGCCCCCGGAAAATTTGGCAGACCCAAACCCTGCTCGGCTTCTGCCTTCGATGGCGGCCCGCCCGATGAGTGTGGTATCATTTGAGAAGGGCATTCCAATATTCATGCGAGGCATTCCATGGCGAACCGATACTGGCTCATCACCAACCGCAACGTCAACAAGAACAACACCAGCTTCGGCGCCGATCTGGCGGCCCAGGCCACCTACTGGGTGAGTGAAGGGGGCCGGAGCCTGGCCGAGTTCGCCGCATGGAGAAAGGTGGAGCCGGAGGAATTCCAGAAGCTGCTCGTCAAGGCGGCCGAGCGGTTCCCGATGATCGACGATCCGGCGCTTCACGAGGATCAGAAGCACGTCACGCTGTTCATCCACGGCTACAACAACACGTGGGACGAGGCGGCCCATCGGTACCAGCAGCTTTGCCAGTCGATGTTCACCGGCGACGCGGGGCTGGGCCAGTGCGTGATGTTCACCTGGCCTTCCGATGGCTCGGCGGCGAACTATCTGCCCGACCGCTCGGACGCCCGCGCCTCGGCGGAGCATCTGGCCGATGTGCTGTCGAGGCTTTATGACTGGCTGGTGCGCAAGCAGGCGGACGCGGCGCTGGACGACCGCAAGGCCTGCCGCGCCAAGACTTCGATCATCGCCCACAGCATGGGGAACTACCTCGTGCAGAATGCCATGCAGATCGCATGGACCCGCAAGAACCAGCCTTTGCTCGTGAGCCTGATCAATCAACTCATCATGGTGGCGGCGGATGTGGACAACGACATCTTCGATTCGGGTGAAAGCGTGGGCCGCGGCGATGCGGAGGGCCTGATGAATCTGACCTACCGGATCACCTCGCTTTTCAGCGGACGCGATCCGATCCTGGGCTTGAGCGCGGGGCTGAAGCATTTCGGCAAGCGCCGTCTGGGGCGCAGCGGATTGTCGGATCCCAGTCGCGTGCCGGGCAACGTATGGGAGGTCGACTGCTCGCCCCTGTTCCACGCCGGCCAGAAAAACATTCACGCGGCTTACTTTGAGGTGGATCGGACGATCAACTTGATGCGGCAGATTCTGCGCGGCGCGGACCGACGGGAACTGGCGGCGAATCTTCGGTGACGGTAGCCGCCGCGCTCAGCGATCGCCCAAGGGTAGCCGCCGGTCCTGCCATCGTCCGCGGTTGTCGAGGGCTCCTTCTATTTCGCGTCCTTCGCCGCAATGCGCGTCACCACGCCGTCGATCTCCATCATGATCTTGCCGTCCTTGTCCTTCCACTGGCCGCGCCAGGTGACGCGGTCCTTGCTTTCGAACCGCATGGAGACGACGACGGCGATGTCGTTGGGCAGCGTGCTCTTGAAGGTGATGGTGTTCAGGTTTTCGTCGAAGGTTCCCTTCATGTCGGCTCGCGGAAAATCGCCTTGCGAGTCGAAGTACCAGAACCGGTACACGGCTTCGTGGGGGTCGTAGGTCATCAGGTGCATGTTCGTGCCCTGGCCACGCGGGCCGTCGCCTTTCGCCTCGCCCTTGATGAACTTCTTGCCGAGCGTCCATTCGATGGTTTCGACGCCGGTGGTCTTGCCGCCCTCGGGCACCCAGACGCCGGGCTTGATCGTCGTCTCGGCCTTCCACGTGCCCACGCGCTGATCGAGCACGCGCAGCTCGTCAGAAAGTTCCACGTCAGCGGCGAACCCAGGCAGCGCGGGGAGCAGGCCGAAGACGAACGCCAGGCGAATGATCGATTGCATGGATGAACTCCGGAACGGAAGGATTGGGAAGCCGGACGGCGACCATGACATGATATCAAGCGCGGCTTTGTCTTCGGGCTCACCCAGCCAAGGCCAACCAAGGCAAACAGCATGAATCTGCGGGTTTTCCCGGATCGGCAAAGGGCGCGCATCTTCATCGGCCACTGACGCATTCCACGACCTATTTGCGTTCTTCCGTGATTCTGCTGCAACAAAAGGCCAGATGATGCGTTGTGTTGTTGTGGATCCGCCGCGTTGTTCCTGGCGGATCTTCGGTGTGGGCGGCCTGAAGGCAAGCTTCGGGCTATGCGGATTAGCGCGGAATCCCCAATCCCTCCCCCGCGGTTCTGTTCGAGACAATCTGGTTGTCGGGACGAGACATGCGGCTGTTGTACTGCCTGCCGTTTTTTCCGTACCTGTACACACCGTGGTTGTTCCGTGAAATGGCGTGGATGCGCCGTCGCGGGCACTCGGTGGCTGTTGTGTCATTGGGCGATCCGCCGGGCCCCGCTGCGGACCTGAATACCTTCCAATTGGCGGATGTGCCGGTGCTGCAGGTGCGCGTGGCGCATTGCTGCGACATCGGGCTGGCCGGCAATCTGCTGCGCGCCGTGTGCCATCGGCGCGTGCCCATCGGCACGACGCTGGCGGCGCTGAAGGAAAAGGCCGGCATGCGCCAGGGCCTGCACGAATGGATCATGCTCAAGCGCGTCGTGCGCTTCGCCCAGCGCTTCGGCGCGGACATCATCGAGGCCCACTGGGCGGCCCACAGCGCCATGCTCGCCCGGCAGATCAAACGCGCCACGGGCATCCCGTATGCCGTCCGCATGCATGGCGGCGAGCTGTACCGCAGCCCATCGCCGCACCTGCAGGAGATGGTGCAGGACGCCGACGCCGTCTGTCCCGTGAGTCCCTTCCTCGCCGATCTGCTGCTGGGCGGGCGGCCGATCGACAATCTCCCCGTCGTCCCGCCCGTCCACTTCGATCTGAACAAGCTGCGCGTCTGCCCCAACGGCGTCCCGGCGGAGCACATCGCCGACGAGCCTGCGCCGCAGCGCGATGAGGTCATCGTCATCGGCACCATCGGGCGCGTCGATGCCGAGAAGCGGCAGCACGATCTGGTCGAAGCGCTGGGCCGGCTCGCCAAGGATCATCCGGGGGCCCGGCTGAAAATCATCGGCGGCGGCAGCGAAGAAAACGGCCTGCGCGAGCGGGCGGCGAGCTTGGGCATTGCGGATCGCGTGCGGATCACCGGGCCGGTGACCAGCGAAGAGGTGATGCAGCATCGCGAGGATTTTCAGATTTTCGCCAATGTCTCGGCGGTCGAAGGCTGCTCGCTGGGCGTGGCCGAGGGCTTGGCGCGGGGCATTCCCGCCGTGCTCACCCGCGTGGGCGCTGCCGCCGAATCGATCGATGAAGGCGTCAACGGCTACACCGTGGGCGTCGGCGATGTGGACGCCATCACCCATCGGCTCGATCGCCTGCTGAGCGCCACCGCCGCCCGCCGCCGGGAGATGGGCGCCGCCAGCCTGCGCATCATTCGCGACCGTTTCGCCGCGGCGAAGCTGATGGACCGGCTCGAATCGATCCTGACCGCCGCCTCGCTGCGGCAGGCGCTGCCGGCGTAGCCTGCAATCTTTTGGACATTTGTCGTTGCCGATGCGGGCCTCGTATCAATACCAAGTAGGCGAACACGGTAGGGCCACCGAGTCTCGAATCGGACGCCTTCCGGCCCACCGGGTCTGCCAAATTTTCCGGGGGCGGCATTCCGGCCCCCTCTCCCTCCTAGGGAG
>CAYRPN010000192.1:0-7866 GCA_964426135.1 uncultured Phycisphaeraceae bacterium | reverse complement strand
CAACATCGCATGTGGGACGACTTTCCAAGTCGTCCGGCTGGGAGCGAAGCGATTCAAATCTGCGGAGTTAATCTTGCACGACTCCTGATCCACGAAGCGGCTTCGGCCGGCGTGAGTGTGCCGACATTTCCAGGTGCGGCGTTGCCCCTCACTTTTGGTGAGAGGGAGCAAAGCCCCGGCAATGGCGGCAGACCCAAGCGATCTTGCCGCCTTGGAAGACCTTGCCGATTGTTCGGAAATACCTACCCTTGCAAAGGCAGACTGCCTGCTTTGAATGAGCCGCGAACGCCGCCGCGGATGCTCGACGCGAACGGCTGGACGACCGCGCCATTCGCCAACGGACGACCGTCGAATCGTAAGCGCCGACAGCATCTGGTCACCAATGGCCCGCACTGCACGGACGCTGGATTCCGAAAGTGAAATGAGAAGCGGCCCAGAATGCCGACAAACAAGCAGCTTCAGCGATGCCTTTGATTGGACGAAAGGCAGAACCTCGCGGACTCGGCTCGACCGCTCACCGTGGGCCCGCACGCTCACCTGGTTCCCCCCATGCTCCGACGCCTGAACCAAATCGGCTTCGCCCTCGTCACCGTCCTGGCGGTGTGGCTGCTCTATCGCTTCACCAAGAGCCAGGTCGAGGCGGGCCTGTACAAGGACAAGCTCACCACCCTGCGCGCCGATTACGAGACGCTGCGCACCGACTTCAACAGTGCCGTGAAGAAGACCGCGGTGACCGAGCTGATGGTGGAGAAGGACGGCTCCGTTCACGTCGTGTTCGTCAACCTCGACGGCAGCGAGTGCACGGTGGCCACGCCGTTCAAGATGGGCTCGGAAATCTACGTCGATTTCATCGCGGTCGACAATCGCCTGATGCTCCGGCGAGTGTTCGACGAAAACACGCGGCCGAAAGAAGCGCTGGTGATCGATCCGCAACTGCAGAAAGTGGACTGGCAGAGCGGCAAGGTCCAGCGCGGCAGTGCGATTTATGCCCAGCTCAACAAGGAGGGGCGATGGGTCGTCAGCGTCACGGGCAACGGGTCGCTGGAGATCGTGTGGCGCGACGCGAAGGACGAGCGCAAGCCGCTGGTTGCGGCGCCGCCGGTGAAGGAGTTCCCGCTGATCGAAAAGGAACTGGACGCGAAGTTCGACGAGATCGGCGTGGGCGATGTGTTCGAGGCGCTGTTTGGGACGTCGAAGAAGTGAAGAGGGAAGAGACGGAGAGGGGAAGAGACGGGAGAGACGGAGAGAAGAAGAGAAGAAGAGACGAAGAGACGAAGAGAGGAAGAGAGGAAGAGACGAAATCAAGGTTCTGGTGGTCCTCCCCAGTCTCTGCGTCTTTTTGTTTCTGCGTCCCTTCTTCTCTCCGTCTCTCCATCTCTCCGTCTCTCCGTCTCTCCATCTCTCCGTCTCTTCTTCTCTCCGTCTCTCCATCTCTTCCCAATTCACTTCAACCTTCCGCTCTCCAACCGCACCTGCCGATCCGCTTCCTTCGCGACGCGTTCGTCGTGGGTGACCATGACGATGGCCTGGCCTCGGTCGTGGATCTGGCGGAAGACGCCCATGATCTGCTTGCCGGTTTCGGTGTCGAGGTTGCCGGTGGGTTCGTCGGCCAGCAGCAGGTCAGGCTCATTCACCAGGGCGCGGGCGATGGCGACGCGCTGGCGCTCGCCGCCGGAGAGTTGCGACGGGCGATGCTTCAAACGCGGGAGCAGGCCCAGGCTCTCGATGATTTTCGTCGCCCGCTCCCGCGCCGCCTTGCGCTTCGACAGCCAGCCGATCGGACTCGTCCCGATCATCGACGCCAGCGTCACGTTCTCCAGCACGTTCAGCTCCGGCAACAGGTGGTACTGTTGAAACACAAAACCCACGTGCTTGTTGCGGTACTGATCCTGCTGCCGGCGCGAGTGGGCGAAGATGGAGCGATTCTGAAACTGCACCTGCCCGCTGTCAGGCGTATCCAGCGCGCCGATCAGATGCAGCAGCGTGCTCTTGCCCGAGCCCGACGCGCCCAGCACCGCCACCCATTCGCCTGCGTTGACGGAGAGATCGACGCCCCGCAGCACGTGCAGCGCGGCACTGCCCATGTGGTAGGTCTTGTGGAGGTCGGTGGCGGAAAGCAAAGGGCCTAGGGACGAGGGCCTGGGGCCTAGGGTCGGATTGTGGTCAGTTGCTGTGCTCATGCTCGTCGCTTCTTTCTTTCCCTAGGCCCCAGGCCCTTCCTCCCTAGGCCCTTTTCTTCTCACTCGTACCGAATCGCCTCCACCGGATCCAGCCTGGCCGCGCGGTACGCCGGCAAGAGCGCGCCGACCACCGCGGAGAGCACGGCACACAGCACGATCACCGCGACTTCCACGGGATTGAGCTGGGCGGGGATGCGTTCGAAGTAGTAGATGCGTGCGTCCCAAATCTTGATCGCCATCGTCTGTTGCAGGGACTTGGCGAAGATCGGGCTGGCGTTGAGCGCGACCAGGCCGACGATCACCGCCGCCAGCGCGCCGATGATCCAGAGCCAGCGTCGCCAGAGGGGCGTCGACCGGGCGTTGACGTGGCCGAGGCTGAACTGCAGCAGGGCGCCCAGGCCCGCGCCGATCATCGCCGCCAGGAACAGGAAAAACGCGTGGCCGGTGCGCTGCTCCAGCAGGTGGTGAATGTCGTTGAGGTGTCCGACGATGAGCCAGGCGAGGAGCAACCCCGACGCCGCCCCGACCATGCCGATGGTCAGCCCGTAGCCAAGGAAGAGACCCGCGACGCCGAGCTGCGACGTGCCCAGCGCCCGCAGCACGCCGATGTCGCGCGTCTTCTCCAGCACGATGTTGTAGAACGTCGTCGCCACCATCACGAACGCCACGACGCTGATGATCGCGAAGAGAAACACGAGCAGGCCCTTTTCATTTTCGACCGCGCCGAGCATCGTGGCGTGCTGTTCTTCCCACGTCTCGACGCGCGGGTTAAACCCGTAGCGGCGGGTGACGGGTTCGATCGCGATCTTCACCTGCTCGCGCAGCGTCTCCAGATCGACGCCCGGTTTGCCGCGCACCAGGATCGCCGTGGTGCGGGCGGGGCTCTTCTCGCCGGTGGGCGTGCCGGTCGCGTCGTCGACCACGTCGTACGCCTTCATCTCCAGCATGTCCTGCAGCGAGTCGAACGGAATGAACACGCGCTTGGAGTCGTACTCGATGAAGCCGCTCTTGATCTCATTCACCACCGCGAATCGCCGCACCGACTGACTCAGCGCCACGCCCTTGTCCGTCAGCGGCACGACGGTGAGCGTGACCTCGTTGCCCGGCAGCGTGTTGCCCATCGAATAGGTGCCGTTGGGGTTCTGCTTCATGTGCAGGCTGAACTCGCCGTTCTCGTCGCGGGCGCCGCCATGCACCACGATGCCCGCCACCAGGCCGTCGAGATTCGTCTGCCACTGTGCCGGCGGCTTGAACGTCATGCCCGCGTCGACCAGGTCCTGCGCCGCCAGTTGCCGCTGAAAAGTCAGCAGCATGCGCAGCTCGTAGGGAATCAGGGCCCGCTGGGCATCGGTTTCCACGGGGCCGTCGAAGAGCACTTTTTTCTGCGCGTCGGTGATGGTCAGGTGGCGAACCTTGTCCTTCGTGACGAGCGTGACCTGCGAGCCGTTCTCGGCTGTGTAGCTCACGTCGCGGTTGCCCGCCATTTCGATCGCATCGTGGTACCTCGCCTGCGGCCGCACCAGGTCCGGCGACACCTTGCGATGGGCCGCGTAACTGGCACGGTCCGTCGCCATGCGCTCGCTGGTCCAGTAGAGACTTTCCTTGAACGCGACGACCTCGCTCAATTCCCCCGGCCGGACGCCGACGACTTCGATCGGCTGCACCGTGTAGTTGATGCGGATGATGCCGTAGGTGTTGATCACCGCGGTGGCGGCCTTCACGTCCGGCTGGGCGCGGATGGCGGCGAGCATGTCCTCGTAGCCTGGGAACCCGGTCAGGCCCGCGCTGATCATGACCTCGCCGCTCAGTTTCTTGGCGGAGTCGCGCCACATCTGCAGAAACCCGCCCATGACGCTGATCACGATGATGACCATCGCGGTGCACAGCGTCACCGCCAGCGCGGCGAACATCGGCGCCAGCTTGCGGCGAAGATATTTCGTCACCAGCATGAAGCGGTCCGCGCCCGAGAAAAGCGACGCGAAGGAGCCGACGAACGACACCGCCAGCACGATCGCGAACCAGCCTGCGACGACGAGCGCCAGCACGCCGACCGCGATGAGCGGGGACCGCGCGGGCGCTTCGTCCTTGGACTTGATGAGTTCCGCCTGCTGCAGCCCGCGCACGAGCGACTCGGTGACGGGCAGATGCGAACGCAGATAGAAGTACCCCCCCACCGCGACGGCGACGGTGCCCAGCCAGATCAGCCAGAGCCAGGGATTGGTGAGGATGCGGGGTTTCATAGTGGCGTGGGCGAGCCGGTTTAACACGAAGGACACAAAGGCACGAAGGACACAAAGAAAGAAGAGAGAGAGAGAGAACAATGTCAGATAATGACACGCTTGATGCCGTCTTTCAGGACGACCACATTGAAGTTGATGATCAAAGCCAGCCGCTGTTTCGTTGCTTTGAGGTAGGAGAGAGCTTGGGCGATGAACAACGGAGTCATTGATTCAGTGGACTTCAATTCGACAACCAATCGATCGCCAACCAGCAGGTCCATTCGACCTTCGCCAACGCGTCTCCCTTTGTAGAAGACTTCAAATGAAGCCTGTCTCTGGTGCGGGATGCCGCGCAAGGTCAATTCATGACAGAGCGCTTCTTCGTACATGACTTCCGGGTACCCCGCGCCCATTTCACGATGCACTTCGATCGCAGCGCCGATCACATCATGTGCCAGCGATTCGAGCTGCGGATCGAGCGGGGGCTTTCCCGCCAGAATCTTCTCAGGATCAAATGGTTCGCGTGCCATGCTGCTCCTTTCAATTCATTCCCGCCGTTTGCCGCTGTCATTCCGTCTTAACTCTCTCTCTCTCTCTCTCTCTCTTCTTTCTTCGTGTCCTTCGTGCCTTCGCGTCCTTTGTGGTTCCGTCAGTTCAGCATCGCACCGGTCACACAGGTTTATCAACGGGCCGCATCAACGGAAACAAAATCACATCGCGGATGCTCTCCGCCCCGGTCAGCATCATGACCAGCCGGTCGATGCCCAGGCCGATGCCGCCGGCGGGGGGCATGCCGACGCGCAGGGCGGTAAGGAAATCCTCGTCCACTTTCTGCTGCTCTTCCTTGTCGCCGACCTGGTGGCGGAAGTGGCGCTCCTGCACGTCCGGGTCGTTCAGCTCGCTGTAGCCGGGGCTGATTTCCTGGCCGTTGATGGCCAGTTCGTAGACGTCGGCGAAGAAGGGGTCGGCTTTGTTTTCCTTCGCCAGTGGAATGCAGACACTGGGAACCTGCGTGACGAAGGTGGGGTCGATGAGGGTGGGCTCGATGAGCTTTTCGTAAAGTTCAACGAGCTGCTCCGCGGGCGACAGATTCCCCATGATGTGCTGGCCCAACTCGATCAGCTTGCTCTGGATCACCTCCAGCGGAAGCCCCTGCAGGTTGTACTTGATCTTGCCCAGTCGAATGATGGTGTCGTCGACGATCGGGGCCGGCGCCTTCATCAGGCCGTTGTTCTTGTCGAACTCCCAGCCCGTGCGTTCCTCCACCAACTTCGCCATCGTCACCCGTCGCCACGGCCGCGTCAGGTTGATCGTCTTGGTCACTTTCCCTTCCGCGTCCTTGTGCTCGATCACCAGCGTCCCCAGCACGTTCTGCGCCACGGTGCAGATCATTTCCTCCACCAGATCCGCCATCGTCTCCCAGCTTCCAAAAGCCTCGTAGGCTTCGAGCATGGTGAACTCCGGGTTGTGGCGGGTGCTGATGCCTTCATTGCGGAAGTTGCGGTTAATCTCAAAGACCTTGCTGAACCCGCCGACGAGCAGGCGCTTGAGAAAAAGCTCCGGCGCGATGCGCAGGTAGAGCGGGATATCCAGCGCGTTGTGATGCGTGGCGAAGGGGCGGGCCGCCGCGCCGCCCACCAGCGATTGCATCATGGGCGTTTCGACTTCGACGAAGCCGCGGCCGCGCAGGAACTGGCGAATCTCCTCGACGATGCGGGTGCGCAGGATCATGGTGCGCATCACGTGCGGGTTGGCCCAGAGGTCCACGTACCGCCGGCGGTACCGCGCTTCCGGATCGTGCGACGCCTGCCAGCTTTTCACCGGCGGCTCCAGCGTCTTGCTCGCCATGCTGAATCCGTCGCCCTCCGCCCAGACCGTGATCTCGCCCGTCTTCGTTTTCGCCAGCGGGCCGGTGCAAACGACGATGTCGCCCACGTCGGTGATCTTGGCGATCTTGAAAGCGTGCTCGCTCACGTCCTTTTTGTTCAGCGCGATCTGCAAGTCGCCGGTCTGATCGCGCAGCGTCATGAAGATGAGCTTGCCGATGTCCCGGCTCAGCATGACGCGGCCGGCGACCTTCACGCGCGGACGGGTGTCAGGGGATGAGGGGGTGAGGGGGTGAGCGGGTGAGGGGGTGGCGGCGGTGGTTAGCGGTCGGGCCGAGTCCGCGAGGCCCACCTGTGGAGCGGGCGCTGCGCCCGTCGGCGGCGCGGCCTGAGCGCCGGGTTTCGCGGCGGCCGTCGCGGCCTTGTGCGCTTCATCGGCGGCGGCGTCGTAGCGGGCGGCGGCATCGGCTAGCGGGATCAGGCCGTCGACGCGATGGCCGTAGGGATCGACGTGCAACTCCTCGCGCAGCTTCGTGAGCTTGGCGCGGCGCTCGCCAACGAGGTCGTGGCCGGAGGAACTGGAATCAGGCTGGGACGCGGACGGATCGTGGGGAGGCTGCGACATAGGCGGATCATCGTAGCGGGGTGTGAAGAGGCGACAACCGGCGGCGTTGACGCTGAACGGGATGCTCCGGCCCCCTCTCCCTCGCCGGGGGACGAGAGAGGGATGAGGTGAGGGCCGGCGTAACGTGAAGCCGGGATTTCAAAAGAGGTTCTTCAGCGATTGACAATTGAAAATTGCAAATTGAAAAATGCAAATTGGAGCAACCCAAAGCTGGTTGCGCCATCTCCAATGGCAATTTTCAATTTGCAATTGACCATTTTCAATTTTCAATCTCTTCATTGCCTCCCTCAAACAACAACCCCCGGCAATCGGCCGGGGGTTGCACAGAAGGCTCGATTGAGGCGGCGTTCGTGTTTACTTTTTCTCGCCGGCGGGGGCAGCCACCGCGGTGGCTGTTTCGACCGGTGCTTCCGGCGTCGCGGCGATTTCCAGGCCTCGCTTGGCGTCACGCAGGCGACGGCTCTTGCCCACGCGGTCGCGCAGATAGAAGAGCTTGGCGCGGCGGACGTGACCCTGGCGGATCACCTCGATCTTCGACACGCGCGGGCTGTGCATCGGGAACGTGCGCTCCACGCCTTCGTTGGCGACGATCCGGCGGACGGTGAACATCCGCGTCAGGCCGTGGCCGTGGAAAGAGATGATCACGCCGTTGAAGAGCTGGACGCGCTGCTTGTCGCCTTCGACAATCTTGACGTGGACATCGACGGTGTCGCCGACGTTCAACTGCGGCAGGTCCGATTTGATCTGGGTTTTCTGAACGTAATCGATGATCGTCTGGCTCATGGCTGCACTCGCGGTCTAAAGGCCCGGCAACGCTGCGTCCGGGATTTCGAGGGATTCCGGTGGCAAAACCAGGTCAACCGTCCAAGGCCACCATCCAGGGACAGACGGAAAAGTGTACCTAATGGCGTCGCCGTTGTCGAATCGAGGGAGGATGCCGCGGAGTCGGGGGGTGCCGAAATTTCCGGGGGCGGCATTCCGGCCCCCTCTCCCTCCTAGGGAGAGGGCTGGGGTGA
>CAYRPN010000191.1:0-8000 GCA_964426135.1 uncultured Phycisphaeraceae bacterium | reverse complement strand
ACAAAGGCTTGTTCATAGATGGCACCCAGCATCGCCGGAATGATGGACTACACCCTAACGATCCGACACTGACTATTGATCGCCCGCCTTCGCCGGTATCATGTATTGTTCGCCCTCGTGGCCACTCGTTTGGGCCACACGTAACCTTCTCTTCGAAATGAACGCCATGCGCTTCCAGCATTTGATGATTGCGTGCCTTCTCGCCCTGTTCACCGCGCACCTGTGCATCGGCGCCGATGCGACGATCGAGAAATCGATCGAACGCGCCAAGGACAAACGACAGCAGGACCTCGACCGCGCCGGCGTGGCCTTCCGCGCTACGGTGGACCGCGCCAACAACACTCTTGCGAAGTTGCTCGAAACCGCCGCCGCCAACACCCGAAAGAAGGACGCCGCCAGGGCAGATTCGCTCGCCAAACTCGCCGAAGCCGCCAAGGCGGGCGAAGCGGTGGAAAGCGACACCGGCGACAAACTGCTGGACGGCGCGGTCAAGCGCCGCGCCGCCGACGTGGAACAGGCGAACAAGGTTTTCAAAGCCGCCGTCGCCCGCGCCAACGAGACGATGGAGAAATCCTACGACCTGGCCATTGCCGGCTACAAGAAAAAGAGCGATGCCCGCGCCGATGAACTCGCCAAAGAGTTCGGCGAGATCAAGGCCGCCGAAGTCACCCCGCCCGGCCCCGGGGAATCCGTTGCCGACGCGTCCGCTCGGTCGGCCCCGGGCCACGTCGAACTCATCAAGTCCGTCGGTGAAAATCTCGTCACCGCCGACGGCAAGACCGTTGCCTCCAAACAACTGGCGTCGCAGGATTATGTGCTCGTGTATTTCTCCGCCCACTGGTGCGGCCCCTGCCGCGCCTTCACGCCCGACCTCGTCAAGTTCCACAACGACTATTCCAAGACCGGCAAGTTCGAAGTCATTCTCGTCAGCAGCGACCGCTCCGAAAAAGACATGTTCGGCTACATGACCGAAGCGAAAATGCCCTGGCTCTCCATTCCTTACAACAATGTCGGCGCGTCAGGCCTGTCGCAAAAGCACGGCGTCATCGGCATCCCGCACCTGGCCTTGTTGGACAAACAGGGCAACATCGTTTCATCAGCCGTCGAGAACGGCCAGTACGTCGGCCCGCGCAAAGTGCTGGCGGATCTGAAGGCGAAGCTCGGCGTGAAGTGAAGGTCGCCCCTCTCCGTTAGCCCCCGGCTCCGCCGGGCGTGAGGCGAAGATCCTGCGCCGTGCGCGCGGTGATCAGCATGCAGATGCCGAGGCGGCCGCGCGTACTAAGGAACGGGACCGAAATAAGTTCCCCATTTAGCCGGCGGGTTTGCCCGCCGAGACGCCCTCGGCGGGCAAGCCCGCCGGCTAAATGGGGGACCGCCAATTCGCCAAGTTATTTCGGCCCCGTTCCTAACGTGATTGCTCTCACTCGTCGCCCCGGCGGAGCCGGGGGCTAATGGCGACGACTCGTTTGCGAGGGTCTTTGCGATTCCGTGCCCTTGTGCTTCACTCTATTCATGCAACATCCGCCCGCCATGCGCCAACTACTCTCCGCCCTCATCGTTCTCACCTGTCATTCCCTGGCGTTTGCCGGCGTCGGCGATCCGACGCTGCGCACCGATCATCCGCACTATCCCGGCGAAGGCGCGTTCCAGACCGCGGCCGACTGCGCCGCCTACGCCACGCGCGGCAACAACGGCGAGCAGGATAAAGCCATCGCCATGTTTCAGTGGCTGCTCACCCATCAGTGGCATCTCCATTCGCCGCAGGAATGTTTCGTGCCCGGCGTCGTGCCGGGAAGCAAGAAGGACGATTACGAAATGGTCGTCTACGACGCCGCCAAGGGACGGTTCTCGTATGGCTATGGCCTTTGCGGGACGGTGCATGCCTGGAACGAACCCTACTGGCGCGCCCTGGGCATGAATGCACGCCGCCGCGCCTTCCCCGGACATACCAACAGCGAAATCTACTACGGCAACGCCTGGCATGCGTTCGACACCGACATGGCGGGACTGGTGTTCCGCAAGGACGGCGTCGTCGCGGGTTACGACGATGTCATCAAAGATCCGTCCATCGTCAAGCCCAACAGCAGGGGCCTGCCCTGCTATCCCTTCGCATGGCCCAGCGATTTCAACGGCATGAAGAAAGGCTGGGAGGAAGTCGCCAAGGCCGGCGCGAGCAAATGGTTCAGTATGTACAACAGCGGCTACGAAGCGATGCCCGGCATCGTGAATATCCGCCGCGGAGAAACATACACTCGTTACTACAATCGAGATCACTTCGGCGGAGCGTCCAAGCGCCGCTTCTGGCACCAGCAGAAAGGCGGCCCGCAGCGCGACTGGACTTTCTTCGACCAGGGTGAGCCGAAGCAGGAGATCAACGGCAAGAACAACGCCCGCAGCAACGCTAGCTATGCGAATGCGGAGTTTGTCTATCAGCCCGATCTGGCGACCGATGCCTGGCGCGAAGGCACGATCGCGCTGCCGAGGAGCCAGTATTTGCAGGGCGCGCAGATCGTGCATCAGCCCGGTGCTTCGCCGAGACTCCGCGGCAACCTGGCGCAGAGCACGCCGGCGGTCTTCACGCACTTTTCGCCGTACGTCATCTGCGGCGATCCGGAGGATGACGAGAATCCCATGACCGGCAAAGCCGCCGGCGGCCTGATCGTCAGCGGCAAGGCCGTCGGCGATGTCGCCCTCTCCATCTCCACCAACAGCGGACAATCGTGGCAGGCCATCGGCGTGGTGACCGGCCCGTTTGAGAAGGATCTGACGGAGCACGCCAAGGGCAAATATCAGTGGTGGTTGCGATTCGAAGTCACCGACAAGGCGGGGCTGGATGAGTTGAAATTCGTCACCGTCTGCCAGATGAATCAGGCGATGTATCCACGGCTGAAGGCGAACGGCTGCGCGACGACCTACCGATCAGCGTCCAGGGCGGTGGCGCCGATGGTTCTGGACTCGGCGTGCGGTGAAGAGGAACTGTCGGGCGTCGAGTCGCGCGCCCATCGCTCCGCCAATGTGAAATACACGCCGCGCAGCAGCAAACAGCGGCTGGCATACACGACGACGAAC
The DNA here is from genome assembly GCA_964426135.1 of uncultured Phycisphaeraceae bacterium. Lineage (GTDB taxonomy): Bacteria > Planctomycetota > Phycisphaerae > Phycisphaerales > Phycisphaeraceae > CAYRPN01. Next base: position 4,931 of record CAYRPN010000191.1, on the reverse strand, counting down.
AACAAGCCGGGGCAGGTCGCGTTTCAGATCGCGGCCCCGCAGATGAGCGGCGCGCCTGCGGAACTGCTCGAGATCGCCGCCGCCGCGCGATTTCAGGTGCGCGTGCCTCCGCCGGCGGGCTGCGATTTCCATCTCGCTCTTTCCACCGACGGCGGCAAGACCTGGAAGCCCTTCGCCAAGGCGGACATGCCCGGCGACAACGAGTACTCCAGCGGCTGGGTCTACGGCCGGGCCGACCTCGCCGCGGCAAAAGTCGCCGAAGCGCTGGTGTGCGTGAACCTCTACGCCGGCGGATACACCACCGGGCTGATCGCTGCCGAAATCTATGGCATTCATCGCACTCCGCCGCCGACCGGCGCGACGATCACGCATGCGTGGAAAGAAGCCGGCAACCTGAAGCTGCATACAGAGACGATCAAGGCCGGCGCCATGGAACATACATATAAGGTGGCGACGGGCGCGGCGATTGTCGATGAGTATGTTCGCATTGCGGTGCCGTAGGAACGCGGCCAAACGGCGATCCTTCCCGCACTTGCGAACTTGCCGCGGAGTTTGGATGTCTTTCGAGCCTGAAAGGCTGCCCATGTATCGAAATATCGCATTGCTCATCTGCCTGACGGTCGCTTCGCGCTCCTCGGGGCAGCCGGTTGCGGCTTCCGACGTGGTTCGTGGGGAGGTCGTGCGCGTGACCGACGAGACGGGCAGTTACCTAGCCGCGCCGCCGAAGCTGTGCAAGCCGCTGCCGACGAAGATATACAAGACCGACGACCAGATCGGGCCGATGGTCACCAACCAGTGGTGGAGCTCGCTGGTCTGGCAGAAGTATTCGCAGCCGATGTTCGCTCATCCGCTGGTGGTTCGCGCGGAGCCGGCGGGGCTGACGATCGCGTACCACGGCGCGACGATCCAGGGCAACGCCGCGGCGATCACGGGCAGCGGCGGCGGCAAGGACGGCGACTTGAAACTAGGGCACTCGGCGACCAGCGAGTTTCCGCAGGCGGACTGCGGCGGCTGGTCCGACTGGTTCGTCACCGTGACCATGGCGCAGGGCCAGGCGCGGCAGCGCGTCAGCTTCGGCCACGGCAGCCCGTTCGTCTTCGCGCAGTATGCCGGCGGCAATCCCAAGGTGACTTTCGCCAGACCGCCCAAGGTATGGGCCGGCTCGGCAAACGAGCCGGTGCTGGGCATCACCGTGAACGGCCATCACTACGGCCTTTTCGGCGCGACGGGATCCACCTGGACCGGGCTCGATGGCAACGTGTTCATCAACAACGCGAACGGCAAGGATTATTTTTCACTAGCCGTGCTGCCCGACGACAAGCCGGCAACGCTCGCGCTGTTCCGCAAACACGCTTACGCGCACGTCACCGACACGCGCGTGGAATGGAGAATCGCCGGCGGCCAGGTGCGATCGACGTATCACTTCTCCGTCAAAACCCACGAAGGCGCGGGCGGCGAGACGCTGTTCGCTCTCTATCCCCATCAGTGGAAATACTGCGCGGCGACGCTGACGCCGATGACGTATGGCTCCGTGCGCGGCACGATGAAAGTGGGCACGGGCAGGTCGTTCGAGACCGTCGTGCCGATCCAGGGCGTCTTGCCGATGCTGCCGGCGCAAGGCATCGCCGATCGCCAGCGCATGGTCGGATATCTGAAGGCGGAGGCGGCGAAGAGGCCGGCGAACTTCGGCGACACGTACTGGGAAGGCAAGCACCTGGGCACGCTGACGACGCTCAGCGGCATCGCGGAAGTGTGCGGCGAGACAGGGCTGCGCGACAGCTTCGTCGCCGAGATCAAGCGCCGGCTGGAGAACTGGTTCACCGCGACACCCGGCGAGGAGCAGCCGGTGTTTTACTACGACCGCAACTGGGGCACGCTCATCGGCAGCCGGCCCAGCTATGGCAGCGATTCGCCGCTGAACGATCATCACTTTCACTACGGCTACTTCATCCGCGCGGCGGGCGAAGTCGCGCGGCTCGATCCCGCCTGGGCGAAGAAGTGGGGGCCGATGGTGAAGTTGGTGATCCGCGATATCGCCTCGACGGACCGCAAGGACGCGATGTTCCCTTACCTGCGCTGCTTCGATAAGTACGCAGGCCACTCCTGGGCCAGCGGTGACGCCAATTTCGCCGACGGCAACAATCAGGAGTCTTCTTCGGAATCACTCAACGCGTGGTACGGCATGATTCTCTATGGCCAAGCGACGGGCGATCTCGCCCTGCGCGATGCCGGCCTGTTTCTCTTCAACACGGAGCGCACGGCTGTGGAGGAATATTGGTTCGACGTCGGCGGCACGAACTATCCAAAAAGCTTCCCCAACGTCGCATTAGGCATGGTATGGGGCGGCAAGGGCGCGTTCGGCACGTGGTTCTCCGCCGACATCGACTGCATCCACGGCATCAACTGGCTCCCCTTCACGCCCGCCTCAATCTACATGGGCCGGCATCCAATGTATGTAAAGAAAAACCACGACCGCATCGTGGAAAAACGCAAGGGCGGCAGCGACTACAACAACGGTTGGGGTGACCTGGTCGCCATGTTCGGCGCCCTGAGCGATCCCGCGCCGGCGGTGAAATACATCGACGCCAATCCCAACTGCAAACTCGAAGGCGGCAACTCGCACGCCTTCATGTACCACTGGATTCACACGCTCGACAAGCTCGGCCAGAACGACGCAAGCATCACCGCCGACCATCCGCTGACGAATGTGTATATCAAGGACGGCGTGCGCACCTATGCTGCTTTCAACTTCGACCAATCGCCGGTGACGGTCACTTTTTCCAATGGCGTGAAACTGGTCGCGGCCCCGGGCGTGCTGACGGTGAAGACCGCTGCGAAATGATGGCCGTGGGTGGTGCTGCCGTTGATGCCACTGGCAGGCTCGGCCGCCAGTGCCTCGCCGCACCGATTGCAGTTACTCCCTGTTCACGGAAAGTCCCTCCACTGGCAGCCGAGCCTGCCAGTGGCATCAAGCTGTTGCTCTCTCAAAACAAAAAACCCCGCGCCGATGCGCGGGGGTTCTGTCTGTTTGCATTTGTTGAAACGCCGACGATTCAATACTCGCGATCCACCACGATGCCCGGCTGCGGCACCGGGTATCGCCCGTCCTTGTCCGCCTTGATCGGCGGCGGGCTGTCCATCGTCCACTGGTCGGCATTCAGCGCCAGCTCGTGATTGCTCTTGAGCGCCGCGTCCATCGTCCATTCCCGCGCGGTGTGCGTGGCGATGCGGCCGAGCGTGCCGGTCATGCTCGCCATCACGCCGTATTCCACTTCGCTGTAAAGCTTGTCGTTGCGGATGGCGTCGACCAGATCGTTCCATTCGTTCTGGTACGGGTCGCGCTGGTCGGGCGCCACCTTCGCTTCCCAGATCTTCTTCGAATCGTCCTTGTTCTGGCTGGTGTAGGTGCTCGACGGCAGACCACAGTCGCCGCCGGCCGAGAGAATCGCCATGCCCTTGGTGCCGTGGGCGTGGCTGGAATAGATCGGCTCGGCGCCGTCCATGCAGCGCCCGTCGAAGTGCAATTTGGACCCGTCAGCGAAGGTGTACTCCACCGAGTAGCTGTCGAAGTTCTGATCGACGTAATCGCCTCGGTAGTGCCGGCCGCCCACGCCCTGCGCCTTGACGGGCCAGGCGCCTTTCATCCAACAGAGGTGGTCGAGGATGTGGATGTAGTAGTCGTTGAAGCCGCCGCCGCTGGCCCAGAGGAAACTGTGGAACCGGCTGATCTGCCAGAGCAGTTCGCTGCCCTGCCCGTTCCATTTCTTGGACCGGAACGACGCCAGATCGCCGCCCGCCATGCGGTAGCCGCGCATCGAGACGATGTCGCCGATTTCGCCGTCGGCGATGCGCTTCTGCGCTTCCTGCAGCGCCCGCTGGTGGCGGGACATGAGCCCGACGCCGACCTTCAGGCCCTTCGCGCTCGCCTGCTTGCCCAGTTCGAGCATACGGCGGGAGGTGGGGCCGTCGGCGGTCAGCGGCTTCTCCATGAACACATGCACGCCTTTCTTGATCGCGGCGGCAAAATGCACCCAGCGAAACGCGAGCGGCGTGGTGAAGATCGCGATGTCGCCGGGCTTGAGGCAGTCGATCGCCTTTTGATATCCATCGAATCCGATGAACTGGCGCTCCTTGGGCACATCGACGCGCTCAGCCGGCATGCGGCGCTTGATGTTGTCGTAACTGCTGTTGAGTTTGGTCTCGAACACATCCGCCATGGCGACGAGCTTCATCGGCTGCTGCTTGACGGACAAAGCGTTGACCGCCGCGCCGGTGCCGCGCCCGCCGGCGCCGACCAGCGCGACATTGATCGTGTTGTCCTCGGCCGCATGCACCAGCGGCACATGCAGCCCGGCCAGCGTGGTGCCGGCGGCGATGGCGCCGGCCGTGCTCAGAAAATCGCGACGCGAGGTGCTCTGCGTTGAATCTTGATTCGCTTCTGCCATGGCGAGTACTCCGTGGAAAAGGATTCGGTCCGACCACTTCACAGAACCATTGCGATGACGGGCAACGAGTTACACGCCGCCCGCGCAAGCCGCCGGATCGGAAAACAAATTGTCGTCCCCGAACCGCGTCCTTGCAAGGCGCAATCGAGTGCGGGAGCGAGTGAGAGGTTGGCGGGAATGCGTGACGGGTTGGCGAGATCGCAAGCAGAGTGTTTCTGGTTCCTCTGCTTCCTGGAGCCGTAGCGCTAGACCAGGATCCGCACAGGAATATTCGCAGGTTAGCGGTCGGGCCGAGTCTGCGAGGCCCACCCGTGCCTTGAGCGTTGAAGCAGGTGGCCGAGTCCACCGGGGGACGAGGCCGGGTGAGCGCCAGCCAAGCATGTGCGCGTGCTGGCTGTTGCGATGTCGTGATGTGGGCGGGCCGAACTCTGTTGTGCGTTCAACGGTTTGCACACGCTTAGGAAGGGGATCGAAATAACTTCCCGG
>CAYRPN010000190.1:0-8304 GCA_964426135.1 uncultured Phycisphaeraceae bacterium | reverse complement strand
GATTGACGCCCTCTGTTTCTGTTCCTCATTTCCTCTTTTCCTGCTTTCCTAATGACAATTCTGGCGTCTGAATCCGGGAAGTTATTTCGATCCCGTTCCTAAGTAACAACATCCGCGTTTGGGCGGTACGGCAATCAGCCGGCAATCATTTCGCTAATAACATTCGGCCGGCGTCTCAACCCAGCGGGGCCTTGATGGCTGCCAGCAGTTCCTTGGCGCTCTGCACGCCTGCGAGGAAACACTCGGTTTGAGTGAGGTCGGCCAGTTTCTGGTTCGGCTTGCCGCCGGGGCCTGTCGCCATGATGGCCGGCGAACGCGCCAGGTGCGGCTCGTTGGCCAGGTGCCCGTGCCAGCCGCGCGCCAGCGCGTCGGCGAGAATATCCTTGCCGCGTGCGGCGCCGGTGCCGAACGGGACGTGCTGGCAACTCTTGTCGCTGTCCTTGAGATGGAAGGCGTCGGTGACGTCTTTCAGTTGCTGCCAGACATGCCAGACATCCTCGCCGGACTGGTTGTAGTTATCGAAATCAAAGAGCATGCGGAGCCCGCCGGCGGTCGTTTCGCTGCCGGGTTTGCCGGGGTCGCGGAGCTGCTGGGCGATCAATTGCACCTGCCAGAGCCGGTCGCCGAAGATGTGCCGCTCGTTCTCGTGATAGAGCGTGAGATGGTGCCTGACGGCAAGCGTGCGCAGTTCGGCGAGACGGCGCAGCGACTCGGACTGCCATCTTTCCATTGGCTCGTTGTTCTTGTTGAAATAGCTGAAGACGCGCACCTTGCGGCAATGAAACAGATCCGCAAGCTGCGCCAGGTGATTCAGCCGTCCCACGTCGATCTGGAAATCCTCGGTGATGTCGATCTTGCCGATGGGCGTGCCGAACATGCCCACGGCAACGCCCGCCGCGTCGAGTTTCTGTTTCACCTTGCGCGCGTGATCCAGCGGCAGGGCACTGATGTTGTGCCCATCCAGCCCGCGGAGGTCGATGGTCTTCAGGCCCGCCTGTTTGATCGCGGCGATCTGGCCGTCGATTTCCTCGGCTGCTTCGTCAGCGAAAGCGCTCAGCGTCCACATGGTGCCGCAACTCCGCAGGGGAATGGAAATAGGCATGTGTTCACAAGGGCTGCACACTCGGTCGCCTGGCAGGATGTCGTCGGTTCGCCATCGAATCAGGCGGTGTACATGCTGCCGCGCACATCTTTGACCTTGTGGCGCTTGATCTTGTTTTCCTTCACCATCTTGCCCAGGGCGATGTCCGCGCGGCCCTTGCGGCCGCTGGCGATCCACTGCTTGTTCACTTCGGCGGTCGAGAGTTTCTTGCCGCCGTCCAGCAGCGAAAGAATGTATTGCTCGCCGGTCTGCTCGAACTTGCCGCGACGGCGGCGGCGCTTGCCCGGACCTTTGGCGGCGGGAGCGGCTGCTGAGGCTGCCGCGGCTGCGAAAGCGGCGGGCCGGCGACCGCGACGGGGCTTGGGGGAAATGCCGAGCGAAGCGAACGTGGCGTCGATCTGGGCGAGGGCGTCAGCGTGTTGCTTGCGCTCCACGATGAGTTGGCTGACGAGGCGGGACAGTTCGGACGCGGCGTTGGTTGCCATGAGTCGATGCTCCAGTGTGTAGTTAGGACGTGCCTGGCCGGAAATGTTGGTTGCAATGTAGGCGCAAACCATGTTGCCCGCAAGTCGCATATCGAGACGCCCTGCTGAGTATTGATGGATCACGCGCCGTCAACGCTCCATACGTAGGACCGCGGCAGGCGCCATCGCCATCCAACTCAGGAACGGGACCGAAACATGATCCCGATTTAGCCGGCGGGCTTGCCCGCCGAGACGCCCTCGGCGCAGGGCTTTTCAATTCTCCATTTCCGGATAGATCCTGGATCACCGGTTTGAACACAAAGGACACAAAGCCACGAAGGACACTAAGAATTTCTCAGAGAATCGAGCCCTTTCCTCTTCCTCTTCGTGACCTTCGTGCCTTTGTGTTCTTTGTGATTCCTGGGAACAACCATTGGTCTGCGAGAATTGAAAAGCCCTAGCCCTCGGCGGGCAAGCCCGCCGGTTAAATGGGGGACCGCCAATTCGCCAAGTTATTTCGGCCCCGTTCCTTAGATTCCCATTTGCTCGATCACCCGCACGTCAATGCTCGCTTCATCGGGAAGCATTTCCTCTTCTGCTGCTACTCCTGAACTTCTTGTTTTGTTGCGACGATTTTCCGGCGCGCGAAGAGCGGGGCAAGCCCCGTCGCTAAACCGCGGAGGTTGAAGGCTGACGGCTCGCACTTTCGCTTGCGGGCCGGCAGACGTTACAGACGGGCGCGAATGGCGGATGCCGACCGAACGCGTCTAACCCGCCCGCCGTTTTCGGCCGATGTCATTCGGAAGCGCGATCGAAGCGGGGAGATCCATGCGCGTGATTGTTGACACTTTGATACTTGCCTTGATCGTGGCGATGGTCGCCGGCGCTGCGCTGTATCTTCACGGCGAGCAGCGCGATCTGGACAAGTGCGAGCAGGTGCATGCATCGCTCAAGCGTCTGTATGAGCAGGCGCTGTTCCAAGGTTCACTGGAGCCGATGCCGCCGGAGTCGGGATTTCCGGCGCAGATTCGTCGCGACTGGTTTTCGGGCTCGCCGCCGCTGAACCCGCTGGCGCCGCGGGATCAACCCTGGGTCGACGTCGCGCCGACTGACGATCGCCTCGATCATCCACCCGATCCCACATTCACCGGGCCGAAGCAGGGTGGTTTCTGGTACAACCCCAACCGAGGCGTTTTCCGCGCCCGGGTTCCGGTGCAGTTCTCCGACCAGGCCACGCTGGAACTCTACAACCTCGCGAATAACTCGGCGTTGAAGACGCTGCCTACCAACGCATCGGCCTCGCGCACGCCGGTGCCCCTGGATCCGCCGGCCCCCGACTCGGCGCCCCAGGCAGGGGCTGCGGCGCGCCCGACCCTTCTCGCACCTGCCAACCGCCCTGCCGAGAGAATCCCCGGCAAGAACAGCAACCCGCCCGCAGGTGGGACCGCGTCGCCGGCCCCGGCGCGGCGAACATTATCAGACATCAAGCCGGCGCGATGAACCATCGAGCGGCCCCAGCGCTGATTCCCCGTCAAGTGCTCCATGCACCGGGTCGATCTTCATCTGTGGATCGATTCGTCTGGAAGGAGACCGAGATGCCTTTGACCCCCGCAGTTCCACCCGGGCTCACGAAATCCGCATGCCTCGTCAGTACGCTTGCCGATGACTCAGAGATGGCCGATCTCCTGGAAACCTATGTCGATGATCTGAAGCAGCGTGCAGTGATGCTGGAGCGGCTGGCGGCGGCGAATGATCGGGCGGCGCTGGCGTCCCTGACGCATCAGATCAAGGGCAGCGCCGGCGGCTACGGTTTCATGCCCATCACCGAGCAGGCGGCCGTCGTCGAAAGGCACGCCTTGGCACAATCACAGGCGGAAGAACTGCGCCGCTCGGTTGACGAACTGATTGACATGTGCCGCCGGGCCCGAAGCCGGGCTGCATGAAGCGAAGACTTCCCGACTTAAGGAACCGCCCCAAGATAGACTTTGGGCATCCAGGTCGTGGACGACAAAAGGAGAGAGAACGTGCAACGCCGGCAACAAGTGCTGGTCATCGACGACGCCAAGGATATTCACGATCTGGTCCGGATCTGCCTGACTGATCTGGCCGTGGATGTCTCCTTTGCCTGGCGCGGGGACGAAGGCATCGATACCGCGGTGCGCCTGCTGCCGGACCTGATCCTTCTCGATCTGTTGCTTCCCGATTGCGATGGCTTCGATGTGCTCGCACGCCTGAAGCTCGACCCGGTCACCCGCGACATTCCCGTCATCTTCATCAGCGGCCACGAGGATGCGAGCAACAAGGTCAAGGGTTTCGACCTGGGCGCGGTGGATTACGTCACCAAGCCGTTCGAACCCGCCGAACTGCGGGCCCGCGTGCGTGCAGCCTTGAACACCAAGTCGCTGATGGATCTGCTCACCACCCGCGCCCAGATCGATGGACTGACGGGCCTGCACAACCGCCGCTACTTCGACGAGCGCCTCGCACAGGAACTGGCCACCGGCCGGCGCTACCACGCGCCCCTGGGGTTGCTGCTGCTCGATGTCGATCACTTCAAGTCCATCAACGATTCTCGCGGCCATCCCTGCGGCGATCAGGTCCTGCGCAGCCTCTCCAACCTGCTGCGAAACACCTGCCGAACCTCCGACATTCCCTGCCGCTACGGCGGCGAAGAGATGGCCATCATCCTGCCGCACACCGGCGCTCACGACACCTACAAAGCCGGCGTCCGGCTGCTCGAGGCCATCCGCACCTGCGGCGACCTCATCCAGATCATCGATCGCCCCCTCACCGCCAGCATCGGCGCCGCATGCGCCATGCCCAATGACGTCGTGACCGTCGAGCAACTCGTCACCAAGGCGGACACGGCCCTTTATCGCGCCAAGTCGAACGGCCGCAACCGCGTTGCCGCCGCCTTCGGCGTCGAGAATGTCAACGCGTGAATGAGCCGCCCGTTCGCCCCGACCGCATGTTCTTTCGCACCCGCGCTCATCGCCGCGTCTGATCGATCGCGCGTATCTTTCCCTGATCGAACTCGATGCGGAGCGCTTCGTACTCGTGCTGCACATCGACCGACTCGGGGCCGTGGTAATGGTCGCCGAAGGGATGGTCGTTGCGGTGACGGCGGTGATACGGGTAGTACCAGACGGAGTCCCGCGTGTAGTACACGCCCAGGTACGACCACACATCGCGGGAAACGCCGCTGCTGTCGATCCGCGTCTGCTGCACATCCGGATGCCCCATGGCGATGTAGACCATGTCCTTCGTATCGCCCACGGTGATGCGCTGCTCGCGCAGCCGCTGCTGCGTCTCGGCAGGCAGCGCGGTGAAGAACGGTTCGTGCTCCTTGATGCGCGACTCGACGGTTGAGCACGCAGGCAGCAGCAGGAGCAGCGACAGGATGAAACATCTTGCGAGCATGACGACCTCACCAGTCTGAACCATCATAGCCTGCCTGAACGGACCAACGGCAGGTTCGACACCGCCGACCATCTGTTCCACCACGTCCCCCACCGCCACGCCCCACAGCCCGCACCCAAGTGGCCGGCCACTGACCCCCCGGGGGGCTCCAAATGCAGTTAACTGATGAAATGAAAACCCCTTACGTATCCGACTGCCAGAAAGGTAGGACACTTTCCGGCCATCTCTTGCGGCCGTGGTCGGCCCCGGCATCGATGCCGACGACATGCCAAAGAACAACCTGACCCGCCACGCGGGCTGCGGCAATGACTACCTAACATTGTGCGATCGAAGCCAAAGGTTACGTCGACGAATCGGCCGGCAGCGCCGATCGGAAGCGGCCAGCCCAGCCGATCGGGATCGGTCCGTGCCAGCCCGGATTATTCGAGGTTTCAGAAGGAGCCGCGCACGAAGTACGCGGAGTTCGCAGCGTTTTTGACGACCTCGACCTTCTTTCGCGGCCGGACAGGATGCTCGGGGCGCCCGTGTGAAAATGACGTGCGTGGAATCTGAAGAACCGCTTACTTCGTGCGCGGCTCCTGTGCATGGTCATGAATAATCCGCGCCAGGTACGCATGCATGACCCTGATGCCGTCAGCGGCGGGCGGCGCGACATCGGCGATGATTCCGCGAAACCGGCCGAAGCGAAGTGTGACCCGGCGAGGCACAATAAAAAAAGGTTCGTCCGGCGAATGCGTACTTCACAACCGTTGAAAACGCAGCGTCGAAGAATTGCTCAGAGCCGGAGTCTGTGACTCCGGTCGGTTTGAAGCGGCTCAATGCCGCTTCAAACCGAATTCGCGCCTTGCATTGCCGGTTGCAAGTGCGTGAGCCGCGCCGAGCTTCGCCTCGCCGGATTCGATCCGGCTCGGCGAACCGGAGTCACAGACTCCGGCTCTGACAAGGCAGGTACGCATTCGTCGGATGGTCCAAAAAAAAAGCCCCGCGATGGAGGCGGGGCTGGTTCAGGTCGAGCGGTGGTGCGTTGTTCACGCGGTGCGCCGGCGACGCAGCAGGAGTCCGCCGAGGCTCAGCAGGCCGAGCGTGGCGGTGGCGGGTTCGGGAACGGCGATGAAACCGAGGCGGACGTTGTCGAAGTTCGCCTGAATCCCGCTGGCATTCAGGCGAATCTCCAGCGGCTGGCCGAACTGGGCCGCGAAGGCGTTGTCCAGGGTGTTGAAGTGCACGGTGGCGGTCGCGAATCCGCCGTTGGGCACGGCCTGGAGGTTGGCATCCTGCGCCAGCAGCACGCCGCCGGCAAAAAGCTGCACGCTGTAGCTGGGGAAGGTCAAGTCGAGGCGGTCGATGAGATCGACGGACAAGGCGTAGAAACGGCCGCCCTGCAGGGTGGTGGAGAGCACCTGCGAAGCCGTGCCGCCGTTGCTGAACAACACATTGGCGCCTTCGGTCGGGGTACTTTGGGTGGCCAAGGGGTTGAACGCGCCGCCTCCGCCTACGGTCCAGCCCGCCGCACCGCCGATGGAAACACCATCCGCCAGCACATCGGCTTCGAAGCCGGGGTTGTTGACGGGGATGGACGTGAAGGAGCCCAGCGCAGGCAGAGGAGGCAGAACGTTGAAGTTGAAGGTGCCCGCGGCGTAACGGTTCGCCGGGCCGCCATCGACGCCGCCGGGGAACGCGTTGAATGCGCCGTTGCGCCCGCCGCCGACAAAGCTGATCGCCCCGCCGCCGGTGTCGGTGGTCAGGCCGGCGACGGCGCTGACACCCTGATTGCCGTTTCTCTCGGCTGCCCCGTAGCCTTCGGCAACGATGGTGCCTTGGAACCCCGCAGGGAGGATGATCGGAGCGGCCAGATTGAGGAATCGGCTGCCGCCCGTGAGCGTCCCGGTGGGGCCGGTGGCAAACGCCATGAACGTGCCGGGGATTTCAAGACCCGAAACGCGGTTGTAGATGCGTGCTTGCAGCGGCAGGCTCAGGCCGTTGCTGCCGTCGTCGAATACGCCCACGCTCGTGACGCTGATCGCCTGGTTGACATTGAAGTCCAAGCCCAGCGATCCGCCGAAGGCCTGGTTGCCGGCGGTGCCGGCGGGCACGTTGTAAGCGACGATTCCCAGCGCTGCATTGCACCAGACCCCCAGGAACAACGCAACGACGGTAAGCCAGTTTGTGGACGCGCGTAACATAGACATTCTCCTAGTAAACGAAATTCCCCCGTTGGACTTCGGCCAACGAACACCGTTGGCCAACGGCCCGCAGTATATCATCTCCCCACCCGAGATCGAAAAAAAAGCCCCGCCATTGAGGCGGGGCTGGTTCAGGTCGAGCGGTGGTGCGTTGTTCACGCGGTGCGCCGGCGACGCAGCAGGAGTCCGCCGAGGCTCAGCAGGCCGAGCGTAGCGGTGGCGGGTTCGGGGACAATCTCACCGTTGAATTGAGCTTCCGAGAGTCCAAAGAAGCCTTCAGTATTGCCGTGGTTGGTATTGATGTCGAACTTGATGAAGCGGGCAGAGAACGGCGTAAAGGCATTGAAATTCTGCCCAGCGTAGCCACCCGCCCCTGTGGCTTGAGCAAAGCTGGTAATCCCGGCCACGGTCGAACCCAACGCCGGCGTGGTTCCGAACTGGACTGAGACGCTGTTAACGCCCCGGGTCGCGAATGCGCCGGCTTCGTTGTAGTTCCAAACGCGGAAGCTATCGACCAGGTACACCGCCCCAAGATCAAACAACACAAACGGATCGGGATCGATGCCGCCGAAACCAGCGCCCGTCGAAAGCCACATGTTGCCAGGGTTAGTGTCGTGAAGACCCGCAGCCAGGCCGCTTCCGTTGACGATGTCAACCGGATCGCGATCGCTGCAGCAGGTGGAGATTTCGGACGAAGCGGTGACCGTGACCCCGGTAATCAGGGCGGCGTTCACGTTGGCCGAGCCAACCGCCAGCAGCGACAAAGCGAGAGCAGCGGTGATGATGGACGTGCGATGGTTCATTTTCGTTCTCCGTTTTTCAAGAAGGCTGCCGAAGAGTGGGTATCTCCCTCCAGACAGGCCGGCACTTCCCCGTTGGCCAACGAACACCGCCGGCCGCTGCCACGTACTTTACCATCACTTATCTCCCATCGCAATGGCGGCGCTTCATTTTTTGTGGATTTTCCTCTTGGTTCACCCTTCTTTTTGAGGATTGGGCAATCCGCTCCCATTGAATCGGACTGGGACAACAGCACTGCCCGCCGACGCCGTCATTCGCGATGAGCCGAAGAAGTGCGATCTAGTACTACAACGCTACTGACTCCCCTCCCTCTGAGGGAGGGGCAGGGGGAGGG
>CAYRPN010000189.1:0-8466 GCA_964426135.1 uncultured Phycisphaeraceae bacterium | reverse complement strand
CTCGGCGGGCAAGCCCGCCGGCTAAATGGGGAACTTATTTCGGTCCCGTTCCTTATTTCGCCGCGCTCTTGACGATGAGTGTGACCGCGCTGCTCGGCAGCGATACCAGCGTGTTCGGCCGCTCCTTCGCTTTGTCATCTTTGCTGAACGGCACCTGCCCCTGCCCCTGTACCGCGAGCGTGTACTCGCCGGGGGCCGTGCCTTTCTGGACCTCGATCGGCACCGTGATCTCCGTCTCGCCGCCCTTGAAGCTCGTGTTGGACATCTTGAACTGGCCTGGAAAATTCAACGCCTGAATCGTCACTTCGTTCTTGAAATCAGGCCAGCGCCGCGTCAGCTTCAGCTTGAGCTCCGCCTTGGCGCCGGCCTCGACTTCCACGCGATCGCTCGCCCATTCGAGACGATAGGGCGAGCCGTCGCGCACCGCGATCACGAAATCCCGCATCGCCCGGCTCGATCCCTTGTTCGCTTCCGTGCTGACGCGGGTGAAGGCCCGCACTTCGCGGCGAAGCGGCTCCTTGTCGTGCTCGCCGGCGGCGCCCTGCGCGGTGGCGACCAATTGGATCGGGCCGGTGAAGTCGGCGGCGCTGTCATCGGCGCGGAGCACGAACACGCCGCGCGAGTTGTTGCGAATCACCGTCGGCATCGCATGCACGCCCGCCGGCAGGCCCTCCGCCGTGATCGTGATCGCGCCGTTGAATCCCTGTTCCTGGCTGACGATCAGGTCCAGGTACATCGCGCCGCCGCGCCACACCGTCAGCGCGCCTGGGCCGGGATTCTGGCTGTGGATCGCGGCGACGTAAAAGTCAGGCTTCGCCTGGTTGATCGTCAGCACATACTGGTACCGCTCGCCGCCGCGGCGGTAACGGTCCTGCACCAGCACGCGATATTTCTTCTTCTCCGTCAGGCTGATCGTTCCGACCGGATCGCGCAGGTGGCCGTCGAATGCGCTGGCGCGGATGCCGAAGTCATCGAACTCCTGCACGCGCTTGCCCTGATCGTCGACGACGACGAGGTACGGATCGGCATACCCCCTGATCCGCTCGCAGTACACGTTGAACGCGTAACTGCCCGTGGCCGGCACGTCGAACTCGTACCAGTCCGCGTCGCGCGGCTGATCAAAACGCCCGCTCACCGCCAGCGGCAGCGACACTTGCTGCGCCTTGTCCGCACTGTCGTTGGGCTCCACATCCAGCGTCACAGCCGAATCGGTCACCACCAGCGGCAGCACGTTGATCGCTTCTTCCCCCGTCACCGTGCGCGGGCGAAACTGCATGCCGGTGAGCGTGAAGGTCGCGGCGGTGGGCAGCACGCTGTGATCCGTGGGATGCTCGATGAACGCGAAGCGGCGCAGCGCGGACGCGTCGGCCGGCACGTCGAACGGTCTGACAAGTTGGTCGAAGGCCAATCCGCCGTCACTCCAACTCGATCGCGAGAGCCGATCGCCGAGGTTGTGGCCGACGAGCGTGAGTTCCGCCGCCTTGCCCGCCTGCACCACGCGCGGCGACAGGCTCGTCACATACGGCCTGTCATGGACCAGCAGCCGATAAGGAAACCCGCCGCGGTAAGAAAGATCGAACACGCGAATGAGGTAATCGCCGTCGGAAGGAGCGGCGAAGGCCAGCAGCGGATCGCGGCCGTTGTAATCGCTGCTGGTCGCCAGTTGCTTGCCGTCGATCGTGGTCACCGCGAGGTTGGCGTCCATCCCCGAATCCAGCTTGCCCGCCTGGCAGTCGATGACGATGCGCTGGCCGGCCTTGAGCGTGATGCGGAAGAAGTCGTCGTTGTTGCCGTCGCTGACCCCGGCGACGGCGGTGTTCACCGCGATCGCGTGAGCCTGCCCCGGCTCGTTGTTCGGCTCCGTTTCCGCCGCGTCTTTCATGCCATGCGTCACCGCGAACAAGCGAGGATTGCTCACGCCGAAGCGTCCGACCATTCGCACGTCATACGTTCCCGCAGGGACATCGCCGGCGACCGTGATGAGGAAACGCTTGTCATTCTTCTCCACCGGCGCGGCGGTGATGCCTGGGTGACTGATCCAGAGCGACTTCACATCCTCCATATCAGCGCCGGCGATCTCGATCTCCGTGGTCGTGCCGGCGCTGGCGCCCAGCGGCGCGAGACGGTCGAGGCGGATGTTGGGAAGCTCGGCGAGAACCGGCGCCGCTAGTAAAGCGACCGCGAGCGTGCAGTGAAGAATGGTGGATCGTCGCGTCATCGGCGGAACTCCGCGCCTGAAATTGACCTAATGATGGTATCACCTATGATACCAAGATGACCCGCGTCGTCATTGACACCAACGTCTTGGTCTCCGCGCTGCGTTCCCGACTCGGTGCGTCGTTCCGCGTGATTTCGGCCATCGGCACTGCGGCATTTGAGATTTGCCTGTCTGTGGCCTTGACCCTTGAGTACGAGGAAATCGCCAAACGTCAGGCTCGAGAACTTGGCCTGACCGCCGGCGATATCGAGGATGTCATTGATTACTTGTGCAGCGTGGCGCATTGGCAGGAGCTCTTTTTCCTTTGGAGACCCATGTTGTCCGATCCCGATGATGACATGGTTCTCGAATTGGCCGCGAATGCCGGTTGCGACTTCATCGTGACACACAACGTTTCAGATTTCGCGGGCGCGGAACGATTCGGCGTCCGCGCCATCACCCCTCGGGAATTCCTGCGGAGATTGGACATTCAACCATGAGCACCATCAGCCTTCGCATTCCAGAAAGTCTGCATCGCCGCGTTCGGGAACTGGCACGGCTCGAACAGGTGTCGATCAATCAGTTGATCGCCACAGCGGTCGCCGAAAAGCTCTCCGCGCTTCACGCCGAAGAGTACATTCAGGCACGAGCCAAGCGCGGCAGTCGGAAGCAGTTCAATCGCGTCCTGGCCAAGGTCAAGTCGCGCCCGCCGCGCCCGCAGGATGAATTGCCATGACCCGATACGGAAAGCGATAACCAGAATCACCGGCAGATCACACCAACTCCCCGATCGGCTCGCCCTCATTCAAGATCGGCATCGGCCGCTTCGCGTGGTCGTGGAACACGTGCTTGTGATCGATGCCCAGCACGTGATACATCGTCGCCAGCACCGCGCCCGGCGTGTAGGCCTTGCTCACCGGATACTCGGCCCGCGCGTCGGTCGAGCCGATCACCTGTCCCATCTTCAGCCCGCCGCCAGCGTACAGAATGCTCATCGCGCCCGGCCAGTGATCCCGGCCCGCGCCGCTGTTGATCCGCGGCGTGCGCCCGAACTCGCCGAAGGACATCACCAGCACATCGTTCTGCAACCCGCGGTCGTAAAGATCCTGCACCAGCGCTGCCACCGCCCGATCGTACTTGGGCAGCAGGTTGTCCTTCAGTTGCTTGAAGTTGTCGCCATGCGTGTCCCAGCCGCCGCCCGCCTGCACCGCCACGAACGTCACGCCCGACTCCACCAGCCGCCGCGCCAGGAGACACGACTGGCCCAGGTCGTTGCGGCCGTATTTCTCGCGCGTCTCCGCAGACTCCGCCTTGATGTCGAACGCCTGCACCGCTTTGCTGCTGGTCACCATCTGCAGCGCGTCTTTGTAGAACGTGTCGAGGCCTTCCACATCGCCCTTCAGGTCGATGTCGCGGCGCATCTGATCGAGCTGGCCCAATAGTCCGCGCCGGCGATCCAGCCTTGCCGCATCGACGCGGCCGGGCAGCTTCAGGTTTCGCACCTGGTAACTGTCGCTGTTCGGATCGCTGTCGGGGGAGAAGGGGTTGTACGACGCACCGAGGTACGCCGCCTTGCCGAAGCTCAGTTGCCGGGGCACGTTCACATACGCGGGCACGCCGGCCTCATTGGGGCCGCGCATCCTGGAGACGATCGAGCCGATCGAAGGATAAATATTGTCATTCACTTCGATCGTCGGCTGCCAGCCGGTGGACATCCACTGCGAGCCCATGCCGTGGCCCGCGTTGGTGTGCGTGGCGGAGCGGACGATGGCGAACTTGTCCATCATCTTCGCCTGCATGGGCAGGTGCTCGCTGATCTCGATGCCCTTCACATTGGTGCGGATCGGCCTGAACTCGCCGGCGTACTCGCTCGGCGCGCCCGGCTTCATGTCGTACATGTCAATGTGACTCGGCCCACCCGCCAGCCAGACCAGGATGACCGACTTCTTCCGCACGGGTCCCCCGGCCAACCCCGCCGCCTTCGCCTGCGACTGCATGCGAAGCAACCCCGGCAGCGTCAGCCCGCCCACGCCCAGCGCCCCGATGCGCAGCAGGCTCCGGCGGGATACGCCCTCACAGGTGCGATGCGGTTGGCCAGTCAGTTCAAGCATGAAAACATCCTCGGCGAGTGCGTGCGGTCACGATGAATTGCGATCAAAGGCCCCGAAGTTACCTGTGAGGCGGTCGGTTCCCGCAGGGTGGGCACCGCCCACCGCGAATGACGCACAAGGGCCATCGTGGTGGGCGATGCCCACCCTACATCCGACCGGTCTCACAGATGAAAGTGGCCGGCCACAGACCCCCACCCCCTCCATTTTGCACCTAACTCCCTGTCCCACAAGACTCTGCGCCGTGACTGCCAAAAAGGTAGGACACTTTCCGGCCACTTTGGCTGGCCGCTCCTTCCCCGGAAACATCGACCTGCCGAATTGCCAAAGAACAGCCCGGCCCGCCGGGCAGGCCGAGGATATCCATACCGATCATTGACCTATCGATGGGGTTGGTTACGGCCGACGAAGAACTGCTGCTTTTGATCGCCCCGGAGAACTGCTGCTTCTGATCTCCCCGGAGAGTTGCCGCTTCTGATCGCCCCGGAGGGGCGAAAGGATGTAGCCACGGGTGGAGCAAAGCCGCCGACAGGCGGCGAAGCGCAACCCGTGGAAAGCGTTGTTGTGTCCTTTTTCGCCCCGGCAGGGGCGGCAGCGCGGCCGACTCGCGCGTGTGCGCTCGCTGCTGCCCCTCCGGGGCAGAAAAAGCTACTGAACACTTTCCACGGGTTCCGCGACGCTCAAAGCAGCGTCGCTCCACCCGTGGCTACATCCTTGCGCCCCTTTGGGGCGATGCGAGCACACTTCAAGCATTCTCCAGATTCCTGGAAGCTTGCGATTGCTCAAGCCTCGCCTGCCAGTTGCTGCCATAACCGCGATTGCTGTTATGCACCCGGTAGAAAAGGATCGGCAAATTCCGGCTCGCAAGAATGATCTCTCGCAGAACCAGCAACACGTTTGAGTCTTCGCATGTTGTGACCGACAACACCTGCCAGCTCGATGTCGGCTCCCCGGAGGGATTGGGTTGCTCCGGCACGAATCGGACGACGCGCTGCGATTTGTCATATTCCCAGTGTCCAGCATCTCGGTGCTCAACGCCCTCCTCCGCGCGGATGACGCGCTCGTATCGACCATTGTGATCTACAAACAAGTGATAATCGCTCCGCTTCCCACTCATTCCGTAAATGCTGCCCATCCAGTCGCCGATCATGATGTCGCCCTTTTTGATTGTCGATCGTCAATGATTGAACATGAACTCTTTTGTATTCAACAGCGTCCACATCACATCCTCCAGCGCCTTCTGCTTGTCTTGCTGTGTCTCCAAATACGACAGGTTCGTCTGCGCCTCCGCCTGTGACGGTTTGCGGCCGAGCGTGCTCAAGTAAAAATCTTCCACGATCTCCGCCACCGGCTTCTTCGCGTTGAAGAGAGTCGCCACGCGGCCCTTGCCGTTGCTCAGTTTGTTCTCGATCTCATCCGAGTTCGCCAGCAGCAGCACCTGCGAGAGCGTGGCACCGCTGGAGCGTTCGCATTCGCAGCCGGAGACGCGCTTGGGGCGGTCGAAGGTGTCGAGGAAATAGGAGCCGAAGCCTTCGTGGGGCAGGTCGATGGCGCGGGCGGTCTTGCTGAGGTTGTTGAACTCCGTCTTCACGCCGGTGGCCTGATCGACGGCGTCGAGAAACACTTCCGCGATCAGTCTTCGCGCGTAGAAACGGGCGAAGTTCTGGCGGTCGTCCTTGTTCTGCTCGATGGGTTCGCTCGACAACTGATACACCCGGCTGTTCACCATCGTGCGCACCATGTGCTTCATGTCGAACTTGTGGGCGATGAAATCTTTCGCGAGCGCGTCGAGCAGTTCGGGATTCGACGGCGGGTTGCTTTCGCGCAGGTCGTCGACTTCATGCACGAGGCCGCGGCCGTAGAAATGGCCCCACAAGCGGTTGACCAGGGCGCGGGCGAAGAAGGGGTTGTCAGGCCGGGCCATCCAGTCGACCAGGCCGTGCCGCGGATCGTCCTCGGGCGTGAACTTGCCGAACTCGCCGTCGAGATATTTCGGCTCGGGCACTTTGCCGGTGAGCGGATTCTTTTCGCTGGTGGTGACGACGGCGGATGCGAAGTAGGGCGGCGGCTCGCCGAAGCTCTTGCGGCCGAGGCGGGTGAAGAACCCGGCGAGGCCGTAGTAATCCTCCTGGCCCCAGCGTTCATAGGGATGGTGGTGGCAGCGGGCGCATTGCAGGCGCATGCCCAGGAACACCTGCGCCGTGTCGGCGGTGACCGAGTGCAGTTGATCGTCGCGCGTCTGCCAGTACCAGTTGATGGCGGGGGCGTCCTGCCATTCGCCGGAGGCCGCGACGACGCCGCGCACGAGTTCATCGTAAGGCCGGTTGCGGGCGATGATGTCCTTGATCCAGTTATGGAACGCGTAGGCGGCCTGGTCGGCGCCGGCGAGGTTGCTGTTGCGCAGGATCGCGCCGAAGCGCATCGCGAAATAGGCGGGATAATCGGGCGATTCCAGGAGGCGGTCGATGGCGCGGCTGCGCTTGTCTTGACTCCCCTCCCTCTGAGGGAGGGGCGGGGGGAGGGTCGCGCCTGCTGCTTCACCGGGCGTTCGCTCCTTCAGTTCGCCCAACCATCCCCCAGCCCCTCCCTGTCCCCCGGTGGCGGGAGGGGAGTCAGACAGAAACGCACGGGCTTCGTCAGCGGTGGGCAGCCGGCCGCACAGATCGATCGTCACGCGGCGGAGGAATGTAGCGTCATCGCTGGTCGGCGAAGGCAGCAGGCCCAGCTTTTTCCATTTGTTCGCCGAGAGTTCATCGATGTAGTTGTTCGGCTTGAAGCCGGGAATCTCCGTCAGCGGTTTGCCGTGCGGCACGATGGCGCGGAACACGGCGATGCGGCCCATGTAACGCACGAGGATCGCCGCTTCGCCGCTCTGGCCGACGGAGCGGACGAGGCCGTCGTCATTCACAGCGGCGACGGGATCGAGGTTGCTGGCGAACTCGGACTGCCGGGTGACGTCGCGGCGCGAGCCGTCGCTGTATTCGGCGGTGACGGCGAGTTGTTGCCGGGCGCTGCGCTGAAGGATGCGACCTCCGGGCTCCGCCGGCGTCACGTGCAGCTTCACCACGCGCGGCGCATCAGGCGACGAAGCCGGCGCGCCGGCGGCGATCCACCTTCGCATGAGCTGGTACGACTCGCCCTTCGGATCGAGGCGCTGCCCGCCGCCGTGGGGCACGGCATTGATCGCTTTCAAAAGCAGCAGGCTTTGTTCCGGCGCGGCGGGAAAAATACGGCGGCCCCGGCTGTCTTTCACCAGCGCGGCGTAGTCGTAGGCCGCATCGAAGCCGAAGAGCGAGAGCCTGAATCCATTCTGCCCACTCGCCTTGCCGTGGCAGCCGCCCGCGTTGCAGCCGTGCTTGCTGAGGATGGGGACGATCTGGTTGGCGAAGTCAACGGGTTTTGGGCCGGCGTCGGCGACGCGCACGGCGAGGGTGGCGCGCTGGCCGGCGAACTCGATGTGCAACTGCGTCTGCCCGGTCGCCAGCGGCGCGACGTGGCCGGCGCGGTCCACGCCGGCGATCGCGCTTTGCTCAACGCGATAGGTCGCTTCGTGCGTGACGTCGCGGCCCTGGTGTTCCACCAGCACCTGCTGCCTGGCGAAGAGGTCGGGCAGTGCGATTTCCGCCGGGGAAACAACGAGGGCAGCGGCGCTCGCCCCTTGCGCGGCCGTTGCGCCCAGCAGGATCGCGAGCAGGGTGAAGCCCGCGCCGCGGCTGGTCTTGATCACGCGGGGAACTTCAACTTCAGGTGGACAGGCGGAGTCGGACATACGAGAGATTGACCTGGAGCCGATGGGGGTTTCTCCAGAGCGGCGGCTTGGCGTTCGAGGGAGAGGAGCCGTGCATGATTCATACGGATTCCATTTGATTCTCGCGCCGATGCCACTGGCAGGCTTGGCTGCCAGTGCTCTCTGAGCGTGGGCACTGGCAGCCGAGCCTGCCAGTGGCATCAATCGATGGTCGGCGCGTGATTCAAATGGAATCCGTATCACTCCGCAGGTTAGCGGTCGGCCCGAGTCCGCGAGGGCCACCTGCTTCTTCGCCATCCAAGACACGGGTGGGCCTCGCGGATTCGGTCCGACCGCTAACCGGGATCCATTCGATCTTTGGGTCCTTCCGGGATTATTGTGGGTCCATCGCCAAACCGCCACAGAAAAAGAGA
>CAYRPN010000188.1:0-8611 GCA_964426135.1 uncultured Phycisphaeraceae bacterium | reverse complement strand
GTCCCCCGGGGACTCGGCCACCCTCTCCCTGGAAGGGAGAGGGAGCAAGGCCCCGAAAAACTTGGCAGACCCCGACGTTGGCTCTGGCGACTTTATTCTTGAGCCTTTGCCCCGGTGCGTTTGCTCTGCTGCCTTTCAGGCTCCAGAACAACGCCGATGAACGTGGCCGGCTGTTTGTCGAGGACGCATTCGTTGGATTGCTTTTTCATGTCACTGACAACCATCGGCCTGGGATCGGCGCGTGAATCAATCAGGGCCTGGATGAAAGGTTGCGTCGAATGGCTTGCTGGTTCTCGCCTATCATCGAGCGGGCAACCCGCCATGCGCCTTCTCAACTGGCACATCCTGCCGGAGCTGCGCCACCTTTCGCCCGCCGTGCGAAAAGGGCTGGACCGCCATTCGCTGCATCTTCGTCGCAGGGATATTCGCTTTTATTTTTATGCGATGGCATTCGCTGAGCTGGCGCTGGTGGCCGCGACCATGTTCGCGATTTACCTGCTCGTCCCGGCCGGCGTCCGGCTGTGGTTCGATGAGCGCACCAACCTGGAGTTCTTCGGCATGATCCTCGCCGCGGCCGTCGTTGGCGGCGTGATCGGCGGGCCGCTCGTGGGGATGATGGTGCGCCCGTTCCGTCGCCGAATCCTGCACCGCTATGTCCGCGAGTATTGGAACGCCGGCCGCCCGCCGATCTGCTACGCATGCGGCTACGATCTTCGCGGCAGCAGCGGGCCGACGTGCCCGGAGTGTGGGGAGAAGGTGGTGACGCGCGATGATCTGGGGATGGAGGAAACGTGACGCATGCGGGAAATGTGGGCCGCAGGTTGGCCGGACAGGCACCTGCGGTGCTTCCGCTAAACGGGCTTGTGCGTTGACTCTTGCATTCGTCTCGTCTCTCCTGTCTCCTGTTCCCTGTTCCCTGTCCCCTGCCCTCTGCTCCCCATGCCCCGCATCAAAGACCAGGCCATCTGCATCCGCGAGTACGACTGGTCGGAGACCAGCGAGGTGGTTGTGCTGCTGACGCGCGAGCATGGCAAGATTCGCGGACTGGCTAAGGGCGCTCGCCGCACCAGCCCCAGTTCTGTCGCGCGGTTCTCCGGCGGGATCGATCTGCTTACCCGCGGCGAAGTGCTCGCGGCCCAGCGGGCCAACAGCGAACTACTCACCGTCACTGAATGGGACCTGCAGGATCCGTACTGGCATCTACGCACGAATCTCGAAGCACATCAGCTAGGCATGTACGCAGCCGACCTGACGCACATGCTCACCGCTGACCTCGACCCGCATCCGGGCACGTTCGATGCGCTGTCGCGGTTTCTCGAAGCGCTGGGCGCGCCGGGGGCGGCGAGCCGGGGCGTATCCGCCCCGACGCATCAGGCATCGCTGCTGCGGTTCCAGTGGGAAGTGCTGGCGGATTGTGGATTCAAGCCGGAACTGGAACGTGATGTTCACTCCGGCGAAATGCTGGACGCGAAGGATCCCGGTGCGTCGCCAACGGCGAAAGAGAGCCCGCGCGGTCAGCGCGCCCTGGCGTTTGATGCCATGGCGGGCGGGTTGACGCTGGCGGAAAAGGGGAAACTTGTGCCGTCGCGCGATGGCAGCGGGCCCTGGCGGGTGCGCAGCGAGACGGTGAAGCTGATGCGCCGGTTGTCCTCGGATCCGGCGGCTGCGTTCTCGCACGCCGACGAGGAAAGCGTTGGACGCGCTAACCGGTTGCTGTGTGCCTACGCTCGCGCCACGCTGGATCGCGAGCTGCCGACGATGAAGTTCATCATGGAGTGAGGCGCGATCGGCGCCAGCGGACGCCTGCCTCACTTCCTGACGCCCTGCTCCCGCATGGCTTCCAGTTTGGCGAACGGGAACGCGGCGGCGGCGATCTTGGCGGTGTCGAACGGCAGGAGCGCAGCGTATCATGCAGTGTCGGCTTGTTCGCCGCCGCCGGAGCCTGAACATGAAGCACGCCGTTCTTCTTTTCGCCTTGGTCCTCACCTCGACGGTGCTTGCCGCTGATTCGCAAGTGGTTGACTACGACAAGCCGCGCAAGATCGCGGTGCTGACCGATCCAGCCATCGACGAGAGCAGCGGTCTGGCCTGGAGCTGGGAGAACCCGGACATCCTCTGGACGTGCAACGACAGCGGCGACAAGGCGCGGTTCTTCGCCGTCAACCTCACCGGCACCTACATGGGCGAGTATCGGCTGGAGGGCGACAACAAGGATTGGGAGGACATCTGCACGTTCCACACCGAGCGCGACAAGTATCTGCTGATCGCCGATGTCGGCGACAATGACGAGAAGCGCAACGATTACACGCTGTACATCCTCAAGGAACCGACGTTGCGGAAGAAGCCGCAGCTCGGCAAGGTGGAGACGCTCAAGCCCTACGCGGTGATGCCGTTCACCTACGAAGACGGCAAGCACAACTGCGAAGCGGTGGGCGTGGATATCAAGAGCGGCAAGATCATTCTGGTGACGAAGGTGATCGGGCTCACGTGCAAGGCTTACGAACTGCCGCTGCCGCTGAAGCGCGAGAAAGGCCCGTTCGTCGCCAAGCCGATCGCCACGCTGAATATTCCCGTCGTTACGGCCATGGATATTTCCCCCGACGGCACGCGGGCGATGGTGCTGACCTACGGCGATGCGTATGAGTACACGCGCGGGGAAAAAGAGACCTGGGCCGACGCCTTTGCCCGCAAGCCGCGCGTCATTGAAATGCCGCTGCGGCGGCAGGGTGAAACGATCTGCTACGGCGCCGACGGCAAGACGCTGTACCTGACCAGCGAAGGCAAGAACTGCCCGCTGTACATCGTGCCGGTGAAGAAGAAGGAGTAGGGTGCAAGGCGGCGGGCAAACGATTCCGTTGATTGGCACCGGGCCATCGTGTAGGGTGCGTCAAGGCTTGGCGCGGACGCACCATCCTCGGTCGCCAGTTCGCAGTGGTGCGTCCGCGCCGAGCCTTGACGCACCCTACGATCGTCGCCTCCTTCACTTCGCCTGATGCAGATTCTCGTCCACCACCCACTTCGTCGCGATCGGGCTTAGCGGCGGCGTGATGTTGCGTCCGTTGCCGAAATATTTCGCGCCGGTCGGCGCGGCCCATTTCACACCATTGGCCAGCACGCGCTGCACGTTCGCGTCGTGATAGATTGGAAACGTTTCGTGGCCGGGGCGGAAATAGAAAATCTTGCCCTTGCCCCGGCGGAAGGTGCAGCCGGAGCGGAACACCTCGCCGCCCTCGAACCAACTGATGAAGATCAATTCGTCAGGCGCGGGGATGTCGAAGAACTCGCCGTACATCTCGGTGTTGGGCAGCTCGAAAAATTCGCTGTCGAAGCTCTCCACGATGGGATGCGACGGATTCACGATCCACAGCCGTTCCTTTTCGCCGGCCTCGCGCCAGCGGAGCATGCAACTCGTGCCCATGAGCTTGACGAACGGCTTGGACAGGTGGGCGCTGTGCAGCACGAGCAGGCCCATGCCGTTGAGCACGCGTTGATGCACACGGTTCGTCACCTCGTCGCTCACCCGGCCGTGGGCGGCGTGGCCCCACCAGAGCAGCACGTCCGTCTCGTCGAGCACCGCCTGCGTCAGGCCGTGCTCCGGCTCATCGAGCGTGGCGGTTCGCACCGTCGCCTGGTCGCCCAGTTGCCTCCGCAGCGCGTCGGCAATCACCGTGTGAATGCCCAGTGGATAGTGCTTGCGCACCAGCGTGTTGCTTTTCTCGTGAACGAACTCGTTCCAGACGGTGACGCGAATGGGCATGTTAGTTGGAGGTTGGTGGTTGGGGGATGGGGTTAGCGGAAACGCCGCAGGCGTCTGGCGAAGCGCGGACGGCACCCGTCAGTCGATGCGCACATGATCATCGCGACGCATGCCCGCCGACACAAACGCAAAGGGCGCGAGGAAACCGAAGTTTCGTCGCGCCCTTCGCGTCGGGGAGTTCGGATTGTCGGGGCGCTGGTCGTGGGCGTCGGTTCGCGGCGGGCAAGCCCGCCGGCTAAATGACGATCCATCGCACTTCATACGTCACATCACTTCTTCGTCGACACCATCTTCTCGTTGAGCACCACGACGATTTCCACGCGCCGGCTCTGCGCCTTGGTCGCGCGGGCGTTCGCCGGGCCGAAGCCGGCGGCGTACATCTGCTTGGCGTTCAGGCCCTTGCTCTGCAGGTGGCGGTGCACCGAGGCGGCCCGCTCCATGCTCAGTTCGAGGTTGTCCTTCCACTGGCTCTTGCGGATCGGGTCGCTGTCGGTGTAGCCCTCGACGCGGATCAGGTTGCCCGAGTACTCCTTGCGGATGACTGAGGCGATGGAGTCCAGCGTCTTGAGCGAGGTCTGGCGCAGGTCGATCTTGCCCGATTCGAAAAGCACATCGCCGGGCACGCGGACGATGATGCGGTCGCGGTTCTTTTCCGTCTCGATGCCGGCGATGCCTTCAAAGCCGGTGCGGCTGTTCACCGGGGTGTTGGCGCTGGCGACGGGGACGGTGACGATCTGCGGCGGCGGCGCGGGCTTGTTGCGCTCGGCCAGCAGTGCGCCGTTGGTTTCGGCGAGCTCGGCCTCCAGGCGGGCGCGTTCCGCCGCGGCCGCGTCGCGCTGGGCGTTGGCGTCGGTGACGGAGACCTGAAGCTGCTGGTTCTGGTTGTAGAGTGCGTCGCGCTCAGCCTTGAGGCGGTCGGTCTGACAGCCGCCGAGGATGCCGACCGCGGAAAGTGCCAACAGAGTCATTCGGAAGAAAGAGGGGATCCGATCCATCGTAACCACCTTTCGCAAAGAGTTGTCCGCTCGTCCTGAGCGGGTTCGGGGTTTGTCGTTTCTGGGTTCTGGTTCTTGAACAGGCGCGGCAAGCCGCGTCGCTAAACGGGTCTCGGTTTCATTGACTTCTGACTCCTGACTCCTGACTCCTTCTTCTCACAGTTCCAACCCGATCCAGGCGCCGATCAGTCTGCCGATCGGCTCGCGCGCGATCATGAGCAGGAATGCGGCGGCAGCGAGGTAGGGGCCGTACGGGATCACCCGCGCTGAGCCGTGGCGCAGCCGACTGACGACTGCCATCACCAATACCATCGTCAATCCCATGAAGGGAGCGATAAAAAACGCGAGCACGGCATCAAGAGGGCCGAGCACGGCTCCGACCGCGGCGAGCAGGTGCACGTCGCCCAGGCCCATCGCTTCCTTTCCGAAGCCGAGCGTGCCGAGGATGCGGGTGCCCCAGACGATGCCGCCGCCGACGAGGTACCCGAGCACCACGCCGCCCAGCACATGAATCGCCGGGTGCCAGGGATAAGTCGTGCGCGGACTGGGCGGCAGGCCCGCCGCCGTCGCGGGGGCGGCGACGACGAGGTAGCCGACGATCATGCCGACGACTGGCAACAGCAGGAACAAAGCTTCCTTGAGAATTTCACGTCGAGGATGCGGATAGGCGAGCCAGCCCTCGGGCGTGCCGTGGTTCGGAGCAGGATTGTGAACGTTGTTCGCGCCAGTCTCCTGTTGCAGAAGACCAGCTTGCGACTCTCCGCTGCCGGGGCCGCGGGCGCCGCCTTTTTTCTTCTTCTTTTTTTCCCAGGGCTTCAGCGCGAAGCCTGCACGGGACTGAGCGCCGTTCACCGCGGGCTGACCGGTGGCGAGATTCACCTTGCAGTGCGGGCAGTGCTCGCCTTGAAAATCCTTGCCCATGTGCTCGCCGCAACTGGGGCAGTAATCGTTCGCGTCGGCGAAGCTGCGCGGCAGGATGCCCCGCCGGGTGAGCAGCAAAGCGATCGCAAGTCCGAGCGCCCCGCCCAGCGCCGCCCCGCACCAGCGCGGCGACGCCACCGGTCCCACGCCCAGATTCATCACATCCAGGCTCGGCGTGAAGGTCGGATCAAGCAGGCCTCGGGCGCTGAGGAACGCGCCGGCGGGCAGCAGGATCAGGGCGACGACCGTGGCGGTCCAGGGAATCTCCAGCGGGATGATGAACAGCCGGGCGTCGATCATCGTGGCGGCGAACAAGGCGGCGACGAGGATCAGATGCGCGATCAGCGGAAGCCAGGTGTGCTGCAGTTCGCCGAAGAACGGATGACTGTCGCCGAAGCCGGGGCGCCAGCCGGCGTAGTAGTAGCTGATGAACGTGCCGGCAAAGAGCAGGGCGGTCGCCAGTTCCACCAGCGGGTACTGGGCACTGATCGGGTTCTTGCAGTACCGGCATTTCCCCCGCAGCCAGAGCCAGCCGAGAATCGGCACGTTGTCGTACCACGCCAGGTTGTGCGAGCACTTGGGACAGTACGAGCGCGGCTTCACAATGCTCCTGCCCAGCGGCAGGCGGTAGACCACGACGTTCAGAAAGCTGCCCACGCAGGCGCCGTTCATGAACACGAAGATAAGCCAGGGAGTGAGGGACACGGGCAGGGGTGGGCGGGGTTGGGGCAGCGGAGGTTGGGGAGTCAGGAATCAGGCGCGGCGTGCGCGTTTCGTTTAGCGGATGCACCGCAGGTGCCTGGGCGGTGAACCTTGGGCACGTTTCAAAATGAGCCCAGGCAACTGAACCATATGTGGCATCGCAGTTGATACGTAGGGTGCCATGGGCAAGCGGAGTCCGCGGAGCTTGCCCGTGCGGTGGAAGGACGGCACACGGGTAAGCTCCGCCGAGCCTGCGCTTACCCATGGCACCCTGACACCCATGGCACCCTGAAACCCATGGCACCCTGACACCCATGACACCCGCACAATCAAGTGCGATGCAACACCAGGAAACATCGTCGTGCTCGAATGGTATCGACCACGAGGCGGCGCGTGCTGGAGGAAGAAGGAGGAAGGCAAAGGATCACCGCGTGTTCACCGGCGTCAGCACGGCATCGCCTCGCGCGGTCGGAACCCGGAAGTATCCCGCTCCATTGACGGGGATGCCCGCCGATTCGGAGCCTTTGCCGTCTTTCACGGTATGGATGAAGTACGCGTACTTCTCGCCCTTGTCCGACTGCGGAGCCGCCAGCGAACTGACCATCGCGCCGTACGGCTCGAACAGCTTCTGCTGCTGCGGCGAGAGCTTGTTGGCGAAAACCTGCTGCTGCCGCGCCTTCTGCGCCACCTTCGGCTGTGACCATTGCTTGTCGTCGAGCGGGAAATAAGTCTTCCAGTTTTCCGCATCGCTGGTCAAGAGCAGTTTGCCCTCGCGATCAACCGCCATCAGCGCGAAGCCGCCGCTGTTGCGTTTCGCTCCGACGGTGATGACATCGCCTTTCCTGATCACGCAGCGGGCCTGTTTCAATTCGCCGCGCTCCCCGGTGCGGGTTTTGAAGTCCTGGGTCGAGTCGATCAGGGGTTTGCCGTTGATGCAGACATCGACGGGTTCCGCGCCGAGCCAGTTGATCGTCGCGGTCAAGCCGCGTGCGCCGCTGCGCGTGCGGGCGGTTTCCTGCAGCGCTGCAAGCTGATCCTCGATGCGCCGCAGATTGCCGGTCGCGGCGGTGTGCGCCACTCCGGAATCGCCGGACGCCCGGGTGAAATAGGCCTGGTAGTGAAATCGAGCGTTCAGCAGCGACTGCCACTGGCCCACGGCACTGGCGCCCTCCGCCATGTCGACGTACCACTGGCCGATCTGGCGATGCTGCTCGGCGCCGAGCACGTCGGGCGATTCGGTCAGCAGCGGAAGCAGCCGGTTGGCCGCGTCGCTGCCGCTGCGGTTGATGTATTTCTGCGCCTCGCGCACGTCGTCGAGCTCCACCAGCAGCACGCGTACCAGTTCATCGATCGATTTTCCGTCCCAAGGATTCTCCGCCAGCTTCGCGCTCAGCGTTTTCACCCGGCTGTCTGCGATGCGGCGCATCTTCATCTGGTCGCTGCGCCACTCCGCCTGCTCGATCATCTCAGGCCATTTCAAAGTCGCGGCGGTGCGCTGGGCTTTGGAGGTGTACTGGTTCGCGTTTTCCCAGTCGCGGGCGGCAATGGCGTCATCCGCGGCGGCGATCAGGAGATCGAACAACCGCTCCGCCGCCGCCTGCTTCTGCTCGGGCTTGCCCGTTTGCGTCCGCCGTTCCAGAAGCTTGATCGCCCGGCCCCGGCAATCTTCCACCCGCGCGGGAACCCGCCTCGCCAGAATCTGCAGCGCCTCAAGGGCCAGTTCATCGCCATCGGCGCTGCGGCTTGCCAGACCATGCGCGCTGTCGCACAGCAGCATCACCATGTCGCCGGACTCGCCGGGCGATGACGCCCCTTTGACGAATTGCCCCGCCAGCGCCAGGTCGTCGGCCACATCAGGCGTCGCCACGACTTTGCGCAGTTCCTTGCCAAACGCGTCGTTGAATGCCCGCACCGCATCCGCACTGGGCGCGGCGACAGGGATCGGCTCGCTCGTGCGGGCGGTCGAACTTTGCGGCGGACGCGTCCACATCATCGTGGCTGCGAACACCGCCAGCATCAGAATGAGCACGTACTTTCTCACAAGCCTCCTTGTTCCATAGATCGGCAGGAATGTGGAGATGGTTGATCGGGAAAGGGGGAGGCGGGAAGGGACGGAGGGGAAAGAGGGACGAAGGGACTAAGGGACGAAGGGACGGAGGGGAAAGAGGGACGAAGGGACTAAGGAACTATCCCGAAACGGCCAATCGATGACACCGGCGATACCACAGCAAACCGC
>CAYRPN010000187.1:0-8666 GCA_964426135.1 uncultured Phycisphaeraceae bacterium | reverse complement strand
CCGTTGCCCCGTCCAGGTGAGCCACTGACCGGCCTTGAAGACATATCGAACATGCCCGCCATGCTGGATCGCGAACCGCTCCGCGTTGCCCAGGTCGCTCAGGTTGGTTGGCGATGACTTTGCCGTCGCTGCTCGCTGGGCGGCATCGGCTGGACTGGCGGCATCGATGAAAGGGGAAGACTCACCCGTGAATGTAGGTTCCGCTTGTTCCGCCGGCGTCCATGTGCCGTCGCGCTTCGCGTCAAAAATGTCATCGACGGATTTCATGCCGCCTCCTGTTCCGGCGGCTCAGCGGGCAGCGCCTCCGCCATGCGAAGCGCCAACTTCTTGAAGTAGTCGCCAGTGTCGTCGATGATGCGAACCGTATCGCGGTAGGCTTCGCCTTGACGGCGTGCCCACCCGATCAATTTCCAGTTCTCGCGGGTCAGCAAATCAGCCTCTTGCCACTGGCGCAGGTACTCGCGCACCATGAAGTCGAGCGCGCGAATCTCGACAGGTACGTCGCTGCGGAGCCTGCCTCGAAACCGGGCGATGAATGCGCGAATGGTGCCCAGGGTGAACGGCTCGCTCAACATCGACCCGTTGGGCGGGCTTGGCACTGTTGCCGGGGGCGGTGGTGATGTGGATAATTGCGTCATGTCGTTTTCTCAACGCCTCGCGCTTCTCAGGTGCGGGGCGTTTTTACTTGTGGGGATTCAGGCGTTCACAGGCGCACTGGCGTCGGATGTGTTGCGGCGTCCGGCCTGAACGTAGGCCCGCAGATCGCTTGGGAGATAGGCGACGCGCTTGCCCAACTTGATGAAGGCGGGGCCGCGTCCAAGGTGCCGCAGCTTGCGGAGATAGGCGGGGGTCGTGCCGGCAAATGGCGCGGCGTCCTTCTCGCGCAGAGGGACTTCCAGAGGGGAATCGGCGCGCTCGCCGGCGGGGGAAAGAGTTTTCACGGTTTCGGTTCCGGTTTGGGACAAGCAACAGCAACTACGTCGCTGGCTGCGTCCGTCCGTATCCGGCTCTGCCCGAAGGCTACCGGCTCTCAGAGAGGATGCCTGACGATTCGACGGTATTGTAGCCTATCGTTTCCCGATGTGCAATAAGAACAACATCGTTGTGCAAAACATGTCAGTCGTTCGACTTGGCCGGCGCGCCCGTCATCATCGCCAGGGCCGCAGCGCCGGCCTGCCGCTTCGCGGCTTCGTCGGCTTGCGAGTAGACGCGGCTCGTCGTCAGCGGCGACAGGTGCCCCAGCGTCTTTTGCGCCACGGTCAGGGACGCGCCGGACATTGCCATGAAGCTACAAAACGTCCGCCGCAGGTCGTGGAACCGGACGCCTGAAATGCCGGCGGCGTCCATCACGGTTTCCCAGCTTGTGGAAATGTCGGTGGTGTGCCCGGTGGCGGAATGCGACGGGAACACGAACGGGCTGCGATCCGCTTCCGCCTTGGCGTCGTTCCATTCCTTCCGCCGCTTGAAGACTTCCAGCGCCTGAGGCTGGAGCGCGACGGTCAGAGGGTGTGCCGATTTCATCTTCTCGCCAGGGATGTGCCAGGCCGCATCGGTCAGGTTCAATTCCTCCCAGCGGGCGGACAGGATGTTCCAGCGGCGGCAACCGGTGAACAGGGCCAGGCGGATCACGTCGGCGATGTCGGGCATGATCGTCGTCAACGCGGCCAGCAGGCTGGCGACCTCGGTTTGCGACAGGAAGCGGCATCGCGGGATTTCCTTGAGGCGCTGCACGCCGCGCGCCGGGTTGTAATCCCGGTTCGTGATGACGTTGTAAATCACGCTGATGAGGGACAGCACGCGGTTGGCGGTCGTCCCGGATGTCTTCGCCTGCACCTCGTTCCTGACCTTCTCCACGTCCGCCCGCGTGATGTCGCGCAGCGGGTGGTTCGCCCAGCCGATCAGGTACTTGCGATACCGCTGCTCGTCCTTCTCCACCGACTTGGCGGTGCGCGACTTGTGAATCTTGATGAAGGTGGTGAACGCCTGACCGAAGGTCTCGGCCTCGCGCGCCAGGCGGTACTCCTCCACCGGATTGCGACCGTCGGCAGTCTTCGTCAGTTCCTTGCGGGCCAGCTTGCGGGCGTCGTCCAACTGGATCGCCTCAAAGCGCCCCAGTCTCACGCGGACGGGCCGGGCCTTGCCTTTGGGCTTGGCGTAGACGTAGTAGGTCTTGACGCCGCCGGCGGTGGTCAGCAGCGTCAGCCCCGGCGTCTTGGTGTCGTACACGCTGGCGTAGCCCTTGGCCGGCGGCTTGATCGCGGCCAGGCGGTCGATGGTGAAGGCGAATCGCTTGGGTTTGGCTCGCTCGCGTTCGGTTTCGGTCAGCTTCAGCGCGGCATTGCTCATGGCGTGATTCCCCTGTTTTGTCCCTTGGTTTGTCCGTTGCTACCCTATTGCTACCGGCAAGAGTGTAACAGGGATTCAGCAAGTATCAACAGGACACGCATAATCATCGGTAAACACGCGATACCGTCACGGTGGGGTGGAATGGGTGACAACTGGAAACAGGGTAGAAAAGGGACTCATAATCCCTTGGTCGCAGGTTCGAGTCCCAGTGCTCCCATTGCAAAGAAGATCGCCGGTCCGCGCTGCAAGTCAGGTGGCTCCGCGTTGAATCCGCCACTCTGAAATGCTGCCGCCGAAGTGTTGGACTTGGTTCTCACGATGCCGGAGGACCAGTGCGAGGCGATGCTGAGAGAGGGCATCGTCGCGGTCAGGAAGGCGGCGTCATCCCGTCGACTGGCGCAGGCACCTGGTTCGATGCGTTGGACTTGCGGGGAGCATTGCCTCGCCGCAGGATCACCACGGTGCCGACGACGGCGCCGCCGCCGACGATGGGCAGGACCCACGGCGGCACCAAGTCGTTGAACCAGAGGAACCACACGCTGAAGATCGTGCTGGCCCACATCAGCGCGATGGAAAAAGCTTTGTCCTTGGCCGGCAGCGGGGCGTCGCCATCGACGAAGTGCATGTACGGCCCGAAGAAACGGTTCCGCAGCAACCGCTGCTCCAGCGACGGAAAACTCTTGGCGAAACACCACGACGCCAGCAGCAGAAAAACCGCCCCCGGCAGCCCCGGCACCATGATGCCGATGGCGCCGAGGATGACGAAAAGAACGCCGATTACGGCAAGCGTGCAGCGGCGCGGAGTCCAGGGGGTAGGCGGCGAGGGGTCGCGCGACATGCGGACAATGTAGGGCATGTCGATGCGATTGTGGTTCGAGATTACGTGGATGACTCACACCTCCAAGAGTGCCTTGACGGTTGCGGGCAACGCCATCGTCTGCTTCGCGAACTCGGCTAGGCGCTTCTCAATCTTTTTCATGACCTCATCCACATCTGGCTCGTCGTCTTCCGGCAGCGAGCAGATTTCATCTGAAAGTACCCGCGTCCAGTCTTCGCTCAGTTCCTTCTTCTTGAAGAACGACGAGAAACCGAATTCCGACTTGTCTCTCAGGATGCGCTCCAAGACCCGCTTGCGCACCGATCCATCCGTTGTTGGACACACCATGACGAAGAGCCGAACTTTCGTGCTGCCCGCGCGAAGTCGCACGGTGACCCAATGATCTGGCTCGAATGTCTTCCGTTTTCCGACCGGTGGAAGCATCTTTGTCCAGGTAGCGGGAATGAACTCCACCTCTTTCTGTTTCGTCGTGACATGCAGCCACTGGTCGGGGCGTTCCTTGATCCAACTCTCGATTCGCCCGACCAGTCCGGACGCGGAGGTCCCGACGCGCTCCCAGATCAGGTCCAGCGCACGCCGGTGATTCGCGTAAATCTGGCGGCAGAGTTTGTCGAGTTCCACGTTCTCCATGAATCGATTCCCGATGAGGCTGAGGTACTGTTCAAGAAACACGGCCACATCGCCACCGATCGCGCCAGCGTTGGCCTTTCGGGTGCGCGAAAACACCTGGTGCACATCCGCGTAACTGTAGGTCACCCAATCTTCGTCGGTGGCCTCATCGCCTTCGGGAGTCAGGAAAACGAAGAGCGTCTTGGAATCAGGGAAAGCGTGGGCGACCGTGGCCTCGTAGCGCTGGAGTTGATTGCTATGCTCGCCGCTGTCGATCTTGTTCTCGACGGCGATGACGAAGCGAGGCTCGTCGCAGGTGACCAGGATGTCGATATTGTGCCATTCCCGGCGAATCTCCAGGCCCTGCAAATCCGCGCCATCCAGTTCCACCGGACTGACAGGCGGAGTGATGTCCTGTTGGCGCGCCTTGCGCAGGATGTCCATCAGGATCGCCTTCAGGAACAAATCACCTTGCCCGTGGCTCTCACCCGGGGTGAGGATCCACGCGAGAAAGTTACTGTGCCTTATTTCAGTCCGGGCGATGCTCAATGCATCGAAGATATTGAACCGGCCGATTTGTTCCTCGAGCGAAAGCAGATCGTCGTTTTCAACGACGAATCGCTCGAGGCACTGGAGATCGGTTTCAGCTTCCGCCATGCTTGCAACCCCGCTCGGCTCGCGAGATCCCGTGACGCGCGGGGCGAATACGCCCCGGCTCGCGCCCTGGTTTCTCACACCGCCTTATCCGGTTTCGCGTGCGTTTGCACGTGCAGGCTCAGTTCCGTGAGCTGCTTCAGGTCCACCTGCGACGGCGCTTCGGTCATCAGGTCGGCGCCGTTCTGCGTCTTGGGGAAGGCGATCACGTCGCGGATGTTGGTCGTGCCGCACAGGTGCATGATGATGCGATCCAGGCCCAGCGCCAGCCCGCCGTGCGGCGGGGCGCCGTGACGCAGCGCGTCGAGCAGGAATCCGAACTTGATCTTCGCCGCGGCATCGTCGATGCCCAGCAGGTTGAAGACCTTGTTCTGCACGTCGCTGCGGTGGATTCGGATGGAGCCGCCGCCCAGTTCGCTGCCGTTGCAGACGATGTCGTACGCCTTGGCGATGACTTCGCCGGCCTTGTCCATGGTGAGTTTGTCGAAGTCCTGATCGCGCGGGCTGGTGAAGGGGTGATGCAGCGAGTCGTAGCGTTTCTCATCCGCGTTCCATTCGAAGGCCGGGAAGTCGATGACCCAGACCCATTTCCAGTCGCCGTCCTTCATCATGCCGCGATCCTTGGCGAGCTTGACGCGCAGTTCGCCGAGCGTTCGATGCACGACCTTGCTGGTGTCGGCCGCGAAGCAGAGCAGGTCGCCTTCCTTGGCGTTCATGCGTTTGATCAAGTCACCGGCAATCGGCGCGATGAACTTGGCGATGCCGGTTTCAAATCCCCCGGGCGCAGCGCCGCCGGCGATGACTTTCGTCACGGCGAGTCCCTTGGCGCCGAACTGCTTGACCCACTCGGCCAGGCCGTCGGTTTCCTTGCGGGTCATGGTGCCGCCGCCGGGGACGCGGATGGCCTTGACGCAGCCGCCCTTGGCGATGGCGTCCTTGAACACGCCGAACTCGGTCTTGCCGGCGAGGTCGGCGATGTCGATCAGTTCCAGCCCGAATCGCAGGTCAGGTCGATCGCTGCCGAAACGGTTCATCGCTTCCGCATAGGTCATGCGCGGCAGCGGGTTGGGAATGTCGATGTCGAGAATCTGCTTCCAGATGCGGCGCATCAGGCCTTCCACGAGAGTGAGCACATCGTCCTGATCGACGAAGCTCATTTCGAGGTCCAATTGCGTGAACTCCGCCTGCCGGTCGGCGCGCGGGTCTTCGTCGCGGAAGCAGCGGACGATCTGCACATACCGCTCCATGCCGGCGACCATGAGAATCTGCTTGAACAACTGCGGGCTTTGCGGCAGGGCATAAAAACTGCCCGGCTGCAAGCGCGAGGGCACGAGGAAGTCGCGCGCCCCTTCGGGCGTGCTCTTGCAGAGGAAGGGCGTCTCCACCTCGGTGAAGCCGTTCTCGTCGAAGTAATCGCGCATGATCTTGGCAACGCGGTGGCGCGTGCGCAGAATCTTCTGTAAGCGCGGCGTGCGCAGATCGATGTAGCGGTACTTGAGCCGGGTTTCCTCGTTCACCTTGCCCGCTTCATCGGGCGTGAACGGCGGCGTCTCGGCCTTGCTCAATAGTTCGCACGTGCTGCCGTCGATTTCGATTTCGCCGGTGGCGAGTTTGGGGTTGGTCAGGCTCTTGCCCTTGTCATCGATGCCGCGCGAGACGACCAGGCCGGTGACGCTGACGACGTCCTCGTTTCGGAATCGGTCCGCCAGGTCGTGGGCGGTCTTGTTCTGCGGGCTGAACTTGATCTGGGTGACGCCGGTGTAGTCGCGCAGGTCGATGAAGATGATGCCGCCGTGGTCGCGGTAGCCATTGACCCAACCGGAAAGGCTGACGGTCTGTCCGACGTGGGAACTGCGGAGTTCACCGCATTTGTGGGTGCGTGGTTGCATCGTGCGAGGCTTTCGTTGCGGGGGCGTTGGGTTGCAGGCTGGGTGGTCCCAGTCTATGGAGGCGGGATGATAGCAGGAGGGCGGGGGCGTGAGGGGGTGAGGAGGTGAGTGGGTGAAGGAGCATTGCAAATTGAAAATTTTCAATTTGCAATTTTCAATTTGCAATCTCCGATCCTTCACCCACTCACCCCCTCACCCCCTCACCCACTCACCCTCTCACCCCCTCACCCACTCACTCATCCGCACTCAGCCGCTCATCGGTAAACTGCCCGCATGTTCACCGGCATCATCACCGCGATGGGACGCATCGCTTCCCTGACCCACAATGACTTCGGCGTTCGCCTCGTCATCGATCCGGGCAAGCCCAAAGAATGGTCCGCGTTTCCAAGGCCCGGCGACAGCGTCGCGGTGCAGGGATGCTGCCTGACACTAGCGCCGAAAGCGAGCGATCCGCCGGGCTGCCTGGGCTTTGACCTGATTCGGGAGACTTTGGAGAAGACCAGCCTCGGTCAGCGAAAGGTCGGCGATCGCGTCAACCTGGAACTGTCGCTCACGCCCATGACCGCCATGGGCGGCCACTTCGTGCAGGGCCACATCGATGGCACCGGCGTGGTCACGAACGTGGTGTCCGATGCCACGCAATACGTGGTCGCCGTGGAGACGCCGGGGCCGCCCGCGGTGTCCTCGGACATGACGCCGTACTTTGTGCCCAAGGGTTCGGTGACGATCGACGGCGTGAGCCTGACGCTGGCGGCGGTCGATGCGCCGGCCCGCCGGTTCTCCGTCGCGCTGATTCCCACGACGCTTGAGCGCACGACGCTGGGCGAACTGAAAGCCGGCGACATCGTCAACCTCGAATGCGATGTGATCGCCAAGACGGTGGTGCACTGGCTCAGCCTGCAAAAGAACGCGAAGGCGGAAAAGGTGGATGTCGATATGTTGCGCGCGGCGGGGTTTGTGGGATGACGGTTAGCGGTGCGCCGTAGGCGCCTGGACGGAAGCGGAAACGCAAAGAGGCGCGGCGAACCCCCATGCGCGCTAAAGAGCGATAATCCATTGCGCTCTGAATGAGTGCATGCGCTCTGAATGGGCGCATGCGCTTTGAATGAGCGCATCCTGGGGCGTTCGTCCAGACGCCTGCGGCGTTTCCGCTAAACGGTTGATGCGGGGGCCACGCGCCGATTCACGCGACGCACGACATCACTCCACCCGCACGATCGCCTTCATGACGTGGCCGGTGCGCGGCTTGATCGTCACCGCGTTGTCGCCGACGTTGGCGGTTTCGACGCAGACCATGCCGGGCCATTCGTCGTCGCCGAAGTCCGCCATCGCCTTGGCTTTGTTGATCCACGGGTTCCAGACGACGGTGGACTTCGAGCCTTCCTTTTCCACGATGACGCGGCGGGCGGGGGCGCCATTGCCGCCCGGATCGTTCACGACGCAGGTACCGGTCGTGTTGAGGAATACGCGGTCGGTTTCGCCGGTGATCCTGATCGGCTCGGCCGGCTGCTTCTTGCGGGCGAAGTTGTCGACCTTGTCGATGTAGTCGGTGTTTTCCAGGCCGGCGACGGTGATCTTGTTCACGTCACTGACGGCGATGTAGGTGTGCAGTGCCGCTTCGAGGGTCAGGTCCGCCGCGTCGAGGTTCTTCGCAGCGAGGGCGAGCGTCAATTTCCTGCCGCTGCCGTCGAGCGTGACGGAGAGCGTTGCGCTGAACTTCGGCGGCCAGAGCGCCTGCGTGGCGGCGCTGTATTTGAGGACGAGCACAACGGTGACGGAGCCGTCTTCCGCGCGTTCGACGGACTGGAACTTCCAGTTGCGGTCGCGGGCAAAGCCGTGCATCGCGGCCTTGGGGTCATCCTTTTTCGGGCCGAACCACGGGAAGCAGATGGGCACGCCGCCGCGGATCGCCTTGCCAGTCTCGTAGCGGCTCTCCTTGCTCATGAAGAACACGGGGGGCTGGCCGGCGGGCTGGAAATGGCTGACGTGGGCGCCATGGAGGTAGACATGGGCTTCGCCGCGCGAGGCGGGCTGGGGGTGGTCGGGCGTGGGGGCGTCGGCGGCGGTCAGGACCGCGCGAACGAGCCCGCCGTTGCCTGCCTCGAAGCGAACGGCGTGCGGAATGCCCATCTTGGCGTTGAGTTGTTCGATGACCTTGTCGGGGCTGGCCATGGGAAGAGTGTAGCGGATTTCGGCAGGCAGGGGAGGCGGATGAGCGGGTGAAGAGGTGAGTGGGTGAGTGGGTGAGCGGGTGAGTGTGGATTGCAAATTGAAAATTTCAAATCAGTAGTGTCCGGTTAACGATTGACCAAAGAGCGATTCCGCTCTTG
>CAYRPN010000186.1:0-8760 GCA_964426135.1 uncultured Phycisphaeraceae bacterium | reverse complement strand
GGCTGTTTGCCCGACCCTCCCCCTGCCCCTCCCTAAAAGGGAGGGGAGTTCGAACGTCGCAAATCGGGAAGTTGTTTCGCTCCGATTCCTATGAAGCGTCGCAGGATGTAGTCCGCGGAATCGGCGTAGGGTGCGTCAAGGCTCGGCGCGGACGCACCTGGTAGAGCTTCCGATGAACGTGGTGCGTCCGCGCCGAGCCTTGACGCACCCTACACCAACGCGGTTTCAGAGCTGTGGAGTTGCTATCGCACGGCTCCCAACCACCTCTCCTCCATGCTCGAACGCTTTCGACATCAGTTCCTCGGCTGGTGGTCCCGCCTGATCGTGCGCCACCCGGTGCTGGTGCTGTCGGTGGCGCTGGCCGTGACCGTTGCCTGTGTGGTTCTGACGGCGGCAAGGCTTGAGTTCCAGCCCGACCGCAACGATCTCCTCTCGCGGACCATTGCGTGGAACAAAACCTTCGTCGACTGGCAGTCGAGCTTCCACGGCGACAGCGATCTGATCGTGGTGGTCGACAGCGGGCCTGCCGCCAATGGCGACGGTGCTGAGCGTCGGCAACGGGCGCGGGCGCTGGTGGATGAGCTTGGGGCGGAACTGTTGAGTCTGGGGCCGGCGGTTCTGTCGGAGCCTTTTGTGAATCACGTGGTCTGGCGTTTCGACCTGCGGACGATCAGTCCACGGATGATCCGCACGCTTGCGTGGGAGGATTTCGAGCGGCGACTGGCCGAGCTGGCGGCGAGCCGGACGCTTCTGGAGAGCGGCAGCCTGTCGGCGATGGTGAGCCGCGTGGTCGCTCAGTTGAACGAAGCCGGCCGCGACGGCGATGCGGCTGTGCAGGGCCAGGTCGTGCGATCGCTGGCCGGCCTGGACGCGCTGGTGCGGGCAGTGACAGCGCGTGCCGGCAACGAAGGCAAGGAACCGGACCTGGGCGAACTCGTCGAGACATCAGCCGAGGGACGCTGGCAGTATCTGGAGAGCGACAACGGACGCCTGCTGTTCCTACGCGTTTCGCCGTCCTCGCAGGCAGGCGAATTGAACGAGTTCTCCCGCGCCATCGAAGGCATCCGCGGCGCGATCGCTCGGGTTGCCCCGAAGTATCCGGGCATCGATCTGGGACTTACCGGCGTGATCGTGATGGAGAACGACGAGACCGAGGCGGCCACGTTCGACACGGCGATTGCGTCGATCGTCTCCTTCGTGCTGATCACGGTGGTGCTGGTGCTTGCGTTTCACAGTTGGACGGCGCCGCTCCTGGCGATGCTCTCCCTGGCGGTGGGGCTCGCGTGGACTTATGGATTCGTGACGATCAGCATCGGCCATCTGCAGGTCATCAGCGTGGTCATCGCCCCGATGCTGCTGGGCATCAGCGATGCGTACGGCGTGCATTTGGCGGCGAAGCTCGAACTGGTTCGCCGCGATTACCCGGACGATGCCGACGGTTTCGCCGCGGCTCTGCAGGAAAGCTTCGAAACGATGGGGCCGGGCATTCTCACGGGCGCCGCGACGACGGCGGCGGCATTCGGCATGACGGTGCTGACGGATTTTCTGGGGGTGGCGGAAATGGGAGCGGCGGCGGCGGCGGGAATCCTGCTGTGTCTGCTGGCGATGTTCAGCGTGTATCCGGCGCTGCTGCGCCTGACCAAAAGCCGGTACCGAAACATCGCGCAGATGGGCAGCCGCTACGTGCATTTCTTCGAGGAGCGATGGGCCATGCCGTTCGTCCGCCGGCCGAAGTTGACGCTCGTCGTGGCTGGGATTGCGACCCTGGGCTCGCTCGTGGCGATGTCGCGGATGACGTACGACTACAACCTCACCCGGCTCATGCCGCGCGGATTCGACAGCGTTCGATGGCACGACCGCATCGTCGAGGATGGCGGCGTTTCGGTCTGGTTCGGCGCCAGCGTCTGCAAAGACATGGACGAATTGCGGGCACGCGCGGCCCAGGTTCGCGCCGCCGGGGCGAATGAAGGATCGACGCTCGGATCGCTTGGCGGCATGGGGATTCTCGTGCCGCACGACGATGACGTGAAGATTCGCGCGATCGAGGCAGTCCGTCGTCAGCTTGAGGTCCCGTTGAGGTCGGCGCTCAATCGCGCCGCGCCATCGTCGCCTTCCGCGCCGGCGCGGACGCAACTGCTGCCGCAGTTCAATCTGCTGCAGTTGGCGCTGCGCGCCAATGTGCCGGCCGACGCGCCCAGGGATATCCGCGATGCGCTCGATGCACTGGGCGCATCGCTCGCCGCCGCGACGAAGGCGATTCAATCGCTTGCACCGGCCGAGCAGTCTGCGCGGCTGGACCGGCTCGATGCCGAGTTCGCCGCGTGGCGTCAGCGTACCGCCTTGCGCATCGATCGGGCGCTCGATCCTTCGCTGTTGACGAGGGAAGACATGCCCGTCGAACTGGTACGCCCGTTTCAAGACGACAGAGGCCGGCTGCAACTGGAGATCCACCCGGCGCTCCGTTCCAACGGCGAGCGCGAAGCGGGCCCGCTTGCCAATGACTTCCTGCCTCGGTTCATTGCCGAGATGGAGGCCATCGATCCGAACGTCACCGGCCCGGCGCCGCAGATTTATCGCTCCGGCAAACTCATCCTCCATTCGTACCTGCTCAGCGGCATCTACGCGCTCGTCGTGGTTTTCCTGCTCGTGTGGCTTGATTTCAGGCGGCTGGGCGACGCGATGGCGAGCCTGGTGCCGGTGGCCTTTGGTTTCGCCGTCACGTTCGGCGTCATGTGGCTCGTGGGCATGCCGATCAACCCCGCCAACATCATGGTGCTCCCGCTCATGTTCGGCATCGGCGTGGATGCCGGCGTCCACATGATCCATCGCTACAGGCAGGACCCGGTGAGCCGACCACCGGGTCTGACCGCGGGCACCGGCAAAGCCATCACCGTCACCACGTTGACCACGGCTGTGGGTTTCGGCACGATGATCTTCGCGAGTCATCGAGGCATCTCCAGCCTCGGCTTCGTGCTGACGGTCGGCATCACGCTCTCGATGTTCGCGTGCTGGACCATCATGCCCGCGTGGCTGGAGTTGGTCAGCCGGCGAGCGCAAAGGCGCGAGCCGAAAGCCAGGTAGGGTGCGTCAAGTCCGCGCGGACGCACCATGTTGCGTCTCCGTTAACGACGGTGCGTCTCCGTTCATGACGGTGCGTCTCCGTTCACCGTGGTGCGTCCGCGCCGAGCCTTGACGCACCCTACAGTCGCGCGACCTGGATTTCGCACGAGTCCTGATCGTCATCCACATGATCAAACCTCTGCTACACCATGATGCCTTGCTCGCCGACATCGCCGCAGCCCGCGCGGATGCCTCGTGCCCGCATTTGTGGTGGCTGGGGCAGAGTGGGTACCTCGTGCAGTGGCAAGGCAGGCACGCGCTGATCGATCCATACCTGTCCGACTCGCTCACGATCAAGTATGCCGACACGGATAAGCCGCACGTGCGCATGACGGAACGGGTGATCGATCCGTCGCGGTTGGACTTCATCGACGTGGCATCCAGCAGCCACAATCACACGGATCATCTCGACGCGGACACGTTGATTCCATTGCTGCGCGCGAATCCGGCCATGCGCCTGATCGCGCCGGAGGCGAATCGTGCGTTCGTCGCCGCTCGCCTGAAGATCGATGCCGCTTCGATGATCGGCCTGGATGACGGCAAGTCGGCGACGGTGGGGCCGTTCACCTTCCACGGCGTTC
Organism: uncultured Phycisphaeraceae bacterium; assembly: GCA_964426135.1. Lineage (GTDB taxonomy): Bacteria > Planctomycetota > Phycisphaerae > Phycisphaerales > Phycisphaeraceae > CAYRPN01. The sequence goes on along the minus strand of CAYRPN010000186.1, from coordinate 5,059 downwards.
CGGCAGCACACAACGAGCTCGATCGCGACGAGCGGGGGCAACATCGATTCATGGGTTACGTCATCGAACTGCTCGATGCGTCCGCTCAGCGCGCCGGTCGCCATTCATCCCGCTTCACGATTTACCACAGCGGCGACACGCTCCTTTTCGAAGGCATGGCCGAGCGACTGCGCCGGTTCAGGATCGACCTGGCGATCCTGCCGATCAACGGCAATCTCCCGGAGCGAAAGGTTGCCGGCAACCTGTGGGGTCGCGAAGCGGCATGGCTGGCGAAAGAGGTGGGGGCGGGGTTGGCGGTGCCTTGCCACTACGACATGTTCACGTTCAACACGGCCACGCCGGAGGAGTTCGTGGCACAGTGCGAGCAATTGCGTCAGCCGTACCGCGTGCTGCGCTGCGGCGAGCGGTTGACCATTCAACCTGGAAAGCCGAACTGATCGACTTGGCCCGCGACAAGTTGCCCGCTTGGAATCAGTGCGTCGCGACCCTACGATGTGCCGCGCGAAGGTCGCCGTGATTGATCGGTCCACCAGCTTCGAGGCTCCGAGTCCTTCGCGATTGAAAATGGCTGAAAACCCCAACAAAACAGATGTTGCCGCTGACGGCCCGATGATGCCGGCGGGACCGGGCGAGTCCGCATCAATGGTGCAGGGGCAAGGTGGCGCGGCCTCCGGTGAGCCGCTGCCGCCGCCGCCTTCCTTCGGCAAGCAGATGGCGCAGCTGGTCATCATCCCAGCCGTGATCGCCATCGTCGCCATCGGGCTGGTCGCGCTCTTCGGCACGTTGGCCGGCGATACGGACAGCCCGAAGGATCTGCTCACGCGGTTGAAGCAGTCGAGCGGCATGGGCGGCAAACTCGTCGCCGGCGCGCAGGATCCGCGGTACAAGGACCGCTGCCTTGCCGCGTACAACATCGCCACGATGATCCCGGGCATCGCCGATCCCGCTGAGAGGCGGGCGTTGAGCGATGAACTGGTGCAGGTGCTGCGCGATCACGTGCATCCCGCGGATGTGGAGCTGCAGAAATTCCTGGTCATCGCGCTGGGGCAACTCGGCCAGGAAGGCGGGTTGGACATGGTGCTCCATTTCGCCGGTTCCACCGACCGTGAGGTGCGGCAGGCGGTGATCGGGGGCGTCCTTAACTGGTCCTCGCGCGATCTGGAAGCCGCCCGCCGCGGCCTGCCCGCGCTGACGAAGATGCTGGCGGATACTGCCGAGCCCGTGCGCACGCAGGCGGCGATCTCCATGTGGAAGCTCGCCCGGCCCACCGACACCGAGGTGATCCAGGCCCTGCGCGAGGCGATGGCGTCGACCGGGTGGGACGAGGGCGAGGGCCTCTCCGAATCGGCGCGCCGCGAATTCACTCGCCGCAACTACACCAACACCCGCTGGAACGCCGCCATCGCGCTGGCGGCGCTGAATGAAGAGCAGGGTGTGCTGTTCGTCGTGGACACGCTGCTGAACCGTCAGGCCCTGGTGAAACTCAACGGCAGCGTGCTCACCGATCGCGATGAGCCCATGTCGGCTGACGAGCAGGACCGTGTGCTGGCATCGACCTTGAGCCTGGTGTCGACGATGACCGATAAGCGCATCTGGGAGCGCGTGAAGCAGATCGCCGAAAACACGAGTGAAAACCCGTCGGTGCGACAGGCGGCGTCGCAACTGCTGCGATCGCGGGAGAAGTGAGCGTCGAGCAAAGCCGCGTCAGCGCAGTCGTCAGGTTCCGCCTCGGAATCGGCAGCCGCATGCGACATTATGCCCGCCTCCGCCTCGGTTTACATGCCCTCGTCTCTTCCGCTATGATTCGCCGGCACGGAGAGCCTCACCCGAGTGTTGATCATGGCAGTGACCCACAAGGAAATCGTCAAGGTCTGGATCGCCGAAGGCTGCATCGTCTGCGATGCGTGCGAAGGCGATTGCCCTGAAGTCTTTGATGTGACGGAAACGACCTGTCTCATCAGGCCCGCGGCGATGAAGCCGGACTTCACGAAGCCTCTGACGCCGTCGATCATGACGGCGGCCGAGGGTTGCCCTGTCGACGTCATCAAATTTGAAACAATCGAAGTGGAAGGCCCCGAGCCCTGGGCTGGAAAAGAAGAAGCTGCCGCGGTCGGCGCCGGTGCCGGCGCGGGTGGTGGCGGCGGCGGGGCGGCGAAGAAGGCGGGATGGTCGCCTCCGGAAGGGCCGCCCGATCCGAAGTGGGCGGGATTGCTCAAGAACGCGCATGTCAGCGGCAGCCGCAGCGCCGGCGGTCCCGGTGTGACGATGCGGCCCGCAGCCAAAGCGCCGGCCGAGGCGGTTGTGGCGATGGTCGATCTGGACGCGCCGCCCGATGCGATGAGCGCGGCCCTGGTGGGCACGGGTTACGCCCGGCCCCAACCTTCGATGGCGCAGCGCATCCGCGACAAGGCGTCGCGCGTTTCTGCCGTGAGCCGGCGCGGATTCAATATCGCTCTGGCCGTGGGCTGGGGCAGTCTCGCGTTTGCCGGCGCGGTCTTCGGCGGCGCGCTCAACTCCTTCATGGCGCCCAAGATCAGCCGCGAACCGCCCAGCACGTTCCGCGCGGGCAAACTCGCCGATTTTAACCAGCCGGGCGTTTACGAACAGCACAAAGACAAGAACGTCTGGCTCGTGCACCTGCCTGATGGCAAGCTCGTGGCGCTTTCCACGATCTGCACCCACCTGGGCTGCATTCCCAACTGGCTCGCCAACGACGCCAAGTTCAAGTGCCCGTGTCACGGCTCGGGTTTCTACATGAACGGCGTCAACTTCGAAGGCCCCGCGCCCAGGCCGCTGGAACGGCACAAGATTTACCTCGAAGGCGATGTGGTCATGATCGATAAGTCGCTCAAGTTCCGCGAGGAACTGGGCCAATGGGTGTCGGGCGACAGCTTTGTCTCCGCTTGAGCAAAAACCCCCTGATGCAAGGACGCGGCATTCCCCGGTTCTGCGAGTGGGCTCGCCCCGGGGTGCCGAAGGAAAAGCCTTTGTAATCGAGTATTTTCCCTTTAGCCTTGCAGCCGTTCACCGAATTCTTGCCGATCGAGACGAAATCCAGGCCAGTTACGCCTACCATAACGGGCTATTGTCGGGATCCATTTTGCTCCGTTCATTCGTCCAGGATTTTTATTCATGCACGCAAATCCGTCCGAACTGCCAGCCCTCAGTGAACTGAAAACCAAGCTGGCCAAGTATCGCAATCCTGATTTGAAGCGATCGCTGTGGCAGATCGCCAGCACGCTGATTCCCTACATCGCACTTCTCGTGGCGATGTACATGGCCTTGGAAGTCAGCGTGTGGCTCACCCTCGCCCTGTCCGTGCCCACAGCCCTCTTCATGATCCGCCTCTTCATCCTGCACCATGACTGCGGCCACGGCTCCTTCTTCAAGTCCAACCTCGCCAACGACGTCGTCGGATTCTTCCTCGGCGCGTTGTCCATGACGCCGTACCACGCCTGGCGGTGGTCGCATGCGATGCATCACGGTTCCACCGGCGATCTCGATCATCGCGGCAACGGCGACATCCCGACTCTCACCATCGAAGAGTACTACGCCATGCATCCGGTCAAGCGGTTCTTCTACCGCGTGTACCGACACCCGATCGTGTTGTTCGGCGTCATCCCGGTGATCCTCTTCACCGTCCTGCAGCGCGTGCCGGCATTCAGCGTGCCCAAGTCCTGCCGCAAGGCCCGCATCAGCGCTCATCTGACCAACCTCGTCCTCTTCGCCTACGCGGGCATCATGATCTGGCAGTTTGGATTCTGGCCGTTCGTCATCGTGCACTTCTCCGTTGGCGCGATCGCGGCGTCCAGCGGCATGTGGCTCTTCTACGTCCAGCACCAGTTTGAGGACACCTACTGGAAGCGCAGCGACCAGTGGGATTACGTCCGCGCCGCCATCGCCGGCAGTTCGCACTACGACCTGCCCGTCATCCTCCAGTGGTTCACCGCCAACATCGGCCTGCACCACATCCATCACCTGGACAGCCGCATCCCGAATTACAACCTGCAGCGCTGCTACCGCGAGAACCCCGTGTTCCATCAGGTCACTCGCCTGACGCTGCGAGACAGCATCAAGTGCGTCTACATGAATCTGTGGGATGAAGAGAACGAGAAGATGGTCAGCTTCCGCGAAGCGCGTCAGATGCGCGCCCAGCAGGCGAAGCCGAAGGCGGAGACGCCCCCAGCGCTCAGCCAGGCCGCCGAGACTTGGATCACCACGGTGCTGGCCGCGACGGAATCGACGAAGCCCCACGATTGATTCGACGCGTCGTGCGAATCCCCGTTTAGCGTCCGCTCGAAGAGCGGAACGAACATCTGCTCGCCTTGTCATTCTGCCGTTTGTACCCCATCAAAACCCCCGACGAACCGCGGCCGCAAGGTCGCGGTTTTTTTTTCGCCTTTTCCTTTCCTGATCCTCTCTACAATCCCCGCATGCCCGACTTCGACCCGCAGAAATTCTGCCTCGAGTGCGGCTATCCCTTGGACGGTCTGCGCGATCCGCGTTGTCCGGAGTGCGGTCGTGATTTCGATCCGCTCGATGCGTCGACCTTCGCGGTGAACGTGGGCAACCTGGTCAAGCTTCACGCCAGCCGGGCCGTGCATGAGTTGCACATGCTGCGCGATCTGCTGGAGGATGCCGGTATCCGCGCGGTGGTGCTGGGCGAGACGCTGGCGCAGGGCCGCGGGGAGCTGCCGATGACGCCGGATACTTTGCCTGCCGTATGGGTCGGCGAAGCGGATGCGGATCGCGCGTTGTCGCTGGCACGTGAGTTTGAAGCCCGCACGAAGCCGGGCGCCGCCGCCGCCGGCCAGGCCGCGCCGGACTGGACCTGCCCCGCGTGCGGAGAAAGCATCGAAGGGCAGTTCACCGATTGCTGGAACTGCGGGGCGACGCGGCAATGAAATGAGAGAGCGAAGCAGGGTGCGTCAAGGCTTGGCGCGGACGCACCAACTTGGGAAGAAGAGAATCATCCGGCACTTGCGTACTCGACAAGTGTTGACCTGGGCGCGTCGGAGTCTTGAACAGAGCCGGAGTCTGTGACTCCGGTCGATTTGAA
>CAYRPN010000185.1:0-8851 GCA_964426135.1 uncultured Phycisphaeraceae bacterium | reverse complement strand
CCCGAGCGCGAAAAAATATTTTGGAGCGCGAACTGCGGAGGTTGGGTTAGGGAGGGGTTAGGGGAGGGTCGGGCGCACGGCGTGATTGTGCGTCGAATCAGGCTGTTTGCCCGACCCTCCCCCTGCCCCTCCCTAAGAGGGAGGGGAGTACGAACTGTGCCAATCGGGAAGTTATTTCGATTCCATCCATTAGCCCCGGTCTCATGGCGAACGGACGAGTCGCACACCTGTGCCGCCGCGCTACAATGCCGCGCATGTCCGCTGCTATTTCCCAGGTTGCGATCGAAGCAGGCCGGCGACTCGCCGCGACGACGGGCTATCCGGATGAGCACGATCTTTGTGAGCAGTGCGGTTACCCGTTGCGTGGTTTGTCCGCCGACGGCGCGTGCCCCGAGTGCGGCAAACCCATCGCCGAGTCCGATCCCGCCCGGCGCACCGGGCTGCCGTGGCAGAACGAGCGAAGCGTGGGGATGTGGCTGCGCACCGCGGCGATGATCGCACTGCGGCCCAAGCATGGCTTTCAACAACTGCGCATCGATCGCGTGGCGAGCGTCGGACGTGCCGCGGATCGCTGGCATCTGGTCAGCTATGCGTGCCTGGTCGGCGCTCTCTGGCTGCTTTGCTTCGCGCTGGCGGGCGGGTTGACGCCGCTGCGCGATCCGCTGTTGAAATCGACGGTGGCGACGATGATGTTCGCCGGCCCCGCGCTGGCGGTGATCGGGCTGAGCTACATCGAGGCACTGGGAGTCGCCTGGTTCAGCCGACGCCGAGGTTGGCGCGTGGCCTTTCGCCTGGCGGAGCGCGTGGTGTGCTATTCGGCGATCGGATGGCTGCCCGCGGGCATCGTGTGCTGTCTGGCGTATCTGTGGTATGGCCGGCACCTGAGGCTGCCGCTGCCGACGTGGCTCTTCCCCGGTGACTTCCGCGACCTCTTCGTCCTCACCCTCATCGGATCCGTCAGCATTCTCTGGTTCGAAACACTCGTATGGCTGGGCGTGCGCGAGGTGAAGTTCGCGAATGGAAGATGAGGAAAGTGAAAAGTGCAAAGTGCAAAGTGCAAGGTAAGGGGTGAAAAATGTAATCCGTGCCGCACTCGGGACGTGTTCGACTTTCTCCACTTTATACGGCTTCTATCTGATTCTCGCGCCGAAGTTGATGCCACTGGCAGGCTCGGCTGCCAGTGCGTTTCTCGCGTCCACCGACGCCCGCGCTTTGCTTTTCGCAGGTCCACTGGCAGCCAAGCCTGCCAGTGGCACCTGCGCGAGAATCAGATGGAATCCGTATTACACTTTGCAGTTTTTACTTTTCACTTCGCACTCTTGCCTTGTTCTGCCCATTCCCGTCCCCTGCAACCCTCATCCCATGCCACGGGTAAGTTCCTTCGGAAGGCAGTCGTATGGCCCCAGCGCGCGAGCCAATCGGAAACGTCGAGACTCTGTCCGACGGCGAGTTGGCTCGCCTCGTGGCCCAAGGCGATCAATCGGCGGCGACGGTCCTGATTCGCAAGTACGAACGGCTGGTGCGGTCCTTCCTCCGCAAGATCACCGGCCGGTTCGAACTGGCGGACGACCTGGCGCAGGAGACTTTTGTCCGCCTCCTGAAAAGCGCCGGTCGGTACGACGAGTCGTACCCGATGCGGACCTGGCTGCTGACGATCGCCCGCCGGTTGTCGATCAACCACGGTCGCCGCATGGACGAGCAGGTCGCCAGCACGGAGTACGAAGGCCGCCGCAGCGGCGCGGACGGCCCCGCCCAGCAGGTGGAGGCCGCTGACACACGGGCCGCGACGCGCGTGGTGCTCGATGGAGCGCTGGCGCAGTTGAGTGAGCCGCAGCGACTGGCCGTGGTGTTGTTTCACGAGCAGGATCTGTCGATCGAAGAGGTGGCGAAGGTGATGGAAATGCCCGTGGGCACGATCAAGAGCCACCTGCACCGCGGACGATCAGCCTTGCGAAAAATCCTGGAACCGAAGCTCGAAGGAATCCCCACATGACCCGCCAGCGACTCGAACAACTCTGGGACGACTACCGCGACGGCTCGCTCAGCGAGGCGGACCGCGCCGCGTTCGATGATGCCCTGCGCCAGGACGAACAGGCGGCTGTGCTTTTCAAGGCGGAGAGCCGGTGGCTGCAATCGATGGCGAAGGAAGGCGCGATCGATCGCGGTCAGTCGTCCGATGGCGGGCTGTTCGCCCAGCGCGTGCTGGACAAGTGGCACGAAGAAGGCGCGGTGGTGGGGCGGATCGGATTCTCGAAGCTGCGCGTCTGGATGGTGGGCATCGCGGCGACGATCGTGGCGTTCATCGGCGGGGCGGTGATGCTCAGCGTGTTCAGGACGGAGCCGGTCGATCCGGGCAAGGGCAACATCGCGGTCGCTCCGGCGAAGCCCGCGCCCGACGGCGTTGCCATGCTGCTCGCCAGCGCCAGTGACGGTTACGCAAGTGCCGCCGCTCAGCCCGCAAAACTCCGGCGGACGGTCAGCAGCGCGGCGGACATGCTCGACGTGAACAAGCTTTTCACCCTGCTCGATCCCGGCGTTCCTGACCCGGCGCGGCTGACGAAGCCGGCGGGGGGATGAGTCCGTGGCCTGTTCCGGGTGGCCGGAGCTGAAGGCTCGGCGCAAGCCCGGAACGGTGAACGGATGGACGCTCGGGCCGGGGCTTCCGCGGACTCCAGCCCCAGCCACCCGGAGTTGCGAGCTTCCGGAATGACGAACCGCCCGACACGAATGCAATCGCATCCGCACACCCACCCGAACGGAATCATGCAACGCAACATCCCCCAACTCGCACTGCTGCTCGCCCTGGCGATGGGTATTTGCACGAAACTCCGCGCGCAGGAAGCGGCGAAGTTCGCACCGGCCAATGCCGTGGCTTTTGTGCAGATCGACGATCTCTCGTCGCTGCGCAAGGACTGGGAGCAGGATCCGCTGGCCACTTACATCAAGGAGAATCTGCCGCTGCCGCCGCAGCAGGGCTGGGAGGATCTGCAGAAGCTGATGGGCCTGACGGAGCCGCAGCTCATCGACAAGTATCTGGGGCAGGCGGTCACGCTGATCGCGTTTGAAAGCGGTGAGAATCCGCCGCTGATGGTGGTCTCGAAAGTGACGCAAGCCGACGCCGATCTGGCGATTGAAAAGATGCAGTTGAAAATGACCGGCACGCTGGGCGCGTGGAAAGGCTACGACTCCACCGACGCCAAGGCGACGATCGTCGTCGGCGGCGGCTGGGTCATCGTCGTGGACAAGCGCATCGGCGACGCGGTCAAGCCCGTGCTCGAAGGCAAAGGCAAAACGCTGGCGGACGATCCTGCTTTCGTCGAGTGGATCGGCAAACTGCCCAAGTCGCGCAGTGTCACGGCTTTCATGCGCCAGGGCGACACGGAAGCCCACGCGATCGCCGCCGTTCGCCAGGGCCGCAATGTCACGCTGCACTATCGCGGCAAGAGCGCCGAGTTCGAGAAGATCACCTCGGTGATGAGCGACGGCAAGGCGCTCGACTTCGGGCCGCTGCCGGCTGCCACGATCGCGGCGGTGAATCTCAATGTGAAGATCGAGCCGCCCGGTGACGGCAAGCAGATCGATCGCCTGTTCCCCGGCAAATCGTTTCGCAAGGACATCGCGCCCAAACTCGGTTCGCCGCTGATCGCGTTCCTCGGCGAAGTGCCCGGCTCGCAGCTTGAACCCAGGGCGAACTTCAGCGCGCCCGTGCTGGGCGTGGCGCTGCGCCTGCGCGATCGCAAAGTCGGCGATGATCTGACCAGCACGCTCAACAGCCTGATGGTGCTGGCGAATGTCGCGGCGGCGAACTGGAACATCGAGCCGGTCGAAGTGACCGAGATGGCCCACGCCAACGTGCCGTACCGCGTGGCGGAAATCGGCGCCGCCCTGAGCAATCGCCTGCAGCGGCCCGAGGCGGCGCACCTGAAGATCGCCTACGGCCGCGTCGGCGATCACTTCGTCATCTGCTCGCACGACAAGTTCTTCGCCCAGTGCATCGACGCCTCGCTGGACTCGACGCGCGGCCTGAGCGCGGATCGGCAGTTCACCGCCATGGCGCTCAAGCCCCACGAACAGCCGATCGTCACTGCCGTGCTCAAGCCCGCGGCGCTCTCGGCCCACCTCAACGGCCTGCTCGAACATTGGAGAAAGGAACGCCCACAACTGCTGGCATCCGCCACCGCCGACCCGCAAGTGAGATCAACGCAGCCGCCGACGCCTGAGGCGCAGCTGGTCCGCGGCGTGAATTTCCTCTCCGGCTTCCTGAACCACTACCAGTCGATGAGCCTGCAGATCTGGCGCGACGGCGAGACGATCGCGGGGCAGGCGGATGTGGTGCGCAAGTGAATGGTTGTGCAAGTGCATCAATCCTAGGTGTGCAGGTTGAGGCCCTTAAGGGCCTCAACCTGCACGCACACGCGCTCCAACACTTGACGAATCCCCGCGCTGACCGACAATGCCCGCATGATTGCCGACAGCGATATCGTTGAGATCAAGCCGGCGCCCATGACGCGCTCGGAGCTGACGTTCCTCCCGGAAGTCTTCAAGGGCCTGGGCACCACGCTCAAGCACATGATCACCTCCATCGGTCGAGGCAAACGCAGCAAGACCATGTGCTATCCCGAGGAACGCCGCGACGATATCCCCGTCGAACAAGGCGGCCTGTTCAAGGACAATTTCCGCGGCGTGCATCGCCTGAACCGCGATGAGGATGGCCGCGTCCGCTGCGTCGCCTGCTTCATGTGCGCCACGGCCTGCCCCGCTCACTGCATCCACATCGAAGGCGCCGAGGCTCCGTGGGACGACCGCGAAAAATATCCCATCAAGTTCGACATCGACGAGTTGCGCTGCATCTACTGCGGCATGTGCGAGGAAGCTTGCCCGGTGGACGCGATCGAGCTGACGCCGGTCTACGACCTGGTGGGCCTGACGCGAAATGAAATGATTCTCGATAAGCAGAAGCTGCTTTCGATCTACGATCAGACGGTGGGGAATAAGCCGATGTAATTGCCGCGAGCCGGGGCGTGTCCGCCCCGACGAGATGCCGTCCATCTCACTCCCCCGGCGCCGCGCCCAGCATCCCCTCCGCCCGTGCCTGCCTCCCATACACCAGCTCAAACAACGGCGACGCCATCAGTGTCGTCACGATCGCCATGAACGCCAGGATCGAGAAGAGTGCCGGCTGGATCACGCCTTTGCTCAGCCCCACATCCAGAATCAGCAGCCCCATCATGCCGCGGGCGTTCATCAGCGTGCCGACCGCCAGCGCGGTGCGGTTGTCCTCGCCGGTGAGCCGGGCGGCGGCCCAGCAGGCGATGGCCTTGCCGGCGATCGAAGCGATCAGCACCGCCAGCGCGATCAGGAACAGTTCCACCGTGTTGACCGTGTGCAGTTGCGTGTTCAGGCCCGAGTAGGTGAAGAACATCGGCAGCAGGAGAACCACGGCGAAGGGTTCGAGCTGTTTTTTCAGTTGCTCGGCGAAGAATCCGCGCGGCATCGCGGTGCCCAGCAGGAACCCGCCGAACACCGCGTGCAGGCCGATGCTGTCCGTGCCCCAGGCCGCCAGCATGAACAGCATCAGCACGACGCCCAGCAGCGTAGGCGTGACTCGCTGCTCCCGCTCCGCCATGCGCCCCAGCGGCGCAAGCAAACGGCGGCCCGCGAAGATCACGATCGCCGCGTAACCGATGCCGCCGGCGATCGCCAGATACGCCTGATCCCAACCGCCGCCGAAACTTGCCAGCACGATCGCCAGGACGCACCACGCGGCCGCGTCGTCGATCGCCCCGGCCGCCAGCGCGAGCGTGCCCAGCGTGGTGCCCGTCAGGCCGCGCTCGTAGATGATCCGCGCCAGCATGGGGAACGCGGTGATGGCGATGGCGGCGCCCATGAAGAGCATCGCCTCGATCAGCGTCGCGCTTGGCGAGAACATCCCCGGCACCTTGATGAACCACATCGCCAGCAGCCCGCCGAAAATGAACGGCACGATCATGCCCGCCAGCGAGACGGCGACGGCGCTCTTCGCCCGGCTGCGAAAGTGCTCCGTGTTGAACTCGATCCCGACGAGAAACATGTACAGCCCCACGCCCAGCTGCGCCCCGACGTAAAGCACCTTCAGCGATTCCTTCGGAAAAAGAGACGCCTGCGCCTCGGGCCAGATCAGGCCGAACAATGACGGCCCCAGCAGCACGCCGGCGATCATTTCGCCGACGACCTGCGGCTGCCCGATCCTGCGCGCCGCCAGCCCGACCAGTCGGCACACCGCGAGAATGACAAACATCTGAAGAAAGAACTTGACGGAAAGCTCGGCGGCGGACATGTCGGCGAGGACGAATGGCATAAGTACGTATACATATCAAATCGGGATCGGCGGGTCAATGCGCTGAACAGGCGTTGTCGGCGCCGCTGCGAGCCGGGGCGTGTTCGCCCCGATGCCTGTGCAAGGGAAACCGCTCAATCCGCACGCTCACTTACCCAGGTATTTTGAAAAGTCGTAGAGGAAAAGGTACGCCACTGGCGAGGACTTCAGCATTTCCACTTCGCCATCCTCATTGAACTGCGCTCCGAACATCACACCGCGTCTGCTATCCTCGCTCACTGTCAGTGCGCCGCTTGCATTCCCTGCGTAGACGCCCAGGTGTGGACCTTCGAACGTCGCCAGGTAGCGGCGCTCCTTCATGCTCCAAACGCCTACTGCCAGGTGACACACGTCAAGATGAAGATCCAATGTCTGCATCTCGACCACGGCCCAGAGATTTTGTCGGTTGATCGGGGCGCATCCTGAAATCGATTGGAGGATCGAAGGCAGTATTGCTCGCGAAGGAAACGGCAACTCAACAAGTGTTCGGCCGTCGGGCATTGACTCGACAATCGCAGAGTAGTTCTCGGGATCCTCATTTCGTCTGATTAATAGCCCTTGTGTTTCATCGATGGCGAGAACGTCGGCCGGCGATGCCTTGGTGGTTGTGACCTTCTTTCCGGTGATCATCGAGTGCACCTCGTTTTCATCGTCATAGCTTCCGATCCATTCGCTACCGATCTGATAGCCGCTGAATCCAAGTGTTCTGGCCGATCCCGGTTGCGTTGGAAGAAGCATGAAGCCATGGCGGTCGTCTTCAACGACCAGCCAACGCTCGTCGGCAGTGGTTCCTGGAGTGCTCCCGCTGTTCACGGTCGTCGGCAATTGGCCAATCAATGATCGCTCGCCGGATTTCAGGCTCCAACTCCATGCTTCCGTGGGCCCATCTTGATCCTCGATCACCGCGTACGCATTCCGCAGCCGCGCTCCCAGCATCACGTAGCACCGCACCGTCGCGCCATCCAATCGCAGCGTGCGAAGCAGTTTCCAGTCATTCAATGAATACACTTCGACGCGGAACTGGGCATCATCATGCCTTGTCATCCATGCCCATTTCTCGTCATACTCCGCCCACTCATTCAGCCACGCGATGTGCCATGCAGGCATTCGCGGCGACAGCCACTCACTCACGGTCTGCGAGTACACCTGCAATGCAGTGCCGGCGGCAGTGGCCAAAGCGAAAACCAAAAGCGGTCGCGGCCACACCCGACGGCGGCGGCCCGTGACGACATTCTTTGGATTCAGCTCGAGGCCGCACTCCGGGCAGTTCGACGCGGTCGCGCCAGTGAGCTGGTAATCGCACTTGCGGCAGTGCGGCTCGCCATGTGCCCGGCCCCGGTTGCGGCGTCGCCAGGCGCGGATCACTTCCACGATCAGCCACAGTGCAAGCAAGGCGGTGAGCAGCATGCTCGCCTGTTCCGCGATGACCTGATCCACGCGAATCGTCGGCTGGCGAATGAGCACACCCACTTCGTTCCCGTCGGGCGAAATCTGCACCGCTTCGGTGTATTGAGGCAGGCGGAACTTGGCCGCCGGTGGATCGCCCAGGGGCTGGAACACCTCTTTCAAATGTTCAGCTGCTTCCGCGTCCTCGTTGCTGACAGGGTCAGCATACGTCGCGCCAGTGGCCACGATCGTGGCGTGAACCGGAAATGAAATGTGTATGCTCACGGAGGCGTATTCTACCTTGGCGCATCGATCAGCCGCGCGATATCGGCAGGTGTCAGTTCTTTAAGCGAGCCGACAATGTGCTTCGCCGCGCTCAACTTGTCTCGCGTCGCCGTGCCCAGGAGCGCGATGCTCGTCATGCCTGCGGCGTTGGCCGCGGCAACGCCGGCGGGGGCGTCTTCGATCACGGCACATTTTGCCGGTTCGACTCCGAGACGGCCGGCCGCGATCTGGAAGACCTGCGGATCGGGCTTGCCGCGCGTGACGTCCATGCCAGTGACTCTGGCGCCGAACTTGGGCACGCGCTCCAGCAGTTCCAGCGACAACGCCACGTTGGCGGGCGGGCCGGAGGAGCCGACGGCGAGCTTGAAGCCCGCGCTGTGCAGCGCATCGATCAGTGCCACGGCACCAGGCATCACCGGTTTGGTCTTGCGCACCACCTCGCGGTAGGCGGCTTCTTTGCGCTCGTCGATCTCGGCGCTGTATTGGTCGGTGAGTTTGTCGCCCAAGAGCGCGCCCCACCAGAGCCGGATGATGTCCTTGCTGGTGCGGCCGAAGCTGCCGGCGAACTGCTGCTCGGTCACGTCTTGGCCGAACTCGCGGCCGATCTGCCGCCAGCTTTCAAAATGAGCCTGGTAGGAGTCGATCAGCACGCCGTCGATATCGAAAATTACTGCGTAGGTCATGGGGCGGGCATGATACCTTGGGTTTTCCCTCGCCAAGTTCGTAAAAGGCATCGCGAGGCAATTTGCAATTGAAAATTTTCAATTTTCAATTTTCAATCAGTAGTGTCCGGTTAACGATTGACCAAAGAGCGATTCCGCTCTT
>CAYRPN010000184.1:0-8927 GCA_964426135.1 uncultured Phycisphaeraceae bacterium | reverse complement strand
AAAGCACGCAAAGTTCGAGGCGTTTCTTCGCGAGCTTTGCGCCTTTGCGCGAGACTGTTTGGGCTTTTCAGTGGTCTCAAAAGTCAGAAATTGACGCGCCCACGGGCTCTGACTTTTGCATTTTGACTTTTGCATTCACTATTTTGACTTTTCCGATGCACACTTCTGTGCGCCGTGCGCAGAAGTGACAGTGTCAGAATCTGAAAGGGAGGGGAGTTTGAACCTTGCAAATCGGGAAGTTGCTTCGCTCCGATTCCTTGGTCAGGGGCGGGTGAAAGCTGACACGTCGCAATGCTGGCAGAATAGTTAGAAAAAGCGTTGCGTATGCCTTCACGGGTGTTTATCATGCGGGAGGTTGGTGAGGCGATGTCGCCTCTCAACCTTTCACCTTCTCAAGTGTTGGTTAAGGAGATTCCACCATGTCGCTTCTGAACAGTCGCTGTTTCATCGCTGTCGCCGCCATCGGTTTGATGGCCGCGCGGGCCGGCGCGGTGCCGGTGTCCACTTATTCGCTGAATGAGCCGGTCGGCACGGTCGGCGCCGGTTCCGTAATCGATTCGGTCAGCGGCCTCAACGGCACGCCTGTGGGCACCGTCACCTTCGGCGCTCAGAGCGCCAACCCCAACACCGGCACGTCCGCCAGTTTCGCCGGCACGGGCAACATCGATGTGCCGTTCAACGCGGCCTTGAATCCCGCCGCGTTCACCGTCAGCGCCTGGGCGAAGGTGCAGAACGGCAGCTCCGGCGTGTTCCGCTCGGTGGTCACGGACCGCAACGATCCGGGCGAAAGCATTCCCGCCGCCGGCACGCAGGGCTACATCCTCTATGCCGCCAGCGACAACACCTGGCAGTTCTGGACCGGCAGCGGCACCGCGGCGTGGAACACGCTGACGGGACCGGCGGTCAACAACGGCGTGTGGACGCACCTGGCCGCCACGTTTGACGGCACCACCAAGCGGCTCTTCGTCAACGGCGCCCTGGCCGCCAGCGCGGCACAGACCTACGTCCCCAACGTCGCCGAAGCATTCCACATCGGCGGCGGCGGCGACGCCGGCACCAGCTTCCGCTTCAACGGTCAGATCGATGATGTCCGCGTGTTCAACTCCGCCCTGGCGCTCAGCGAGATTCAGAATGTGATGAACGCCGGCGAATCCGTCAATATCTCCCTCGGCAAGACCTATTCGTATTCCACGCTGCCCACCTTCTCCGGCGGCACCTTCTACCTCGACGATACCCACGTCCAGGCGGTCAACACCTTCAGCACCGGCCAATTGACCAACGGCCTGACCATGCCCTCGGCAGGCGATCCCACCTCGCCCGTCGTCAACGAGATCGCCGGCTGGGGCGATCCCGCGTCCGTCGGCACCCAGATCATCTTCGACCTGGGCACCCAGTTCGGAGTCGATCGAGTCCGCCTGGGCACCCACACCTTCGCCGCCTTCGCCAACGGTGCTCCCGACGGCGTGCAGGTCTCCTTCAGCAACACCGGCACCGCGCCCGGCGATTTCGGAGCGGGGGTGGCGGCGAGTTTCCTCTCGTCCCAGGTGCCCTCCAATGGGCACTGGGACCTGGATGTGAACTTCGCCAAGACCACCGCCCGTTTCGTCAAGCTCACGTTTGACGGCGGCGCGATTCTCTCCGGCAATACCGCCAACAAGTGGAACCTCGACGAGGTGACCATCTTCGGCACGACGATCCCCGAACCCGCGTCGCTGGCGCTGCTGGCGTTCGCGGCGCTGCCGCTGGCGATGCGCCGTCGCCGAGCCTGAGCGAGGATCGATCCGTCAAATGCAAAACAAGAAACGGCGCGACATGAGTCGCGCCGTTTTTTTTCGTTTGGGCGGTCGGGACCGCTCTGCGGATTTCACCTGATTCTCGAACCAATGCCACTGGCGTCAAACGAAGGCCGGCCCAAGGTCGGCTCGCGATCCAAGGAATGGGGCCGAAATAACTTCGCAATTTGGCGGTCCCCGATTTAGCCGGCGGGCTTGCCCGCCGTGGGCGTCTCGGCGGGCAAGCCCGCCGGCTAAATGGGGAACTTATTTCGGTCCCGTTCCCAAGTAGAAGCTGGATCACTTCTTCTTCCGTCCCGCCAGATCGCTGAAGTGTTTCTTGCCTTCGCCCACGAGATAGAAGCTGCCGGTGATGACGATCAGGTCGTCGCGGCTGACCGCCCTGCCCGCCAGGCGCAGCGCATCTTCCAGCGTCGGGGCGCACTGCGACATCTTGCCGGAAAGCTCGTTGAAGCGGTGCATGAGATCTTCCGGCTCCATCGCGCGGGGATTGTTCTTCGCTTTGGTGAAGATGACTTTGTCGGCTCCCAGCGAAAGCTGCTTGAGCATGCCGTTGACGTCTTTGTCCTGTCCGCAGCCGAAGATGACGACGAGCGAGTCGTAGGCGATGTGCGCGCCCAGCGCACGGATCAGCGCCTTGATGGAGACGCCGTTGTGGGCGCCGTCGAGGATGACGCGCGGCTCGGTCCAGACCTGATCCATGCGGCCGGCCAGTTCGGTGGACGCCAGGCCGGTGGTGACTTTTTCTTCCGGGATGGCGAAACCGAAGGACTTGAGTTTGTCGAGCACGGAGAGGGCGAGGCCGCAGTTGTGCGCCTGATGTTCGCCGCGCAGAGGCACGGCGACGTGCTCCCACCGGCTGGTGGTGGTGGTGATGCTGACGCGGGTGTGCGGGCCCAGTTCCTTGTTGGCTTCGAAGCGGGAGCTGAAATCGATCTGCTTGCCGCAGTATTCCAGGGGAGCGCCGACGGCCGCGGCGACTTCATCGAGCACGGCGGCGACTTCCGGATCCTGCTCCACGCTGATGGCGGGGACGCCCTTCTTGAAAATGCCTGCTTTCTCGCGGGCGATCTGCGTGACCTGCTTGCCCAGGATGTTCATGTGATCCAGGCTGATGTGCACCATCGCCGTCACCAGCGGGTTGACCGCGGTGGTGGAGTCGAGCCGGCCGCCCAGACCCGTTTCCAGCACGGCGATGTCCACCGCCTGATCGGCGAAGTAGCGCAGGGCGGCGCCGGTCATGATGTCGAAGAAGCTCGGCGGGTTGTCGCCGAAGGTTTTGTAATTGGATTCGATTTCCTTGAGGATGTCGGCGAAGTCGCCGTGGGCGATGACCTGGCCATCGATGCTGATGCGTTCGCGCAGGTCGACCAGGTGCGGGGAGAGGTACAGGCCCGTGGTGTAGCCGCAGGCCCGCAGCACGCTGGCGAGCATGGAGCAGGTGGATCCTTTGCCCTTGGTGCCGGCGATCTGCACGCACTTGATCTGTTCGTGCGGGTTTCCGAGCACTTCGAGCAGCTTGCGCATGCGATCGAGGCTGAACGTGCGCGTGTTGTACGGCACGATGCGCATGGTCTCGTAGTTGGTGTGTCCAAAGAGCCAGCGGACGGCCGAGGTGTAGTTGCCGATGGCATCCGCCTTGGGCGCGGACTTGGCGCTCTTGGTTTCCGCGTGATTTTCGTGAGACTTATGTTCAGAGGCCTTGCCGGCGGCGGGCTTGGCCGTTCTCTTCGCACTTTTAAGCTTTGTCATGGGTGGGGACCCTGGGTTGGACGCCTATTCTCGCATGTTTGTGGTTAATGTCAAATGATCGATTATAAGTCTATGCAAAAAATAGACTTGCGATCATATGCCTGTTTTGGCAGTGATGCTGAACGGTGTTCATTGGTTCGCCGGCGGATCGAAGTGTAAGCCTCAGCACCGGCGAAAGATAGGATGGGCTTCGCGGAATCCCTTCGGCTTGTGAAAAAGCAATAAATAATAAATCGATGTCGTTTACGGCATTGTGCGGCACGAAAAAAAGCTCGGCCGTTTGGCGACGGAACTTGCCCCGTTCTTTTCGGCCGCGCTGCAACGGCCTCTTCGCGTCCGTGGCGTCCGTGGCGCGCCCCACGGAGCGGGGCAAGCCCCGTCGCTAAACGACGGACGGCGGATCGCTGACGGCGGTGGCTGACGGTGGTGGCCCGTCTCCGATCCGTCTCGGGCCAACCGCCAATCGCTATACTGCCGCGCTTCGCCGCCACGAGAGACACCATGACCGCCATCGCCGATCCTGCGTCGCCGTCCGCCGTCCGTCGCGTTGCCCGAGTGGAGATTCATCCGCGGCCGGGACAGCCTGATGCGGTGGCTCATCCGTACATCGACGCGCTGCGCCGCCGCTTCGGCCCTGCCGCCGAGATGCGCGCCGCGGTCGTGTACCTGATCGAGTCGACGCTGAACGATGACGCGGTCACCCGCGCCGCTGAGGAACTGCTGGCTGATCCGGTCACGCAGCGATGCGTGGTGGGCGTTGGATCGCTGCCCGCCGAGGCAGTCACTTCGCCCTGCTCCCTGCTGGAAGTTCACTACCTGCCGGGCGTGATGGATCCCGTGGCCCAGTCGGCGCGCGAGGCGATCGTGGAGATGACAACCGGGGAACCTGGCCTGTCGCTCGACGATATCGAGATTCGCACCGGCATCCGCTTCGATCTCATCGGCGTTGCCGCGCCGGCGGAGGAGATCGAACGCTTCGCCCGGCAGACCCTGGCGAACACGGTCATCCAGGAAATTCACTGCGAGCCGTTCTGGCCGCAGGCGTTTCCGCATGGCCACGAGTACAGGCTGAAGGTCACGCAGGTGCCGATCCGCGAGTTGGACGATGCCGCGCTGGTGAAGATGTCGCGCGAGGCGCACCTGTTTCTGAGCCTCGACGAGATGCGGGCCGTGCGCGATCACTACCGCGCGCAGAACCGCGATCCCAACGATGTCGAACTGGAAACGCTGGCGCAGACCTGGAGCGAGCACTGCGTCCACAAGACCCTCAAGGCCACCGTGCGGTATCGGGAGCAGGGGACAGGGGACAGGGGACAGGGGACAGGGGCCGCCTCGGGAACAAGCTTGAGCTCCCTGATCAACTTCGCCTCGCGCCCCGGCCACGTCGTGAACCCCGACGGCTCCATCACCATTCACAATCTCCTGAAAAGCACCATCGCCGCCGCCACGAAAAAGCTCACCACCAGCGACGAGCGCACCGGTGAGAAGCCCATCGTCGACTGGTGCGTCAGCGTGTTCGTGGACAACGCGGGCGTCATCAAGTTCGACGAGCACGATGCCGTCTGCATCAAGGTGGAAACGCACAACCGCCCCAGCGCCATCGAACCCTACGGCGGAGCCGCCACCGGCATCGGCGGCTGCATCCGCGATGTCATGGGCACGGGCCTGAGCGCCAAACCCATCGCGAACATGGATGTGTTCTGCGTGGCGTTTCCAGGAAACTGGGAACAGGGCCAAGGGCCAGGGGCCAAGGGCCAAGGGGCTGCGGAGCAGGGCCAAGGGGCGGAAGAAATTCCCCAATCCGATCCCTCGGCCCTCGGCCCTTGGCCCTTGGCCCTTCCCAAAGGCATCATCCACCCGCGCCGCATCCTCCAGCGCGTCGTCGCCGGCGTGCGCGATTACGGCAACCGCATGGGCATCCCCACCGTCAACGGTGCCGTCGCCTTCCACGACGATTACCTGGGCAACCCGCTCGTGTTCTGCGGCTGCGTCGGCCTGCTGCCCCTCGATAAATGCTTCGGCGAAGCGGCGCCGGGCGATCGCATCGTCGCCCTGGGCGGACGCACCGGCCGCGACGGCATCCACGGCGCGACCTTCTCCAGCGCGGAACTCACCGACACCCATGCCGACGAGTTCAGCCACGCTGTGCAGATCGGCAACGCCATCACGCAGAAAAAAATGCTGGATGTGATTCTGCAGGCCCGCGACTTTGAAGGCGGTTCGCTCTACCGCGCCATCACCGACTGCGGCGCCGGCGGATTCTCCAGCGCCGTCGGCGAAATGGGCGAGGACGTGGGCGCGCACGTCACGCTCGAAACCGCTCCGCTGAAATATCGCGGCCTTTCGTACACGGAGATCTGGATCAGCGAAGCCCAGGAACGCATGATCCTCGCCGTCCCGCCGCAGAACATGGCCAAGCTGCGCGAACTGTGCGATGCGGAAGACGTGGAGATGTGCGACCTGGGATACTTCGGATGCCGCGAGAACGGCACCGCCTGCGGCGGCGAGGGCGAGGCGATGCTCGTGCTCTCCTACGCCGGCACCGAGGTCGGTCGCATGTCGATGCACTTCCTCCACAACGGCATCCCCATGCCCACGCGCGAGGCGGAGTGGGGACTGGGGAAGAGAGACGAAGAGACGAAGAGACGTAGAGACGAAGTCACGGAAAATCGACGTCACGAAGCGCGCGACAGTTCCGTGTCCGATGCTTCGTCTCTCCGTCTCTCTCTCTCTTCGTCTCTTTTCTCTCTGCTTTCCCACCCCAACATCGCCAGCAAGCACTGGATCATCCGCCAGTACGACCACGAAGTGCAGGGCGGCAGCGTGATCAAGCCGCTCGTCGGCCCGAAGCAGGACGGCCCCGGCGATGCTGCCGTGGTGCGCCCCAAACTCGACGGCAATCGCGGCCTGGCGATCGGCTGCGGCCTGGCGCAGAACATCGCGGAAAAAGCCACCGAGCGCGGCGCCGCCCTCGACGGCGACAGCTACTTCGCCGCCCTCGCCGCCATCGATGAAGCGGTGCGCAACGTGGTCTGCGCCGGCGCCGACCCGACGCGCATCGCCATCCTCGACAACTTCTGCTGGGCCAAGTGCGACGACCCGCGCCAGTTCGGCGCCCTCGTCCGCGCTGCCGAGGCCTGCTACGACGGCGCTCTCGCCTACAAGACGCCTTTCGTCAGCGGCAAGGACAGCCTGAGCAACCAGTTCACGCAGGAGAACGGCCAGGTCATCACCATCCCGCAGACGCTGCTCATCACCGCGATGGGCATCGTGCCGGACGTGACGAAATCGCGCACCATGGATGCCAAGGCGGCGGGCAATGTCCTCCTGATCGTCGGCGACACGACCAGCGCCATGGGCGGCTCCCACGCGGCGATGGTGGGAATGGAGGGCCAAGGGCCAAGGGCCAAGGGCCAAGGGGAGGAGACCAAGGGCCAAGGGCCAAGGGCCGAGGGCCAAGGGGAAGATGGCGTCGAACTGGAATCTCAAATCCGAAATCCGAAATCCGAAATCCGAAATCCTCCCCTTTCAATCCGAAATCTCCACATCCCGCGCGTCGACCTGAGCGCCGGCCCGCGCAACGCCGCCGCCGTCGCCGCCCTGATCGAGCAGCGCCTTGTCGCCAGCGCGCATGACTGCTCCGACGGCGGGCTGCTCGTCGCCGCGGCGGAAATGGCGTTCGCCGGTCGCGTCGGGCTGGACATGGACATCACGCACGTGCCGACGCCGTCGGGTGCCGACGCGATCGGCGAGTTCGAAGCCTGCTTCGCCGAAACGCCTTCGCGCTATCTGCTTGAAGTGGCGCCGGCGAAGGTGGATGCCGTGGTGCGCGCCTTGAAGGAACGCGACGTCCCCTTCGCCCAGGTCGGTGTCTTCGCACGGCACGATCGCCTGACCGTCCGCACGGGCAAACTCGGCCGATTGCTGGACGAATCGCTCGATCGGCTGCGGGAAACGTGGCTCAAGCCGCTGGACTGGTGAAGCGCCCGCCGGATCGAGGGCTTGAGGGCCGCGCACGAATAACCTCAACGATTGAGTCTCGCGCCAAGGCGCAAAGCTCGCGAAGAAATCCGCTTCCTTGGCGAGCTTTGCGCCTTTGCGCGAGATTCAGCTCACGAGTTGACCTGTTCAACTGATCGATGCTCCGTGCCTCAGGAGCCGTGCAGGAACAACTCCGCAGGTTGGCGTAGGGTGCGTCAAGTCCGCGCGGACGCACCACATTGCGTCTTCCTTTAACGGTGGGGCGTCCGCGCCGGCCGAGCCTTGACGCACCCTGCGTCGGAGCCGACGCAACATGCGAATTAGTTCCTGCTCGGCTCCTCATCGCTCGCCGGTCTTGGTTTCGGCATTTTCTTTTGCCGGCGGTTCCACGCCCACCGCCGCTATGAGCGATTCGATCCGCGACAGCGTGCGGTCCAACTGGGCGCGGAACACGTTGTACGGAAACAGCACGCCGATCGCGATGACCAGGCCCGCGGCCGTGGTGATCAGCGCCTCCGCCACGGCCGGGCTGATGGCGCGCGGATCGGTGACGCCTTCGTCGGACAGAATGTTGAACGCCTGAATCAGGCCCGTCACCGTGCCCAGAATCCCCAGCATCGGCGCGGCGGTGATGATCGTCGACAGCGTGCCCATGAACCGTTCCATGCGCGGACGCTGGGCGTCGACCGCGGCGGCCGCGGCGGCGGTGGTGGCTTTCTCACGCAGCAGCGCGGCGACGATTCGGCCGTAAACGCTCCCGTCGCGGTCGATGAACTGCTTCACCAGTTGAACATTGCCCGTTCGCAGCGTCTGCCCCAGGCGCTGCACCCGCTCCGCCGCCGCCGGGCCGTTCGTCCGCAGCCAGAACCACGTCCGCTCGAACGACAGCATCAGCCCGACCACGCTGCACGCCAGGAGCGGCCACATGACGGGTCCGCCCTTGTGCATCAAATCCATGAAACCATTGAAGAGCTCAGACATGCCGACAGTGTACGAGGCCGGCGGCGGCGGCGAAAACGCGGCGCGCCGGCCGATGGCCCAGGGTCTGCCAATATTTCCAGAGGCGGCACTCCTGCCCCCTCTCCCTTCCAGGGAGAGGGCTGGGGTGAGGGTCGGGACGCACAAGTTTGCAATCGCCACGATCGCGCGACGGATGCCGCAACCATCTGTTCGTCCCGACCCTCACCCGGCCTCATCCCCCGGTTAGACTCGGCCACCCTGGAAGGAAGAGGGAGCAAGGCCCGGGAAAATTGGGCACACCCTGGTCCAGGGTGTGCCAATATTTCCAGAGGCGGCACTCCTGCCCCCTCTCCCTTCCAGGGAGAGGGCTGGGGTGAGGGTCGGGACGCACAAGTTTGCAATCGCCACGATCGCGCGACGGATGCCGCAACCATCTGTTCG
>CAYRPN010000183.1:0-8983 GCA_964426135.1 uncultured Phycisphaeraceae bacterium | reverse complement strand
CTCGGCGGGCAAGCCCGCCGGCTAAATGGGGGACCGACATTTCGGGAAGTTATTTTGATTCCATTCCTTACCCGGGCGCCCTCCCTTTCACGCACGGGCAAGCTCCGCGGACTCCGCTTGCCCATGGCACCCAGCGACACGCTGTTCCGCGTTACACTCTCCGCATGTCTCCCATCGGCCTGATCGCCGGGCAGGGCCGGCTTCCGATCCTGAACGCACAAGGCATCCGCGCCGCGGGCCGGCAGGTCGTCTGCGTGGGCCTGCGCGATCAGTTCGATGCGCAGCTGCCTGCGCTTTGCGACGACTTCAAATCCGCGGGCATCATTCAGCTCGGCCGGTGGATTCGCTTGCTGCGCCGGTGGGGCGTCAGCGAGGCGGTGATGGTGGGGCGGGTGAAGAAGGCGAAGATGTATCAGCCGTTCCGCGTGTTCCGCCAACTGCCCGACTGGCGGGCCGCGGTGCTCTGGTATCGTAAGCTTCGCCACGACAAGCGCAACGACGCGATCCTCAGTGCCGTGGCGGATGAACTGGCGCAAAGCGGAATCACGCTCATCGACTCGACCAAGTACATTCCGGACCAGATGGCCGGCGAAGGCGTGCTGACCCGCACGCAGCCGAGCGCCGCCCAGCAGGCGGACATCGCCTTCGCGCTGCCGATCGTGCGCCGCATGGGCGACCTGGACATCGGCCAGTCCGTCGCCGTGAAGGAGCGCGAGGTGATCGCGGTGGAAGCGATCGAAGGCACCGACGCCATGATCCGCCGGGCGGGCGAACTGTGCCGCAACGGCAAGTGGCTGCTGGTGAAGACCGGCAAACCCAACCAGGACATGCGTTTCGACGTGCCGGTGCTGGGTTTGCAGACGATTGAGAATCTCGCCAAGGCCGGCGGAACTTGCGTGGCGGTCGAGGCGGAGAAAGTGATTCTCCTGGACAAGCCGCAGCTTCTTGCCGCGGCGGACAAGGCGGGCATCGCCATCGTGGGGGTGCGGTTCTAGAATGACCTGAGTGGATGCCCCCGATTTGTCCCGGCGTCGCGCCTCCAGACAAAGGTGAGGGTGAAGTTGGAATGAGACGGTAAGGATGGGCATTTAGTCGATAGGCAAAGGAAACCCAATCTTCTCCCACGCGATCCAATTCGGAGCGAGGGGTTGAAGTATCGAGGGAAGAAGGGCGCCAGCATCGGCGAGATAGGGAACAGCATCATCGTCATCCTGCCGGATGAGAATCAATCTGCCGCCGCTGTCATCGCCTACGGCGATGTACCCCGGAATACGTGCTTCGACCTGAGGCATATCATTGCGCTCCTCCAACTGGTCCCAACGATACAACAGGAGGCAGTCACCTCGAATACGGCCTTCATTTGAACATAGGAATTCTAGATATGGTGGCGGCAGGTACCAATTCCGCCGATTCACGATCGTCTGGATAAAGTCGGAATAGTTCCTCATGAAACACCAAACGTGCAGATGCACTTGTACGCACTCTTTGCAGCCTCGTCCGCTGTGGTTGGCAGCGGATTCATCGTGTTGATTGACGCAGAGGTTGGAAGGCCATTTGCGTACTACTCGTACCGCGAAAGCTTTCTTTCCTTCCAGCCCGTCCGCTATCGTCGTTGATGCCCTCGTCCCTCACGTTTTTCGCCTCAACTGCCACAACGGCCGCGCCGCGCCGATGATGAACACCACCGCCATCGGCACCAGCGCCGCAAGCTCGCCCCACGGCTGCTTGAACATCGGCGAAACATGCACGAACTGCTGCCCGACCAGCGCCGCCGCCGGGCCCAGCGTGTAGCCCAGCCCGATCAGCCCTTCGTGAGCGCCGCCCGCGTCGACCGAGGCGTTGAGCACGACCATGCCGTAGTAGAGCGCCGCGTAGTAGATCAGGCACTCCACCACGCCGAACGCCAGCGAGAAGAGCACGACCATCACCGTGCTGTCGAACACCGTCGCGTTGAGCAGGATGCCGACGAACGTCATCGGCAGCAGCACGATGCACAGGGCCAGCACGCCCGCGCGGTTATGCCAGCGCGTCGTCAGGTACATCGCGGTGAACGTGGCGAAACGCGCCCATTCGATCGCACTGGCGACGGCGGTGGCGGTCTTCACGTCGTGGCCCATGTCCGCGAAGAGCTGCGGCATCAGCGGCGGAAGCAGGAAGAAGATCGTGTAGCCGAACAGCAGCAGCCACCGGCTCGACCGCAGCAGCCGCTGATACCGAAGCGAGTGCGTCGGATTCAGCCGCTCCGGCGCGTCGTGGGAAAGATGCACAGGCCTCGCCGGCAGCATCATCGTCGCCGCGATCGTGACCACGAAGCAGATCAGCGCCGCGCCGAAGAGCCAGGTGCCGCCATGCTCGATGATCGGCCCCGACAGCATCACGCCCACCGGCACCGTCGACGACCACGTCACGTTGAACCGCCCCAGAGCGCGGGCCGTTTCCAGCGGAGACCGGCCGGCACTGACGTAGCTTTCCACCACCGGCCACATCAGGCCGTTGGCGAGCTGAAACACAAGCTGGCACGCGACGAAGATCGCCGGCCCGTCCCCCGCGATCATGCCGACGAGGCACGCCGCCTGCAGCACCATCGACGCCAGCAGCAGCCGCCGCTCGCCGAACCGCACCGCGAGCCTGTGGCTGGGCAGCGCCCCGGCCACGTAGGCGATCCCGCCCCCCAGCGCCAGCCAGAGATTGTCCCGCGTCGAGAACTGAAAAATCTCGTGGCTGAAAAAATAGCCCCCACGCATCGTCAGCACGGACGCCAGGCTTCCGGCGAATGAAAGCAGGAGAACGAAGAAGAAGCTCAAGGTGAAACTCGCTGGGCAGTGGGAGGAGGGCACAGGTGCCGACATCGGCAGGGCGGGGATTGTCGCCGCATTGTCCGCAGGCCGCAATCGACCTTCCGTCGCGCCGAAGCGCCCCGGCAAAAGTGGCCGGCCACAGACCCCCCGGCGTGCTTTTTGATGCCTAAGTCCTTTTCAATCATCGCCTTATCAAAATGACTGCCAAAAGGGTAGGACACTTTCCGGCCACTTCGTTTTCCGACCTTTCGATCGGAAATGGCATCGCGTCAACTTGCCAAAGAACAGCGCGCCAGCAATCGGCCGCCGGCCCATATACCGTCTATTGACCTATCGCCGCGCCGGGTAACGGGCCGGCCGCATCTTCTCCGTGCGATTCGACCCGCCGGGCTCAATGAAAAACCCCGCCGTCAGGCGGGGTTTGTTCGAGGATCCGATTTTCCATCGCCGACCTGTCGCGTGCTCAGGCCGTGCGACGACGACGCAGGAGCGCCAAGCCGCCCAGCGCCAGCATCGAAAGCGATGCCGGCTCGGGGACGATGGCCTGCTGCGTGACGAAGATGCCGGAGGTGATGAACGCGCCGAAGCCGTCGGCACGCGGGTTGCCGAAGAGTTGGAACGCCCCGCCGTTGAAGGCGACACCCAGGTCACCCTCGGCACCGCCGTCGCGCTCGTACCAGACATGCTCGATCATGTACTGGCCGGGCGTCAGGCCGATGATGGCGCTGTCGGCATTGTGGTCGCCGAAGAGAATGTCGTCCAGAATGATGGTTTCATTCGCCTCGAAAGTGCCGTTCCCGTTCAGGTCGAGCCGGAGGCGCGATCCATCGTCGGTGTTGTTGCGGAACTGGTAGTTGCCCGCAATGCCGATCTGGAGGAAGCCGGTGGACTTGACGACGAAGTGTTGATCGTCGATGCCGCCGTCCAATCCGAACGGATTGAAGCTGTTGGGGAAGTTGCCGCCGCCGCCCGGGTTGTTGAGGTCGGCGTAGTTGACCGAGTTGACCACGCCCGAGCCGATGACAGGACCATTGTTCAGAGCATCGATGACCGACTGCGATCCGCCGAAGCCGTTGCCGCTGCCGCCATCGCTGATGTTGGCGTTGCCGGGGCGCTTGTGGGTGGTGGAGTTCCAGCCGCCCAGGGGCAGTTGATTGAGGCTCAGGTTCAGATCCCACTCACGAATGTAGTTGCGGACACTGGATTCGTTCAGGTCGTTCCACGTGCTGTTTCCCTGGAGTTGCACGTGGTTCTCGCCGGTGTTGCCGTTAGGCTCGCCCGTGCCGTTCCAGTTGTGGAACACGAGCGGTTCGCCGGTGACCCACGCCCAGCCGAAGCCGCGCTGGCCGGCGGTGGGAGTACTGCCGTTGGCGGGCACAGGGAAGCCCGTCTGGTTGCCGCCTTCGAACGCGCCGGGGGCGTCGCCGGGCTTGTCGGTCAGGCCGATCCAGGGATCGCCGGAGGTAAGCGTTTGGAACACCGCGTTTTCGGTGGCATTGCTGATCGTGCCCAGATGTCCGATGACGCCGCTGGCGGGGATGCCGCCCAGGCCGGGGAACGGAATCTGTGACGCCGTCTTGGCGCCGGCCCAGTTCTGCTGCGGACCGGTGACCAGTTCGTAAGCATTCAAATTGCCTGTGCCGTTGTTGGCCAGAATGATGGCCGCTTGCGACTGCGTGGCAGTCAGTGCGATGAGGATTGCCGCGGCAATCCCGGACAGTGTGAAACGAGTCATGGTTCGATCTCCAGAAAAGAGGGAAGTGAAGAAAACGAATCAGTATTTCCAGTCAGCAACGCGCTGGCTGGATGGGTTGTTGAAAATAGCGCAGGCCCGGAACGATTAAGCTGATGAATGGAAGAAGAAGCTGAAGCAACGTGACTTTCACCTTTGCCTGAGGAATCCAAGGAAATCGGCGTGCCAGAATAGGCGCTCACGTGCAGTTTATCGGGCTCTCGCCATTTCTGCAAACGGGATATTGCTTTGTTACACAGCCCCCTTTGCGACCGGTTCCGGCGTGTGGAGATTGCCGGAACGCTGGAACCTGGATTGGCGGCAGCCAGCGACGCCTTGTTCTTCAGGAACGGGACTGAAATAGGTTCCCGGTTTAGCCGGCGGGCTTGTCCGCCGAGACGCCCTCGGCGGGCAAGCCCGCCGGCTAAATGGGGGACCGGCAATTCGCCAAGTTATTTCGACCCCGTTCCTTCCATGGGTGAGGGAATTGGAACGCCGACATCGGACCTGTTCAGACGGCCTTGTATGGTCGCGGTACCACGAAAAAAAGCCCCGCCGATTGGCGGGGCTTGATCGCGATCATGGGTTGTTGGTTCAAGTTCAGGCCGTGCGACGACGACGCAGGAGCGCCAGGCCGCCCAGCGCGAGCATCGAGAGCGATGCCGGCTCGGGGACGATGGCCTGCTGCGTGACGAAGATGCCCGAGGTGAAGAACGCGCCGAAGCCGTCGGCACGCGGGTTGCCGAAGAGTTGGAACGCGCCGCCGTTGAAGGCGACGCCCATGTCACCCTCGGCGCCGCCATCGCGCTCGTACCAGACATGCTCGATCATGTACTGGCCGGGCGTCAGGCCAATGATGGCGCTGTCGGCATTGTGGTCGCCGGAGAGCACATCGTCGAGAATGATGGTCTCATTCGGCTCGAAGGAGCCGTTCCCGTTCAGGTCGAGCCGGAGGCGCGATCCATCATCGGTGTTGTTGCGGAACTGGTAGTTGCCCGCAGTGGTGATTTGGAGGAAGCCGGTGGACTTGACGACGAAGTGTTGATCGTCGATGCCGCCGTCCAATCCGAACGGATTGAAGCTGTTGGGGAAGTTGCCGCCGCCGCCCGGGTTGTTGAGGTCGGCGTAGTTGACCGAGTTGACCACGCCCGAGCCGATGACAGGACCATTGTTCAGAGCATCGATGACCGACTGCGATCCGCCGAAGCCGTTGCCGTTGCCGCCATCGCTGATGTTGGCATTGCCGGGACGCTTGTGGGTGGTGGAGTTCCAGCCGCCCAGGGGCAGCAGGTTGACACTGAGGTTGCGGGGATCCTGCCCGAGGGTGAGCAATGCGATCTCCGTGCTCGACAGGGCGTTATTGAAAATCGACACGTCATCGATGCGGCCATCCATGAGGTTGCCGCCGCCCCATCGTCCCATCAGGACGTTGTTGGCGGTGCCGGCGAAGGCGGCGTGGCCGCCGGTGGAGGCGACCTGAGCACCGTTGACAAACATGCGCTGTGTGCCGCTTTCAAACTGCCACACGATGTGCGTGTTGGTGCCGGTGGCGAGGATGCCGGGGCCGGCGGTGTCGTTGGCGAAGAAGCCCAGGTGGGGGGTGTTGCCGCGGGTAATCAGGTGCAGCGTGTTGTTGCTGCTGCCGCCGTCGTTGCCGAGGATGGCGTGGTCGCCGCTGAGGTTGTCGGAGTTGATGAACGCGGAGACGGTGAAATTGCCGCCCAGGCCCAGGTTGGCGCCGGTGGTCAGGGTGACGAAGTTGCCGGCAAAATCGGCCGCCTGGCCCTTGACGCCGGGAACGAAGGAAATCGGGCCGCTGGCGGTGCCGTTGAAGCCGCTGACGACATCGTTGAAGTTCCCGTCAAGCGGGTAGTACGACACCAGCGCCCCGCGCGACGGTGTCGCGATGAGGGCGAGGAGGATTGCCGTGGCAATCCCGGACAGGGTGAAACGAGTCATGGTTCGATCTCCAGAAAAAGGGGTAGTGACGAAGAATCAGCTTGCCGAATCAGCACCGTGCTGACCGGATGGGTCGTTGAGAACAGCGCAGGCCTGGAATGGCTGAGCCGATGAATGGAAGACAACACTGTGGCAACTTTCTTTCACCCTGCCAAAGGACGCTAGGCAACCTTCGAGAAATAGACACTCTCCCTCTTGCAGTTTACAGGGCACTCACCCTTTCTGCAAATGTGAAGTTGTTTTTGACACAGGAAATTCGGCGGCCGATGCGGGTGTGCGGATCTTGCCGGAACATTGAAAGCCGGATTGTCGCGATGGCGAGGACGCCCTGCTTCCAAGTCGTCTTCAAGTTAGGAACGGCACCGAAATAAGTTCCCCATTTAGCCGGCGGGCTTGCCCGCCGAGACGCCCTCGGCGGGCAAGCCCGCCGGCTAAATGGGGGGACCGCCAATTCGCGAAGTTATTTCGGCCTCGCTCTTTAGTTGGATTGCAGTGCCGCGCGAAAAAAAAGCCCCGCCGGTTGGCGGGGCTTGATTGCGGTCATGGGTTGTTGGTTCAAGTTCAGGCCGTGCGACGGCGACGGATCGCCAGGGCGCCCATGCCCACGATGCCCATCAGGGCGGTGGCGGGCTCGGGGATGACGTTCACCGTCCGGAAGAACATGCTCGAAGGCAGCAGGCCTTGGAAGCCGTTGTTGACATTCGCCAACTGGCCTTCGAGGAAGATGCCGGTGTTGCCGCCGCTTTCCTGCCAGAGGATGTCGAACTGGTAGAAGCCCGGGCCGACGAAGGTGAGGAAGTGATCGGTGTTCCTCGCCAGGTTCAGGCCGGAGCCGCCGGGCGTGGTGCCATCGGCATCGAGACCGCCGCCGATGACGATGTTGGCGTCATCGTCCGCGTTCAGGCGCATCATGATCTGGACGCCGGGGGCGACCAGGTCCATGTCCATCGCGGTGTCGATCAGCACGAATCCGCGAATCGCGAATCGGCTGTTGTCGATGTTGGCGATGTCGGGACCGCTGAGGGACGGCGCGTCGGTGCCCAAAAGCGCGACCAGGCCGCTCGCGTCCGAGCCGGCGTTGTTGCCGCCGCCTTGGGGATAGTCCGGCGAGGTCATGACCCAAGTTCGATCAGGCACCGTATTGGTGTTCAGGAGCGTGCGAATGGTTGCGACGCTGCCGCCGGAGTCGAAGAACTGTCCAGCCAGTCCGGGCAGACCCGCGACGATATTGGCGCCCAGGGGTGCGACGGGAACGTTGACGCCCAGTGCGGCCGGCGCCGGCGTCTGCGACAGGTTGGGCGCGAACAGCGACATGGGAGCGACCGCCAGCGCGCCGCCGTTGATGCCTGCGAGCTGTGCCGAAAGGGTCACGCCGGTATTGCCGGTGGACTCCTGGTAGATAACGTCAAACTGATAAAAGCCGGCTGAAGGGAATTCCACGGCATGCGTGACGTTCCTCGCCAGGTTCAGGCCGACGGCGCCGGTGATGCCGCTGGCGTCCAGGCCGCCGTTGATGACGATGTTGCCGTCGTCATCGCTGTCGAGGCGCAGGTTGGTGTTGATCACGCCGCCGGGAACCAGGTCCATAGCCGCGGTGATCTCGATGAACCCGCGCATGGCGAAGCGGCTGTTGTCGATGTTCTGGATATTGAAGCCGGGGGTGAGCGTGGGTCGGTCGACACCGAGATAGGACCGCAGGCCGACCGTGTCGGCAACGATGTTGTGGTTGCCGCCGTTGGGGTAATCGACGACCGACACGTTCCACACCCTGTTAGGCGCGGTGGAGGCGTTCAGGAGCGTGCGAATGGAGTTGAGGTCGCCGCCCGAATCGAAGAACTGGCCGCGCAAGCCGGTGCCGGCTCCGCCATCGGGCGCAGCGCCGCCCAGGTTGGCCGTCGGGTCCACGGCGATGCCCAGCGCCGCGTTTGAGAACATCACCAGAAAACAGAACGCCGCTGTCCAGCCGACAGCCGCACGTTGACAGGGTCCGACACGCGCTTCACGTTTCATAGCTTCTTACTCCAGAAATGGGGATAAGGACCGCTCCAGGGAACGAACGCTCCCTGAAGAAAAAGACGACTCCAACGCGACATGGTTGGAGGACGCACTCCTGCGAAACAGCCGCTCGACTCTCGACTTTACGTTTCTGATGAACCAATTCGTGATCTCTTGCCGTGCAACTCGATTGCCCGAATAGGGCATGAAAAGAAGTCGAATGACCCTTTTCAATTGGCAGGCCGCGCTCAAGCGTCCGCCGAAATGCTCACCCTTCAAAGGGGAGCATAACCCATCCATGGATGGATTGCAACAACTCCTTCACTTTTTGGTTGCTCATTTGCTCATGGGTGTAGTCCATCATTCCGGCGATGCTGGGTGCCATGGGTAAGCGGAGTCTTCGGAGCTTACCCGTGCCTAGGTGACGCAAGGCGCACGGGTAAACTCCGCCGAGCCTGCGCTTACCCATGACACTATGAAACAAGCCTCCAAGTTGGTA
>CAYRPN010000182.1:0-9035 GCA_964426135.1 uncultured Phycisphaeraceae bacterium | reverse complement strand
TTCCAAGTCGTCCGGCTGGGAGCGAAGCGATTCGAATCTGCGGAGTTAATCTTGCTCGGCTCCTAAGCGGGCGGGCTTGCCCGCTGCGGGTCAACGAATTAGGCCGGCGCTGCGACTTCACAGCGACCGCGACGGCGCCCATCGGCGTCGCTATGCGGGTCCGCATCCACGTTGTCGTTCGTCGTTTGCGAACTCGTGCATTCACGGCGGGCAAGCCCGCCGGCTAAATGGTCTGGCGAATCCAACGCGTCGATTGCGCCGGCCCGCCGCGAGGTCGCCACGATCAGCAGACTCGATATCACCATCGAAGACGCCGCGAAGATCGGCGTCAGCACCCCGGCCACCGCCAGCACGAGGCCGATCGCGTTGTAGCCAAACGCCCAGATCAGGTTCAGGTGGATGCGCCGCATGGCGTCGCGGGCGATGGCGATCGACTGCGGGACGAGTTCCAGATTGTCGCTCAGCAGGTGCACGTGTCCTGCCTGCCGGGCGAGGTCGGTCGCACCGCCGACCGCGATGCCGACATCGGCCGCGGCGAGCGCGGGGCCGTCGTTGATGCCGTCGCCGACGAAGACCACGCCGCCGATGCGCTGCTGGTAACGCTGCACGATGGCGAGTTTGTCGGCCGGCAGCAACTGCGAACGCACGGGCACGTGAAGCTGGTTGGCCACGTGCGAAGCGGGGCCGGGCTGATCGCCGGTGAGCACGCGGACGCGCACCTGCTCCTGTCGCAGTTCCGCCACAACCTTCGCCGCATCGTCGCGCAGTTCCTCCGCCATCACGATGCGAGCGAGGATGCGATCGTCGCTCATCAGGTAAACGCATGGCAGACTTGATTCACGAGTCTCGATTCCTTCCGCGTAGGGTGCGTCAAGGCTCGGCGCGGACGCACCATCCGTGGACGCCGAAGTCGTCAACTCATTCGCCTTTGCAGCAGGCGAGTCAAGGTGCGTCCGCGCGGACTTGACGCACCCTACGGCAAAGGCCGCCTCCTCCACCCAGCGCTGCCCGCCGATGCGGTAGCGCTCGCCGGCGATAGTGGCCTCGATGCCGCGTCCGGGCACGGTGCGAGCGCACTCCACTTCCAGTGTTTGCAAGCCGCGAGTCCTGGCGGCCTCGACCAGGCCCAGCGCGATGGGATGCGTGCTGCTGGATTCGAGCGTCGCAGCAAGGCACAGGGCTTGTTCCTCACTTACGCCGTCGGCGCACGTGATGCTCTGCAATCGCATGCGATGTCGAGTCAGCGTGCCGGTCTTGTCGAAGAGCGCGACGCGAGACTTGGCCAGGCGTTCCAGCGTGGCGGCGGAGAAAAAGAGGATGCCTCGCCGCGCCGCCCGCGCCATGGCGCTCCACGTCGCCAGGGGTGCTGCCAGTCCCAGCGCACAAGGGCAACTGATCAGCAGGATGGCGAGCGCACGAAAGATGCCGTCGGACGCCTCACCCACCGCGGCACGCCAGGCGAATACGCCCAACGCCAGCAGCACCACCAACGGCACGAAGAACGCCGAGACCCGGTCGGCGATGCGCTGGATCGGCGGCTGCTGCAAGCGTGCTTCGTGCAGCAACTGCCGGATACGGGCGACGACGCGATCGCCGCCGACCGCTGTCGCGGCGATCCACAACTGCCCGTCGAGATTGACCGAGCCCGCGAGCACCTTGCCGCCCGCCTCGACGGCGCGCGGATTGGACTCGCCGGTGAGCGTGGATTCATTCACGCTGCTGGCACCTTCGATCACGATGCCGTCGGCGGGCAGGGCTTCGCCGGGACGAACCCGCACGACGTCGCCGACGCTCAGCGCTTCGCAGTCGAGTTCGACGATCTCCCGGCCGCGGCGGACAAACGCGCGGGTCGGCATCGCGGCGAGCAGGTCGTCCGCGCTCGAGGCCGCTTTCTGCTTCGCGCGGGAATCGAGATAGCCGCCCAGCGTGACCAGCACGAGGATCATCGCGGCGGTGTCGTAGTACAGATGGCCCCGGCCGACCAAGGTGTGGTACGCGCTGAGTCCGAAGGCGGCGAGGACCCCGACGAGGATGAGCAGGTTGGCGTCGATGCGGAAGCGGAGTCCGCGGCCGGTGGTGCCGCCGCCGCGCAGGTTGTCGATCACATCGACCGCCAGCGGCAGGCCCAGCGTCGCCATGACCGCCGAGCAGAGCAGAAGCTGGAGCCAGGAGAACAGCGCGGACAGCGCGGTGTAGCCGGTGGAAGATTCCGCGTGACCGTAGACCTGCTGGGCGTAGAAGAATCCGGTGACGGCCATGATGTTCATGGCCAGAAAAATGCCCAGCCCCAGGCGAAGCAGCAGTGTGTTCGGCTGCGCATCACCTTCGCCCTCGGCACGCGCGGCGGCGCCGAGGTCATAAACCAGCCTGCATCCGAAGCAGCAGAATTGTGCGGACTCACCGCGCTGCCGGCTCAGGGGAACCGGCAGGCCGCAGTGGACACAGGTTTGCTCGCACCGTTCGTTCATCGAGCCTCGATCGTGTGTGGGCAGACACACGGAAGCATCCTGGCCGCGCCTCCACCGCGCGACTTCATTCGAACAGGATGTGTCTCACCAGATACGCCACGCCTGCGACCAGGAAACAAATCCAGATCAGCGCGACGTACCACGGAAACGAGTAGCCCTGATAGCTGAGTGACTTGTGTCGGTGAAACATGGGGAAGTCCTGGGTCTTGAGTCCTGAGTCCTGGGTCTTGGGTCCGGAGTTCTGAGCGCTGCGGTTAGGGGCCGTGCAAGATTAGGTCCGTAGTTTCGAGTCGCTCCGTTTCCAGCCGGACGACTTGGAAAGTCGTCCCACATGCGAATTGATTCTGCACGGCTCCTTCGCTGTCACACTGTTTTGCCCGTTCCGACGGGCGGGGTGATGGTGCCTGTCTCGTCCATCTCGGCTTGCATTTGCAGCATGCGGAACTTGGCGGATTCGATGTTGCGGAATTGCCCGGCGAGGTAGGCCCACATGAACAGGCAGCCGAAGCCGGCGGCGACCATGAGGTACGTCACCACGGGGAAGATCGCGAACTGGAACGGTTCGTCGGACAGGTAGGTCACGATGAACTCGTAGAGTTTGAACCCGAACCCGCCGCCGGCGATGAGCACCATGACGACGCCGAAGCCCCAGACGAACTTGTGGACGCGCATGGCGTCGGGCTGCGAGGCGGTGGGCGCCGGGGCGCCCTTCTTCGGTTTCGTGTTGGGTTTCTGCGGGGCGATCATGGGGTGATCCTTTCGATGTCTGCGTTTCGGTGCCTGGGTTGTTGCATGTTTAGCGACGGGGCTTGCCCCGTTCGGGCGGGAACCAAGGAGCGTTCGTTCGGAGCGGGGCAAGCCCCGTCGCTAAACGGTTGGCCAAACGCGTTTTTTCCATTCACTCGAATTCCTTGCTGTCCTTGTCGGGTGTCGCGGGTTTCTCAGGCGTGGCGGGCTTGCCGGTTTCGCCGGTCTTGGATGGCGCGGCGGTGGTGAGCGCGGGGGCCGGGTAGGAGCGATCGATCTCGCCCACGCCGTGCACGGTCTCTTTGATGTTCTTTTGATAGCTGCCGAGCCACTGCACGTACGCGATGATCGACAGGCCCTTCTTGTTCGGCGTCTTGCCGTCGCTCTCGAAGAACCACGGATACTTGGGCATCACGCTGGTGGGCGACACATCCGGCGGGTTCCAGAAGTGGGCGACGTGCCAGTCGTTGCTGTGGACGCCCGCCTGCCGAATCAGGTCCGGCCCGACGCGGCGCGTGCCCCAGAGCGGCGGATAGTTCAGGGCGTTGTTGTACTCTTCGGGATAGCTGATTCGTCCGAAGCGGGCCTCGTCGCCGCCGACGGGACGCACCTGCTGCGAGTGGCAGTGCCAGCAACCTTCGCCGACGTACACCTCGCGGCCCAGTTCCAGCGCCTCGGCCAGCGCTTCGCTGTCGCCCTTGTCGCCGAACGCCTTCTTGTAGGCGTCGGGGTACTGCTCTTTCATTTCGAGAAAATCGAGCGGCGGCTTAGCGGTAAGCTCTTCCATCGACTGAATCTTGATCCCCTGCATCGGGATCATCGGCAAGTACGCACTGACCGCGAACGCCAGGATGAAAAATCCGAGGCCCGCGACGAGGAATACGAAGGAGAATCTTTCCATGGTGGGTATCCGTCATTTAGCCGGCGGGCTTGCCCGCCGAGAATCAACGTGCTTGCCGTCATGCCAAGCTACTTTGCGAGAATCGGACAAACTCGAACAACACGAACCACACAAATCTGCGAACACCGGCAAGGTTCTCTTATGGGTCTGCCGCGCGGCACACCTTCGCGGCGGGCAAGCCCGCCGGCTAAATCACTTACGCGCCGACCAGCGCCGGTTCTTTTTCTTCGAGCTGTTCGTAACCGTGGTAATCCACGTCCACGTGCGTGACCTTGGGTTGCTTGACCGTCTTGTACATGTTCACCAGCAGCAGGATGTGGGCGATGAAAATCGCCACGCCCAGCCAGGTGCGGATGTACCAAAACGGGTAGCTGGCATCGATGGAATCTTCCCAGGGGGCGAGCGCTTTCCAGATGTAGCCCTGCACCACGCCGCCGACCATCAGGTCGAGGAACATGAGGAACACGCCCGGCGCGGTGAGCCAGAAGTGCCACTCGTTGAGCTTGGTGCTCCACCACTCGCGGCCGGTGAGCTTGGGCCAGAGGTGAATGAGCACGCCGTAGAGCCAGAAGCTGAACACGCCGAACATCACGAGATGCGCGTGGCCAACGACCCAGTCGCTGAAGTGGATGATCTGCTGGAAGGTGAGCGTGGTCTGGAACGCGCACTGGAGGCAGGTGATGAAATAGAAGAGCGCGCCGACCCAGAACCAGCGGATGGCGAGGATGCGCTTGAGCGCCCCTTCGCTCTGCCGCCAGGTCATGTAGAAGTTGATGATGACCGTGGTGACGACGATCTCGACGGCGATCGTGCTGATCACCGCGCCGTACTGGGCGAACATGGGAAGCGGCGACCACAGGAAGTGGTGTACGCCCTGGAGCGGATAGAAGAACGCCAAGCCCCAGAAGCCGACCAGCGAGAGCGCGTGCGACCAGATCGGACGCTTGAGGATGATCGGCACGAAGAAGTACATCAGGCCCCAGCCCATGGGCGTGACCCACAGGCCGACGAGATCGTGGATGTACAGGCCCAGCAGCGCGCCGGCGCTGGCGCCGGGCACCACGTACTGCGGGAAATAGTTGCCCATGATGTACGTCAGCGCCAGCCAGACGAACGCCGCGGAGAAGTACCACAGCGTCACGTACATCGACTTTTCTTTGGACGTGATGATCGGCGTGTAAAACTGGATCGCCACCAAGACCGCGCCGACGCACACCAGCATGTCCACCGACATGAACCAGCTTCCAAAGGGGAACTTGTGCGGGGTCTCGCCCCACTCGATCGGCTGGGCGTGGCCCAGGTGAATGCCCAGGAATGTCAGCGTCACGATGAGCTGCCACGCGGCGAAAATGACCCAGCCCAGGCGATGATCGAACACGCGGCGACCGGTGAGGCGCGGGACGACCCAGTAGAGCATGCCGAAGAACCCGTTGGTCAGCCAGCCGAACGCGAGCATGTTCGTATGAACCATGCGCACGCGGCCGGGCGACATGAACTCGCTGCTGCCGCCGTGATAGATCTGCAGCAATTGCGTCGAGTAGAGCAGGCCCGCCAGCAGCGAGATCGTGAACCACACGAAGGCGAAGATGATGTGCCACTTCACGAGGGCGTTGCAGACCAGCGGCGTCTGCACGGGGCCGACCAGCGCGGGCGTTGTCGGAGCGGAGGTCACGTTGGCGGTGGATGATGCCATGGGAGATCGGAGGTCAGAGAACAGAAATCAGGAGACAGAAGTCAGCGGCTAACAACGGGATCATTCGCCAAACTCATCCTCGCTCGTGGCGGGCTTGGGTTTGGGCGCCATCGGCGCGCCCGTCGGCTTGCCGCCGCCTTGACGCAGCGAAAGGATGTACGACACCAGGTCCCAACTGTTGCGCTCGACCAGCTCGCGCTTCTTCGCATCATCGAGCGCGACGATCGCAGCCGGATCGGCGGGCACCTGATCGAGGAACGGCTTGAGCTTCGCCTCCTCGCCTTGCTCGAAGTAGTCCTTCTGCCCCAGCGCGGTCTGAGCGTTGACGTAGAGAATCACGCCTTCGTCGAAATTCGGCATCGCCCCGGCCAGGCCCGTGTGGAACGTCCGGTAGATGTCTTCCGGATCGTCGCCGCCCAGGAATCGCGAGCGCGTGAAATTGCGAGGCTTGATCGGCCCAAGCGTCGGGTCATCCACGACCGCGATCGATGCCTTGCTGCCCGCGCCGTCGGAGCCATGACATTTGCCGCACTGCATGGCGAGGTACACCACCCGGCCGCGCCCGACGCGCTCCGGGCTGTTCAGGTCCTGCGGCGCGCGAGGCACATGCACCGTCTGCCGCGCCGGAGCATTTTCGTCCCAGCCGCTGTAAAACGCCTTGATGTACTGGATCACGGCGGTTCGATCGGCCTCGGGCATCAGCGGGAATCCAGGCATGCTCACGCCCGGCAGGCCGCGGGTGATCGTGCGGTGCAGGTCCGCCTCCAGCGGAAGCTGAAGCTGCTTCGTCGAACGGAACTTGTAGACGCCCTTGGTGAAATCGCGGGGCTTGACGATCAGCCGCTGCGTCGCCACGCCGTTGCCGTCGCCGTTGGCGCCGTGGCAGCCGACGCAGTACTTGTTGTAAACCTGTTGACCGCGGTCGAGCAGTTGCTCGCGCTGGTTGTACTGATCGGCCTTGCCTGCCGGAACGGACGAGGTGATCTTCACCTTCGTCAGCTTGGCATCGCCCTTCTTCTCGCCGGCCGGTCGGGCCACAACGAGAAGCACCAGCACAATGACGCACACGACGATGAGCATCACGCGCACCACGCCGGCTTCGCGCCGGTCGCTGGAACTGCCGCCGCGGGGATCTGGCCGGCGCGGACGACGTTCGACTTGTTGCGGAGTCCGATTCATTTCGAAGACCGTCCTTTCAACCGGGAGGGCGAGGCTCCTGCCGAGCCGCGGCGCGTCCCTGTGCCTAGAAGCCGTGCGAGAAGAATTCCGCGGAATGGATCGATGCCGTTTAGCAGTCGTGCCGAGTCCGCGAGGCCCACCCGTTGGGCGACGCTCGCAGGTGGGCCTCGCGGACTCGGCCCAACCGCTAACCTGCCTTCGCCCCGCCGCTTTCAAATCGGCCCCAGCCTTCGACGGCGAGCATCGTCCACGCGAACACCAGGTGGGTCAGGGCCGCGACGTAGAACGGGAT
Source organism: uncultured Phycisphaeraceae bacterium (assembly GCA_964426135.1). Lineage (GTDB taxonomy): Bacteria > Planctomycetota > Phycisphaerae > Phycisphaerales > Phycisphaeraceae > CAYRPN01. The sequence continues at coordinate 1,755 of CAYRPN010000182.1, read as the reverse complement.
CTCGGTGAGGATCCACGCCTTGCCCAGGAGCGCCGGCTGGAGCCAACTGAGCACGAAGTAAAAGTTCACGATCCACAGCACCAGCCCGATGATGGACGCGACGACGAATCGCTTGCCGAAGGGCAGGCCCGTGAACTTGCGGGTCATGAGCAGGTGGAACGCGACGCCGTAGATGCCGCCGGTGATCAGGTAGAGCACGCATCCGACGAACAGCACCTTGCCGCCGCTGGTGTTCGGATCGAGCGCGGCTTCGCCCATGGGGAAGGTGAGGTAAACCTGAATGATCTTCAGCGGGTGCTGGTTGACCAGCAGCGAGCCGACGATGTTGAACATCAGGCTGGCGGTGGCGCCCAGGAAGCCGAGCATCATGCCGATGAGCACGTGGAACAGCCAGTAGTATTCCTTCGGCGGCCAGACCGCGACCGGCGACTCTCCGCCGACCACGTCGGCGACATCGTCGTCCTGCAGTTTGCGAATGGCGTCGAGGTGTTCCTGAATGACTCTAGTTCGTTCTTCGCGGTGCATCATGCGAAGTTCCTTTGCGTGTCGCTGGCGGCAGCCAGATGGTTGCAGGGATTAAACACCTGTTGGCAGAACTGCGAAACCGGGGAAAGGTCCGGCTCGCCCCTAGGGGACACCAGCAACGACCGCTAGGGGAATCACCGATACTCAGTGCGGCGGAGGCCCGTCGGACGAACGAGCGTGGCAAGCCGAGAAGTGTCGCTGAAAGTGGCCGGCCACATGCCCCACCCCCTCCCGAATTGAGCCTAACCAACAGCGCCAGCGCGATTTAAACTTTGCCTGCCGAAAAGGTAGGACACTTTTCGGCCACTGCGTCGCGGCGGCAACCCCCCTGCCGTTGCCATCCGCCGCCAAGGCGCGGCAACATCGAACGCCCGCATGGGGAGCCAAGACTTGCAACTGCCTAGTGTACCAGATTTCACCCTAACGATCAAGACTTGCCAACGGCTCCGTCGGCATGCACAGAAAGTTGCGAGGTCGACTCCGCGGATCGGCCGCCGGTCCTGCCGTGTGGATTCTGTCTGCACGGCTCCACAGGATCGACGGCCCCCTCGCCCGCCCAGACACTTCTTACCCGCCGTCGGACATCGCCAGACCGAGGTTGTAAAACGTCCACTCGGATTCAGTCGCCGCGAAATGCAGATTCAGCGAAGTACTCCAGTCCATGTCGGCGGCGTTGGCGGATGACGCCGTCTCCAGCACGGCCGCCAGAGTCGCCTGAGCGCGGTGCGAGGAAGTCGGCGTCGGCTCTGGTTCCACGGATTCGGGGATCCGCGAAACGACAGCCGGCGCCGCTGAGTCGCTCCGCAGCGGTTCGCGCTGGCCGGTCAGGTTCAACCACGTCAACGCCGCCACCAGCACCGCCGCCGCCGCCGCGATCGCACCGCTGATCCAGCGTTGCCGACGACGGCGAGCGGCGATCCGCTGCAGGATCGCCTGAGGCTGCGGCCCGCGCGGAGCGCCATCGCCGACCTGTTTCAGCGCGTCACGCAGCAGATTCTCCAACGCATCGTGATCAGTGCTCATGGTTGCATCCTCAGTGCGCGTCGCAGTTGACCTAAGGAGCCGTGCAGGAACTCTTTCGTCGATTGGCGTCGGCTCCGACGTAGGGTGCGTCAAGGCTCGGCGCGGACGCACCACCGTTAAGGAACGGGGCCGAAATAACTTGGCAATTTGGCGGTCCTCCATTTAGCCGGCGGGCTTGCCCGCCGAGGGCGTCTCGGCGGGCAAGCC
>CAYRPN010000181.1:0-9087 GCA_964426135.1 uncultured Phycisphaeraceae bacterium | reverse complement strand
CTCCTTGTTATCGGAGCAATTATGGCTTTTCATACACGTTCTAAGAGGGAGGGGAGTACGGGCTGTGCCAATTCGCGAAGTTATTTCGGCCCCATTCCTGACTTCCCTTGCAACGCTCAACTCTGTTCCACCGCGAACTCCCAGCCTTTGCGATATTCCTTGTTGATGAACTTGTCGGCTTCGGGCGCGTTGGTCACTTTACCCGTCTTGGCGTCGTACTCAATCTTCTTGCCCGTGCGATGAGCGACGACGCCCAGCAGGTTGTGCTCGATGAGCCGGCCGGAATAATCGAAGTTGCACAGCGTGTCCGTGGGCTTGCCCTTGCAGGCGAGCAGCCATTCCTGGTGGTGGCCCTTGCTGGCGGCGATGGTCTGCTTCACCTCCGGCGCCTTGGCGTTGGTGTCGGCGAGGAGGACGGTCTTGCGGCCGTAGTCGGCGAGGATCTTGCCCTTTTCCCCGACGAACAACACGCCGATGCCGTAGCCCTTCACATCCACGCCCAAGAGCGAACTGGGCTTGGCGTGGCCGTCGTACCAGACGACCTTGCAGGCCTGTTCGTGCGGGCCGTCGCCGCGCTTGGGGTGCTGCCAGGTGCAGGTGAGCTTGGTGGGATAAATCACCGGATGGGCGGTCGGCGCGTCGGCTTCGCAGGAGGTCGGCTGCGTCAAGGCGAGAGCCCAGTACGGCAGATCGATCAGGTGGCTGCCCATGTCTCCGAGGATGCCGTTGCCGATGTCCCAGAACCGGTTCCAGGTGAGATTGCCTGGGAGGTAGCCGTCCTGGTAATCGCGGAACGGAGCGGGGCCGAGCCATAGATCCCATTTCAGGTGCGCGGGCACGGGCTTGCTGCCGGTGGGCGGGGCGCCCTGGTTGCTGAAGCGGTTGCACCACACGTGAGCTTCGGTGACGTTGCCGATGACGCCCGCCTGCACCAGTTCGACGACGCGGCGATAGTTCGGCTCGGCGTGAATCTGCGTGCCCATCTGCGTGGCGATCTTGTCCTTGCGGGCGAGGTAGGTCTCGCGCACGAGCCGCGCTTCGCCGACGGTGTGGCCCAGGGGCTTTTCGCTGTAGACGTGCAGGCCCTTGCGCATGGCGCGGACGGACGCGGGGGCGTGGGTGTGATCGGTGGAGCTGATCACCACGGCATCGATGCCCTTGGGGTCGGCCAGCAGCTCGCGGAAGTCGAAGAACTTTTTCGCGTTGGGGAATCGGGCGGCGGCTTTGTTCAGGTTGTTCTCATCGACATCGCAAAGGGCGACGATGTTCTCCGTCGCGGCACAGGCGTTCATGTTGTCCCCGCCGCGGCCGGCGACGCCGATGACGGCGATGTTGAGTTTGTCCTTTGACTGCGCCGCGGCGCGGCCGGAGAAATAACCAACGCCGGCGATCGCGGCGGAGGATTGGAGGAAGTGACGACGGGAGAGGCGGGTGGACATCATGGACTCCTTGAGGGTTCGATCATCCTAACAAGCAAGAGAGGAAATCTGGCAACCCATGAGCTCGATTATTCCGAGACCGGATGCCACAGACAGCATGATGGGCCTTTGCCACAGCCGCGCAGGTTTCTTGCGTGAGTGCGGCGAAATGCGTAGAGTTAGGGCATATAATTCGACGATAGTGATGGTGGGATCAACTCTTGCGCAGGTTTATTGCGCGACTTTGCTGGAGCGGTCATGCTCATCGAACTCTTCGGCAAGAACTTCGGCTGTTTCCGCGACGAGTTTCGGCTGTCGATGCTTGCGACCGACATCGACCGCGAAAGTGACCGCGGTATCGTGCGCGTCAAAGTGGATGGGGATGATGAGCCGCTTGAATTGCTCCGCAGTGTCGCAATCTATGGGCCGAATGCGTCGGGGAAGTCGACGGTGATTCGGGCGGCGCAGGTCTTGCAGGCATTGATTCACGGGTCGTCGCACCTTCCCTCAGATGCACCACTTCGTAATTACGAGCCGTTCGCTCTTGGCGGTGGCAGTCGAGAGCCGGTCCGATTGGGTGTCAAGGCGTTGATTGACCGAAACGTCTACGAGTATGTCGTCGAGTTTGACCGCGTTCGATTTCACAGTGAACGCTTATCTCGATTTAGCCCGGTCGAGGAAATTGAGTTCGAACGATCAGGCCAGCAAGTCGCGGGCCGCTGGACCACACACGAGCAATTCAGACTCCTGGCCAGTAGCTTCCGACCAAACGCGTTGCTCTTGTCGCTCGCGGATAGTCTGTCACCCGACCTGGCTCGCAGCGTTGCGGTCGGATTCAGACGCTTGTTGTCCGCGCGTGAATCAGTGCGTACATGGGCGGATCAAATGTCCCCGCACGGAGTATCTACAGAACACGTGGCCTTGCGCGCGATCAACAGCAGCGAATTCAGGCGGTGGCTCCAGTCGATGCTTCAATCTGCGGATATCGGTGTGGAAGACTATGAGATCGATGAGGTCTGGACCGACGGTCCCCATGGTGGAAGCGCCTTGGGAACCTGGCATGAACTCACACTCTTGCATCGTGCATCGGAAGGAAACGTACGATTGCCGTTTCATCGCGAGTCAACGGGCACGAGGCGGCTTGTGGAACTATCGCCACTGCTTTTCGATCTGTCTCACTCTCAAGAGAATCACGCGGAGTACATCGACGAAATCGATGCTTCCGTCCATCCCACACTCCTGCGAGAGATGCTCCACCACTTCAACTGCGAACTTCCGATGGACCAGGTGCGGGGCCAACTCGTGTTCACCACGCACGAGACCGCGCTGATGGATGACGAGGCGAAGCGGAACGTGCTTCGGCGCGACCAGATTTATTTCACCAAGAAAGATGCCGACGGCGCCGCCAGCCTTTATTCGCTTGCCGAATTCAAGGAACGGAACAATCTGAACCTGCGCCGGCGATATCTGCAGGGTCGGTATGGGGCGCTGCCGATGCTGGGCACATTTTCGCGATGACCGCAGGACGGCACAGCGATTGTGATCAATGGAGAGTTGTGTGATGGGCAATCGATACCGCGATCGCAGACCGAAGACGCGACCCTTGCTTCCGGTGGTGGCGATCGTCTGCGACGACACGAAGACTGCGGCGGAGTACTTCAAGAAGTGGGCGAGCAAGGTAAGTACGAAGGTCACGGTTCACGTTTATCGCGCCCCTCGCGCGGGGGCGGATGCCGATGCGGTCGTCGAGCGTGCGAGAGAAGTGTTGGAGGAACTTCAACGCGATTCATCCGCGACGGATGACCAGCAATCCGTCTGGGCATTGATCGACATGGAATGCGAGCCGGATCGCCAGCGGCGCGCGGTCGCGGCAAAGAATCAAGGCGAGAAGAACGGGATCGGCGTGGCGCTCTCGAAGCCTTGCTTCGAGGTGTGGACGCTGCTGCATCTGGAGGACACGGGCCGATCCTTCGACGACTGCAAAGCCGTGACGGACGCCATCAAGCCGCTCTGGCAGAAGGAGTTCGGTCAGCCTTTCGAGAGCAAAGCCCAGGTCGATTACGCGAAACTCTTGCCGCGCATGGACGAAGCCGCGAGCCGCGCCAGGAAGCACCGAGCCGATCCATCGTGGACGGAGGTCTACCGAGTGATCGAGGATGTGTTGGAGAAAATGAAGGCCTGACGCCGTCGTGAGCGCGAGGGTCCGCGCCGTCGCCTCAAGGCCGGTCGACGATCCGCGATGGTCCCAGGGCTTTTCAGTTCTCGGGAATCAGCGGGTTTCCATTTGAACCACAAAGGACACAAAGGCACGAAGTACACAAAGACATGACTCGAAAATCGAGTCATCTCATCTTTGTTTCGTGTCCTTCGTGCCTTTGTGTCATTTGTGGTTGATCGGAGCAACCCCTGACCAGCGAGAATTGAAAAGCCCTGACGATGGTCCTCCGTTTCTTGCGAAAAAGGTTATTATTAGGTACAATATCGGCATGACGTTCCAGGTCCATCCCGGTGCGGCTCTATTCATTGCGCTGCGTTGGATCGCATGCCTCATGCATCCGACCGGCCATCCAAAGTGGCCGGAAAGTGTCCTACCTTTGTGGCAGTCATGGGCGCAGAAGATTGTCGCGCAAGGAGTTGCGCTCGAAATGGAGGGGGTGGGGGTGCGGTGACCGGCCACTTTCGATTCCTGTAACTGTCCCCCGCGCCTGCTCAATTCCGCCGACAAGGAGCCTCGCCATGTCCAACCCACGATCCACATCCCGTCTCACGCGTCGCGATTTTCTCCGCGGCAGTTCGCTCGCCATCGCCGGGGCGACCGTCGCGCTGTCGGGCACCAGGGGCCACGCGCGGGTCATCGGCGCCAACGACCGCATCAACATCGCGGTGGCCGGCATCAACGGCCGGGGCGGTTCGCACATCGGCGAGTACCTGGGGATGAAGGATGTGCAGATCACCACGATCATCGATCCGGACTCGCGCCTCTTCGCCAGCCGGACCAAGACGATCGAGGACAAGGGCAAGTACAAGGTGCAGGCGGTGCAGGATTTTCGCAAGGCACTCGATGATCCGGGCCTGGATGCGATCTCGATCGCCACGACGAATCACTGGCACGCGCCGATGTCGATCTTCGCGGTGCAGGCGGGCAAGGACGTGTATGTGGAGAAGCCGCTGAGCCACAATGTGCGCGAAGGGCGGATCCTGGTTGAGCTGGCAAGGAAGAACAACCGCGTGGTGCAGCACGGCACGCAGAGCCGGTCGAGCGGCAGTTGGGCGAAACTGGCGCAGATCAGGAAGGAAGGCACGCTGGGCAAGGTGCTGGTGTCGCGCGGGCTTTGCTACAAGGGCCGGGGATCGATCGGCGTGAAGCCGAATGAAGAGCCGCCGGCGGGCGTGGATTTCAACCTCTGGCTGGGGCCCGCGCCGCAGCAGCCTTATCACAAGAATCTCGTCCACTACAACTGGCACTGGTTCTGGGATTTCGGCAACGGCGACATCGGCAACCAGGGCGTTCACGAGATGGACAAGGCGCGCTGGGTCGCAGGCGTGGAACTGCCGGTGAAAGTGTTCTCGATCGGCGGGCGCTTCGGCTACAAGGATCAGGGCCAGACGCCCAACACGCAGATTGCGTTCTTCGATTACGGGCCGGACAAGCCGTTGCTGGTGTTCGAGGTTCGCGGGCTGCGCACGAACGGGTACCTGGGGCAGGGCGTGGGCAACGTGACCGTCTTCGAGAAGGGCACGGTGTCGGGCGACAAGAATTTCACGCCCACAGGCAGCGACAAACCGGAGCCGCTGCCGGCGGCGGAGGGCAAGCGCGGGCCGGGCGGACAGTTCGCCAATTTCATTCACGTGATGCGCACGCGCAACCGCGACGAGCAGCACGCCGATGTGCTGGAAGGCCACCTGAGCAGTGCCTTGGTTCATCTGGCGAACATCAGTTACCGCATGGGCGAAGAGGTGCCGTTCAGTAAGCAGAGCAAGAGCCTGGGCGACAACAAGGTGGCGGTGGAGACATTCGAGCGGATGCAGGATCACCTGAAACAGAACAACGTGAAACTGGAAGAGACGAACTACATGCTCGGCAAGACGCTGACTTTCGACCCGGCGAGCGAACAGATCATCGGCGACCCCGCGGCGAGCAAACTGCTGACGCGCGAGTATCGAGCGCCTTTCGTGATTCCGGAGCGGGTGGTGTGAGCGAACGAGGATACGACTCACCAGACTTCAAAACGGAGGCCGGGCACCTGGTCGAAGTCGCGTTTGTTGCGGGTGACGAGCGTCTTGGAATGAGTCACGCAGATGGCGGCGATTCGCAGATCCTGGGTTCCGATGCGAATCTTCTTTGCTCGCCAAGCTTGAAACTGGTCGTGCGCCGGACCTGTGTAAGAAAGGGTGCGAAACTTTCTGAATGCGACAAGCGTTGCTTCGAAGAGTTGGTAGGCTCGATCGATCGTCAGACGCGATTGGCCAGCCTCACACAGGCGAATGGCGTTGAATCGTCCGCGAAGCATTTCTTCGACCACAACGATGGGTACGAACTGTTCATCGATGGGGCAAGTCGCTGCTCGCCGGGCAAGCACCGGATCGCCTCGAAGGATGTCGCTGAGAATGTCCGTATCGAAGGCGATCATGCCGGGCGTTCCGCGTCGCGCTGGCGATAGATGTCGGCAACGATTTCAGGAAGGGTCGGATCGTCGGCGAAAATCCCCGCAAGCCCGGAAACGCCCGTCAGCGGAAAATGGATGTCGACCAACTCGCCGGCAACCCGCTTCTCATCCAGCTTGCATCGCAGCGCTTGGATGGCCGCGTCGGCCGATTCGCCCTCGGCGGACAACCGTTCGGAACCGGCAAGGCTCGCGCGAAAGTGCCCGTTCGTCTTTTCAAGCAGCACCGGCATGGTCATGGCAGGAGTCTCCGCAAGTCCGCAAGAATCGATTGAAGCATCATATCCGTGAATCAGAGCCAAGACCAGATTCGCGCCGCACGTCGATCCGCTCGCCCTTTCCTATTTCACGATGAAACGCAACTCGCCATCACTGCTGCTCCATCGGCACGAACGGCGCGGCGGCGACGATGCGGCGGGCGAAGAAGGTTTCAAATAGCGCATCGTCGACCGAGTTCAGGTCGAGTTGGAAGCGGTCGAGGTACTCGTGCAGTCCGCGGCGCATGATTTCGGAGATGTGCGCCATGTCGAGTTCGCCTCGCAGTTTCCCGATTCGTTCGCCGGCCGCGGACTTCAGCGCGGCGGAACCGGCGATGGCCAGCAGCGACTGCTCCGCCTGCTGGATGCAGAAGCGGATGGAACGCGGGAACTGGCGGTCGAGGATGAGGAACTCCGCCACGCGATTCGCATCGATCGGTCCATGCCGTTTGCGATACATTTCAAACGCGCTGGCCGAGCGGAGCAGCGCGGTCCACAGCAGCGTGTCGTAGGGCGTGCCGGTGTAATCCTTGTGGGGCAGCAGCATGAAGGACTTCACGTCGAGAATGCGGGCAGTCTTGTCGGCGCGTTCCACCATGCGGCCGAGGTACGCGAAGTGCCAGCCTTCGCCGCGGGAGAACGTGTTGTCGCAGAGGCCGCAGAAGAGCAGGCTCACGAGCTTGATTCGGTCGAAGAAGGTGTGGCCCGGATCGGCGGCTGGTTTGTCGGCGGTCGCGATGCCCGGGGCTTCGGGGGCGGCATCGCGGGTGGCGCGGTAGGCGGTGTTCAGGTGTTCCCACATCGCCGAAGAAATGATCTCGCGCACGCTGCGGGCGTTCTCCCTGGCGCGGTGAAGGCAGGAGAGAATGGAGTTGGGGTTCTGCTGATCGAACGTCAGAAAGTAAACAACATTCTCCTGCGTGGCAGCCGGGTAGCGCTCGCGGAATGCCTGCTCATCGGCGCTGGTGGCCAACAGCGGCTCCCACTGCTGGGCCTCGGAGACGGCGGCGGCGGGCGAGCCGACGGTGCCGGGCAGGTCGAGCGTGAAAACCATGTTCACTTCGATGAAGCGCGCGACGTTCTCGGCACGCTCCACGTAGCGGCTCATCCAGTAAATCGATTCGGCGACGCGGCTGAGCATGGGAGTCAGGGGGCAGAGGATAGAGGACAGAGGACACAAGACAGAGGACAGAAAGCAGCAAGGCAATCAACCAGTTCAACAGTTGTTCATCGGCTTGCGAGTCAGGTGGCTATTCCCCCAGCACCCACGTGTCCTTGCTGCCGCCGCCCTGGGAGCTGTTCACGACGAGTGAACCCTTGGTCAAGGCGACGCGGGTCAGGCCGCCGGGGACGACGTAGATTTCCTTGCCGTAGAGCACGTACGGGCGCAGGTCGACGTGGCGTCCCTCGAAATGGTCGCCATAGATGCACGGCACGCGCGACAGGCTGAGCATCGGCTGGGCGATGTAGTCGCGCGGGCTCGCCTTGATGCGGGCGGCGAACTCCTCGCGCTGCGCCGCCGAGGCGTGCGGCCCGATCAGCATGCCGTAGCCGCCCGACAAGTTCACCGCTTTCACGACGAACTTGTCGAGGTTCGCAAGCACGTGCTCGCACTCCACCGGCTTGTCGCAGACATAGGTCGGCACGTTGCTGAGGATCGGATCTTCCTTCAGGTAGTAGCGAATGATCGCCGGCACATACGCATAGATCGCCTTGTCGTCCGCCACGCCCGTGCCCGGCGCATTCGCCAGGCTCACGCGACCGGCGCGGTAAACCTCCATCAGGCCCGGCACGCCCAGCATCGAGTCAGCGCGGAACTCCATCGGATCGATGTAATCGTCGTCGATGCGGCGATAGATCACGTCGACGCGCTCGAGGCCCTGCGTCGTGCGCATCTTCACGAAGCCTTCATGCACGACCAGATCCCGGCCCTCCACCAGTTCCACGCCCATCTGCTGTGCGAGGAATGAATGCTCGAAATAGGCGCTGTTGAAAACCCCCGGCGTCAGCACCACCACGTTCGGCGACGTCACATCCTTCGGCGCCACCCCGCGCAGCGTGTCCAGCAGGCGGTTCGGATAGTCCACGACAGGCCGGACGCGCATCGTCTTGAACACGCGCGGGAACGTGCGCTTGAGCACCTCGCGGTTCTGCAGCAGGTACGAGACGCCCGACGGCGTGCGCAGGTTGTCCTCCAGCACGTAGAACTCGCCGTCGCCGTCGCGCACCAGGTCGGTGCCGGTGACGTGAATCCAGACGCCCTGCGGCGGATTGAACCCGACGCACTGCCGGCGAAACGTGGACGCCGTGTGCACGAGATGGGCCGGCACGAAACCGTCGCGGAGGATCTTCTGGTCGTGGTAAACGTCGTCGATGAAGAGGTTCAACGCGCGGATGCGCTGGCGCAGTCCGCGCTCGATGTGGCTCCAGTCCGCGGCATCGACGATGCGCGGAATCAGGTCGAAGGGCAGAATCTTCTCGGTGCCCTCCTTGTTGCCGTAGACCGTGAACGTCGCGCCCATCTGCATCATCATCGCTTCCGCGGCGGCCTGGCGGCGAAGCAGGTCGCCGGCGGGTAGCTTGTTGATGCGGGAGATCAGCGGCGCGGCGAACGCGCGGGGCTTGCCGTCCTCATCGATGAGTTCGTCGTAGAAGCCTTCGGTCTGGTAGCCCGCGAAGTCCATGCGACGATCTTATACCTCACGCGGCCAACAACGACACGTTGTCGAATTGCTGAAATTTCAGGGT
>CAYRPN010000180.1:0-9165 GCA_964426135.1 uncultured Phycisphaeraceae bacterium | reverse complement strand
GACGACTTGGAAAGTCGTCCCACATGCGATGTTGATCCTGCACGGCTCCTTAGCCGCCGACAAGACCAACCACAACGACCAACGACACCGACCTCCTCCAACTGCCTCATCGAGCCACCCATGCCCCACCAACCTCCAATCAGCTCCCCCGGCATCGCAGGTCAGGTCAGCCGCCTGAAACATCACAGCGGCGCCACGGCCGCCGAGATGCGGCAGTTCCTCGCCCAGATGCGCGACAAGAGCCCTCGAGAAGTCCTCGGCGTGATTGCTCAGAGCGGCCTGGTGCAGGCGACAACCCTCGCCTTCGCCGGCTCCATCGTGCTGCTGCTGGTGATGACGCTGGTGCCGGCGATGTTCGGCGACAAGCCGGCCGACAAAGCCGCCGCCAAGCCTGCGGTCGCCACGCCCGCGCCGGCCGCAAGCACCCCCACTGCCGACGACAAGGCGAAGACGGACACGACGACCGCCGCCAAGGACGCCGGCGCGAAGCCGGCGACAAGCGACAAGGACAACGTCGCTAAGAAACTGGGCATCAACGAAACCAAGACCGCCGACCCGAAGAAGAATCCGCTCGACAACACGGGTGACGATCTATTTAAGGACATCAAGTAGGTAAGGAACGGGACCGAAATGAGATCCCGATTTAGCCGGCGGGCTTGCCCGCCGAGACGCCCTCGGCGGGCAAGCCCGCCGGCTAAATGGGGAACCGCCAATTCGCGAAGTTATTTCGGGCCCGTTCCTAACGGAAAAGCTCGTGCGAAGAGCCTGGGATTTCGCTTGGGTAGTCGGGGCTCAAGGCTCGGCGCAAGCCCCGGAACAGTAGACGAGGGATCTTCCGTTCCGTGGCTTACGCGGACTTAAGCCCCGGCCACCCGGGGTATTGCGGGGCCACTTGGAGTTGTGCCAGTTCCTCGACTGAGACAGTGATCGTGCAATCGTGACCAACATGCCGGTGCCTCTGCTCGCCAAACTCGTGCCTCCCGCCTGGCGCACTGCCGTCCGCCACTGGCTGTCGCATCGCTGGCACCGCGCCACCGCCATCGGCGCAATTGTCTGGCTGATTTTTCTCGTCGACTGGCTGTGCGTGGACACGATGTTCATCGCTCGCCTCAGCGAGATGGCGCTGCCCAGCGAAACGTGGGTGCAGCTTGCATCGCACGTGCTGCGCTGGCTGGCGTTCACCGGGGCCCTGGTGATCGCCGGGGCGTGGTGCCGGCGCACCTTGCGGGACGATCGGCAACACTTGGCGGTCGTCGCCACGCTTGCGCTCTTTCCCGTCTGGCACTGGCTTGTGTTCGCGTTCGATTTCGTCGGCAGTCGCAGCCTCGCCGTTGCCTGCGCGAATGTGGGCACTGTCGCGGCGTTCCTCGCGGGCCTGGCGTGGGTGGTCTATGGCGTGGAGCGCGGCTCGCAGTTCTACAGGCGCCAGCGCGAGGCCAACCTGCCCGCGCCCGCCAGCGTCACGCCGCAGCAGGAGGCCGACCGCTACCTTGAATCGCACCTGCAGTTCCAGGGAGAACCTTCCGGCGCGCTGACGCTGCCCGGCAAGCGCAACTGGAATCCCATCGATCTCGAAGCCTGGTACTACGGCCGGCGCAGCCCGAAACTCAACCAGTCCATCAGCACGATCCTCACTTACACGCTCGTGTTCTTCCTGCTTGTCTGGCTGTTCAATCAATTGGGCGGATGCCAGGAACTGTACGAGATGCCCGCCGGCGGCGGCGAGGTTGCGCCGAAGGTGCAGGTGGTCAAGATTCAGAAGGTGATCCGCAAGAAGTTCGTGATCAATCCGTTCAGCGCCGTGGTCTTCAATCCGCCGCCGATCGAGGAAGTGAAGCTCAACCTACAGGAACTCACCAAGCACGCCTACGTCATCGGGCAAGGCAAGGGAACCGGCGCGGGCTTCTCCGGCGGCACCAACCGCGGCAAGGTGCGATTCATCCGCCTCGAATACAAAGGCGGCGACTGGGATCAGGACTTCGGCGTCGGCGCTGATCTGAACCTGCTTCTTCGCTACGGCATCGAAACCGGGCACCAGGTATCGGAGAAAACCGAGTCGCGCACCATCGAGGAACTCAATCGCTTTCCCGTCGGCAAGTCCCCGCCTTTCGTTTACATGACCGGCCAGCAGTCGATCCAACTCAGCAAGCGCGAAACGGAAATCCTGCGCGAGTACCTGCTCGACAAGCACGGGATGATCTTCGCCGACAACGGCGGCAGCGCGCAATTCCACGCTCAGTTCTTCAGCATGATGGATAAAGTGCTGGAGGGCACGGGCGTGTATCCGGTGAAGGTGCCGCTCGACGACATCATTCACCGCATCCCGTTCACGCTGCCGTTCCTGCCCTACGTCGCGCCGCACGGCGGCAAGGAGGCGTACGGCTGGTACAAGGACGGGCGCTGGCTGGCGTACTACCACCCCGGCGACATCGGCGACGCCTGGAGCGACGGCCACGCCGGCGTGCGCAAGGAAATCTACGAGGCCTGCTTTCACCTGGGCGTCAACGTCATGTTCTACGCCCACGCGGAGTACAACAAATGGCTGGAATCACGCGAAAAGAAAGATTGAAAATTGAAAATTGCAAATTGCAAATGGCAAATTGTCCAACCGAGCAACGGCAGGACCATGGAGGTGGCTCCGTCAATTTTCAATTCTCAATTTTCAATTTTCAATTTGCAATCTCTTTCGCATTCCTCCTTTCCTTTGCCGCCGCCGCACTCGCCGCTAAACCCGAGAAATTCGACGAGATGTCTCTCGATCGCTGGGCCAAGCTGCGCGAGGTCGAACGCCATCAGCTCAACGCAGCCGACAAATACTTCGGCAAGGGCGAGTGGAAAATCGCCATCACCGAATATGAGAAATTCCTCAAGCTCTACGAGTCCAGCGAAGGCGCGTCTTATGCCCAGATGCGATGGAGCATCTGCCAGGTCGAACTCCGCAAGCTCAACACGGCCATCAAGGACGGCTTCCAGTCGGTCATCGACTACTGGCCCGATTCACCTGAAGCGACCAAGAGCGCCTACCTCATCGCCCAGACCTACCGCGACATGGGCCAGGCGGTCAACGCGAAGAAGGCGTACAACCTCACCATCGAGAAGTATCCCGAGCACGTCGTGGCGGTGCGCAGCAAGCGCGATCTGATCGGGCTGGCTCGGAAGGAGAACGACGACAAGCGCGAGGTGGAACTGCTGAAGAATCTCGCCTTCGACACCAAGCGCACGCCGGAGAACGGCGACCACTGCGTCGAGTCCGCCGAGGAACTCGCCCGCCTGCACTTTTACCGCGGCGAATATGACGACGCGGTCAAGGCCCTGGAAACCAGCTACAAGGACGCACGCCTGACGCACCGCATCTACGAAATCACCGCTGGCCCCATCAGCACGATGACCGGCGACGATGCGAAGAAAGCCACAGGAGTGAAGCTTGCGGACACGGTGATCGCCCTGATCGAAAAGCAGATTCCCGCCGATCTGAAGGACGAGAGCGCCAAGACCCGCGGCAAGACCTACTACTACTGGATCGCCGCCACGCACGACCGCGCCCGCCGGCCCGCGGATGTGCTCAAGACCTACCAGACGATGGAGAAGCTCTTCGGCGTCGATGACGGCCTGCTCGAGAATCTCGCCCAGTGGTACCGCGGCCAGAGCAAACGCGACCTGGCTCGCGCCACCTACGAGCGCTTCCAGAACCGCATCGCGGGCCAGTCGAAGATTGCCTCCATGTGGCGCGAGGAGCGCAAGTTCGACCAGGCCATCGCGATTTATGAAGGTTTGGAAAAGGAAGACCGCGACCATGCCGGCGACTGGCGCTGGCAGATCGCCGAGTGCCTTGACGCGTCGGGCAAGGTGCGCGAGGCGATCGGCAGCTACCGCCTCAGCGACAAGTATCCGCAGTGCCTCTTCGCGATGGCGTCGTGTCACCGCCGGCTGAAGGAGCAGCAGCCGGCGCTGGAGTTTTACGGGCAGATCATCACCGCCTACGCCGACAGCGCCGCCAGCGCCCGCTACGCGATGGCCGAGACGTACGAGGAAATGGGCAAACAGGAAAACGCCATCCGCACTTATCAACAGGTCTGCCGCGACTATCCCAAGAGCGGCCACGCCAGCCGGGCGCATGCTCATCTACAGAACAAGTACAAGATCAACGTGACGCTGGGCGGCGCGAAGGATGAGTGAAGGGGAGATTTCGGATTTCGGATTTCGGATTTGGGATTTCGGATTTGGGATCCGCAGGACAATCATCGCGGTGGATCGCAGACAGAGACCTGTACCCAATGCGAGGGACAGGCTGTCCGATCCATCCCAAATCCGAAATCCGAAATCCCAAATCCGAAATTGCCTTGCCTCCCCTCTCGAATTACCTTGCGCCCAGCGCATTCCGCGCTGGCTAAGGAAGGCCGCCATGCCCATCCGATTTGAATGCGAATCCTGCGGCGTGAGGATCAAGGTGCCCGACGGCGCCGAGGGGAAGAAGGTCAAGTGTCCCAGTTGCGGTCTCTCCCAGCGCGTGCCGCTGATCAAGGAGCCCGCGCCGGTGATTGCCGCGCCTTCGACGGTTGCGCCGCCGGTGGAAGAAGGCACCGCCCCCGCGCCGGCACCGATTCCGTCGCCTGCGAAGCCGCGCCCCGAGTCGCCGCGCCAGAAATCGGCGCGTCCCGCGAGCCCTTTGACGG
This sequence comes from uncultured Phycisphaeraceae bacterium, assembly GCA_964426135.1. Classification (GTDB taxonomy): domain Bacteria; phylum Planctomycetota; class Phycisphaerae; order Phycisphaerales; family Phycisphaeraceae; genus CAYRPN01. Next base: position 4,492 of record CAYRPN010000180.1, on the reverse strand, counting down.
AAGGTGGAACGAAGGAGCCGGTCGCCCCGGTCAGCGCCGAGGCCGCGGTCGTGGCGTCGGCGCCGCCCCCGGTGCCCCTGATGCCCCCGCCGCCCCCGCCGCCCCCGGTGGAAACGCCGCCGGCTGATGTCGAGGAGCCTGCCGCCGCCCCGCCCCCGACGCCGGTGGAGAGTTCGATCACTTCGGATGTGCCGCCCACGACCCATGAGGCCCCCAACGCCGCACGCAAAGCATCCCCGGCCGCGGAGACTTCGTCATCGGCAGCGCCACCAGTGGCGAACGCCACCGCATCGGATGATGCGCTGATGTCACCGGCGGGCGGCTCGCCCTCCATCGAATCGCCCGCGACGAACGACGCAGAGCAACCATTCGAACTTCGTGCGAGCGATTCGCCGGTGGAATCTGCCGGCGCCGTCTCGAGCGACTCGCCCACGCAGTTGGAACCGCCGATGGTCGCGATGGAGTCGTCCGCGGCGCCGGTTGTCGCGGAAGGGCCGGTCGCCGGCGGAATGGATTCTGCCGCTGAGGAATCGGCGGCTCGTGGTGCGGATGTGCCGCGGGTTGAAGCGCCCACAGTCAGCGAACCACCGACCTTGTTCGAGACGACATCGGCTCACGCGCCGGCCGAGGAGGTGCCTCCGCCAACGGAGGTGCGTGAATCCCTCGCCGCGCCGCGGCAGCACGCCGGCCTCGCCGCGCTCGCCGCTGCTGCGGAGCAAGGCGAATCGTCCCCGCCGGCCTTCAACCTCGACGATTCGGGTTCGCCGCAAATGTCGGCTTCATCTGCCGATGAGCAAGCCGGCGGCGCGCGGAACGAAAGCAATCACTTGCCCTCGCCGCCGCCCGTTGCGAAAGCGGTCCTGCCGATTCGACGGGCCCAGGCGATTCCGCTTTCCGGTCGCCCACCGGTCGCGGCGGCGGCCACCGCGTCGACCGCTCACGATGAACCGCAGCAGGCGGAAGAACCGCCATCGGCCCATGAGCAGCCGGCAGCGTTCGAGGCGCCGATTCCCGCGTCGCCGCTGCCGCCGGCTCCAGAACTCGCGCCGCCGGCGGCCACGACACCCATTCCCGTGGCGCGTGTGCGAGCGAGAGCCGCCGCGCCGCCGGCGACTGCCGCCAAGGCCCTCGCATCGCGCGAAGCTCAGCCCCTCCTCACCGGCGGGCGGGCGGCCACCTCGCTCGTCGTGGCGTGCTGGGCGCTGCGCGTGCTGGCGTTCCTCTCCCTTGGCAGCGTGGTGAAGCTGAGCCTGGCGTGGTCCGATGCCGGCGCGCGGGTCATCGACATCCTCTTCGCGTTGCCGCTGGGGATCGGGCTGGTGGCGATGTTCTGGACGGTTGGGGAAATCGCCGGCTCGCTGCGCGATCGACGATGACGCGGCACCCGCGCGTTGCGATCGTGTTTTCGTGGAGAATTGAAAAGCGGGGTTTGGGGTCCAGGAAAGTTCTTGAGGCGGGATCTGGCCGATATCATGTCAGTGACGAGCCAGCTCGTGGAGACCGCGCCATGACTCGACCGATGCCGTTGAAAACCATTGCACTGCTGGCGTTTGCCGGGGCGGCGACATTGAGTCCGCCGGTGTGGGCCGGCGACGGCGAGGCGAAGGCGCCGCCGGCGGCGGAAAAGGCGCCCAGCGACGACAAGGCGAAAGCCCCCGCGGGCAATCCCCTTGATGCGCCCGATCCCTTCGTCGGCGAGTTCAGCAATGAGCAGATGCTGGTGGTCGTCCGATTGTCGGTCGATGGCTATGTCGGTGAGATTCGCCGCGGCGGCAAGACCTACCCGATGAAAGCCGCCGGCGGGGACGGAAAACTCACCGGCGTCTTCACCGTCGATCAGGCCAGTTATCCGTTCACCGCCGTCCTCGATGGCGCGACGCTGAAGCTGACGACCGGCACAACCTCCTATCCATTGATTCGCAAAGGCGCCGCCGGTGACCAGACCGTTCCGACGCCGGCCCCTCCAGTGCCGACGCCGCCCACTCCGACGCCGGCGCCTGCATTGCCGACGCCGCCCACTCCGACGCCGGCGCCTGTATTGCCGACGCCGCCCATTCCGACCCCGCCGGTGCCGGCTCCACCAACACCGATTCCGACACCAACTCCAACGCCAACTCCCTCACAGCTGCCGGAGCCGGTTCCCGTGAAGCCCGTGCTGACAGGCCCCTTGCCGCAGCATCAGGGCTATGCCCAGCTACCGACGCTGAAGCTCCGCGACCTTGCCTGGGCGCGGTTCCCCGTGGGCGCCTTTGCCGTGTTCGGGGAGAGCGCCAGTTCATCCACCACGCTCCCGAAGGAGTCGCGCAGGAAAATTGCCTTCGAGGGCGTCGTTGAAGGAAAAGTGAAGCTTCGCAATTACGATTGGGACGGGAGCAAGTTCGACCGGACAGGAATGACGCTCGTGCTGCCCGACGGCGATCTGTTCCGCATCAGCGAACTGGGCCTGGACAAGGGTGCCGCCAGCGCGGACGACCTGACCGTGCAGGGCGTCGTGCTTCGCTGCGAGCGCACGCCGTTCACGGGTGAACTCACCACCAACGGCGTCAAGACGCGCGTCGCGGCCGAGGTGTGGCGCAGCAGCGAGGTGGACGTGCCGCCGCTGTCGATCGATCTGCCGCCGGACAAGAAACTGATCTTGGATGCCGACATCGTGCGGCTCAAATTGACTTGCGTGTATCGTGGGGTCACCGGCGTGACGGACCTGCGGCTGGATTCGATCAGCCGGGAGACCAAGGTCGGCGATCGGACGGTCCACTTTTCCGTGGTCAAGAGCATCACGACGTTCGACCGGCCCGACGGCAGGATCGAAACCCATGCGGAATGGTGGCTCAGCGGGCAGATTCCCGGCGGCATCCTGAAAACCAGCCAGGTCGAGCAAGCCGGCAGCCGCGTCAAGGCGAGTACCGGCACGGTGGTCGAGTTCTCCAATTCTCCCAAGCGTTAGAGCGACCGTGCTGCAAGGGTGAAATCAACGTGGTTTTCGCTCGGTTCTGATTCCGCTCCCTTTCGGGGAGGGGTAAGGGGAGGGTAGGGCGCACGGCGTGATTGTGCGTCAAATCAGGCTGTTTGCCCGCTCCCCCGGCCCCTCCCCCGGTCCCTCCCTAAGCCGGCAGAGCCGGGAAAATTCAAAATAGTGAAGTGAAAATGCAAAAGTCAAAAGTCAGAGACTGACGCTCCCCGTAGGCTCTGACTTTTGCATTTTGACTTTTGCATTCACTATTTTGACTTCTCCGATGCAGACTTCTGTGCGCCGTGCGCAGAAGTTGCAGGGTCAGAATCTGATTCGCCGCTCAAGCGCATGCGGATCTCGCGCCTTGGCGCGAGACTCAATCGTTCAGGTGCTTCCCGCGCGGCCCCTTCAATCGAAAGCATCAGACAATCTCCTGTTGACAAACAAAAAAGCCGCCGCGCCTTTCAGCGCGGCGGCCGTTGTTTGCATACACGGATTCGACAAGCCAACGCATCAGGCGACGCGGCGGCGGCGCAGGAACGCCAACCCGCCCAGCGCCAGCATGCCCAGCGTCGCCGGCTCCGGCACCGGGACGACTTCATTGCTGAAGCCGTACTGGTGGAACGAGGCGTTGTCCGTGACGGAGTCGAAGGTGAAAGAAATTGATGTCGCTGTGGCGACGTAGTCGTACTGCAGCAGGTTGCCGTTGTTGGTGCCGCTGAAGTCCTGATCGAAGCCCAGAATCGAACCGCCATCGCTGGTCGTGATGTTCTGCACGCGGGGACCACCGAAGGCTTCGTTATAGAAGGTGGTGATGTAGCGCTCGCCGACGGTAAGCCCGGTGAGGGTCAAAACCTCAACGCCGCTCGAACTGCCCGAGAGGAAGAAGAAGTCCTCGACCAGGTCGGCCGATCCGCCGGTGACGTTGCCGGAGCTGTTCTGAAAGGTGCCGGTGTTGGGTGTGGTCAGCGTGTAATTCGATCCGACGAGAGCACCGGCGACGAAGGTCACGCCGTTGATCACGGAGCCGCCATCGTCCGTGGCCAGGTCAACCGCATGGGTGTAAGTCTTCGTGGAACTGACGCCGGAATCGGCGTCGCCGGTGAACAGGCGCGACGAGAACACGCCGACGGCCTGAACTGGCTGGGCGAGGATCAGCAGTCCCACACAGGCTGCGGAAACGGCCAGGGAACGGAGAAAACGACGCATGAGAAGGCTCCTTCAGGAGAAATAGTGAAAGAAATCAGCAGCGTGCTGATTCCATAACAAGTCAGTTAGTCCAGCCGACGACCATGGGGATCGCGGACGGGTCGGGTTCAGCGAGTGAGAAGATACCAGAAAATGGGAGAAACACAAGTCGAATCTGACATTTTCACTTCTGCAGGGTGTAGTCCACTTTTCCGGCGACTGCCTGCAATTGTGCTATGGGTAAGCGCAGGCTCGGCGGAACTTACCCGTGCGCCTTGCGTCACCTTGGCACGGGTAAACTCCGAAGACTCCGCTTACCCATGACACTATGAAACAAGCCTCCAAGTTGGTATC
>CAYRPN010000179.1:0-9170 GCA_964426135.1 uncultured Phycisphaeraceae bacterium | reverse complement strand
CACCCTACTTTCCAAGTCGTCCGGCTGGGAGCGAAGCGATTCGAATCTGCGGAGTTAATCTTGCACGGCTCCGAAGCGTGAGTTGGCAAGTCGCTCTTCTGTAGGGTGCGTCAAGGCTTGGCGCGGACGCACCACGATGAACGGTGACGCAACATGGTGCGTCCGCGCCGAGCCTCGACGCACCCTACTTTCCAAGTCGTCCGGCTGGGAGCGAAGCGATTCGAATCTGCGGAGTCAATCTTGCACGGCTCCGTCGCTCGACTCTTGCCATCTGAGGGGCCGCGCACGAATCACCTGAACGATGGAGCCTCGCGCAAAGGCGCAAAACTCGCGAAGAAATCGGCTGCCTTGGCGAGCTTCGCTGTGGTTTTTCCCCCGGCAGGCGCGGAGAATTGGAGCAGGCGGTTCGTGCAAACGCGGAACCTCACTGCGTGTCCGCCCACTCCAGCACTTCGAGGATGCGGCCCAACGCCGTGTAGGGCGCGCTCGCCAGATAGACATAAGCCTGGTCCTGATCGATGCGCACCGTCTTGCTGTGGCCATCGGCGTAGAGCACGTTGCCCGTCTCGCGGCGGTGGTGCGTGCGGGAATAGATGCCGAACAGGTTGTAGTTCGGATGCACCACCAGATCGGAATCCATCGCCAGGGCGCGAATCTCGACGTTGTTGCGATTGCGGCCGAGGTTGTCGATGCGGGTGTGTTTCGTGGTGGGCGGCGCGAAGAAATCGAAACCGGAGCCGTGACGGTAGAAATAGCTGCTTTGCGCCTGCGTCACGCCCCAGTTGGCGAGTTGCTTCGCGGTGTCGAACGGCTGATCCGCGCCGGGACAAAAAAGCGCTTCAGGCGTGCGGCTCAGTTGCTTGTTGAGCATCAAACCCAGGCCCACCGGCGCGCCCGAGGTCAGGGAGATCAGGTTGGTGACGCAGCCGGTGAACGGGTAGAAGTTCGTGAGCGAGCCGGGCGGCGCCTTGGGGCCATAGGGAATCCGGCGCTGCGAATCGAGCGCATAGGTCATGATGGCCTGCGAAAGCTGCGACTGCCGGGCGAGGCAGACGGCAGTCTCGGCGGATCGCCGCGATTTGCCCAGTCCCGTCAGCAGCATGGACACGACGAAAACAATGATGGCGACGACGACGAGCACCTCGACCAGCGTGAATCCTTCACGAGGGGCGAGCGCGGCTGATTGTCGTCCTGATCGTCTGCCTGTCATGTTCAAAACTTTCCCTGGAAAGCGGCCCGGCTGACTCCCCTCCCTTTTAGGGAGGGGCTGGGGGAGGGTCGGGCCGACGAATTCCTTATGACCTGAATTCAAGCACAGGCACAAGGAGGCTGTTCGCCCGACCCTCCCCTTCCCCTCCCTAAGAGGGAGGGGAACTCGCGGCAAGTCAGGCGAGCCTTCGACGGCGAAGCATAGCCGCCCCGAACGCCAGAGCCAAACCGGTCATGGTCGCGGGTTCGGGGATCACTTCCTCAGCCACGCGGCCCACCGCTTCGAGGCGGACATTGTCGACGTTCATGAATCCGCCGGGATCGATTTCCGTGGTCTGGGGATTGTCACCGGGCACGCCGACGAATCGAATGCCGATCCTCTGCCCCGCCCACGGATCGTTGCCGGTGACGATCGGCAGCGTGAGCGCCTTGTCGGTCAACGTCGTCGCGGCCAGTTCGGAGGCCAACACACTGAGTGAGCCGACGACCACATCCTGCATCTGGGCATCGAGGAAGAAGAACTCCATGAGCAGAGCGCTGCCTTCAACGGGCCCCTGGAACGCGCTGTTCGAGAACCCGGCCGTCAGGGAGTACGACGCACCGACCTGGAACGTGTCGCTGAGCAGTTGCTTCAGAGTCACGCCGCCAAGCGGCGACATCGATGCACCCTGCTCGCCGTCAAGGTTGGTGATGCGGGCAGAAGGAGCGTTGGGGTCGTTCGCGGGCACATTGGGGAACAGAACGACCGGCACCACGGGGGGGAAATTCTGGTCAAGCGTGATCTTTGGGCCATCAGAAACCCAGTTCGCGTCCGTACCCGGCGGGAAGAGCAGCGGGATGAACTCCAGCGGCAGGGCCGGAATCTGCGCCGCGGCGACGGAAGGGAACTCAAACGAGTGATTCGGCACCGTCACCGGCACCGCCATCGCGGAGCCGGCGGAGAGCATCGTGGCCAGCGCGGCAGCGGGAAGCGATAGACAGCCCATGAGCAGGTTTCGTTTCATCCAATTCTCCTTGTCAAATCAGCAGGCGGGGTTAGCAGCAGGCAGGCAAAGGATCACGGCATCGCACCGCGAGCAAGTGCCAAGCCACTCCATACGTACGCACACAAACTAGCGGATAAGGCCAGTTGTGTCAATAAATAAAGCTATTCAGCCGGGGCAATTGCCTTGGCTATTCAGTTGAGCATGCACGCTCTCTTCATTTAGCCGGCGGGCTTGCTCGCCGTGGACGTCCAGTCGCGGTGTGGCCTTGGTGCCGCCCATCGCGTCATGGCACGAAAGGCGTGGAACCGGGATCACGTGAAGACTGGTGGTTCGCGGCGGGCAAGCCCGCCGGCTAAATGGGGACGGGCGACCCGAATCGTTCGCGATGTCTCGACCCGAAAAAAATCGCCGCATCGATGACTCGACGCGGCGCAGGACAAATCTCTCAAGCGGCGGGCAAGCCCGCCGGCTAAATGGGGACGGGCAACCCGAACCGTTGGCGCGCCGACGCTTGCGGCCAGGACGGTCCGTCGGCTTTGCCGAACTCGATCGCTCAGTTGCTCATGTAGCTGTCGATGATTCGCTTGTCCGGGGCGATGATGGTCATGCCATCGGGGCCTTTGCCGATCATGGTGACCGACTTGCCCATGTCGCCGGTCTTGGTGAACATCTGGTACTCGGCGCTGTTGGAGGGGAACACGTACAGGCGGCCATCCTTCTCAACGGTGGAATAGCCGAACTTGTCATACTTGCTGCCACCGGCACAGCCGCCAAGGGCAAGGGCGGAGACAAACAACGCGACGAACAGGCGGATCGAGCGCATGGAAAGGATCCTTGGTTAGAACCGGAGCGGTCCGCCCGACCATCGGACCAACCGCCCTTTGTGGGGAGAAGGTTAGAGATGTGTTGTGAGCGAACGGTTAGATGAGCGCGAGATTTGAGTGCGGATTCGCCGGTGTCATGTCAGAGCCGGACGCTGGGAGTCCGACTCTGCGCATGCACTCTCTTCCCATTTAGCCGGCGGGCTTGCCCGCCGTGAACGTCCAGCCGCGGCGTGGCCCTGGTGCCGCCCATCGCGGGCTGGCACGAAAGGCGTGGAACCGGAGTCACGTGGAGGCGGGTGGTTCGCGGCGGGCAAGCCCGCCGTGAACGTCCATCCGCGGTGTGGCCCGGTGCCGCCCATCGCGGGCTGGCACGAAAGGCGTGGCACCGGGATCATGTGGAGGCGGGTGGTTCGCGGCGGGCAAGCCCGCCGGCTAAATGGGGACGGGGAACCGGAACCGTTAGGGCATCCCCATAGCGCATCCGCACGGGTCGCCTCTACTCCGCCGCATCGGCGCGGCGCATCCACTCCTCTTCCAGCGGCACCAGCTCCGCCGCCACCGCGTCGCGGCGATCCTGCAGCGACTTCACCTTGCCGCCATCCCGATACACCTGCGGGTCGGCCAGGGTTTCGTCAATCTCCTTCAGCCCGCGCGTCAGTTCTTCGATCCGGGCTTCCAGCTTGTCCTGTTTCATGCGGGCGTGCGGCCCGTTGCCCTGCCTGGCCGGGGCGGGTTTGCTCTGGGGTTTCGGCGGCTCTTTCTTCACTACCTTTTCGTTCTTCTTCGCGGCCTGTGCGGCGGCGGCGGACGAGGCCTTCGCTTCCTGCGCGATGTACTCCGAATAGTTGCCGGCAATCAGCTTGGCGCCGCCGTGACCATCGAGCACCAGCAGTTGATCCACGAGCGAGTTGAGCAGCGCGCGATCGTGCGTGATGAGAATAAGCGTGCCGCCGCCGGAGGATTTGCCGCTTTCTTTCGAAGAGTACGTGTTCTCCAACGGGGCAGTGAACTGCTTGAGAATCTCTTCCAGGCGTTCCGCGCTGGACAGGTCCAGGTGATTTGTCGGCTCGTCCAGGACCAGCACGTTGTGACCGCCGGCCATAAGTCCAGCGAGCACGGCGCGGGATCGCTCGCCGCCGGAGAGCACGGACATCGGCTTCTCCTGCGACTGCCCGCTGAAGAGAAACGCGCCGGCCAGATCGCGGGCTTCCTGGGCGGTGTCCGATGGCACGAACTTGCGCAGGTAATCCACCACGGTCAGGGACAGGTCGAGGTTCTCGTGCGATTGGCGGAAGTAGCCCACATCGATGCTGGCGCCGAGCCTGGCGGTGCCGGCGTCGGCGGGCTGCTCTCCGAGCATGCAGCGGATGAGCGTGGATTTGCCGGCGCCGTTGGGCCCGATGATGCCCAGACGTTCGCCGCGTTTGAGAATGATCGAGAGGTCTTCGAAGAGTTTCTTGCCTTCGTAGGACTTGGAAAGTGACTCGACGGTGAGCACGATATCGCTGGCGCGGGCGTGCGGCGTCAGTCGGATGTTCATCGCATCCAGTTCCATGGGCCGTTCGATCAGGTCGCCGTCCATGAATCGTTCGAGTCGCGTTTCCCGGCCGCGCGCCTGCTTGGCGCGCTGGCCGGCGCGGTAGCGATCGATGAAGGCCTGCTCGCGCTGAATCTTGTCCTGCTGCTTGTCGAACTCGCGCGCCTGGGCGATGCGGCGCTGGTTGCGGATCTCCACGTACTGGGCGTAGTTGCCGGGGTATTCGAAGAGCCGGCCGCGGTCGAGTTCATAGATTTTCGACACCACGCGATCGAGCAGCCAGCGGTCGTGGCTGACGATCATGATGCCGCCGGGGTAATCGTGCAGGTAGCCTTCGAGCCACTGGCGCCCGGTGATGTCCAGGTGGTTGGTCGGTTCGTCGAGCAGCAGCAGGTCGGGCTTGGAGAGCAGCAGCTTGGCGAGTGAGAGCCGGCCTTTTTGGCCGCCGGAGAGGTCGCTGACCTTGACGTTGAAGAAGCGATCGTCGAGACCGACACCGTGCAGCGCCGCTTCGATTTCATGCTCGACGGCATAGCCGCCGGCAACGTGCATCTCTCGTTCCAGGTCGGAATAGCGTGCGAGCAGGCGATCGAGTTCGGCGCCTTGCGCTTCGCCCATCTCGTGCGACAGACGGTCGAGTTCCAGGTGCAGGGCGCGGAGCCTGGCGAAGCTTTCGCCGGCCTCTTCGATCAGGGTCTTGTCGGGATCGAGCTGCGGATCCTGGGTGAGATAGCCGACGACGGCTTCGCGCGCGACCTGCATCTGGCCGTCGTCGGGCTTGAGCATTTCCAGCCCGGCGGCGAGTTTCATGAGCGTGGACTTGCCGCAGCCGTTGCGGCCGATGAGTCCGACATGCTCGCCATCGGACAGGGTGAAGTTGACGCCGTCCAGGAGGATGCGATCGCCAAAGGAGAGTTTCAGGTTGGAGCAGGAGAGTAGTGCCATGGGGGAGCCGAGAGCGAGGAGCCGTTAGGAGCCGAGGAGCCGATAGCCGATAGCCGTTAGCTCAATGCCGATGACATGAATCGCCGGGGTGCCCCTGCGATTGCGGGGTTCACGGATCCGGCCTGAATCAAGCCTCAATGACCTACAAAGTCGTTGCAAGCGTCGTTCTTCCGATTCTCGTCCGAAGCTAAGGAGCCGTGCAAGATTAACTCCGCAGATTCGAATCGCTTCGCTCCCAGCCGGACGACTTGGAAAGTCGTCCCACATGCGAAGTTGATCCTGCACGGCTCCTATCGGCTCACGGCTCACGGCTAACGGCTAACGGCTATCGGCTATCGGCTCTCTTTTTCTTCCCGTAAGTTAGCACAAACGCAAAACGCGATGTACGTTTGCCATGCGGGGTTCGTCCACGCCTCGCCGCCGCCAACTCAAAGGCCTGTTCGTCGGGAAACTGCATGGCACTTTTGAGACGCAATCTGATCGTCGTCATCGGCCACGGCCTGCGTTCCGACGCCGTCAGCGATTCCCGCGCCTGGCCCGTCCAGACTCCCAACCTCGAACACCTCACCAAGCGAGGCCTGCGCCTCACCGCCACCAGCGCCACACCGGCCGACTGCGGCGGACTCGTCAGCCTCTTCACCGGCCTGCACGCCCGGCAGCACGGCTACACCGAGCAGACCGCCTCCAACCTCACCTGCGAAGGCTGGCCCACCTACCTCGTCGATGCGGGCTACCACGTGGCAGGCGTCGGGTGCATCTCGCCCATCGAACCGTGGCTGCACACCGCGGTGCATGTGGAGGACATCGAACGCGTCGAAGCACTCACCTGTGCCTACCTCACCTCCACCCGCCGCAACGGCACCTATGCCGCCATCGCCCAGCAACGCCGCCAGCGGAAACGCTACGGCCCATTCGAACCCGATCGCCTGCTGCTCGATCCCGAAGATGACATCGATGGCTACATCGCGCGGGCCGCGCAGGAAACCCTGGCCCGCATGCCCAGCGATCGGCCGTGGTGCCTGATCGTGGTCTTCAACGGCCCGGGCAACGACCTTCCTCCGCCGACGCTCTACGAACAGATGACGGATCCGCGTCTGCTGGAGGAAGGCTTCGTGCCCGCCGATTTCTGCAAGCTCGATGATGTGGCGGAACTGGATTACCCGCGCGTCATGCTGCAGCGGATGGACGCCCACCGCCTCGCTCGCATCCGTTGCGATTACCTGGGCCGCGTGAGCCTGTTTGATCACGGCATCGGCCGGCTGATCGCGGGCCTGGAGGATCGCCGGGACAAGGAGCGCACCTGGATGGTCACCACCAGCGACCGCGGGCATCTTTTGGGCGATCACGGGCTGGTGGGGCATCGCTCCTTTCTGCAGGCGTCGGTGGAGGTGCCCGTGCTGATCACGCCGCCGGTGCCGGTGAAACTGCACGTGAGCCCCGGGCTGGTGAGCACGGTGGACATCGCGGCCACGATCGCGGGTCTGGCCGGCTGCGACCTGCCCCCCGCCGCCGCCGGGCGATCGCTCATGCACGTGTTGGCGGGCGAGCCGTTGGGCATGCCGCGCGGCGGAGCGTGCATCAGCGAGTTCGGCCGGCGCATCATGCTCGAAACCGAGCAGCACAAGATCATCTTCAACGTGGACAGCGGCGAAGCCCTGGGCCTTTACGACCTGCTGGCGGATCCCGCCGAGCGGCAGAACCTGGTGCGAACCGTGGCGGGCATGAATGTGCTCGACGGGCTGCGGGCGAGGCTGGCGATGGCGCTCATGTCGATCCGGGCGCTGCCCGGCGGCGGCGTCGGGTGAGTGCTGGCCGGGGATGGCCTTGGTGCAGCCGGAAAAGTTCTGCACTCTGGAAAGCGACGTGGCCGATAATCCTCAGCAAGGTCGGCCGCGCTTCCGGCGATGGTCGTCTTCTGAACCCCGGCAACGGATGCCGGGCAGCGGAACCCAAAGGTACGGAGACCTTCGATGTCCACGTCTCAGAAAATCGGGTTGGCCAGCGTCGCGCTCATCTGCCTGATCCTCATCGGTTTCTACCTGGGCCAGGACGATCCACGCAGCAAACGCAATCTGCCCCCCGCCGCTGCCGTCGAACCTGTGCCGACGGAGCCGGCCGCCGGCGAACGACCCGCTGCCGAATCGCGGTCGGCGCTGGTGCTGCCTTCGGCCAGCGATGCGCTGCCGCCCACCGGCCTCGATGCCATCGTCTCCCGAATCAAGAACGAAACCGACGCCACCGCCGCCAACACCGGCACAGAACGAGCCTCCACGCTTGCCTCCAACACTCCTGCCAGCGTCGCGGCGGTCGAGGGGCCTGTCGCTGAACGCATCATCCCGCTCACCGAGGCGAGTTCACCCGCAGCCACCGGCTCCGGCTTGTTGCCGACGGAAGCGGCGGCCGCGACCACGAATCCCGGTTCGCTGACCGGATCGAACTCCAGCGATTCCGCCATTGCCGCCAGCCCAACGAAAACCGCCGGCGAAATCGGCATCACCCCTGCGCCTTCGCCGATTCCCGTCGATAGCAGCACCAGGAACGAAGTGCCCAGCCTGACGCTGGGCGCCAGCGCCGACAAATCGGACGCGAAATCAACGGCCCCCGCAACCGCCGCGCCCCCCGCTTCACCTGTTGACGCGGCACCGGCCAAACCACTGGCGAAGGACGATCCGAAGCAGTTCGCCGACCTTCCCATCATCGATGATGCCGATCCTGCCCTGGTACGTGCAGGCGGAACGGAGCCGGCGACGACGACTGTTGACGCCGGCCCCCGCGCCGTTTCGAACCCGCTGATCACGCCTTCGGAGATTTCGTCGAAGACTGACAGCAAGACGACTGGCGACAAGGAGCTTGTCGCGGCTGTGACCGACCCTGCGGAGAAGTCCGACGCGCACAGCGCGTTGCCTGTGTCGCCAAACATTCCCGTCGTGATTCCCAAGCCGGATGCCAACCAGCCGGCGGTGAAGCCGGAGGTCGCCAAGCCCGCAGCGGCGCCGGCGATTGCGGGTAAACCTTACGCCATTCGAGCGGGCGACACCTTCAGTTCGATCGCCAGCGCCGTGTATGGCGCGGAAAAACACTGGATCGAGATCGCCGAGGCGAATCCGCAGGTGAATCCGAGCAAGCTGAAACTGGGGCAGATCATCACATTGCCTCAGTTGCCGACCGATCTGCCGAAGCTTGATGCGAAGGCCGCCGACACCAAGGCAGTCGACCCCAAGGCAGCGGACGCAATCAAGCCGCCTGCGGCCAAGGCCTTGGATGCGACGAAGACGGGCGACCCGCGATCCCTGCCCGTGAAAGCGCCCGAGGTGAAGTTCCACGAAGTGAAAGCCGGCGAGAACCTGGCGACCATTTCCCGCAAGCACTTCAACACCGGCGAACACTGGCGGCACATCTACGTGACCAATCGCGAAATCATCGGCAGCGATCCCGGCCGGCTGCATGTGGGCATGAAGCTGAAGATTACCGAACCCGTGAAAACGGTGAACTGAACCAAGGGCGGAACGTCCTGCGGCTTGCTCCGGTCCCCTCTCCCTCCGGGAGAGGGCTAGGGTGAGGGCGGGAGAACGACAGATCGTCAAATCAAGGTATTTTCAGAACCATGTCAGCGCTTAGGATCGTGACCGAAATAACTTGCCGACTTGGCCGTTTCCGATTCCCCTCCCT
>CAYRPN010000178.1:0-9263 GCA_964426135.1 uncultured Phycisphaeraceae bacterium | reverse complement strand
GGGTTAGCCCGGATTATTCGGGGCTTCAGAAGGAGCCGCGCACGAAGTAAGCGGAGTTCGCAGCGTTTTTGACGACCTCGACCTTCTTTCGCGGCCGGACAGGATGCGCGGGTCGTCCGTGTGAAAATGACGCGCGTGGAATCTGAAGAATCGCTTACTTCGTGCGCGGCTCCTGTGCAAGCTCATGAATAATCCGGGTTAGGGGAGGGTCGGGCGAACAGCGTCCTTGAGTCTGTGCCTGACCTGCAGCCCAAGGAATCCGTTGGCCCGGCCCTCCCCCGGCCCCTCCCTAAGAGGGAGGGGAGTGAAGAGCGAACCGGCAAAGTTGCCTTGAGGAATCTCACATGCTCAAGAATCTGATTGCATTCTCGCTCAAGCAAGCGCCGCTGGTCGTGCTCGTGGCCTGCGTCCTGGGGGTTTTCACCGTGGTGCGGCTGCCGCGAATGCCGGTGGACGTGTTCCCCGAACTCAACGCGCCGACGGTGGTGATCCTCTCCGAAGCCGGCGGCCTGGCGGCCGATGAAGTCGAGCAGTACGTCACATTTCCGATCGAAGCCGCGGTGAACGGCCTGCCCGGCGTCCGCCGCGTGCGCAGCGCCAGCGCCATTTCGTTGTCGCTCGTCTGGGTTGAGTTCGACTGGGGCACCGACATTTACCGCGCCCGTCAGCTGGTGTCCGAGCGCATGGCGGCGGCGCGCGAGTCGCTGCCGGAGAACGCCCACAGCGAGATCACGCCCATCACCTCCATCACCGGCGAGATCATGCTGCTGGCGCTGGCTTCGCCCGATGGGACGGTGAACGACATGGACCTGCGCGCCTATGCCGAGTTCGATCTGCGCAACAAGCTGCTGGCGATCCCCGGTGTGTCGCAGGTTTCGGCGATCGGCGGCGAATTGCCGGAGTTCCAAGTCAACGTGAAGCAAGAACATCTGGCGCTTTACGGCCTGACCGTCGCCGACGTGGTCGAAGCCGTGCGCTCAGCGCACAGCACCGCCAGCGCCGGTTACCTCGCCGAGGTCGAAAGGCAGGAACTGCCCATCCGCCAGAGCGCCCGCGTGCGGAATGTGGCGGACATCGCCGGCACCATCGTCACCGAGCACGACGGCCTGCCGATCACCGTCGGCGAAGTGGCCGAGGTAAAGATGGGCCCCGCGCCCAAGCGCGGCACTGCCGCCAATCAGGGCATACCCGCCGTCGTGCTCACTATCCAGAAGTCGCCCGGCACCAACACACTGGCGCTCACGCAATCCATCGACAACGCCCTCGACCAGATCGAAAAAGCCCTGCCCAAAGGCATGATCGTCAATCGCCAGGTGTTCCGGCAGGCCAACTTCATCCAGCGCTCGGTCAACAACGTCGTCCACGTTCTGCGCGACGCCACCATCATCGTCGCCTTCATCCTCGTCCTGTTCCTGATGAACGTGCGCACCACGATCATCACGCTCACGGCTCTGCCGCTGTCTCTGGCGACGGCGCTTCTGACGATGGACTGGCTGGGCATGACGCTCAATGTCATGACGCTGGGCGGGTTGGCGGTGGCGATCGGCGAGCTGGTCGATGACGCGATCATCGACGTGGAGAACGTGCATCGCAGGCTCGACGAAAACGCGCTGCTGCCCGAGGACAAACGGCGCGGCTTCGTCGAGGTGATCTTCAGCGCCAGCAACGAAATCCGCTCGTCCGTGGTCTTCGCCACCATCCTGATCTGCATTGTCTTCCTGCCGCTCATGTTCCTGGAAGGCCTGGAAGGCCGCTTCTTCAAGCCGCTGGCGGTGACCTACATCGTGTCGATCATGGCGTCGCTGGTCGTGGCCCTCACCGTGACGCCCGCGATGTGCCGGCTGCTTCTGGGCAGGAGTGCGTCAGCGGCGAAGAAGCATCAGACCGACGGCTTCCTCGTGCGCTGGCTCAAGCGCGTCTACAAGCCGACGCTGTCCTGGTCGGTGCGCCATCGCAAGCTGGTGCTCGCTGCTGCGCTCGTGGCGATCGGCGCGGCGCTGCTGCTGGGGCGGACGTATGGCACCTCGTTCCTGCCGGAGTTCCGCGAAGGTTCGTTCACGGTGTTCGTCTCTTCGCCGCCGGGCACGTCGCTGGCCGAGAGCAACCGCTCGGCTCTAGGCATCGAGAGACGGCTAATGGAGATACCCGGCGTGATGAGCGTCACGCGCCGCACCGGCCGCGCCGAGCGCGACGAGCACGCCGAGCCGGTCTCCAATAGCGAACTGGACATTGTGCTCAAGCCGGAGGCGCACTTCGCCCAGGTGAGGCAGGCGATTGCGCAGGTCGCCCGCGGCGTGCCCGGCGTGACCGTGCAGGTGGGCCAGCCCATCGAGCACCGCCTGTCGCACATCCTCTCCGGCACGCCCGCCGCCATCGCGATCAACGTGTATGGCGACGACCTGGGCAAGTTGCGCTCGCTGGCCAAGGAGATCGAATCCGCGCTCGCTTCGGTCCCCGGCGCCCGCGACGTGACTGCCAACCGCGAGGTGCTCATCAACTCGCTGCCCATCCGTTACCGCCACGCCGATCTCGCCGCCGCGGGTCTCTCGCCCGCCTCCGCCGCCGAGCAGGTGCAGGCGATGCTCTACGGCGAAACCGTCGCCGAGGTGAACCAGGGCGTGCGGCGATTCAACCTGACCGTGCGCCTCGCCGCCGAAGACCGCCAGCGCGTCGAGCAGCTGGAAGACCTCATCCTGCTGGGCAGGAATGACAAAATGGTGCGGCTGTCCGAAGTCGCCGACATCGGCCCGGAGAGAACCAGCAACATCATCGCCCGCGAAAATGCCCAGCGCAAGGCGGTGATTTCCTGCAACATTTCCGACGGCTACAACCTGGGCGATCTCGTGGAACAGGTCCGCGCCAAGGTCGAGCCGATCGTCCACCTCGCCGGCTACACCGTGGAGTTCGGCGGGCAGTTCGAGGCGCAGCAATCCGCGTCGCGAACGTTGCTCTGGGCCGGCGCGGGCATCGTCGTGGTCATGCTCATGCTCCTGCAACTGGCGACGGGCTCGCTGCGCGTCGCGTTGATCGTGATGGTCAACCTGCCGCTGTCGGTCATCGGCGGCGTCATCGCGATCTTCATCGCCGACGGCGTGCTGCACGTGGGCACCGGCGGCGTCGGCGGCCTGTGGCAGAACACGCTGGCGCTCTTCCGCGCGTCGGCGGCGCCATACCAGGCGCCGGTCCTCTCCATCGCCAGCATGGTTGGCTTCATCACGCTCTTCGGAATTGCCGTACGAAATGGCATCCTGCTGGTGAACCACTACCGGCACCTGACTGAAATCGACAAGCTGCCGTTGCCCGAGACGATCATCAAGGGCTCGATGGAAAGGCTCGTGCCGATTCTGATGACCGCGCTATGCGCCGCGTTGGGACTCTTGCCGCTGGTCGTCGCGGCGGGGGAGCCGGGCAGCGAACTGCTCGCGCCGATCGCCATCGTCGTCCTGGGCGGTTTGTTCACCAGCACGTTTCTGAATCTGTTCATCGTGCCCGCCGGCTACGCACTGGTGTTCAAGGCGCAGATGGCCAGGACTGGTCCTTCAACCCAACCCACAACCTGATTGGCGTGCGTCAGGGCATGTTGCCCTCAGCCGCCGATTCAATTTCGTTCAATGGAGTCTGAATCATGCCGAAGCTCACCACGCCTTTGTTCGCTGTTGTTGCCGTTTCGTTCGTGCTTGCCCTCACGGGTTGCGGCGGCGGCGACAAGGATCACAAGGATCACGACCACAAAGATCACGGCCACAAGGATCACGACCACGATCACGGCCCCGCCGACGTGAAGGCCGGCAAGGACACGGGCAAACACGCCCCAGGCCACGGCGGCGAGGTCATCGCGCTGGGCGATGGCGCGTTCGGTCCGTACAAAGTCAGGGCCACTCGCGACAAAGGCGTGATCAAAGCCGGCTCAGATGCCCCCTTCGACGTGTGGGTCGATCTTGCCGCGACGCTCGCGCCGAAAGTCGTCGCCGTCCGCTTCTGGATCGGCGCGCAGGACGCCAAAGGCTCGGTGAAAGCCAAGGCGGAAATCGAAAATCCCAAGGACCCCAACCGTTGGCACACGCACGCGGAAATCCCCGATCCCCTTCCCGCCGGCGCGAAGCTGTGGGTGGAGATCGAAGACGACAAGGGGGCGACGACCCTGGCGTCCTTCGAACTGAAGGCGTAAGCGATGCGGATGTATTCCTTGAGGAGCCCCGCCTGTCGGCGCTGGTCGACGAGCGGGGCTCTTCTCATCGAGGGGTATCCGCGTCCGCCGTGCTCAGAGGCGATCCGGGCGCGACTCGGCTGATTCCGTCCGCCTGTCGATTGGTGAACATGCTTCGGCGGTGACACGACACACGAGCGCACCGCGTCGGTCATCTATTCTCAAATTGTCGAATCACCCATCAGACGATCAGATGTCGAAGAAGGCACTGGGCAATGGAACGCCCATGTCGCGAATTGAAGGTGATTTTCATCAGTGGGGACTCGAATGCGGGGCGGTCCCCGTCAAGCAAGCAGATCGCTGACGACGTGTCCGTGGACGTCCGTCAGGCGGTAGTCGCGACCGGCATATCGATAGGTCAGCTTCGTGTGATCGATGCCCAGCAGGTGGAGGATCGTCGCGTGGAAGTCGTGTACGTGGACGCGATCCGCGGCGACGGTGGCGCCGATGTCGTCGGTTTCGCCGTGGGTGATGCCGCCTTTGACGCCGGCGCCGGCGAGCCAGGAGGAGAAGCACGCGGAGTGATGGCCTCGGCCTTTGGCGCCATCGACGCCCGGGGTTCGGCCGAACTCGGTGGTCCAGACGACGAGCGTGTCCTCGAACATGCCGCGCCGTTTCAGATTACGGAGCAGGCCGGCGATGGGCTGGTCGATGCCCCTGGCGTGCTTGGCGTGCTCGGCCATGTCGCCGTGCTGGTCCCAGTTGTTGCTGGAGGAGCCATCGCTGATCTCGATGAACCGCACGCCGCGCTCGGCGAGCTGGCGGGCAGGAAGCAGATCATCGCGACCAGTGCGAGCGGAGCGGAACGATCCATGACGGCATGATACCGCTCGACCTGTCGCATCCATTCCAATTGAAGGATCGATCCGGCGCGGAAACATTCCAAGGCACGATTACGCCAGCGCTTCCTTGATCAGCGGGGCGTGCTCGGCGATCAGGCTCACCGGGCGGTTGTTCGCCGTGGTGAGGCGCGACTCGGGGTCGATGCCCATCAGGTGATAGAGCGTGGCGCCGAAGGATTCGATCTTGTAGAACTTGTCGACGACCTGCTCGCCGAGCTTGTCGGTTTCGCCCACGATGGTGCCGCCCCTGAATCCGCCGCCGGCGCAGATCGCGAACTGGGCGTAATCCCAGTGATCGCGGCCGGGGTCGTCGCCCTTGTCATATTTCGGCTTGCGCCCCATCTCGCCCAGCGCCAGCACGATCGTGGTCTTGAGCAGGCCGCGCTGATCGAGGTCTTCCAGCAGCGATGAAAACGCGGCGTCGAACTTGGGAATCGCGCGGCGGCCGGTGGACATGTTCTTGCCGTGCCAGTCCCAGTAGCCGTAGCTGAAGTGAACGACGGGCACGCCCGCCTCGATGAGGCGACGGGCCATGAGGAAGTGCTTGCTGTTGCCGTCGTTGGTGTAATCGATCTTGGCGGGATCGTTGGCGGTGTAGCGCTTGATCGTCTCTTCGCTTTCCTTGGAGAGATCGAGCGCCTCGCGCAGCCGCGGCGAACGCAGCATGTCAAACGCGGTCTGCTGGTGCTTGTCGAGCCCTTCGATCACCGGATCGAGCCGATCCTGAGTACGCAGCCGGCGATCGACGGCCTTGAGCAGGTCGGCGTTGCGGTCGAAGCTGGGCAACTCCATCTGCGGCGTGAGCATCCTGGCGATGTCGTCCTTCTGCTGGAGCGGGTCGAAGATGAAGGGGGCGTGCGCGGGGCCGAGGAAACTGTTGGCGATCGAGTTGTTGATGTGATGATCGATCTTGTTGAGCACAGCAAAGGCGGGCAGGTCCTTGGGGCCGGGGCGCACCTTGCTGACGACGGAGCCATACATCGGGAACTCATCGGTGCCGCTGGGCAATCGCGGGTTGCCGGTGAGCCAGTACATCGGCGCGCGGGCGTGATCGCCCGGCTTGTTCATGGTGGTGACGGAGCGGATGACGCAATACTTATCCGCCATCTTCGCCAGCTTGGGCATGTATTCGCAGACCTGCAGCCCGGGGAGATTCGTGCTGATGGGCTTGTAGGGCGAGCGGTAGCCGTCCGGCGACTCCGGCTTCATGTCGAACATGTCGGTGTGCGGCGGCCCGCCGGCCATCCACACGACGAGGAGTTGCTTGGCCTTGGGTGCGTGCAGCTTGACGCCGTCGTAGGCGGCGGCGAGTGCTTTCTGCCGAGCGCTGAATACATCCAAGGCACCGAGGCCGCAAAGGCCGAGGCCGCCGATGCGGAGGAAATCGCGGCGCGTGGACCGGCGGAATGATTCGCAGGCGTGGTTCATATCAGTTCCTCGGATGCATCCACATCAATGTTGCAGCACAAACTCCCGCGTATTCAAGAGACTCCACATCATACCCTGCACCCCTTTCTCTCCTGAAGCGGACTCTTTCAGATACTTGCGACACGCCTCGCGCTCTTCCGTACTGGGCGACCGGCTGAGCACGGTCAGAAACACCTCGTCGATGCGGGCGTCGTCGTCCTTCATTTCCCTGGCGATCTTCGCGGCAGTTCCGTTCGCGTCGGCGATCTTCTGCAAAATGCGCGGATGATTGGCCAGGCTCATCGTCTGCAACACCGACGCGTCGCTCTCGCGCTCGCAGTCGCACTGCACCGCGAGGTTGCGCTTGGGCTTGCCGAACTGCTCGAACATGAAGACCACATATTTGTTCTGCGGCGTGAACGGCGCCTCGATCGCCCTGATTCCCTCCGGCCAGCGGTGGAACTTCATGTCCAGATTCTCGCGCGTGCCTGTCGCCTGGTCGATGGCGTCCACCAGCACCTCGGCGGGCAGGCGGCGCACGTAGAACGAGGCGTAATTCGCGCGATCCATCGCGTTCGCCTCGGTGGTTGCGCTGCTGCGCTGGTAGGCGGCGCTCATGGCGATCGTGCGGTGCAACCAGCGCAGGTCGTACTTATACTTGATGAACTGCGAGGCGAGTTCATCGAGCAGTTTCGGATGCGTTGCCGGATTCAGCGGCGATAGATTGTCCGGCGGATTCACAATGCCCCGCCCGAAATAGTGCGCCCAGACGCGATTCACCATCGCCCTGGCGAAGTACGGATGCTCCGGTTGCCGCAGCCACGCCATGACGCGCGCACGCGGGTCTTCTTCCTGATCGACGGTGACGTTGTCTTTTTCGCCGAGCAACCGGTATTGCGTCGACTTCTGAAACCCCAGTGGGCTCTCGACATAGGCCCACACCTTGTCGTCTGGTTTCCAGTAAATGTCCGCGTGCAGGATTCGCTTGGCGACTTCCTCCTTCAAGTATTTGCTGCGGCGTTCCATCTGGCGGACGCGCTCGTTCATCTGGTCGTGCTCGGTCTTGATCTTGTCGAACTCGGCGGACTTCTCCTGCTTCGCCTTGTTCATTTTGTCGGCCAGCGTCTTCAACTCGCCTTCCTTGAGCTTCTTCACGTCGCCTTCGAGTTTCTTTCCCTCCGCCTCGTAAGCCTTGAACAACTTGGCGTGCTCGGGGAACTTCTTCTCGTTGTCGCCTTCAAAGCCGGGCTTGCGCACCCGCGCGAAAAAATTGGCGAAGCTGAGCAGATCGTCCTGCTGCCAGACATCGTGCGGATGGCGGTGACACTGGGCGCACTCGAGTCGCAGGCCCATGAAAGCGTGGGCGATCTGCAGCGTGCCGCTGACGCCGCTCGCGCCCTTGCGCTGCCAGTAGAGATCGAGCGTCTTGCGATCGCTGTAGAGCTTGTGCTCGGCCCAGTCGGCGGTCGAGAGTTCGTAGAGCTTCTCCACTTCCTTGCCCCAGTCCTCGATGCTGCGGCCGTCCCTGCTGGTCGCCAGCAGAATGCCTTCGACGATCTGGTCGTAAGGCACGTTGGCGGCGAGGCGGGCGCGAATCCAGGCGGCGAAACGTGGGGCGTCGTCCTCGTTCTTCAGCCCGTCGGCATAGACGCCGAAGTCCGTCGCCTTCAGGAGGTCGCAGAACTTGAGCGTCCACAGTGCGGCGTGACCGGGCCGGGCGAGCAGTTCGTCGATCTTCTTCGCACGCTTGTCCGCGCCGAGATCCTTCACGAAGTCGCGAATCTCCTGCGGCGTGGGCAACTGGCCGGCGATGTCCAGCGACGCCCGGCGAAGAAACGTCTCGTCATCCGCCGGCGCGGAAGGGGGGATGTTCAATCGCTTCAGCTTGGCGAGGATGTGTTCGTCGATGAAGTTCGCCACGAGGCTCCGCGCGAGGCTTGCCTCTTCGCCTCCGCCGCGCGGCACCAGCACCGTCGCCGCCACCGGCTCATCGCGGTAGCGCACGATCAGCGCGGCGTCGCCCACGCCGCTGGCCGTCACCCGGCCATCGCGATTCACCGCCGCGATGGATTTGTCGCGCGATTCGAAGGAGCACAACCGCGTCACGTCCTCGCTGCTGCCGTCGGTGAAAATCGCCTCCACGCGAAGCTGATAGCTCTGGCCCAATGGCATCACCTGCTCCGTCGGCGTGACGCGCAGCGACTTCACCCGCCAGTTCGGCCTATCCACGTCATCGCGCGGCGCACCGGCTGCAATCCACCGCCTCAGCAATGCAAGCTCGAAGCTGCCCGCCTCGATCAGCTTGCCGCCTTCGTGCGGAACCTGTTGAGTGGCCTTGAGCAGGAACAGGCTCTTGTCCGGCTCGATGAGATTCACGCGCCGGCCTGCCGCGCCATGGACGAGTTGCACAAAATCCGCCTGCGAATCGGCGCCGAACAGCGACAGGCGGAAGCCGTTCTTGCCCTGCACCGCGCCGTGACAGGTGCCGCCATTGCAACCCAGTTTGCTGAAGAGCGGAACGACGTGACGGGCAAAGTGCGGACGACCAGACCCGGCCGCGCCTTGCGCGTCGTCGCCAAGCGACGGGCTTGTCACACAAGCCTGCGTCAGGAGGCACGCGATCACCAGCATGATGTTCGCCTTCGACATGAACCGAGCCTTTCCACGAAGGACGGGCGGCAGGAACTCCCTTACATTTCTTGTCGCAATCGATGTTCAGGTTAGGAACGGGGCCGAAATAACTTCGCGAATGGGCGGTCCCCCATTTAGCCGGCGGGCTTGCCCGCCGAGGGCGTCTCGGCGGGCAA
>CAYRPN010000177.1:0-9676 GCA_964426135.1 uncultured Phycisphaeraceae bacterium | reverse complement strand
ACGCAGTGCGCCCGACCCTCCCCTAACCCCTCCCTAAGAGGGAGGGGAATCGGAAGCGGCCAAGTCGCGGCGAGGCCTGCTTGATCAACGAGTGTGTCCATCGCGGCGGGAGCGCTCTCAGATGCCGCCTCGCAGCGGCGCGGATCTCCTGGAAAGGACGATCGAGCGCCGCTGCGAGGCGGAGATTCGCGACATGAGGATGCCGCGTGTCTGCCGTGCGTGCCGGCTCATCCGCGCTCGCCTTCGCGCTTGCGTTCGCCTTCGCCGCCGCGTTTGGGCGGACGGTTGCCTTCGCCGCCTCCTTCTCGGCCGCCTTCCTTGCCGGCGCCGACGGTGATCGCGATGACCTGTTTGTTGGCGTCCAATTGCAGCAATGCTTCGCTGCCCACGGGGACATTCTTCAAGCCTGCCGCGGCGCCATTGACCTTGATCGACGCATCGCCGACGACTTCAAACGTCTGATCAGCGCCGACCTGTCCGCCTTCCTTGCGCCGGCCTTCGAGCGTGATGGTTCCGTCGGCGAGGTTCACAGCCTTCACCTTGCCGGCGATCCGCGCGCCCTTGCCGCCTTCCTCGCCGCCTTCCTTGCGGACCTTGGGCGGCCGCTCGCCTTCGCGGTCGCCCTCGCCGCCAGCGGGCTTGGGAGGCTTGACGGGCTTGGGGCCGTCGTCCGCCAGCAGGGGACTAGTCAAAACGAACGAAAGGCTCAGAATCAGAAAGCTGCGTCGAAACATGGGATGCTCCTGAAAAGGGTGAGGGTTGCCAACGGTGGCGGGCGAATCCCGTTCGCCAGCCAATGATCACACAAAAGAGGCGGCGACTTGAGCGCCGCGGTCGATACCTCAAGCCGCGCGGCAGCGGCGACGCTGCCCGCCTGGCCAGGATGCGCCGGCGTCGTGCGGCACGAGCCTTCGCTGCCGGGCTTGCGCTCGCGCTGAGGTTCCGCGCGCCGCTCGTTCGGTTCACGCTCGCCATCCCCTCGGTCATCGTCCTCGCCGCGCGGCCGGCCCTTTGCCGGCAGAACGATCAGTTCCTTCACGGTCTTCATGCCCTCGTCGAGCGTCACCTGCACCTCGCGCCCCGGCGGCACATCTACCACCGATGCCGCCCGGCCATCCAGCGTCACCTTCAACGAGGGCGACAAATCCAGCAGCCGGTGCTCAGGTTCGCGCGATTCCCGGCTGATCATCAGCACCAGCCGGCCCTCACGCAGACCTCCGAACCGGCCGCGCAGCGTCCGACGGTGTTCGCCCTTCGGCTCACCCCGGCCCTCGCCTTCGCGGTCGCTCTTGCCCCGGGCGAAGGTCCGGCTCTCCCCGGCGGCCAGCACGACGACGCGATCGTTCGCCTCGACCCGCACGCTGCCGTGGCTCACCGACACCGCCAGAACCGCCGGCTCGGGACTCCCGCGCGGCCGATCGCCCGACTCGCGGTCGCCTTCCTTGCGGGCGGCGGCCGGACGAAGGTGCGCGGAGAACTCCGTGCCCAGCGCGGTGACGCGACCGAGGCTGGTCTCGACGGTGAACTCGCCTTGCCCCTTGGCGACGGTGAAGGCGCCGCCGCCTTCCGTGATCTCCACGCGCTGGCGGACCTCGGAGGCGGGGCCGTGAAGCACCGCTCGGGTATGCGCGTCGAGCCGGGCCTTTGAGCCATCGGTCAGCGCCAGCACCGCATCGGAGGCGACTTCCAGCGATTGCCCGTGGCGCAGCCGATCGACTGCCTGGCCATCGACGAGCACCCGCCCCGATTCGACAGCAACCGTCGAGCTTGCTGGATCGTTGGTTGACCGGAAGATGAGAGCCATCGCGATCATCGCCCCGGCGGCCAGCAGCGCGATCGCCGCGGCCTGAATCATCCTCGATCGCCGGAGCGGCCGGCCGATCGATCCGGCAACGGCCGGTTGCGTCGGCTGCTCGGCAACGCTCGCGCCGTCTTGCCCCAGGAGCGAGGCGAGGCAGACCTCCACGCGGCAGGCGTCGGCCAGGCGCTCGGCCAGGCGCGGATCCTCCGCCAGACGCTGATCCAGCAGCGCCGCCTCATCGTCGGTCAGCAGACCTTCGAGAAAGCCGGTCACCAGGTTGTCGTCGGCGGGGTGGTTCATGGCCTGTGGCTGCGCGACTCCGTGCGATGGCGATTCCGATTCTTGCGACGAAAAACTTCGACGACCGCCTGCTGGCGCGACGGCGGTCAGTCGCCCCCGTCAAGTGCTCCCAGCTTCCGCAGCACGCAATCCTGAAGTTGTCTTCGCAGCCGGCTCAGCGCCTGATACACAGCCAAGGCGGTGCGATTCAATTGAGCGGCAATCTGATCGATCTTCAAGTCTGAATGAAACCGCAGGTGCAGGAGCTGGCGGACTCGTTCCGGCAGCGCTTCGACGCAGTCCTCCAGCGCGTCAGCCATGCCCGACGAACGCTGTTCCGTGCGATCGAACGCGGCCCTCATGGCGGCCAGCGTGGCATCCGAAAACGCCGATGCGAAACGCCTGTCCTGGTGTTGACGCTGCAGCACCTTGTTGGACACGACGCCCCTGGCCCAGGCTCCGAACGGCCGCGTGCGGTCGTATTTGCCGAACTGCTCCCAGAGCGTCAGCGCGACGTCCTGAAAGACATCGTCGCGCACAGCGCGATCACGGACCAGGCACCGGATCATCGCTTTGATCTCCAGCTCGTGCTTGAGAAACAGCAGCAGGAACGCGTTTCGGTCATCCATGGGAAAGTTCTGAACGGGTGCGGCGCGGGCTTGCTACTGATTCCTTCCATCGGCGAGCGGGAAACCTGACGCGCCAAACGGGATTTTTCAGGTTGCTCACTTGCCGGCGCGGGCCCGGCCCCTGGGGGCGTCAGCCGCACCGCACCAAGCGCCGTTGGGCGCCAAAATGCTGTCGGCGAAGGGCCACGTCATCACCGCAGGCGCCCGCGAGGAATGCCGCACGGCGCTCGAGGTCGCCTGGAAGAATGGCTTCAGAGAAGATGGCCTCGACTGGATTGGTTGGATGGCTCATGAGGAAGTCCTTGACCGGGTGATCGATCAATGCGACATGCGGTCGCCGCGCGCCTCATCGTCATGGGTGCGTTCCTGGTGCATTCCTCAATTCCACAGTCGCGAGACCAACCAGGATTCCACCATCGCAGGACAAACCAGGAGGCACTGAATCATGGATCATCCGGCACTTGCGCACTCGACAACTGTTGACATGGGCGTGTCGGAGTCTTGAACAGAGCCGGCGTCTGTGACTCCGGTCGATTTGAAGCGGCTCAATGCCGCTTCAAATCGTATTCGCGCCCTGTATTTCCGGTTCCACGAGGGTCCGCCGCGCCGAGTTTCGCCTCGCCGGGATCGACCCGGCTCGGCAAACCGGAGTCACAGACTCCGGCTCTGACAAGACATGTGCGCACTTGCCGGATGAACCTGAATCATCTTGGACGCGGCGGCCGAACCCGTGAGAACAAACCCGCCGTCGTGGCTCGCTCGATCCACGCGGCACGAATTCTCAATCACGCCGGGCAAGGTCTTGTCTGGAAAAGAAAAATGGCCGTTCCGCGATATCGCGGAACGGCCAAAGTGAAAGAAAATCGGGGTGGCCGGATTTGAACCGACGACTTCCTGCACCCAAAGCAGGCGCTCTAGCCAAGCTGAGCTACACCCCGAGCGGTTGGTGCACGCCCAAGGGCGGCAGGGGATTGTAGCCGATCGCGGGGCGAGGGAGAAGGCCAAGGCAACGTGCTGGAGAATTGGGATGCAAGGCGGCCTCGGCTGACAGCGCGAGCCAACCGCGCGGCGTTTCGCTTCGTCGGCATCGAGCCGGCTTCAGCGAGCCGGACTCACAACGCCCGGCTCTGACAAGTCATGGTCGCTCGACCTGTCTTGCCCGCCCATGATCCGTTTGTCCGCGCTGGCCTTCTCTACTCTTCCACTTCGCCGGAGACTTCGTCGCCGCCGCCTTCGGAGGCCGCGACCTTGATCGTCGCGCCCACGCCCTTGTGCTCGAGCACCTTGGCGCGGACTTCGTCCGCCAGGTCGGGGTTGTCCTTGAGGAACTGCTTGACGTTTTCCCGGCCCTGGCCGAGGCGCACGTCGCCGTAGCTGAACCACGCGCCGCTCTTTTCGATCACGCCCAGTTCACTGGCGAGGTCCAAGAGGTCGCCGCTGGCGCTGATGCCTTCGTTGAACATGATGTCGAACTCCGCCTGGCGGAAGGGCGGGGCGATCTTGTTCTTGACGACCTTGGCGCGGACGCGGTTGCCCACGGCCACGTCGCCCTCCTTGATGGACGCGGTGCGGCGGATGTCGATGCGGACGGAGGCGTAGAATTTCAGCGCTTTGCCGCCGGGGGTGGTTTCGGGGTTGCCGAACATCACGCCGATCTTCTCGCGAATCTGGTTGATGAAGATGACGGTGCACTTGCTCTTGCTGATGGCGCCGGTGAGCTTTCGCATGGCCTGGCTCATGAGGCGGGCCTGCAGGCCCATCTGGGCCTCGCCCATTTCGCCTTCGATTTCCGCGCGGGGGATCAGGGCGGCCACGGAGTCGACGACGATCACATCGACGGCGTTGGATCGCACGAGCAGTTCGCAGATTTCCAGCGCCTGCTCGCCGGTGTCCGGCTGCGACACGAGCAGGTCTTCCAGATTGACGCCGAGGCGGCGTGCCCACGACGGATCGAGCGCGTGCTCCGCATCGATGAAGGCGGCGACGCCGCCGGCTTTCTGGGCGGAGCCGATGACGTGCAGCGCGAGGGTGGTTTTGCCGCTGGATTCGGGGCCGAAGATTTCGATGATGCGTCCGCGCGGGATGCCGCGCCCGCCCAGGGCGATGTCCAGGCTGATGGAGCCGGTGGAGATGCCGGGGATGATGAGGCTCGGATCGTCATCGAGCCTCATGATGGAGCCTTTGCCGAAGGCCCGTTCGATCTGGGTGACAGCGCGTTCGAGCGCCTGGGCCTTGCCCGGATCGACTTCCCGGTCGCGTCCCTGATCGCGCCCTTTGGAGGTATCCGCTTCCGCCTGTTTGGATTTCGCCATGTCGGCGCCCCTGTGTTTGCGGTCGTGTCCGTTGCCGGACGCTTTGGACTTCAGTTCGGTTTCTTCAGCAGCCATCACCATAATAAGCCTCCTGTGGAGCGTCAAAGGGTGGGTGTTCGCAGCGATATTCAGGGTTGGCGAAAGTTAGGGTACCATAGATGTTCGGGTTCTGTCAAGGCCCGGCTTTAGAAAATGTTGGAAAATGTTCGGGTGGTGGAATGACGGTGGAAAAAGCAGGGCGGGACAGGCTGCGGAAGGAGGTGCGGGATGAGGCGAGAGGGCTGGGCTTGTCCCGCGCGTTCCCCTTGCTCCAGTAAGGAGCGGGACCGAAGTAAGTCCCCCATTTAGCCGGCGGGCTTGCCCGTCGAGACGCCCTCGGCGGGCAAGCCCGCCGGCTAAATGGAGGACCGCCAATTCGCGAAGTGATTTCGGGCCCGTTCCTAAGGAGCCGTGCAACATTAACTCCGCAGATTCGAATCGCTTCGCTCCCAGGCGGACGACTTGGAAAGTCGTCCCACATGCGATGTTGATCCTGCACGGCTCCTAAGTGCATGAAGGCACTTGCCGGGGGCGATGGTGTAGACTTTGGGGCGCCTGGCCCGCGCTGTTCGCCGGCCAGGATGCAACTGGACAATCACCGTTCGAACCCCCGCTTGCCAATGGAGGCCAACGTGTTTCATCGCATCCGCATTCCTCTCTGCGTGGTTGCCTGCGTCCTGCTGGGTTCCGTTTCCGCCGCGCTTGCGGAGGAGGCCGCCGCGTTCAAGCAGGAGAACAAGCCGGAGAATCTCAAGGCTCTTTTGCAGCAGGTGCACCAGTTGATCCACGTCAAGAAAGACTTGAAAGCCGCAGCCGCCCTCTTTGCCGGCACCGTTCCGGATGAGGACCGGGCGAAGGCGGGCATGAAGGATGATGTGGCAGCGGAAACGAAGACGAAGATTCTCGCGATGCACCAGGGGCTTCGCACCGCCATGGCGAGCAAGCCCGAAGGCATCGCGACGCTCTGCAAGGCCGAGCAGACCGATGTGCAGGTTCACGGCGCCACGACGGAAGAAATCATCAAGTATGAGAAGGGATCGGTCGCCTACAACGAGTTCCCCGGCGGCGCGCGCCGCGTCGCGGAGCTGGTGCTGCGGCCGAAGACGACTTACTACGAGGTCGAGTTCCTCGTTCCGGGCCAGGACGCCGGCATGAAATTCCATCTCTTCTACTGGGACGGCAAACAATGGTCCGCCATCGGCCCCGTGTGGCGGCTCCTGCCCGCGCCGGCGCCGGCGCCGGCGAAGTAAGGAACGGGACCGAAATAAGTTCCCGACTTGGTCGTTTTCGATTCCCCTCCCTCCCAGGGAGGGGTTAGGGGAGGGTCGGGCGCACTGCATGATTGTGCATGAAATCAGGCTGTTTGCCCGACCCTCCCCCTGCCCCTCCCTAAAAGGGAGGGGAGTTCGATCACTGAAAATCGGGAAGTTATTTCGATTTCATTGCTAGGTGTTGCCGCGGTTGGGTGATCGCGGACTCATTCGCAGGGCGGGTGGCTGGGGTTGAGCAGGGCCTGCACCGCAGCCCCCGGCGTTGACGGATTCTTTTCCCAATTGAGTGAGGTTGACATGCGATGGATGCTCCTGTTGATGGCTTCCATGATCGCCCCGGCTTTTGCCGTGTTTTCCCACGCAGCCGATCCGCCTGCCCGCAATGTCATCTTCATCCTGTCCGACGATCACCGCTACGACTTCATGGGATTTCATCCCGGCGCGCCCCGGTGGCTTGAGACGCCGGCACTCGATCGCATGGCCCGCGAAGGCGTGCACTTTGCCAATGCGTTCGTGTCCACCTCGCTTTGCTCGCCGAGCCGGGCTTCGATTCTCACCGGCCAGTACATGCACCGTCACCAGATCGTCGATAACCAGCGGCCGGAGCCGGCGGGCACGGTGTTTTTTCCGCAGTATCTCCAGAAGGCGGGCTACCTGACGGCGTTCGTGGGCAAGTGGCACATGGGCCACGACGATGACAGGCCGCGCCCCGGCTTCGATCACTGGGTCAGCTTCAAAGGCCAGGGTGTCTACATGGACCCGGAGCTGAACATCAACGGCCAGCGCCGCAAGGTCGAAGGCTACGACGCCGACGTACTCACGAATCAGGCCATTCAATGGCTCGACAAGGAACGCGCCGTCGACAAGCGATTTTTTCTTTACCTCTCATTCAAAGCCCCGCATTTTCCGTTCCAGCCCGCGCCCCGGCACAAGGGGCGCTATGCCGGCAAGCCCATTTCCTATCCGCCGACGATGGCCCGCACGGAGCAGAACTACCGCACCCAGCCCAAGTGGGTGAAGGAGCGTCGCTATTCCATCCACGGCATCGACCACATGGAGACGGGCAAGTTCGACGATGATCCGGTGCCCGACTTCGACGCCCTGTATCGCTCCTACGCCGAGGCGGTCCACAGCGTGGATGAGAACGTCGGCAGGCTGCTCGATTATCTCGATCGCTCAAAGCTCGCCGGCAACACGATGGTCGTCTACATGGGCGACAACGGCTTCCACCTGGGCGAGCACGGCTTTTACGACAAGCGCGACGCGTTTGAGACTTCGATGCGAGTGCCCCTCCTGGCATGGGCGCCTGGCTTGATCAAGCCCGACACGAAAGTCGAGAAACTCGTTCAGAACATTGACATCGCACCGACCGTGCTTGCCGCGGCGGGTGTCCAAGCGCCGGCTGGCGCCAAGTTCGACGGCCGATCGTGGCTGCCGCTGGCGCAGGGACAGGAAGTGCCCGCGGGAGGCTGGCGCGATCACATCCTGTATGAGTATCACTGGGAATGGAACTTCCCCGCCACGCCCACCCTGCTGGCGATCCGCACGGAACGATACAAGTACGTGTATCACCACGGCGTCTGGGACATCGACTCGCTGCACGACTTGAAACTGGACCCGAGCGAGCGTCACAACCTGATCGAGGTTCCGGAGCACCAGGCACTGGCTAACGAATTGCGCAAGAAACTGTTCGACGCCTTGGAAGCCTCCGGCGGCTTGAATCTGCCCCTGCGCGCGCCGGCAGGCGAAAGGCTGGACCAGCGGAAATTGCCGCAGTGAGTCCGTTCCGATGGCCGATCGAACAAGGGCAGGGCAATCAAGTGAGACATTCTAGAATGTCACTCGGTTAACCATTTTCCTTGTTTTTCGGGCCTTTTCGCTTGTTCCTCCCGACGGGTGGCTGGGGTCAAGTCTGCGAGACCCCGGCACGCAGTCACCAGCCTCCTGTATCCAAACGCTACTCACGGGTAGTCGATGGTTCCCTGCACGCATGATGGCTGGCTGCCCTGGCCGTGGTTGAGCAGAGCCTCAACCACAGGCGTCCGCCGGCTTCTCCCTTTCCGGCTCTGCTGCTACAATCCTGTTCGTCATTTGGACGGATTGCCCTTGTTTCCCGGAGGTTTCCAATGGCAGGCTCCGCAAAGCGCCAACGAAAGTGCGACTTGATTTGGACTGCGCTGGGTCTAGCGATCCTTGGAGCGATCTGTAGCCGTGCATGGTCCCAGGAGGCCGCGCCGGGACCTCTCAAATCTGGCATCAAATACGCGAACCCCGAGAAAATGGAGCCGATGCTGGGTGTTGAAAAGCTTTCCCTGAAGATGGCTGACCGTGTTGTGCTGGCGGCTGAGATGGGTCGGTACGTCCGCAATCGCATCGATTACAACGAGCAGAAAGAGGTTGACACCGCGGCTCGGTTGTTGAGGTTGGCACTGACGCTGGACCCCACTGAGCGGGGCTGTTACATCGCTCATGCTCGACTGCGATCCGGGTTGACGCCCGGGGCCATTGGTGAGGTGACGCCGAATCACACGGATTTCGCCAAGACACTTGTCGAAACTGGCTCTCGATACAAGAATGGGAAAGGCGAGGATCTAGTCATTGCTGCATACCTCTTTGCCTTGGCTGCCGAGTTGGATCGGGCGAACGATGACGCAATCTTTGAACTTGGACGGCTCAAAGATGCCGGCATCAAGGTGGATTGGTCGCAGACGACCAATCCATCCGTGAAGCCCGAGGCACCGGGGAACACCACGGAAAAGACCCCCTCATTTCTGCTCGAAGCTCCCAAGGGCGTTCTGGTCGTCCGTTCGCTGGCGGATGGGCGTCGGGCGGTCACGGGCGGCACCGATGGCGTCGTGCGCCTATGGAATCTGGCAACTCAAACAGTCATTCGCGAAATAGGCAAGCACGATGACACAATCTGGGGTATCGCGATCTCTCGTGATGAATCGCTCGTCGCGACAAGCTCGACCGACAATTCAGTCCGAGTTTGGGACATAGCCACAGCAAAAGAGAAGTGGCGGCATGGCTGCCCGGGGGCCGCACTTCGTGTGGCATTCTCGCCCGACGGCAAGTACCTCGCATCGGGCGGATTCCCTCATTTCACAGCGGTTTGGGATGCGACGACGGGAAAACTCACCGGCTTTGGAATGAAGCAGGACGTGGCGGGGTTTGCTGTGGCATTTTCCAAGGATGGATCATCGCTCTTTACCGGTGGTGAGGCGTCAGACATTCGTGTCTGGAGTGTGGGAAAGTGGACCGAGACTACCCGATGGACGGGAGATCATCTTACGGGCATCCTGAATATCCCATTCACTCCCCCACCCCGACCATGAATGCGGCGGC
>CAYRPN010000176.1:0-9703 GCA_964426135.1 uncultured Phycisphaeraceae bacterium | reverse complement strand
CTCGAAGACTCGGCCACCCTCTCCCTCGAAGGGAGAGGGAATCAAGCCCCCGGAAAATTTGGCAGACCATTCCTGTGCTTCGATCCATCATGTCCTGTGCGGGCTGGCGGACCGCCGGGGCGCCGCTTATCCGATCGACTCGGCCGCCGCCTCTTCCAGGACGCCAAGTCCTTCTCGCAGCGCCTCCTCCGTGATGCACAGCGGCGGGCTGATCTTCACGCACGCGCCGCCGAACCCGACCGGGGCGAACAACATCAGGCCCTTCTCCACGCAGCGTCGGACGATGTCGGTGGCGCGGGCCTTGTCCGGCTCAGTTCCACTCGCATTGGCCGGATCGATGATGTGCAATGAGCCAACGAGGCCCTTGCCCATCGCCGCGCCGATGTGCCTGGCGAAGCGCTGTTGAATCGCGTGCAGGCCGGCTTGCAGGACGTCGCCGAGCCGCGCGGCGTTCTCGGTCAGCTTCTCCTCGAGAATCACCCGCACGCTCGCCAGCGCGCTGGCGGCGCAGATCGGGTTGCCCGTGTGCGTGCTGGTCATCGAGCCGGGCGGGTAGAGGTCCATGATGTCCTCGCGCCCGATCACCGCGCTGAGCGGCAGCCCGCTGCTGATGCCCTTGCCGCAGCAGATCAGGTCGGGCGTGATGCCGTAATGCTCGAAGCCCCAGAACCTGCCCGTGCGTCCGAAGCCCGCCTGCACTTCGTCCATGATGAGGACGACATCGTGCTCATCGCACCAGCTTCGCAGCTTCTGCACATACTCCGGCGGAGCGAACGCGGAGTCACCGCCCTGATACGTCTCCGTCATGACGCCGGCGATGCGGCTGCCGTCGAGTCCCAGCGTGTGCAGCCCGCGCAGGAAGCTGTCGAAGTCGGTGTGCTTGTTGCGGAAACCGTCGGGAAAGCCGACCTGCACAATGTCCTTGTCGTGGTTGACGATCCACTGCTTGAGCCCCGGGATGCCGCCAGCCATCTGGGCGCCCAGCGTGCGCCCGTGAAAGGCGTTCTGAAAGGTGACGATCGTGATCTTGTTGCTGCCGCCGCGCGACAGGCCATAGGTGCGGGCGAGCTTGATGGCGCACTCGGTCGCCTCCGCGCCGGTGGTGAGGAGGAACACCTTCTTCAGCGCGTGCGGCGAAACCTCGGCTATCTGCTTCACCAGCGCCAGCCTCGGCTCGGCGGGGAAGCAGTAATGGTGCAACAGGCCGTGATTCGCCTGATCGATGATCGCCTGCTTGATGCGCGGGTGGCCGTGGCCGGCATTGGTGACGAGCACGCCGGAGCTGAAGTCCAGCCACATGTTGCCGAAGCGGTCGTGAACCTGTAGCCCATCGGCGCGATCCCAGACCACCAGCGGCTGCCCGCTCATCGAGCGCGGCTCGTACCGGCGCAGCTCTTCGAGCATCGGCACCGACGCGGGTGCCGGGATCGGCGTGACGATGCGGCGGTGCGTCGTGTTCACGTGCGGGACGGTTTGTGGTTCGAGCGTAAAGCCTTGCGGGGTCATGCGGGCATCGTACCCATTTAGCCGGCGGGCTTGCCCGCCGCGGGTCTCGGAGAAAGGGTGGACTGCCGAGATTCGGCGGACGCAACGTGATGCAGGAATTGGAAGAACAGGGCGTCTGCTATCATTCCACATACTCATGCCCCTGCCGATCTCCGTTAATCCTGCTCGGATCGCCGCCTTCTGCCAGAAGTGGAAGGTGCGGGAGATGTCGCTGTTCGGTTCCGTTCTTCGCGATGATTTCGGTCCACAGAGCGATGTCGATGTGTTGGTATCATTCGCGCCCGATTCGCCGTGGAGCTATTGGGACTGGCCGGAGACCATCGCGGAACTGGAGGCGATCTTCGGGCGCAAGGTGGACCTCGTGCTGAAGGAGGGCCTGAAGAATCCTTTCCGCCGCCACGAGATTCTTCGCACCGCGCAGGTGATTCATGCAGCCTGAGGATCGTGATCCCGCGTCGCTGTGGGACATGCTCTCGTATGCGCGGGAAGTCGCCGAGCGCGTCGCGGGGCGGACGTTCGACGAGTACCTGGCGGACAAGGATTTTCGTCTGGCGACCGAGCGGCGGATCGAGATCATCGGCGAGGCGGCCGACCGCGTCTCCAAGGAGTTTCAAGAGAAGCACCCGGAGATCCCCTGGCGAAAGATCATCGCGCAGCGACACATCCTGGCGCATGAATACGACGAGGTGATCGACGAGAAGATATGGAAAGTGGCCACCGTCTATGTGCCGGAATTGGCCGCGATTCTGGCGCCGCTTGTGCCCAAGCCACCGTCTGTGTGAGGCCGGAAACGTCGTGGGTTGTGCCGGATGGCACGTCAGATCGCGAGTGCCCGGGACTTTCGCAGACCCGCGGCGGGCAAGCCCGCCGGCTAAATGGCAATCACTTCACCTCAACCACAATCTTCCCCAGCGTCCGTCCGCTCGCTTGCAGCTCATGAGCTTCACGCAGATTCTCCAACTTCACGCGCCGGCTTACGTGCGGCTTCAGCTTGCCCGCATCGACCAGCTTCGCCGCCTCGCGCAGGACCTGGCCTTGGCGCTCCGGGCCGACGTTGAACATCGTGGGCAGGCCCATGTATTCGAGGTGGATGCTCGCGCACTTGGCGAAGAGCGAGTTGATGTGATCGGTGGGAATGCCCGGGACGATGGTGACGACGCGGCCATAAAACGCGACGCAGCGGAGCGAGAGGTTGAAGGTTTCGCCGCCGACGGTGTCGAAGACGACGGGGCACAGCGCGTCCTTGGTGATTTCCTTGACGCGGGTCAGCACGTCTTCGCTGCGGTAGTTGATGATGTGATCGGCGCCGACTTGTTTGCACAGGGCGACGGTTTCGTCGCGGCCGGCGGTGGTGATGACGGTGCAGCCGTGGATCTTGGCGAGTTGAATCGCGATGTGCCCGACGCCGCCGGCGCCGGCATGGATCAGGACGGTGTCGCCGCTCTTGATCTGTCCGTGCAGGTGCAGCGATTCCCACGCGGTGAGCGTGACCAGCGGCAGGGCGGCGGCGTGGGCGTGGTCGATGCTCTTCGGCTTGTGCGCGGCGGAGCGATAATCCACGCACACGAACTGAGCGTCAGCGCCATCGCGCGCGATGTTGGGCGAGGCGAAGATTTCATCGCCGACCTTGAAG
The DNA here is from genome assembly GCA_964426135.1 of uncultured Phycisphaeraceae bacterium. GTDB lineage: Bacteria > Planctomycetota > Phycisphaerae > Phycisphaerales > Phycisphaeraceae > CAYRPN01. The sequence continues at coordinate 6,564 of CAYRPN010000176.1, read as the reverse complement.
CCGGTGACGTTCTTGCCCAAGCCGCGCACGACGCCGCTGACGTCGTAGCCGAGGATGAACGGGAACTTGCGCTCGCCCCAGCGCGGCGCGGTGCGAATCTTGAAGTCAACGGGATTCATCGCAGCGCAGACGACTTCGACGAACAGGTCGTTGTCGCCGGGCACGGGCGTGGGCATGTCGCGGAGTTCGAGAACTTCGGGACCGCCGTATTGGGTGACGACCATGGCGCGCATGAAAATCTCCGCAATGAAATCAATTGATCGCGAATCGCGTTTAGCGACGGGGCTTGCCCCGTTTGAGCGCCTCAGCGCGGCAAGCCGCGTCGCTAAACAATGATGTCCTACGGCCGATTCATCTTCTGCAGGCAGCGCAACACCAGCGCCGTCCACCCCGTCTGATGCGATGCGCCGCAGCCGCGGCCGTTGTCGCCGTGGAAGAATTCGTAGAAGAGCACGAGGTCCTTCCAGTGCGGGTCGTCGGCATAGCGGCGATCGCTGCCGTGGCACGGGCGCTGGCCGGTGGCGTCGGGCAGGAACAGGCTCGAGAGCCTGCGTGCGATTTCGCTGGCGACCTGGCGCAGGTTCATCATGTTGCCTGAGCCGGTGGGGCATTCGACCTGGAAATCGTCGCCGTAGAAATAGTGGTAGCGTTCGAGGGCTTCGATGAGCAGGTAGTTGATCGGGAACCACACGGGCCCGCGCCAGTTGCTGTTGCCGCCGAAGAGGTTGGTGTCGCTCTCGCCGGGCACGTAACCGACGCGGTACTCTTCGTTCTCCACTTTGAAGACGAAGGGTTGCTTCTCGTGGACTTTGGAGAGCGAGCGGATGCCGTAGGGCGAAAGGAACTCGTTCTCGTCGAGCATGTAATGCAGGACGCGCATGAGTCTTTCGCGCGTGGGAATCGCCAGCAGCACGTGGCCGTCGCGCTTGGAATCGCTGCGTTCCATGCAAGCGATGTTCTTGCTGAGGTCCGCGCGGTTGACCATGAACCAGTCCATGCGCTTCTTGAAGCCGGGCAGTTTTTCGATCACATCCTGTTCGAGCACATCGACGGCACAGAGCGGGATGAGGCCGACCATGGAGCGGATGCGCAGCGGATGGGTCTTGCCGGAGAGCAGAATCTGGTCGTAGTAGAAGCCGTCCTTTTCATCCCACAGGCCGGTGCCGCCGAGGCTGTTCATGGCATCGACGATGGCGATGAAGTGCTCGAAGAATTTGGAGGCGATGTCCTCGCAGGCAGGGTCGTATTGCGCCAGTTCGGTGGCGATGCCGAGCATCGTCGCGCAGTAGAACGCCATCCACGCGGTGCCGTCGGCCTGTTCGAGGTGGCCGCCGCCGGGCAAGGGGCGGGAGCGGTCGAAGGCGCCGATGTTGTCGAGTCCGAGGAAGCCGCCGGAGAACAGGTTGCGGCCGGAGGGATCCTTGCGATTGACCCACCACGTGAAGTTCAAGAGCAATTTCTGGAACGTGCGCGAGAGGAAGACGCGATCGCGCTGCCCCTTGGGGCCGGTCATTTTGTAAACGCGATAACAAGCCCACGCATGCACCGGCGGATTCACATCGCCCAGCGCGAATTCGTACGCGGGCACCTGCCCGTTCGGGTGCATGTACCACTCGCGCAGGAACAGGATGAGCTGCTCCTTGGCGAACAGCGGATCGACATCCGCAAACGGAATCATGTGGAAAGCGAGATCCCACGCGGCGTACCACGGGTACTCCCACTTGTCGGGCATCGAGATGATGTCGCGATTGAAAAGCAGCGGCCAGTCGCTGTTGCGGCCGAGCTTTCGCTGCGGCGGCGGGGGCGGCATTGCGGGATCGCCTTCGAGCCAGTCCTTCACCACGTAGTAGAAATATTGTTTGCTCCACAAGAGGCCCGCGTAACCCTGGCGGGCGACGGCGCGGGCTTCGCCTTTGACCTGCAGAGGAATCGCCCGGCTGTAGAAGTCGTCGGCTTCTTCGATGCGCTGGCGGAACACCTGCTCGAAGGACGGCCCCATCGGATTCTCGACGGCGTCCTTGTGCGCGTGCAGCCGCAGGCGGATCGTCGCGCTGCCGCCACTGGGCAGGTGCAGCGTGTAGTGGATGCCGGCCTTGGTGCCGATGTGCTGCGGGTTCACCGCGTCGATTTTGCCGCGGATGATGTGCTCGTGGAAACCATCCTTCACATAAGGCACGCGATTGGGCACGCCCCAGATGCGCTCGTTGTTCGTCTCGTTGTCGGTGAAGAGGATGCGAGGGTTGGCGCCTTCGGGGCCGGGATCGAAATCCAGATGCATCCGCCCCAGCGACTCGTGCTCCGCGGTGATCTGCCGCTTGCCCGTCACGTGAATCATCGGCTTGGGCCAGTAGCCTTCGCCGGTGCGGCCCCATGCCCAGGTGTTGCGGAACCACAGGTTCGGCACCAGGTGCATCGTCGCTTCGTCAGGGCCGCGGTTGGAGACGGTGATGCGCACGAGCGTGTCGTTGTCGCCGCCCTTGGCGTATTCCGCCTGCACGTCGAAGTACCGGCTTTCTTCGAAGACGCCCAGATCGATCAACTCCAGTTCGCCGATCTTGCCGCGTGTCCAGTTGCCTTCGTTCACGAGGCGGGCGTAGGGGAACTCGCACTGCGGATATTTGTAAAGCGCTTTCGCATACGAGTAGGTGGGCGTGGCGTCGAGGTAGTAGTAGCACTCCTTGCAGTCCTCGCCGTGGTTGCCTTCGGGGCCGGTCAGGCCGAAGAGTCGCTCCTTGAGAATCGCATCCTTGCCGTTCCAGAGGGACAGCGCCAGACACAGGCGTGCTTCGCGATCGGTCCAGCCGAGCAGGCCGTCCTCGCCCCAGCGATAGGTGCGGCTGCGGGCGTGGTCGTGCGGGAAGAAGTTCCAGCAGTTGCCGTCGCCGGAGTAATCCTCACGCACGGTGCCCCATTGCCGCTCGGAGAGGTACGGGCCCCAGCGTTTCCAGTTGGACTTTCGCTCGGCGTCCAGATGCAGGCGGTGAGCCTCGGCGGTCATCTTCGCAAGAGCGGGCTCGGGAAGCGGCGTCGGAGCGGCGCTGACCACCGGCGCGGCTTGGGCGGGCGGCCGCTTCTTGCCGGTGGACTTTTCCATGGGCGGCGGCGCGGCTGCGGCTGCTTCGGCAGGGGGGCGAACAGACTTCGAACTTTTTTTCTTGCCAGGGGCAGCCATCAGGGCCTCCGTCGGTGCGCAGAATTGGAAGACGACCGACATGGTAATGGAAGACGCGAGAAATGTCTGAGCGATGTGAAACTATCCACCGATTGCGCACCTGCGTCCGAGAACTCGGCGCGATTGGGATTCGCGCCTGAACGTTTAGCGACGGGGCTTGCCCCGTCCGGGTCGGTGTACCGCGCGATCAACGGAGCGGGGCAAGCCCCGTCGCTAAACGGGGAGGGTGACGTGCATTATTGGTGCGGTTCGTTCGTCGTGGCCATTGCGTAACGAAATCGCATGCCTCGGCAATTCTTAACAACACGTACCATTTGCCGATCGAATCCGCTATGCTGCCGCTCCCTGTTTCCTGATCCCGCCGCGTTTTTCGGGACTGCGCGGGATGCCTGAACGAGGAATCACGCCATGACAACACCGGCTCCCGCCCCCGCCATCACGCAGAAACTGACCAGCACACAGTGGCTCATCTGCGTCATCGCGGCGATCGGTTTCGCGTTCGACATCTACGAACTGCTCATGCTCCCGCTCATCATCAAGCCGGCGATCGCTGCGCTCAGCGGTGCGACGCCCGGTGATCCGAGTTGGGCGCCCGGCGGGGAGAACTTCTCGCACTGGGCCCGCCTGCTCTTCTTCGTCCCCGCCATCGCCGGCGGCGTGTTCGGCCTCGTCGGCGGCTACCTCACCGATCGCCTGGGCCGGCGGCGCGTCCTGACGTGGTCTATTCTGCTCTACGCTTTTTCCGCCTGTGCCGCAGGCTTTGCCACCTCGCTGGAGATGTTGCTGTTCTTCCGCTGCCTCGTGTTCATCGGCGTGTGCGTGGAGTTCGTCGCCGCCGTCGCCTGGTTGGCGGAGCTCTTTCCCAACCACGAGCAGCGCGAGCGCGTACTGGGCTACACCCAGGCGTTCTCGTCACTCGGCGGCCTGCTCGTCGCCGTCGCCAACGGCGCCGCCGCGTCGTGGGCGCTTTCGCTGCCCGCCATTCACGGCGTCCACGAAGCCTGGCGGTATACCCTCATCTCCGGCGTCATCCCCGCCGTTCCCCTGATCCTCATCCGCCCGTTCCTGCCCGAGTCGCCGGCCTGGGCGAAGAAGCGCGAAGAGGGCACGCTCAAGCGTCCCAGCATCCGCGCCCTCTTTGCGCCGGACCTCATCAAGACCACCGTCCTCACCACGATCGTCTTCGCATCCACCTTCGGCCTGGCGTTCGGCGCGATCCAGCAGAACTCGCAGATTCTGCCCTGGCACGTCGATGTGAAGGCGCAGGTGAACGAAGCGGTCTCCAAGGCCCAGACCGCGAAGAAGGAAGAAATCGCCAAGGCCGAAAAGCCCGTGCCAACTGAGGAATCCGCCAAGCAACTCGATCGCCTCGGCAAACAGGTGAAAGGCAACACCACCGACAAGATCGTGGCGAACGTGCAGCTCTATCAGGAAATCGGCGGCATGACCGGACGCGTGCTGCTGGCGCTGCTGGTGCTTCGCATCGCAAGCCGGCGGAACCTGCTCCGCGTGTTTCAGATTCCGGCTCTGATTTTCGTTCCGCTGCTCTACTGGTGGCTTTCGCGCAACCTGGACACGGAAGGCTCGCTGACGATGTTCAAGTGGGCGATGTTCCTCGCCGGCCTGCTGGTCGTCGGGCAGATGAGCTTCTGGGGCAACTACATCCCGATGGTCTTCCCCGTGCATCTGCGCGGCACGGGCGAGAGCTTCGCCGCCAACATCGGCGGCCGCGTCATCGGCACGGCTGCGGCGTTCATCACCATCACGCTCTCGGCGTCGGAAAAAACCGACCCCGCCAAGATCGCCATCACCGGCGCAGGCGTCGCCCTCGCCTACGCTCTGATCGGCACCATCCTGACACACTGGCTGCCGGAGCCGGGAAGACAGGATGGCGGGCACTGAACACTGCAACGGAATCGCGCATCCGCGTAGGGTGCGTCAAGGCTCGGCGCGGACGCACCAGCAGTGAAGGAAAGCGGCCATTGAACACCACGATCACACTCGTCGAGTCGCAGTGAAACTGTTTCGTCAACCGAAAGCACAACGTGGTGCGTCCGCGCGGACTTGACACACCCTACCCTTGGCCCTGGGCCCTTTTTCCCTTGGCCCTTCCCTGGACACTCCCATGATCTGGCTCTGGATCGGATTTCTCGCACTCGTCTTTCTTTTCCTCGCCCTGGACCTGGGCGTGTTCAATCGGCATGCCCACGTCATCAGCGTCAAGGAGGCCTTGCGCTGGACCGGCATCTGGATTGCCGTCTCCCTCATTTTCAACGTGGTCGTCTACTTCATGTACGAGCACCACTGGATGGGCATCGGCAAGACCGTGGGACATGAACTGGACGGGATGGACGCTGCGATCAAATTCTTCACCGGCTATGTCGTCGAGAAATCGCTGAGCATGGACAACATCTTCGTGATCGCGATCATCTTCGCGCACTTCAAGGTGCCCCCGCAGTTCCAGCATCGCGTGCTGTTCTGGGGCATCCTCGGCGCCCTGATCATGCGCGGCGGCATGATCGCCATCGGCACCGCGATGATCAAGAATTTCAGTTGGATGATCTACGTGTTCGGCGGGCTGCTGCTGGTCACCGCGGTGCGCATGCTCACCGCCGGCGACGCGGAGCCTGATCCGGCCAACAACTGGCTCACCCGCTTCGCGAAAAAGTTCTATCCCGTGGCGGACGACTTCGATGGCCAGAAGTTTTTCACGAAGATTCCCGTCCCGCCCAAGCCCGGCGAACCGGCCGGCGGCGAGCCGAAGATGCAGACGGCGATGACCCGCCTCATGCTCGTGCTGCTCATCGTGGAGAGCACGGACGTGCTGTTTGCCGTGGACTCGATTCCCGCCATCTTCGCGATCACGGATGATCCGTTCATCGTGTTCACGTCGAACGTCTTTGCGATCCTGGGCCTGCGCAGCCTCTACTTCGCGCTGGCGGGGATGATGGGCAAGTTCAAGTATCTCAAGCCCAGCCTGGTGTTCATTCTCGCCTTCGTCGGCGTGAAGATGATCATCTCACACCACTATCCGCTGCCGACGTTAGTGTCGCTGTCGGTGATCCTGGGCATTCTGACGGTGGGCGTCGTGGCTTCGATCACGGCGAACCGTCGACTGGAGCGCGAGATGGAACTCAAAGCTCTGGAGAGCACGGCCCCCACGCTGGCGACGCCGGAGGAAAAGGACGCGGTGTGATCCGTCCGGCTCCCTCTCCTTCTGGGGAGCCTGAGAAATGTTCGGGTGGCCGGGGCAGGAGGCTCGGCGGATGCCCCGGAACGGTTCACCTTGTTCCGACGAATCGCGGTTTCGGCAGTTCTGATCGATGGCCGCGCGCCCTTCCGGGGCTTCCGCGGACTCCAGCCCCGGCCACCCGGAAAAAGTTCTCAGGCTC
>CAYRPN010000175.1:0-9741 GCA_964426135.1 uncultured Phycisphaeraceae bacterium | reverse complement strand
CGATTCCCGGGCGCGAAAAAATATTTTGGGGCGCGAACTGCGGAGGTTGGGCTAAATGGGGACCGACATTTCGGGAAGTTATTTTGAATCCATTCCTAAACGGCGAACCTTCCACGCCAAGATCAATCCACCGGGGCCGCGTCCAGCAACGGGCGATCCTCGTGCGTGGAGTACGCCACGCCCTTGATCGTCACCGGCACTTCGTACACGTGGTCCTTCGGCTCGCTGATCGTGCCTTCCAGTTGTTCCTTGCTGAGCACCTCGACGGCGTCGGGCACGCCTTCGATGCGCTTGATCATCGCGATTTCGTCGCACGCCTGGTTCTTCAGGCAATACACGCACTGGCTCCAGACTTTCAAGGGCAGCGTCTGGCGATCGACGACGCTGAAGCCCAGGCGTTCGAAGAAGCGCTGCTCGTAGGTCAGCGTCATCAGCCGCGACAGACCCAGCCTGCGCGCCTCGGCCATCACGGCTTTCACGAGCTTGCTGCCGATGCCCTTGCCGCGGTGCTTGCTCGACACCGCCAGAGCGTAGACCTCGGCGAGATTCGCCCACACGATGTTGAGCCCGCACACGCCGATGACCTCACCATTCACCTTGGCCACTTTGAAGTCGCGGATGTGTTCATAGAGATACGCATGCGAGCGGTGCAGCATCTGCCCGTACTCGGCGGCGTCATTGATGATGCGTGCCATCTGCGGCACGTCGTAAATGGAAGCGCGGCGAATCATGCCGGGATGATAGGAGGAGAAGGTAGAGGAGGTAAAGAAGGTGAGAAGGTAAAGGAGGGGAGGAGTTGGAGGAGGTAGAGCAAGAAAAGAAGAAGTGTGAGGCGGATGGGTTGGCGCGTTTAGCGACGCGGCTTGCCGCGCTCCCCGTTCGCGCAGGGTGCGTCAAGGCTCGGCGCGGACGCAGCACGATCAAGGGAGACGCACCACGATCAATGGAGACGCACCACGATCAAGGGAAACGCAGCGCGATCAATGGAAACGCAGCACGATCAATGGAGACGCAACGTGGTGCGTCCGCGCGGACTTGACGCACCCTACGGTGAAACTGCGGTTTGCTCCTACGCCACGCGTTTCGCGTCGACGTTCTTCTCTTCATGCGTGCGCGGCTGATAGGTTTCTTCCTTGCTCCAGCGGCGCAGGGCCTTGCGGCCCAGATGCTGCGCCAAGAGCAGCGGCGGCATGCGGAGCCAGTGCGAGCGGACGTAGAGCATCCATCGCGCGCTGGCGGCGCCGAGTCTTTTGGATTCGCCGAAGTCGGGCATCATCGCGCGGTTGGCGAGGAAATCCATCAGCGGCGCGGTGGGCCAGATCGGGCCGCCCGCCTGCGCAGCTTCGCGCAGCACCTGGGCGGGGACAGGCGTGTCGAGCAGCCGGCTGGTGAATCGCAGGGCGTAAAACAGGGGGCGGTGCAGATCCATTTCAACGGCGCGGGGCACGAGCATTTTCCAGAAGTCCGGCTCGCGGCCGGGGCGATCGGCCGCGCCGCCGAAGTCGCGGAGAAGATCATCGAGATCGAGCAGATCGCGCAGGCCGCCCGCCAGATCGCCGTCCTGGAACAGGTGCGCCGCCGAGTGCAGGATCATGTCGCACGGGGAGAGGACGCGCAGAGAATGAGTGGGTGAGTGGGTGAGTGGGTGAGTGGGTGAGGAAGTTTCGAGTTTCTCGCTTCTGGTTTCGGATTCGCCCTGGGTCGCTGGGTCGCTCGGTCCCTTGGTCTCTTCCACCCGAACACCTCGGCTGGCGGCGAAAAGCTTGCCGGCGTCGGGCTTCAGCCGTCCCGACTCGGGAAGAATCGTGTGATGCAGATCGGTGACAACCCTGCGCTGCTTGTGTTCGAGCGGCGGCAATTCGTGCATCCACTGGCGGTAGTAGCGCTGGTCGTAGTTGTCGAGCTTCATCGCCCGCCAGCCGTTGGCCAGGAGCAACTGCTCGGCGGATTCCAGGGCGGCCTTGGGAACCATCGCGTCGATGTCGTTGACGAATCGGCCGCGGCCGGCGGGCAGGTCCGCCAGCACGTAGGCCGCGCCTTTCAGGAACACCACCGGCACGTTCAACGGCGCCAGCACGCGCTGGATGCAGCCGGCCTCCCAGAGGATGCTGCGGCGATAGTGCTGCGCCAGGACGCGCGAGGCGATCAGGTGGTCGCGGAAGCGCGGGTTGAGCTGGTCATCGATGCCCGCATCGAGCGCCCGCTGCGCCAGCTTGGCGAGCACCTTGGCGCAGCGCGCCGAAGCGAGCAGCGCTTCGATGCCGCGGCCGTCGAGGGCGACCAGTTCGCGCGGATCACGCAGGCAGCGGAGCAGGATGGTGTCGTGGGGGTTCATGGGAATTGGGGATTTCGGATTTCGGATTTGGGATTTGGGATTTGGGATGGGGGGTTTGGCATGGTGGGTTGTGGATTCAGGATTCTGGGGAGTAGGAATTTGAAATCTCAGATTTGAAATTTCAGATTTGAAATTTCAGATTTGAAATCTCAGATTTGGAATCTCAAGTCTCAAATCTCAAATCTCAAATCTCAGATTTCAAATCTCGGATCCCAAATCCGAAATCCGAAATCTCAAATCCGAAATCTCTTCACCCCGTCAGTCTCATATTGTTCGTCGGTGTGGCGGCGATGTTGTGGTCTTGCGATGGCGCCATGGCGATGCGGTCGTTGAGCGTCGCGATGGCGTCGTCGAGCTGGCCATAAGTCAGGGTGTAGCAGTCGCAGGCATCGACGAGGTTGGAGAGCGTCTCGAACCCGGTGGAGCCGAGAATGCTGAAGTTGAACGCGTCGGAGGCGATGCGGTAGAGCGCACGTGCTTTGCTGAACGGCTTCAGTTCGACGGCGGCGTCCTTTCGCCAGGAGGGAAACACGATGAGGCGGGGCCTGGCGGTTTCGCCGGCTCTTTGCAGCGACATGGCGTCGACCTGGATGTGGGCGACGGTGCCTTTGCGCGTGCCGGGCGTGGATGGCCCCAGCACAGCAGATGGCTCGAACTGCCTGATGACGTCGATGGAGCCTTCCTTCAGGCCGATGGGGCGGGGGACGGGAATGAGCTGGATGTCGGGCGCCCGCATCATGGCGACCTCATCGGAGAGCAGCCGCCAGCCGCGCAGGTTGAGCGCGGCACAGAGCGTGCTTTTTCCCGCGCCGGGCTGGCCGGGCAGGATGACCGCGTGGCCGTTGCGCTCGACCACCGCCGAGTGCAGGATGAGGTGCTGGTGCGGTCGCGTGAAGACGCACCAGTTGACGATCCACTCGAGCATCGGCAGGGCGATGCGGCGCTCGAAGGCGTTGAACTGCTTCTTGTTCTCGAGTCGGAACTCGACGTATTTCTTGAACAGGCGCTGCCGCAGCGAGTGCGGCGCCACGCTGATGTCGAAGTCGGCGAAGGCGTCAGGCGGCTCGACCCGGTAGTGGTGATAGAGCAGGTGGATCGGCTCGATCAGTTCGGGCAGGGGGGTGCGCAGCCGCAGCACGAACGGCCCCATGCGCACGCGCACGCCGTCGCCTTTGAGTCGGGCCGCGACTTCGGTCCTGGATAATTCACGCAGCAGCATGGACAGGCTCGATCAGGCCCAGTTCGTGGAACTGGGCCAGGCATTGTTCGACGTGACGACGGACGGTGTCGTCGGATTCCACCTCCAGCGCGGCAGCCAGGTGATGCGCCAGTTCGTCGACGGTCGCGCAGCCCCGTTCGGTCAGGACAAACAGTGTTTCGGCCGCGATCAGGTGGAGGATGTGGGTATCGCCCGACGCGGGATGGAAAACGACCGCCTCTTCGCCCCACACTTTCCAGTGCAGGTCGGCCTCGGCGGGGATGCACCATCTTGTGTCAGGCGAAGTCACCATAGGTTCATCGGTCAGGGGGCCGCGCGGGTTGGATGTGCGGTTGATTCGATGAGGTTATTACGGCATCGCCCGGGTCGCAGGTCGCGCTCGAACGGGTCTTCGTGGTTCAGCGTCCGCTCGCGGAGCGGAAACTCGCGACGATTCATACGGTTTCTATCTGATTCTCGCGCCGAAGTTGATGCCACTGGCAGGCTCGGCTGCCAGTGCGTTTCTCACGTCCACCGACGCCCCCGCCTTGCTTCTCGCAGGTCCACTGGCAGCCAAGCCTGCCAGTGGCATCTGCGTCTGCTCGCGGAGCGGAAACTCGCGACGATTCATTGTCGATTAGTCGCATCATCGGCCGATAAACAAACAACCCCCGTCCTGCGACGGGGGTTGCGTGATTCGACGAGGTTATCAGGCTCTCACGGCCGCGAGAACGATTTGATCGGCGCCAGGTTGCGACGATCCTGCTGGACGATGTGGAACTGGCCCGGCGCGGACTTGTTCGGAATGATCGATTTGTGCAGGTCGGCGCTGGTGAGCGTGCCGCCGCTGTTTTGGCTTGCGGTCACGTCGGCTTGGGTGACGTAGAGTTCGGGTCCGTACGGAACCTCGACCGAGCCGAGCGAAGGCAGATCCGCCAGCGCGGGCCGACCGCGGAGCGTCAGGATCATCGGGGCGGCGACGAGCGCAGCCTTGATCAACTGACGGCGGCCATCGAACTTGCTCGGTTCCACAGCCGATACCTCAGCCTTGGGGGGTGATTGATCGCTTCCCTTGTTCATTCCTGCTCTCCAAATACCGACAACTAAAGTCTCTTCGTCCTACGCTTTCTCCCAACAAGGGCTTGCAGCCCGCCATTGGGGATTCATCCACAGCCCAAAGATACCATGCATTGCATGGCTATGTCAAGGATTCTGTGAGGATGCAAAAAAAGATTCTCAGTCCTCTGCGGGCAATCCGGTGGCCAAACGCAAAAAAGCCTTGCATTGCAGGGGAAAAATCCCGGTGCCGGCCATTCCTCTTTTGGCACTTCAACGCCTGCTTCCGAGTGCAGATACGGCAAATCGAGGTTCAAGGCGTCGCCAGCGGCTCGCGCACCGTCCGGGCGTGGGTGTCGAAGTAAAGGTAGTTGCGGAGCGTTTCCGAACTCGCTTCGGGCGAATGCATCGGCCCGCGGGCGGTCAGCGCCACCCAGCCTGCATTCGGCGTGGCGTACTGGTCGATATCCCGGATCGCCTTGGCGGCGGAGGGGTTGGCCACGGCGCTGAACTTGTCGGGACCGTATTCCGGGCTCCCTTCAAACTCCGGATAGCCGAACACCCGAAGACCCTTCGAGTTCACCTGACTCAGCGCCCCCATGATGACACACGCCGAGATCGTCGTGCCCGGCGGCTGCACTCTGGCGAAACTCGGGCAAACGAACAGGTCGTTCACCTGCACCGTCGACGTCGCCCTGGGGAACCCTGAATACGGAGCCAGAAACCGCGCCACCGTCTTCGTCCCGCTGCTGTAGCGCGGCTCCTGCCCGTACCAGCTTGGCCCCGGCAGGATGCCGTTGGTGTCGGTGATGAACGAGTGCAGGCCTCGACCCGTCTGGCCCATGTTGGAAAGGCACTTGGTGCGCTCACCCGTCAGGCGGGCATTCCGGAGGCTCGGCAACAGCAGGCCGATCAGCAGCGTGATCAGCGTGACCACGACGAGAAGTTCGACGATGGTGAATGCCGGAGCGGTGCTTTGAATCGCCTTGGCGCGCATCTGGAATTCCACGCTCAATGGTTGTTCAAGATCGAGAAATGGCCGCGCTTCTGAATCGGCCAACGAGTCGCCCTGGAAAGAAACGTGCAGGAACACAGCACGGTTCAGCATTCTAGGTTTCAACAGGCGTCTGGCAAAGCAACCGGCCGCGATCAGGCGACCGGCTGCGAAGATGTTGGCGGATGGCTCAGTGGGCCAACGGGCTTGATATCAGGCGGCGCGGCGGCGACGTGCGAGAACCATCGCGCTCAGCAGGCCCAGCAGCCCGGTGGCCGGTTCGGGCACGGCGACCAGCAGGGAAAGCCTGGGTGCGTTGGCGGTGCTCTCGTCCGATCCGAAGATCAGGTTCGCGTTTCCACCGGCGGAGCGGCGAAGGATGAACGTCGCCACGCCGTTGGTGTCGGCGTTGATGAAGTTCACCAGCGCAGTGCTGGAGAACATCACGCCATACGGCGCCACCGAAGCGGGCACGATGAACGATCCGAGCGAAACCACCTCCGCCAGCAACAGGTTGTTGTCCGTGGTGTTGGCTGGGGCGTTGTCCCAGTTGATGGTGGCTTCGTTCCACAGTTCATCGGGATCGCCGTTCAGTAGGCCGAAGACTTCGACGGTGAAGTCTTCCGGCGGGCCTGCGGGGGTGCCGCCGCCGTTGTTCAGCGTCACATCGAAGTTCAGCGCCGCTCCCAGAGCATCATTGCCCGCCAACGAGGACAGGTCGTACCTGAGGTAGACCTTGCGGGTGGTCGTGCCCGTGCCGCCCTTGATGGTCAGGTCGTTGGACGAGCCGAAGTTCGTCGTGGCCGCGCCCTGCTGCACGAAGGTGTCAGCGCCCAGGCCCTGCCCGGTGGTGATGTTGATCAGTCCGACGCCGGCGGTGTTGCCGGAGATCGCCGGCGCGGCAAGCGAGGCGTGCTCATCCGAGGCGTAGGCGAGGTTGTGGCCCGCGTTGCCGCCGGTGCGCTGGAGCATGATCGTCGCGCTGCCGTTGGTGTCTTCATTGAGGAACATGTTCAGCGTCGCGGCATTGAACGTGTTGACGCCGCCCACAGCCGTGTTGCTCACGGTGTAGCGACCGAGGAAGACGGCTCCGTCGGTGAATTGGTTGTTCGTGGTGACGCTGGCGGGGGCGTTGCTGAAAACAATCTCGCCGGCGGGGCTGTTGTCCGCGCCGCCGTTGCCTTCGATCCAGGATTCACCCGCGTTGCCATCGCGCAGGCCCCAGACATTGACCGTGTGGGTCTGCGGCGTGACGCCGACGCCGCCTTCGTTGTTGATGCTCACCGTCAGGTCCAGCGACGCGCTGGTGGTGCCGCCTTCGGGGAGGCCGAAACGCAGGTAACCCTTGCGCGTCGTGGTGCCGGTGCCGTTGTCTTTGATGACAACGTCGGCGTCGGCGCCGAAGTTCGTCGTGGCGGCGCCGAGTTGAACGTAGGAATCCGCGCCGCCCGGATCGCCCGTCGTCGTGGTGAAGGGAACCGCCAGTGCGGGGCTGGTGGCAAACCACGCGCCTGCGGCGGTGGCGAATAAGACAGCGAATCGACGCGCTCGTTTCAACATGACAGTCTCTCCTAAAGGTGGACGGAACCATTCGCCGCCACAACATCGCGGCAGCGGAACAAGACAACTTTAATTGTGGAAGCAACTTCTCGGCGAAAGGCAGCCGACGCGATCGCTTCTCCAGTGGCCCCACGGAAAATGCCCCGTCAGCATTTTACCACCGCGCCGAGCAGAAGCCATCGCTTTTTCTTAAACGAACGCATATTTTGCGTTCGCATGGGCCGTGGTCGGCAATGCCGAGGATTGCGGAGGCAGTCTTCGCTTCCCCTCGTCGAACTCATGCCGCCAGGGGACATCGCCTGACGCCCCGCCTTGCCCGGTCGCCATGATCTCTACAATGGTCGCGGCGAGTGCCGTCAGAAAGCGAAATGACCTGCCATGCTGATCCTCACCGTCATCAAAGGCCCCGACCAGGGCCGCCGCTTCGAACTACCCGACGATGAGCCGCAGCTCATCGGGCGTTCCAGCGAGGCGCTGCCGCTGCAAGACCCGACGATCTCGCGTCGCCACTCCGAGCTGACGCCCGACGATGGCCGGTGGTACATCAACGATCTGCAAAGCAACAACGGCACCTTCGTCAACGGCCGGCGGGTGATCGAGCGCCGGCTTTTGCAGCCGGGCGACCAGATTCGCACGGGCAACACGATCATCATGTTCGGCCGCGACGAAGCGCGGCCGATGAAGCGCAAGCCGCCGGTGAAGGTCGTCAAGGCCGGCGCGATGGATGTGACGGTCGAGCGCACCGCGGCGAGCAATGACGACTCCGTGATCATGGCGGTGCCCGAGCCCAGCGAAGCCGCCGCCCAGCACTTGAAAGTGCTCTTCGAGCTGACCCAGCTCATCGGCACCGTCACCGACCGCGAAGACCTGCTCGAACGCGTGATGGACGTGATCTTCGAGTATGTCCGCGCGGATCGCGGCTTCATCCTGCTCCTCGATTCGCCCACCGCCCGGCCGCATCCCGCCGTCGTGCGACACCGCGTCAGGCCCGTGGGCAAGCACCGCGAAGAGACGCCCATCACCGTCAGCAAGACGATCGTGCAGCACGTGATGCAGAAGGGCGAAGGCGTGCTCTCCAGCAACGCCATGGCGGACGAACGCTTCAGCAGCCACGACAGCGTGCAGCGCTACGGCATCCGCTCGGCGCTCTGCTCGCCCATCAAGTTCAAGGACCGCCTGTTCGGCGTCATCCACCTCGACAGCAAGATCGCCAACTACACCTTCACCGAAGACCAGTTGCTGCTGCTCAATGCGATCGGCGTGCAGTCGGGGCTGGCACTGGCGAATGCCGAGAAATACGCGAGGAAGCTGCAGGAAGAGCGCCTCGCCGCCGTGGGGCAGACGGTGGCGTCGCTGTCGCACTCGATCAAGAACATCATCCAGGGCCTGCGCGGCGGCGCGGAAGTCGTCGAACTGGGCCTGCGCAAGACCAGCATGGAAACCGTCAAGGGCGGCTGGGACATCGTGGCCCGCAACCTCGAGCGCATCAGCCAGCTCACGATGAACATGCTCACCTTCAGCAAGCAGCGCGTGCCCGAACTGGAGATGCGCCTGCTCAGGCCCGTGCTGGAGGATGTGCTGGCGCTGATGCAGCGGCAGTTCGATTCGAAGAAGGTGGCGATCATCACCGACATCGACGACGACATGCCGCCGATCCCGCTGGACGCCGGCGGGGTGGAGCAGGCGCTGCTCAATCTTCTGAACAATGCGCTGGAAGCGGTGCAGCCCGGTGTCGGTGCGGTGACGCTGCGCGTCGATTTCGACACCCAGCACGAGTGCGTGCGCATCAGCGTGAGCGACAACGGCGAGGGCATGGACGAACACACGAAGAAAAACCTGTTCCAGCCGTTCCATTCCACGAAGGGCCTCAAGGGCACGGGCCTGGGCCTGGTGGTCACGAAGAAGATCATCGAGGAGCACGCGGGCAAGATCGAAGTTCACAGCGAGCCGAAGCGGGGCGCCACGTTCACGATCACGCTGCCGACGAATCGGTCGTCAGGCACTTCTTCCGGCGACACGATGGTCTCCTCGATGCGCGATGCGCGCGAATCGCCGCCGACAGCGCCGCCGGGGATGATGTAGATGAAGGCGTCCACACCCGTCTCGCCTGGGGAGTGGCCTGACACGCCTGTCTCGCTGTTTGCAACGAAAACCCCCAATTGCTACCATCCTCTTCCTACTTTGAGTTGCCGGCTGCCGGGTGACGCGGCTGGCGACGGGTTTCACCCAGTCATCCCATTGGACAGGTCAACATGGCTATCACCCCGCAGCAGAAAACCTCCATCATCGAAGGCAATCGCCGCAACGACAAGGATTCCGGCTCGCCGGAAGTGCAGGTCGCGCTCCTGACCGAGCGCATCAACCAGCTCACCGATCACCTCAAGGGCCACAAGAAGGACCACGCTTCGCGGCGCGGCCTGCTGATGATGGTTTCCAAGCGAAACAGCCTGCTGAAGTACCTGTCGCGCAGCAAGCACGACGCGTACGTGGCGCTGATCCAGAAGTTGGGTCTGCGTAAGTAAGGAGCCTTGCAACATTAACTGCGCAGATTCGAATCGCTTCGCTCCCAGTCGGACGACTTGGAAAGTCGTCCCACAT
>CAYRPN010000174.1:0-9764 GCA_964426135.1 uncultured Phycisphaeraceae bacterium | reverse complement strand
CGCTCCCAGCCGGACGACTTGGAAAGTCGTCCCACATGCGATGTTGATCCTGCACAGCTCCTAAACGGTCCGCCCGTTTCCTCATTCCATCTCTCACCTCACTCCTCACTCGTCACTCCCTTCCCCCTCACGACTTCTTCAACCGTTTGCCCGGCGGCAATCGTTTCGTCGCGATGTTCTGCAAATCCTGTCCGTTGCGATAGAGCGGACTCAGCGGATCATTGAAGATGGTCTTCAAGTCCTCAAAGCCCCAGTACGCGCCTTCGTTATCGCCGCGGCGCAGGCGGTTGACCGCGCTGCCGTAGAGTTCCTTGACCTTGACGATCAGTTCGTCGCGCACCACGAAGAAGTTCGCCTGCACCAGCGCGTCCTCCGGGGGAAACGTGTCGTCGGTCCGGCCGGACACGGAAAGCGCCAACTGGTACTCGCGGTACGCCTCGAACAATCCCGACGGCTTGACCTGCCGCTTGCGGAAAAGCTTCTCCGCCTCGGCGACGTGCTCCTGATACTTCGGCTGGCTGGCGATGTCGCGCTTCAGCGGCAGGCGAACCCACTCTTCGATCTTGTCGTTGGGTTGTTCCGGAATGTTCTCCTGCGGGCCCGCCTTCTTCTTGCCCATCGTGCTCAAAAAAATCACCAACAGCAGCAGCACGCCCATGTAGCCGCTGATGTAAATCCACAGCTTGCTGCGCGGCTTGGCGGCGGCCTTGGCGTTGAGGTCGAGCACCTCGCCTTCGACCAGCGTGGCCTCGGCGCTTTCCACCGGCTCGATCGTGACTTTGAACATCAGCTTGTCGCCGACGAAAACCTCGTCGCCGGATTTCAACGGCAGCGGCTTGTCGGTGACCTGCTTGCGGTTGACGCGGGTGCCGTTGACGCTGCGGTTGACCAGCGTCCAGTGGCCGGCTTCGAATCGAATCTCGCCGTGCTCGCGGGAAACGGTGGTGTCTTCGACGATCAGGGCGTTTTCCGCGCCGCGGCCGAACGTGATGGGCGACGAATCAAACCGCGCTCGTCGCCCCGCCGCCGCGCCGACAAAGAGCTGTATCTGCAAGGGGTTCATGGGTGTCATGGAAAAAGCCTTTAGCGGAGAGCCAGGAGCCGTCAGCTTTCGAACCATTTAGCCGGCGGGCTTGCCCGCCGCGGAGCGACTGCGCGCCGAGGTGCGACGTCATGCGCGACGCGTGCCGAATCGCACTGTGAATCCTCCGCGCGCCTCGCCCTCACCCCGGCCCTCTCCCGGCGGGAGAGGGGGCCTGAGCTTTCGGCTCGTCGCTTTCTCTCATCCAAACCAGCTGCCCGACTTCAGCCGCCGGACGACCAGCGAACCGAAGAGCGTGATCATCGCCGCCGCCAGGATCAGCACCATCGGCAGCAGGATGCGCAGGCTCGCTTTGGCGCTCAGCTTCTCCGCGCGGACGCTGCGGTGCATACGGATCATGTCGCTCTGGCTTTTCAAAATATCCGAGAGCGGCGTGCCCAGCGCTTCCGCCTGATTCACCGCGCCGACGATCGAACGCAGCGTGTCCAGCGGGATGCGCTCGGCCAGATTCCGCAGCGCGTCGGCGCGGCGGGTGCCGTACTCGATCTCCGCCAGCACGATGCGCAGCTCCTGGTTGAAGTCCTGCTGGATGTCGTCGCGGATCATGGTCTCGATCGCTTCGTTGAACGCGCTGCCCGCCTGCATCATCAGCGCGATCAGGTCCAGCGTGTAGGGCAACTGTTTGCTGATCCGGCTGACGCGCGATGTGGCCGCCTCGCCCAGAGCGTAGAGCGGGATGATGAACCCGACGAACAGCATGCCCGCGATGACGGTGACATCGATCAGGCCGAACATGACGAGCAGGATCATCGCGGTGCCCAGGCACATGGCGATGCCGCAGCCCAGCGAAATGGCGAGGTATTCATCGACGCTGTAGCTGTTGGGGTTGCCCGAGGCGTTGAGTTTGCGGCGAATCCACTCGCGCATGGCGGGGAACCCGAACCGCATCGCGATCGCCAGAAAAATCGCCATGAACGGCATCAGCAGCCTGTGCTCGAACACGGTCTGCCGATGGATCAATCCCAGGGCCGCGGCGATCCGGCGATGCACCGGAATCTCCGTCACGACGGGGAAACGAAACAGCGACCAGATCAGCATGAACACGCTGCTGAACAACATCAGGGAGACGACGATCTGGGTGAGGTCGAGGTCCATGGGGGGAGACGAAGGAGTGAGCAGTGAGGAGGGAGCAGTGAGGAGGGAGGAGTCAGGAGTCAGGAGTCAACAGAAAGGAGAGGGAAATTGATTGCAAACGGTGCGGGTTCATGTGCTTCGGCCTTTCCTTTACCAAGTGCGTCTACGTCTCAGTGAATTGGCTCCGGACCACTGTCTTCTGTCCTCTGTCTTCTGTCCTCTGACCTCTGACCTCTGACTCCTCTCTCCTCACTCCTCACTCCTCACTCCTCTCCTCTCAAATATCCACCGCCATGATCTTGCGGATCCAGCGGAAAGCGCCGAGCATGATCAGGCCGGCGATCAGCAGGACCACTCGGCCCAACGGTTCAACGAACAGAATGCGCATGTTGTCCGGGTCGATCAAATAGAACATCAGCAGCAGGCCGACGGCGCCGATGGCGATGAACGTGGCCTGCAATCGGCCCTGTGCGGTGATGGCGTCGAGCTTGCCCTCGAGGCGTTGAATCTCGCGGATGGAATCGCAGATGCGGTCGAGGCTCTCGCCGGTGTTGCCGCCGCGCAGGCGGTGCATTTCGATGGCGGTGAAGAGCAGGCGGTAGTTGCTCAGGCCCACGCGGTTGGCGGTGTTTCGCATGGCGTGGTTCAGGTCCAGGCCCATCTGGTACTCGCGCAGCAGCTGCGAGAATTCCTGCGCCATGGGGCCGACGTGATTCTTCACCAGCAGTTCCATCGCCTGCACCAGCGTCAAGCCGGCGCGCACGCCCGAGGCCAGCGTGGTGATGCCGTCGACCAGTTGGATTTCGAGCCTTTCGCGCCGCTTCTGGTCGAGGTGCCGAATGAGAACCCACGGAATGAACGCGCCGGCAACCGCGGCGGGAATGAACCACACGACGCCGCCAAGCATGTACCCGATCACGGCGAACATCAGAATCGCCACCACGGTCAGCACGATGGCCAGGCGGGTGTTGATGTTCATGAGCAGTTGCTGGTTCAGGACGCGGTCGTAGTAATGTTCCTGCCGCAGCAGCCAGGCGCGCACCGTGAACCAGCCGTAGCGCACGAAAATAAACACGGCGACAAACGTGAGTGCGTAGATCAGGATGGCTTGCTTGGAGAAGTCCATGTCAACGGTTTCGATCTGCCTTCATTTAGCCGGCGGGCTTGCCCGCCGAGGGCATCCGGCACCTGGTGGGTACCGGTTGCATACTCGTGCAGTGCGTACGGATCGGGCACTTCGGGTTCCGCGCTCAAGAAGTTCGTCGGTTCGCGGCGGGCAAGCCCGCCGGCTAAATGACGGACTCTACAAAAACACCTTCACATCAATGATTCCCTTCTTGATCAGATCCTTGGCAAAACTTGGAATGTAACCCGTGTGCCGCAGCCGCGGCTGATCGCCGTCGCGGAGGATGAAAATATCCTCGCAGCGGATCGAGCCCGTGTCCGGGTCGATCGCGTTGATTTCCGTGATCTGCGTGACGCGTCGCCGGCCGTTGGCGAAGCGGGCGATCTGCACCACCATGTCCACAGCACTGACGATCTGGTCGCGGATGGCGCGCACAGGCATGTCCACCGCCATGAGCACCAGCGTCTCCAGACGCTTCATCGCATCGTCAGGCGTATTGGCGTGGAGCGTGGAAAGCGCGCCGTCGTGGCCCGTGTTCATCGCCTGCAGCATGTCGAGCGCTTCGGGGCCGCGCACTTCGCCGACGATGATGCGGTCGGGCCGCATGCGCAGGCTGTTTCGCACCAGATCGCGGATGGAATAGCTGCCCTTGCCCTCGATATTGGCGGGCCGGCCTTCGAGCACGACGACGTGCGGCTGCGGCAGTTTCAGTTCCGCCGATTCCTCGATCGTGATGATGCGCTCGCTCGGCCGGGCGTAGGCGCTGAGCACATTCAGCATCGTCGTCTTGCCCGAGCCGGTGCCGCCACTGATGACGATGTTCTGCCGGCCGATCACGCAGCCCTGCAGGAACTCCGCCGTCTGCTCGCTGAGGCTGCCGCGGTCGATCAGGTCGTCCATCGTGAACGGAATCCACCCGAACTTGCGGATCGTCACGCAGGGGCCGACCAGCGACAGCGGGTTGATGATCACGTTGATGCGGCTGCCATCGAGCAAGCGCGCGTCCACCAGCGGCGTACTCGTATCGATGCGGCGCCCCACCGGCGTCAGGATGCGCTCGATCACGGAGAGCAGCACGTCGTCGCTGAAGAAACTGCGCGTCGTCGGCTGAATCACGCCCGCTTTTTCCACGTAGATTCGGTCCTTGCCCACCACCATGATTTCGCTGACGTTCGCCATGTCCAGAAGGTCCTGCAGCGGACCTAAGCCGAACATGATGTCGAGCAAATCCTTGGCGATCAGGCGCACGACCATGTACTGCGCCAGGCCCTTGGTGATCGACGGCATGAACTGCGGAAAGATTTCGTCGAACTCTTTCTCAGCCGTGGTCAGGTCTTCGTTGACGCTGGTCGGGTCGAATCGCAGGTTCATCTGGTCGACCATCGAGACGACCAGATCATTGATCATCTTGTCGCGCTCGGGATCGCGCAGCCGCTCGTCGCCGGCCTGATAATCCGTCTGGAATTTTCCCTGGCACTGGCGCACGACTTCGGCAATCGAGAGGCGATGCAGGTTCGTGTACACCGTGTGCACGATCAGATCGTGCTCCATTTTCGGGAGCAGTTCGATCAGGATCGAACGCAGGTTTTCCACGACCTGCGCGCCGAACGCCGGGTCGGATTTATTGATGTGCCCGGTGACGCGGAGATTCATCCGCGCGAGCAGTTCGCTGTGCACCTTCTGCTCAAAGAGCATGAGCTGGTTGTGCAGCTCGCGCCGGTTATCGAACTGCGCCGCCTTGCGACCGGGACTCAGCGGCGAGATGGAATACTGCCCGATCTGCACTTCGTCGCCGAAGTCGATCTTGACGGGTTTGCCGGGCACCAGTTCGCGGTTGCCGACGCGCGTGCCCGCCCGGCCGATCGGCTCGACGAAAATCTGATTGCCCTTGCGGGTGATCTGTGCGTGCTTGCGGGCGACGAACTGGCTGATCAACCGGATGGCGCAGCCGTCATCGCGGCCGATGACCATGACATCGCCGTCGACGTTGAGCGTCGTGCGGGTGTTCGTGCTGTGGTCGTAGAGAAGGAATTCCATGGGGGAGGAGGGGGAGAGCCGTTAGCCTTTAGCCGTTAGCCGTTAGCCGATAGCCATAAGCCGTAGGGTGCGTCAAGTCCGCGCGGACGCACCACGTTGCGTTCCCGTTGACTGCGGTGCGTCCGCGCCAAGCCTTGACGCACCCTACACGGAAGTCACTTGCCTTGAAGCTAACGGCTATCGGCTATCGGCTTCCTACGGCAGCTTGCCCGGCAGGTGCTTGCGGATCAGTTCCATCACCTCCGGGTTGATCGTGCCGAGTTTGCCGCTCCAGGGTTGCTCGCGTTCCGTCTGGGGCGCGATGTAAATTTCAAACTCGCCGATCGCCTTCACCATCTTTTCCAGCGTCGAAAGCTGCGTGGCGATCTCAGGCGTCACGTCGATGCTGATGGAGTTGTAGCTGCGAATCTGTTTCGTGTTCTCGCCCGCGCCTTCCTCGGCCAGCGTGAACGTGCCCACCGACTTGACCACCATGTGGTGCATCACTTTTTTCACCTCGGGAATCTGACCGCCGGTCGTCATCGGGGCGGCGATGTCCACGCGCATGCCCGGGCGCAGGCCGCCCGGGGTGCCCTTGCTCTTGATCGGAAGCGCGACACGAACGCAGCCTTCGTCGATGTCCAGTTCGGTGCGGTCCAGTTGTTTAGTGAAGAACGCGTAGGTGACGATCGAGCCATCGGGCGCGTTGACTTCCCACTTCTTGCCGCCGGTGATGTTCGCCTGTAGTTCATCATCACGACCGTTCATGCTGACGATGGCGCCCAGGTCGCCGAAGCCCTTGACGAAGACATCGCGCTTGGGCACCGGGATGCCGACCCAGTCCTTGCGGTTGATGGAATCGCCGACGCGCACTTTCTTGGTGAGCACGAAGACCGTGAACTGCTCCGCGGCAACCTGGTCCTTCACGTTCTGGATGTAAACGCTCAGGATGATCACGGCGAGCAAGCCGAGACCCAAGGCAGCCACGACCACCTTGGCGCCGCCGATGGGCGGCGGCGGAGGGACGACGGGCGAACCGGGGGAACCGGGGGACTGACTCATCGAAGGGGAACTCCGTAAACGGAATGTACGCGGCGAGGAGGGTCGTTCACGCTGGATCCTTGCGCGAGGGTCGACAGCCGCTGAAGGATTGTAGCGAATGGCGAGGGGCAGGGGGCGGCGAGAGCGGGGTTGGGGGTTGGGAGTTGGGGGGTGAGTTGGGGGTGGGAGTTGGGGGGTGAGTTGGGGGGGGGGAGTTGGGGGGTGGGAGTTGGGGTGGGGTTGGGGATGGGAGTGGGGGACGGGTTCCTGGTTCTGAAATTTCAAATTTCAGATTTCAGATTTCAGATTTGCGGCGTGAAGCGAGAGCCTCCGCACTCAGCCCCGCTCACTTGCGAAACTCACCCGCGTCGAATCGTTTCCAGAACTCCTTGGGCGTCATCAACTCGCCCGGCGCCAGGCCATCGTGAAATTCCAGGCCGATCTCGGAGATCCCCGGCATCTCGTCGCGGACGACCGCAAGCCCCTTGGTGATCTTGCCGGGATGGAAGATCAGCCGGTCCAGGCTCATCTTCGCCAGCGGCGTCAGGTCGGTGACGGGCGTGTTGCCGATGTGCAGCCGGCGAAGGCGCAGCCCGGCGATCGGCGACAGGTCGGCGACGTTCGTGCTGTACAGCGTCAGGCTTTCGAGGCTCCGCACCGCCGCCAGTGGAGTCAGATCGCTCACCGGACAACTGTTGAGCCAGAGCAGTTTCAGCGGCATCGTGGCGCACGGCCGCAGGTCCGTCACCCGCGTGCCCAACAGATTCAACTGCTGCAGCGGCGCGTCCTTCAAAGGCGAGAGATCGGAAACAGCCGTCTTGCTCAGGTGCAGCACCTGAAGCTGCGATCCCGCCAGCGGCGACAAATCCTTCACCGGCGTCTCCTCCAGGTACAGCGCCTTGAGCGGCGTGCCCTTCAATGCTGACAGGTCCGACACCTTCGTCCGCGACAGCGCCAGTTCCAGCAGCGTCTTCGACCCCGCCAGCGGCGACAGGTCCGACACCGGCGTGTCATCCAGGTACAGCCCCTGCAACGGCATGTCCTTCAGCACCGACAGATCGCTGATCGGATTGCGATCGATCTTCAGCAGGCCCAGCGGCAATCCCTTCAGCGGCGACAGATCCTTCACCTGCATGTTCGACAGATCGATGAAGAACGGCGCGGTTTCGCCGTCGCGCGACTCCACTTTTGCCTGGCCGGTGTACTGTGGATTGCGGGCGCGCAGAGCCTTGTGCAAGTCGTCGATGGAGAATGTAGCGCTGTTCGAAGCGGACGGCGGCGCTTTCATGACGCCGGCGTCGGCGGACTTGTCCGCTTCCGATGCCGCGCCGCCGCAGCCGGCGAGTCCGCACGCGATGACAATCGTCGCGCCGATGAGGTGCAACAGGGAGAACGCATCGGATGCAAGGCGATGGAACATGTGTGTTCGCATGTTGTTTCAGTGGTCGTTGCAGGCGTGTCTGATCCAAATCTCTCACGAGAACCTTCCGCAACGAGCCACGACCGTGAGGGAGTGGTTTTCAGCGGAAGTCCAACCGGTGCGTCCGCGCGGACTTGACGCACCCTACGCCAAACCGCGGACTTGATCTCGCACGGTTCCTGAAGGATCACCGTCTGAACAGAAGCAGCGCGATCGTCGTCAGTTGCAGCAGCACGGCACACACCGCCCAGCGCGTGAACAGGCCATCGTTGTCGCCGCCCATCAAGAGGCCCGCAAGCAGACAGACGATGGCGAGCATCTGCACGACGATCGCCATGACCATCACGAACGAGAACTCGCCGCCGAGGCTGCGCTGGTTGCGAAGTTCCTGGAGAATCTGCCGCAGCGTCGGTTCGATGCCGGTGCCCGTGCTGCTTGCGGCCTCGGCGAAGGCGGCGGCATCCTTCGCCGGCACGGAGGAAGAACCCGCGGCGCCGGCAGTCCCGGGGCGATTTTCACCAACGCCTGTAGCCGGGATCGCGTTTTCCGATGAGACTTTGGCGGGAACGGGCGCGGATGAGGGCGCCGTCGCGGACTCCGCCACCGGCGATTCCGCTGCCGCATGAGCCGGTGCCTTGGCGCGACTGGTTCGCGGTTTCTCTTCGATGGCCGCCGCCTCCGACTTCGCGGCCGCCCGCCCCGGTGGCCGGCGCGTGGGCCGGTGACGTTCAGCACTTGCGTCACCGGCTGCGACATCTCCGTCGGCGTGCAGGGCATCCTGCTCTTCAGCGGTGACGGCGCCTGCCTCCAGACCGGCCTCGATGTCCCTGCGGCGGGCGGAGCGCGGCGCGGCGCGACCGCTTTCGTCGGCTGCGGAATCCTTGCCGCGCGATTTCGCCCGGCCTTCCGCCGCATCGCCCCTCGCGGGTTCGCCTTTGCCTGAACGTTCCGCCACCACGTGGATCACCGGCTCCGGTTCGACCGACTCCTCCACGCCGACGACCGCCGCCCCTGCCGCCGACTTGTCAGCGCGACCGATGAGCGGATGCTCCGACGCCACCACCTGCACCGAGTCCGGATCGAACGCCGCCGTCGCCACGCGCGGCAGATTTCGCGGCACGACCTCCTCGCGCTGCGCCTTCATCGCCGCCGCCACGTTCGTCGGCCGGCGCTGCTGCCCGATCAGTCGCACGGCCTCGATGAGATTGCGGGCGACGAAAAAATCATCCTCGACGCGGATCGTCGCCGTCGCGTTCTGCACCCAGCGCTCATCCGGCACGCCCGGCGGCACCGCCGGCGTCGGCGCGGGCGGATGCCCCGGATCGCCGATCAGGATCGGCACCGCGCCCGCCGCGTACCCAGCCAGCACGTCGCGCATCTGGTCGCCGATCATCCAGCACGACTTGAGATCGAGTTGAAAATCCTTGGCCGCCTGCAGCAGCATGCCCGGCCGCGGCTTGCGCCACGGATGCTCCCGGCGATACCTTTCGACGATGCCCTCGGGGTGGTACGGGCAGAAATAAAATCGATCAATCGCCACGCCGCTGTTGGCGCGGATGAGTTCGTTGATGCGATCGTTGACCGCGACGACGTCGGCTTCGCCGTACTTGCCGCGGGCGACGCCGCCCTGGTTGCTGACCACGATGATCTTGAGATTAAGGCCCTTGAGCGACGCGATCGCCGAGGCCGCGCCCATGATGAGTTTCACCTGCGCGGGGTCGCCCAGGTCGCCGTCGTTGTGGATGAGCGTGTTGTCGCGGTCGAGAAAGACGGCGGCGTTCATGGGGACAGTGTAGCGTAGGGTGCGTCAAGTCCGCGCGGACGCACCGGTTGTGCTGGGTGTAGTCCACTTTTCCGGCGACTGCCTGCAAGTGTGTCATGAGAAAGCGGAGGCTCGGCGGAGCTTACCCGTGCGCCTTGCGTCACCTTCGCACGGGTAAGCTCCGAAGACTCCGCTTACCCATGGCACCCAGCATCGCCGGAAT
>CAYRPN010000173.1:0-9985 GCA_964426135.1 uncultured Phycisphaeraceae bacterium | reverse complement strand
ACCCGGCCTCGAAGACTCGGCCACCCTCTCCCTGGAAGGGAGAGGGAATCGAGCCACCGGGAAATTTTGGCACACCCGGCCCACCAGACCAGGCCGGTTTCGTGGCAATCGGACCATCGCTGCGATAGAATGGGGTGGCCAGAATCGTGGCCGAAATAGTGGCCGAAAAGTGTCCTACCTTTTTGGCGGTCGAATCGATAAGTGTGTGAAATGTCGTGAGTTAAGTCGAAAAAAGGAAGGGTGGGGGCAGGGTAACCGGCCACTTGGGTTGGCTGGTCAGGCAGGAAACACGCAACCGTCACCTTGGCACAACCCATGACCACGCTGCTTCGCCAAGTCGCTCCCTGCATCGTCAGCCACAACCTCGCCCTCGGCGGGGCGCAGACGGCGGTGCTGCGCCTCATCACCGCCATGCCCGACTGGGTGCGGGAGCGGACGACGCTGTATGTCCAGTCGCAGGACATGCCGCTCCTTGATGCGGCCATCCGCAAGCACAACTTCCACGTGGGCACCGTGGCGACGCAGCCGCCCGCCGATCCCTCCTGCTACGTGCTCAGCTACGGCAACCTTGCGGGCCTACCTGTTCGCCCGACTTCGCTGATTCTGCACTCGTGGGACGACGAAGGCTGGCGCTATGCCAACAAAGCTTATGCCGGCCAGCGCGGGCTGACCGTGGCCGCGGTGTCGGGGAAGGTGGCGGCTCGATATGCGAACTGGATGGCGGAAAACGGGCATCACTTCGCGGGCGTGCTGCCGCCGCCGGTGACGGAGATGTGCATCGTCAAGGGCGAGGCGCCCGGCAGCGGGCCGGGCGGCGTCGGCCAGTGGAACATCGGCGGGCGCATCGTCGTCGCGTGGATGGGCCGGCCGCTGGAAAGCAAGGGCCTGATGAGTTTGCCCTGGCTCCTGAAAATGGACGAGCGTCTTGTCGTCCGCGCCTGGACCGGCGCTGAAACCGCCGGCCTCGCCTACACCCGCAAGGTGCAGGCGGAAGCGCTCGACAAGATGCTCCGCCTGGCGGATGAACTGGGCGTGCGGAATCGCCTCGATCTTCGCCCGCTGGATTTCGATCCGCTCGCCTATCGCCATCGCCTCGAAGGTTGCCATGTGCTGCTGGGCAACAGCCGGGCGGAAGGCTATCTGCTCACCGCGGCCGAGGCGCTCTCCTGCGGCATCCCCGTCGTCGTCACCCACACCAGCGGCATCGCTGAGCACATCCGCGAAGGGCACAACGGCTACCTCATCGACTGGTCCGAGGATGCGCAAAAGCTGGCGCACGATTCACTGCACGCCATCCGCAAGGCGATCAAACTCGACGGCGGAACCTGCGTGCGCAGCGTGCAGAACCTCACATTGGCCGGCCGCTACCGCGAAGTCTACGGCCACGCCTGGGCCCGCCTCACCCATACCGAACTGCACCACGACGACGCCCGCGTGACCGTCGGCGTGCGCATCCACAAGAACACCGACCCCGCCCACCTCGACGACGCCATCGCCTCCATCGCGAATCAGACCTATCGCAAGTTCAAGGTCGTGCTGCTCGTCGATGGGCCGTGGTGGTACGGGCAGCAGCTTGCCGATCGCTTCCATCTGCCCCTGATCTGCACGGGCGAGGAGCCGGACATCACGCACTGCTCCTGGCTGCATCGCAAAGCGGTTGAAGCGTGCGACACGGAACTTTACAAGCCCCTGGACTACGACGACCAGCTCACGCCGCAGTACCTGGAACGCGCGGTGGCCATGATGGATCAGCACGACGCCGACGTGTACGGCTGCCTGTTGATGACGTTGCAGGATGGCATGATCGCCCCGCGCCTGCACTGGCCCAACAAGCCGGTGAGCACGATGTTCACCGGCAACAGCGACCACAACCAGTTGCCGCACTCGTCCGTGCTGCTGCGCACGGAGATGGTGCGGCAGGCAGGCAACTATCAGGAAAAAGCGGTGGGCCTGGGCGCCGACGACTATCACCTCTGGTACCGGCTGTTCAAGAGCGGCGCCACGTTCTTCCGCGACGACGAAGTGCGCCACGTGGTCTACCGCATCCACGCCAAGAACTCGCTGCCTGTTCGCCGCGCCCGCTACGGCGGCGCCAAGGGCGCCCTCGCGGCAGGCGCCGCGGCCGCCGCCATCGCGCTGACCGGCCCCGTCACTCTCGGCCAACCCGCCGACCCCAACGCCACGCTCGGCAAGAAGCCCGCGACTGCGTCCAAGAGCGAACCGAGGCAACCGGACGTGGATGCGCCGCATTCGTGAGCATGGCGCCTATGATTCAATTGCACTCGAGAGTCCCATCATGCTTCAACTGAATCTTCCTCCTGATTTGGAAGCGATCGTGACCGATCGAGTCAAGTCGGGTTCATACCCGACCGTCGATGAAGTCGTGCGATCCGCGCTGTACCTGCTTGAGGATCACGAGAAGTTGCGGCAACTCAAACTAGATCGTCTTCGAGCGGACCTGGCTATCGCGCGGGAACAAAGCGAATGCGGCGAAGTGGCGGAAATGGATGTCGAGCAGACGATTCGTCAGGGGCACCGGCGTTTGGCGATGAAGGAGAGAAGCGAGGGATGATGGCACGTGTCATTCGCACAAGCATCGCCGAACGCGATCTGGCGGATATCTGGGATTATCTGGCCGCGAGGAATCTGGATGCCGCTGATCGGGTCGTTCGAGAGATCGGGCATCGATGTCAGGGACTGGCCGAATACCCGATGAGTGGCCGCGAGCGATCCGATTTGGAACCTCGGCTTCGCAGTATTCCGGTTGGGAATTACATCATCTTCTGCCGTCCGCTGGATGACGGCATTGAGGTGAGACGCATTCTTCACGCCGCTCGGGACTTGGACGCTTTGTTTTGATTTGTCATCGTTTGTCCCTTTCGGTTTCACCCGCGCGACGGGTGGCTGGGGCCGAGTCCGTGAGACCCCGGCGCGCAGCGTTCGGACTCCAAGCGCAAGGCGATGTAAACTGGCGACCAATGAAAAATCCAACACGTGGGAAGGCTGGATGCTTCGGCCGCGGTTGAGCCGAGCCGCAACCACAGCCACCGGCCGGACAGTCTTCCGTTGATCCGAACGCCACGCCGGGCAAGAAGCCGGCGGCCGCTTCCAAGAGCGAGCAGGGCGGGGCGGATGTGGATGCGCCGCATTCGTGAGCGCGAACCTGAATGGTTGGGATCGGCTCGTCAGCCTGAATGGCACGCATTTGCCCTTCTGCCTTTCTGACTGAAGAGGAACGGGTGGCACGTCTGGTTCTTGGCGTTGAAATGTAAATTGGCGCGCAGGGCTGACCATGGTGGGCGGTGCCCACCCTACACCGACGCTCGGGCTACCTACTCACCCGAAGAGATCCGAAGAGGCGAACCGGCTGGCAAAATAACTGCTTGGGCAATAAAATCGTGCGTTCTGCAATCGGCCTCGTAATCCGGAGAATCGTATGCGCTTACATGTCATCGCTTTCTATGTCATCGGCGTCATGAACTGTGGTAGTGTTGTCGTTGCGGACGAAACTCTCCAGCCGCGTGGGGAGAAGATCACGCTCCAACTCAATCTGAAAGAGAAGGATCGCAAGCAGTGGGTGCATCAGTCAGAAGCCACGACGACGATGGCGTCCCGCGACATGCCCAAATATGAATCCACAATAACCTTGACGACTTACATCACCGTACGGGTTGATGAAGTTGATTCGGAGGGAGTTCATAAGCTGACGCTTAGCTATGACCGGCTGGTGAAGTCGTCGCGAAACGCGGGCATTACGCGCACTTACGACTCGAAATCTCCGCCCAAACAGCAGAAGGATAAGGCAAAGGAGAAGGCGCCGTTGCCGTTTGACCACCAATTCGTCGATGCACTGGCGGGAAAAGGGTATTCGCTGCGTGTCTCCCGCAGCGGGGAGACTAAGGAAGCGATTGGTCTCGCCGAGTTGGCTGCCGCCATTCAGCCCAAGTATTCGCCACCGGGAAATGCCGACGTGAATGTGAAAGCCATGAAGAATAGTGCCGAGATGTGGTTTCACTTCCTTCCTGACAAGCCGATCGACATCGGCGATTCTTGGACCCGCAAGATCGTGATACCTCCGCCTAGTGACAAGTCGCCGGGGCGGACGACGGAGGCCACCTACACGCTCGTCGACCGTAAGGAAGGGAAGGCACTGATCAAGATGAAGGGAACAATCTTTTCGTACACGACATTAAAGGAAACCACCACTGGATCATTCAGTGTCGATGAAGCCACGGGCTGGATCGTGCGTGGAGAAATCGTCGAGGATGCCGACGGCATCCTTCCCGGCACCAATACGCGATACCAGTATAAATCGAAGGAGTTCATGACCGGTAAATAGACCGCACTGCCCAGCGGTAGTGTGTCGTAGCTTTGTAAGGCGGGCATCGCCCACCATGGCGGGGGCTGGAGATGAGAGTGCGAGTCCCCAGCGCGCGTTGCTCGATCCTCTCGACGAATCGGCGATTCATCCCATATTCCGAGACTCGTTCCTTGCTCGCTTGCGATTCACCTTGGCAGAGCAAGTAGGGTGGGTTGAGTCCGCGAAACCCACCATCCGCTGCGAGCGAGTCCCCTGGAGATCGTGGACACCGTTGGTGGGCTTCGCCCAGCCTCAACCGACCCTACACGACACGCGATGCACGAACCCCCGCCAATGGCTGCAGCGATCGGTGCGGTCGCCGCGGGCGTAACTTTCAATAAGATTGGTCAATGTAAGGTAGGTATTGCCAACGGTCCGCCAGCGGGGCCGCGTTGTTCTTTGACATGTCTTCGCCTGCGATTCACAGGGGGCTGCGCGGCCACGGAGAGTGGCCGGAAAGTGTCCTACCTTTTTGGCAGTCAATTCATAAGTACATGGAACGAAACGGTTTGAGTGCGAAAACACACAGGGTGGGGTGTGTGGCCGGCCACTTGAGGGCGGGGTTTGGTCGCTCTCACCGCTTGCCCGCTTCCTCCGGCCCCTGCGCCTCCCGCCCATACATCGGCAGATACCGATAGAACACCTCCAGCGTCAGCGTGGCCATGCAGGTGGTGTAGATCACGCCGCCTTTCTGGTCCCAGCGGTTGACCGGCGACCAGCTTCCGTCCTGCCAGCCGCCGCGCTTCTGCATTTTTTCCAGGTGCTGGCGCATGGCGGGGTTCCAGCGGTCCCATTCCTTGCCGCGAAGCTGGGAGTAGGTGAGCGAGGCGTAGTAGATGTAGTAGTAATCCGTCTCGCCGCGGCCGGGCGGGTAGGCGAGCACGTAGTCGTTAAGCGTCTGCAATTGGCGCGCGGAGAAGGTCTCGCCCATGAGGATGCGGGTGAAGGCGCCCTCGGCGGTCATGGAGAGGCGGGGCGTGGGGTTGGTGTAGCCGGCGACGAGGGAGTTGGGCGCGGTGACCTTGGCGAGGTACTTGTTGATGCCGCGGCGGGTGGTGTCGTCGAAGTCGAAGCCGAGCTGTTCCGCCGAGTGCAGCGCCATGACCTGCCAGCCGAGCACGCTCAGGTCGCTGTCGATGCCGGGTTGGTAGCGCCAACCGCCCAGGTCGTGGTTCTGGCCCTTGGCGATGAATCGGGCGGCCTTGAGGGCGGCGGCGCGGTATCGCTCGTCGCCGGTCATGAGGGCGGCCTCGGCGAGTGCGATGGTGGCGATGGCGTGGTTGTACATGTTGCCGTCGCCGCGCAGGTCGCCGTCTTTTCCCTGCATTTTCAGGAGAAACGCGACGCCGTCGGCGACCTGCTTGCGGTAGGGGCCTTCCTTGGTGGGCGCATGGTCGGAAGCGAGGAACGCGAGGACGCAAAGGCCGGTGAGAGCGGAGTCATGCGGCGACACGGCGCGCTTGCCGGGCTTGCCGCCGTCGTTGACGAAAGTCCAGCGTCCGTCGGGCTCCTGCTGCCGGGAGAGGAATGCGAGTGCCCGCCCGACAGCTTCCTCCGATTCCTTGGTTCCGCCGGCGTCTTCCAGGAGTTTCTTCCGCATCTCCGGAGCGCGCTGCGAGAGCGGCGGGGCGATGAACTGATCGCCGCCGGGAATGACGGAGACGGGAATGGGCGCGGGGGTGCCGGCCTCGATGCCGGGGATGAGTTTCGACGTCGCTCGCAGGTCTTTCGATGACGTGGCGCTGGCGAGTGAGATCAGCGCGGCATCGGTGGGGGACAAGCCGGCGGAGGCGAGATCAGTGGACTTGTCGAACTTCACCGGCGCGGCGGATGTCGTGGCCTTGGCGATTCGCGCCTCGGTGGCCGGGGCAGGTTCCGCTGCGGTCTTGGCGCTGCTGGCGGCGACGCGGCTGGCGTCGAAGGTCGGCGTTTCGATGTCCAGCGCCAGTGCGGGGGCTGGCGTTGCGGTGGAACTGGGTGCCTTCACGCTGGCGGCGGTGGTGGCGGGCTTCTGCTGTGCGTCGGCCGATTGCACGAGCGAGGACGGCGAAGCGTTGGCGGTCGGCGGGGCGGTGGTCGGCGTGGAGTCGGTTGCGCCGATGTTTCGGCTTGCGGCGGAATCGAGCGCTTGCTTCTGCGTGCGGGCGACGCCGTCGTTGCTCGCTGCGTCGGCCTGGGGTTGATCGGCTGACTTGCTCGTCGCCACGCGTGCGCTCGTCTGCGGCGTGCTCAGTTCCGGGGTGATGCCGGCAGGCAGCGCGGCATTCGGTGTGACGGGCTGGGTCGCAGCGGCTTTGGCGGTGGCGCGGGGGGCTTCGCTGGCGGCGGCGGCGGGATTCACGTCAACGGGCCGCGCGGCTGGCGCCGGCGATGCGCTGTCGATGGTCGCGGCACTGGCGGTGGCGGGTCCGGTCGCTTCGACGGAGCGCTCGGCGGTTGCCGGCGTGGCGTCGGAGGCGGCGGGCTGGGCGGCCTGCTCCGCCTTGACCCGCGCGGCCGGCGCGGGGTTGACCTCAAGCTGCGGCGCATCGACTTTCACATTGAGAATCGCCGCCAGTTGCTCGCTGGTGCTGCGCGCCTGGGCAGGCGCCGCGCTGCGCTGAAGCGATGCGGCGGCGGCTTCGGCGGGCGGGGCTTCGGTGGTCGCGGTGGCGACTTCGCCTCGAGGTTGCGTGGCGGCCTGCCTCTCGATGCTGGGCGAAGTCTGCGGAATCGCCGGGCCGTCAGGCCGCTCGCTGCTGACCGCCTTGGCCTGCACGTTGAGCGAAGGCGTGGGCATGACGCCGGCTGGCAGCGCGGCGGTGGTGGCGACGGACTGCGTGGCCTTCGTGCTGGCCGCCGGCGCCTGCGGCGCGGGCGAATCCAGCAGCGACTGGGCGGAAGGTTTCGACGGCGACGCCTGGTTCGCGGTCGGTTGCTCGCGCGTCGAGGTGATCGTGACGGACTGCCGCATCGCCGCGGCGGAGGTGACGAAGTTCGGCTGCTCCGCGGGGCGTTCGCTCTTCACGCGGGCCGCATCCGCCTGCGTGAACTCCACATTCGGCGCGGCGGCGGGCTGCGCGGCGGTGGGTCGCACGGGATCACTCGCGGCGGTCGCGCTGGCGACGCGCTGCGCCTCGGCGGCCTGCGTCAATGGCGCCTCGCTCGACTGGGCTGGCGCAGCGCTGGGCGCACGGACGGTCGGCTGCGTGACGGGAGGAGCATCGCTTGCCTGGCGCTGCGCCTGGGCCGGCGCGGGCGGCGTGGGTTCGCTCTTGCTCTCCACATTCTCCAGCGGCTTCACCTGCGGCTGCGACGTGTCCAGCGCCAGCTCGATCGGCGTCACCGGCGTGACCGTCGCGGGCGTCTGTTCGCTGGGGCTCGCCTTTGGCGCGGGAAGCTGTGGCAGCACCATGCTGTCCGCCGTCGGCGCGGCCTTGGCGGTCGGCAGGTTCAGCGGCAACTCCTGCGACGGCGTGCGCGGAATCACCAGCGGCGTCGATGTCCGGGCGCTCGCCTCCATCGCCGGCGCCTGCACAGGCAGGTCCGCTTCCTGCGAACGCAGCGCGGTGCGGATGTCGATCTCCGTGCCTGCGGTCAGGCTCACCGCGATGCGCATCTCCTCTTCCTTCACGTGCTGCACGATCTGGGCCGACACGATCAGCAGCGTCGTGACAATCGTGAAGATCAAGTGCAGCATGAGCGACGCGATCACGCACTTCTGCAGGATGCTCAGCCTTTCCGAATCGATCCTGCGGAAGAGCAGCAGCAACAGCAGGAGCAGGGCGGTGGCGGCGATCAGCGCCCACCAGCTCCAGCCCAGCGCCGGCAGCGAGCGGGCGTCGCGGTCGGTGAAGACTTCGCGCGAATCGCTGACATACAGGTCATAGCCGCCCTGGCCGCCGGCGGTGTTGGCGCTGAAGAGCAGGCGGAAGCCCTCGGGCGAAAGCGCGGGGTCAGCCTCGTCGCTGGCGGTGGTGAGTTCCTTGATCTTTTCGATGCGGCCGAAGCGCAAGCCCGCGGCGATGCCGGTTTCGCCGGGATGTTTCTTGGCGCTCTCGACGCGCAGGCGGACGCGGAACAGGTCGTAGCCCGTGCTCGCGCCATCGCGGTTGGAGGCGAAGTAGAGAAAATCGCCGGCCGCGGTGATGGTGCACGCGCCTTCGTGGAAGGGCGTGTTGATGCCGGGGATTTCGAGTGCGGGAGAGAAGGAGATTTCGGATTTCGGATTTGGGATCTGGGATTTCGGATTTGGGATTTCGGATGTCGGATTTGCGATCTGGGATTTCAGATTTGAAATCTCTGTTGTTGCCTTCGTCTCCTTTGCCTCGTCGCGCTTCCCATTTCCCTCAACGCTCTTTTCACTTGTTTCGACTCCCTCCCCTTGGCCCTGGGCCCTTTGCCCTTGACCCTGCTCTCTCACCGCCACGAACAAGTCGTAATCCGTCGCGGCTGGGTTGTGGCGAATGGTGGCGTTCCAGCGCTGCGTATCGCCGGCCTTGCCGGCGGCGATGCGGTTGGTCGTGAAAAACAAGCGCTGGCCGTCGGGACTGGGCGCGGGGTTGAACTCGTTGTGCGGGCTGTTGATGGCGGGGCCGAGGTTGATCGGGGCGTCGAACGTCACACCTGCGTCGGCACTGTCGCTTCGCCGCGCCGCCCAGATGTCGTAGCCGCCCAGGCCTCCGGCGCGATCGCTGTAGAAATAGAGCCACCGGCCGTCCGAGGAAAGGCGCGGGCCCAACTCGTTGCCCGGGCTGTTGATCGAAGCGAGGGGAACAGGCGGCGTCCAGCGGTTGTTCCGGCGGAAACTGACGAAAAGGTCGGCGTGCGAAGGCGCGGGAACCGGCACGACGACCGGCGCGTCAACCGTCGCGCCGACAGACGTGGCCGCTTCAGCGGCCACGGGGGCGCCCTGCGCGCCCGGGGACACGGCCGCTGAAGCGGCCATGCCGGGCGGCGAACCCGTCCCCGGCATCCCGCGCACGAAATAAAGCTCCGTCCCATCGGGCGACAGCGCCGGCTCGTATTCGTCCGCTTCCGTGTTGATCGCCTCGGCCTTGAGCGCTTCCTCGATCGTGCGCGGCGAACTCCACAGCACCTCGCGCAAACTCGCGTCGTCCTCGCGCACGCGGATGGACTGGTCGTCGGTGTAAACCTTCGGCCCGATCAGCCACCAGCCCGCCGCGCCGGCCCCGATCAGGAGCAGGAACAGCGTGATGAACAGGCCCCGCAAGGCGTGCGACTTGGGCGCGGGAGTTTCGGGCGTGGCGTGGCTCATAGGTCATCCCTGCCTGTGAGGCCGCAGGTGTGCAGCCGGATCGGAGTGGTCGTCCATGGCGGATCGAAGCCGCCACACTCAGGTTGGCGGAGGCGATTGCATTTTACGTGAACGAAGCCCGCGTGCGACGGGTTCATCACTGTATTGCCGATGGCGGCAACAGCGTTAGCGGCGGAGCGTGAAATGCAGGGCAATTGCATAGGGGAGGGCGAGGCTCCCGCCGAGCCGCGAACAACCCCATGCGCCCCCGTTTTTCGCGGCTGGACAGGAGCCTCGCTCTCCCGTCAAAGTCCAAATGCAATGGCCGTGGCGCTAAGGAACGGGCCCGAAATAACTTCGCGAATTGGCGGTCCCCCATTTAGCCGGCG
>CAYRPN010000172.1:0-10092 GCA_964426135.1 uncultured Phycisphaeraceae bacterium | reverse complement strand
GTGCGTCCCGACCCTCACCCCAGCCCTCTCCCTGGGAGGGAGAGGGGGCCGGAATCAAGCCCCGGAAAATCTGGCAGACCCGCCGGCATCGGTGTAGTCCCGATTCGCAGCCAGGTCGGAGCCGTGAGTTTCAGCGAACGAAGGCGTGCGATGGACCTTCGATAGCACCGCGCGCTGACGGCTGCGAATCTGACGAATCGCCGCGTCGCTCGGTATTCGCATTCGCTGCGTTGTTGAGCTTGCAGTGGATCAACGTGCCGATGTCACCGCCACGACAGCCCCTCCGGCAGCGCGTTGAGATTCACGCAGCCGTCCGCCGTGACGATCACCATGTCCTCCACACGGATGCCGCCGATCGCGCGGGAATAGAGCCCAGGCTCCACCGTCAACGCGTCACCCATGAGCAGCGCCGGTCCCTTGGGCGCCAGGAGCGGCGGCTCGTGCACATCCAGGCCGATGCCGTGGCCCGTGCCGTGCGTCAGGCCGCACCAGGAGTCCGGCGCGCCGGCGGGGGGTTGGCCGAGATGCACCGCGAAGCCGTGCTCTTCGATGGCTCGCACGGTGGCCTGATGCACGGCATCGCCGGTGACGCCCGGCCGAATCGCGGCGATGGCGGCCCGTTTGGCGTTCACCACGGCTGCGTGCATGCGGCGCAACTCCGCGCTGATCGCGCCATGCACCACCGTGCGCGTGCAGTCGCCGTGATAGCGCGTCGCCCGGCTGCACGGAAAAATGTCAATGATGACCGGTTGGCCGGTCCGCAGTTCGCCGTGGCCGTGGTCGTGGCAATCGGCGCCGACGGGCCCGCCGGCGACGATCGCGCCGGGATTGGTGTAGCCGCGCTGAAGGAGAAAAATGTCGATCGCCGCGCGGACGCGTTCGCTGCTGAGCGTTTCGCCGCCATGCGTCAGGATGCCGTCGTCGCGGGCCGCGGCGTGGGCGACCATCTCGCACGCCATGCCCATGGCGTCCTCGGTGACGCGCTGCGCCAGCCGCAGCGCTTCGATTTCCTGGGCATCCTTCTGCCGGCGCACCAGCACGCCCAGTTCATCGTCGTAGGCGACGCTGATCGCCACCTTGGCGATCTCATGGGTGAAAATCAGAGGCAGCGAGCGGTCGCCGATGACGCGCCGCACTTTCGCCCGGCGAAGGCACTGAGCCACCGCCTGCGCCGTGGCGGTTTCGCGATCGCCGGAAAGGCCTTCGTCCGGCGCGAAATCGGCCGGGCAATGGACGCGGTCGACCCGGGCGTGCTGGCGGGCCCGCGCCATCTCGATGTCGCGCACGATGAGTACGGATTCCGTCGCGCCGTCTTTGCCGGGCAGTTCGATGATCGCGCACGGATCACCCACGCTGAAGCGCAGGCGGTGGAACAGCGCCAGATTTTTTTCCGGGATCCCGGCCATCACCACGGCGGTCGGCGGCGCCGGCTGCTCCCTGGAGCGGCGCTGGGCGGATGGCGAAGCCGTGGGACGTTTGGAGGCCTTGTCGGTGCCGTGGCGAGGAGAGTGACGCGCGTGTTTGCGTGGCATGGTCGAGGTCTCTCAGGTCGACGTTGTCTCAATGGCCGCGATGCTTCGTTCATTAGGAACGGGCCCGAAATAACTTCGCGATCTGGCGGTCCCCCCATTTAGCCGGCGGGCTTGCCCGCCGAGGGCGTCGCGGCGGGCAAGCCCGCCGGCTAAATGGGGAACTCATTTCGGTCCCGTTCCTTATTTCGATTCCATTCCTTAGCTGCGGACCAAGCCAACGATCGTTGGTGCAGGCTCGGCAAGTTTACTCATTTCTCGCGGCCCCTCGGAAACGCCGCCTCGCGCGGAAGGAAGGCAACCCGCCGAACATGGTTCCTCTTCCGTGACCGCCTGCGGGAGCCGAGATCCAGTTCTGGAGCGCACGATCGCTCCTCGCATCATTCAGAAGCGCGCTCAATGGAAAACTCATCGCGGCGCGGCTATGCTCTGACTCGCTCTTTGACAACTGGGGCCGACAGGTATCGACCGGACAGATCAGGTCAGTCGTGGCGCGTCGAGGCGCACGTTGTCCTCGTAAATCCACGTGCAAACCAAAACTGCCACCAACAGCGATGTTGCTGGTCGAATCGGATTCGCTTCGGCGGGTTCGGTTCGCCTCGCGGCCTAATTAGGCCGCATGTCGCGCGAGTGCATGCCTGCGTCACTCGCGCGGCAAACAAACAGCAGGCTCGTTCCTCCGTGACGCCTTGGCGCGGAGGGATCAAACTTACCCGGGCTGGCGATGGGATAGGGTGTCACTGCCGCCGTCCATCGTGAGAATCAAACAGCGACTACACGCGTAGAGGCGGCTCTCCGGCTGTCTCGGGACGAGGGTTCGAATCCCTCCGGCTCCATTTTGACGATTTCGAGCTTCCAGTTGACGATTGGGGTCCAATGATGGCTCCATGAAGCACCGGTCAGGCCACCGAATCGACAGGGTCAGTTCGTACCGCGGGCGGTACTTCCGCACCATCGGGAAGATTTTCAACGAGAACAGGAAGCTGGTACCCAAGAAGTTTCTGCTGGGGACGGTCGTCGTCGTGGCCTAGCCCGGGTTATTCGAGGCTTCAGAAGGAGCCGCGCACGAAGTAAGCGGAGTTCGCAGCGTTTCTGACGACCTCGACCTTCTCTCGCGGCCGGACAGGATGCGCGGGGCGTCCGTGTGAAAATGACGCGCGTGGAATCTGAAGAACCGCTTACTTCGTGCGCGGCTCCTGTGCAAGCTCATGAGTAATCCGGGCTAGGTCGCCAGTGCCAGGCTTGAGATACTCTGGAAAGAAGCCGTCGCCGATCACGAACGATCCGGCAAGTTCTTGAAGGAAATGGGCCCTCGGCTCGGCGAGATGCCCCGGATCATGCCGGAGGTCTCAGTCCCAATGGCGGATGTGAGTCACAGTCCTCTCTGGTTGCCCGAAAGCCTGGCGATTGCCGAAGCCGTCTGGACGGGGCAGCACCCAATCGAAGTCCATGTCGGGCCCCATGCTTGTGGCGACCGGGAATACGTGGAGCGGATCGCTCAACTGCGGCGCGACTATTCGGTCATCGCGTTCGCGCCAGCTTCGCCGGCGGTCTACGCACCAGGGCAGGCAACGTTGCTCGCGGACGCTGAAGATCACCGAGGAGGCTCAGGCGGCGACCAGCCTTGCCGACAGCGAGGCGCCGACCGCGGTCCGCAGGGCCTTTTACGACGCCCCCGACCCCTACGCCGAGCACATCCAGAAACAGAACTCCAAGGCGTTCGGCTACCGGGAAGCGGCGGTCGCTGGGCGCCTCAAGGACGCGCACGCGGATGTCCCGTTGGGCCAGTTCGGCCTGTCGTGCCTGGAACGAATCGCCGCCTACCGGAAGAGCAGGCCCCAAGGCAAGAAAACGGGAAAGCCGATCGCTCTCGACACGGTGCCCAGCATTCTGAAGGTCACGCGTCGATTCGTGCAATGGCTCCATCGAACTGAGGACATTGCCTGGCGCAAGCCTTCAGAAGCGGACAAACTCCGCATCGCGCGGCACCTTGGCGCTGAGCCATGCATGCACACGCCACGGCTTGAGCTTGTGATGCGTCAGAATCCGCCAGACCGTCACGGGCGCGATGCTCTCCGCCGAGCCGTCGCGCACCCGTTTCGCCGCAATCTGGGGGCCCCAGTGGTTCGATTCGCCGCGCCTCGTCCTGGCGGACGAGGCAGCAGCGCTGGTCGCCAGCGGCATCATTCTCTTTACGGCAGTCAGTCTGCTGCGCCCGCCACTACGGGAACTGCTCGATCGCACGGCTCCCGAACTCGTCGAAAAGGTCCGCGCGACCGCCGCAGAGGTGGATGGCGTCCGACTCGTGGAGAAAGTGCATGTGCGTAAGAGCGGCCGCGGCTTTTTCGTCGATATGCACCTGCACGTCGATCCGCTCCTACCGGTTCGCGATGCCCACGCGCTTGCCGGCAAAGCCAAGGCGCACATCAAGGCCAGGCACACCGCCGTTGGACATGTCCTCATCCATATCGAACCGGACGAGAGATAAACCCCGGTGGCCACGGGGACGCCCTGATCCATGGGTGGCGGCCTGTCGCCATCAAGGCTTGCACTTGGGACAAGGGGCGAAGCCTCTCTCGAAAAAATCAACCTTTTTCGGCAACTCCACCCGCCGGCTGCCGGAGATACTCTTGGACTGCTCGCACGAGGGGCGATGAAACTCGGCGTACTTGGTGTCTGCGATGTAGAGCGCCTCGGTGGAGTCGGTCATCGAAGCCCAGACGCCTCGCTTGGAAAGCCGCGCTTCCGCCTGCGCCGCCAGCAGCGCGTCCGCGTAACGTTTGGCGCGAGGTGTGAGCCTGACGAACGCCAGCCCCTCGCGCACCAGCGTCGCGTTCACCAGCGAGCCGTCGCCCAGGAACGTATACGCCAGCAGCCTGCCGTCCGAGTCGCGCTCGTCCTCGTCGTACTCCAGCTTCACCTGCTTGTCGACGACAATGGCCTCATTGCGTTTCTTCGCCTCGGCGAACATCGGCTCATGCTCGAACGGCGAGCGGATGCCGGCGTAAACCAGTTTCTCGTCGTTCTCCAGCTTCACGTAATGCCCGTTCACCACGCGGCGCACCTTGGCCTCCTTCAGGATCGGTCGCGCGCTGATCGATGGCGTGTCGCTGAAGTAGGTGGACAGCTTCTGCGCCGCAAACCATCCGATCGCCACGACACCGATGCCGGCCAACACCACAAGGACAGGATGTTCTTTCCAAAGAGTTTTCATGGGAGTCTTCACTACTTGTCGTCGAGCATTTTCCAGATGGCCTCGACGGTGGGATTCATCGCCGAACTGAAAGTCTTGTTGAGCGTGTTGCTCCGTAGCAGCGTGTGCGCCACGTATTTCCCGTGGCCGTCGGTGTAGACCACGTTCACGCCGGTTTTGTGCGAATCTTCGACCAGGTCGGGGTAGCTGAACACATCGCAGGCGAAGGCTTTGGTCTTAACGAGTTTGCGGATATCGTCGCCGCTCATGCCGTAACGCCGCGAGAAGCCGGAGCGCGTGTCCGTGCCCAAGACCGGTGGCCAGGGATTGGTCGGCGTGTTGTTGGAGTGGGCCGGGCTGATCTGCAAGGGGCAGTACCAGGCGTTCGGCTCCGTCAGGTAGGCACTGGCGGGATTCGCCAAGGGGCCCCAGCAGTTCTTCCAGTCGCT
The DNA here is from genome assembly GCA_964426135.1 of uncultured Phycisphaeraceae bacterium. Classification (GTDB taxonomy): domain Bacteria; phylum Planctomycetota; class Phycisphaerae; order Phycisphaerales; family Phycisphaeraceae; genus CAYRPN01. The sequence continues at coordinate 4,921 of CAYRPN010000172.1, read as the reverse complement.
GCCGTCGAAGATCAGATAGTTGTACTGCCACGCGCCTTCGTCAACGTCGTTGTTCAGCGGCGGCATTCTGCCGGCCTGCTCGATGAACGACGCAGTGGCCTGGAACACGGCGTGCTGCCGCGTCATGCATTCGGCGGCGCGGGCCCGCCGCCGCGCTTCGCCCAGCGCCGGCAGCAGAATCCCGATCAGCAACGCGATGATCGAGACGACCACCAGCAGTTCGATCAGCGTGAATGCCCGGCGATCCGATTGGTGCGGCTTCATGTCATCGCTCCTGACCATTGCGACTGCCTGACCGACATCAACTCCGCCGCCAACCGGACCAGCGGGCGCGTCCAGCGCCGAGTCGCCGTGCGGACGGCATGCACCGCCGCCACGCGGAACATCGACGCGGCAGCGAAATACGCCAACCGCCGGCGATCAACCGCGTGACCGCTCTGTTCGTAGAGATCGGCGATCTCCCGGCAAAGCGGCGTCGACCGCACGCGCTCGCCAGCAGCCAGTCGAGACAGCGCCAGGTGCGCCGCCAGGTTGCCCAGGTCCACACAGCGATCGCCCGCCGCCAGCGTATCGAGATCGATCAGCACCGGGCCGTTGGCGCCGGCCAGGAGCTGTCGCTCATAGAAGTCGCGGTGGATCACGCAAGGCCGCGCTTCACCCATCGGCGCGCCGCGCTCGCATAACAACTCCACCAGCGGCCAGGCGCGATCCGCGTCGGCGGGACGCATGACCTGAAGGTGCTCGTGCCACTGACGAACGACGGCACACTCCTTGTCAATCGTATGCATTGGAAGGTCGTCGACCTCGATTCGGTGCAGGTCCGCCAGAGCCGCCACATAGTCGCGGGCACCCAGCCGCCGCTGCGCCCCGGCGTCCACATCGATCCATTCCACCACCGCCAGCCGCAACGGCTTGATGTAGCCGAGCGGCGCGGGAACAGTGAGGGGCGCGCCGATGTTCTTCAACTGCCAACGCGCCTGCCGGTGCAACTCGAGCAAGCGGCGGCCTCGCTGATCGCGGAAGGTCTTGCCCGCAACCTGTAGTGCCGAAGTACGCTTGCTGCGGGATCGCTGCGTGTAGTGAATTGTCGCGCGACGGCCGGGCTTGTAGGCGAGCAACTGCGCTGCCCCCAGCGCCCTGCCGCGTGGAAAAAGTCGAGCAACCGCGATGGCTTCCTCCGGATCGAGGCAGGCGGATAGATGCGGCAGGCCGGGATCGCGGTCGCTGGAAAAGACCGTGGTGCGCCAGCGGGGCTGCCAGCAACGAATGTCCCGCGTCAGCGTCGGACGACCGCCGCAGACCTGCCCATTGCAGGACGTGGCTCGCTCGTGCTCGCCTTCGCCATCGCCGTCGGGTTCATCGGGTGCAAAGCGTCCATAGAGCCGGGCCCGCGCACCGTCCGCCTCGAACGACCATTCAAACAAGTAAATCCCATCTCGCCCCGGCCAGCATCTCTCGATGCGGACATTATCGACGCATACTTTCTCGATGCCGCGCTGCCGCGCTACCGCTTGCAGCAGCCGCGCCACCTGCGCGGGCTGACACAGTCGGCGCAGCGCTGCATGCGCCGCGTTGACGCCGGTCGTGTTGTCACATCGCAGCGTCGTCATGCCATTGACCTCGCCGGTTTCGGATGATTCTGCGCGGCTGCCCGCAGCGAGTGCTCCGCATCTTCCAGGCAGCGCTGCGCCAGCGCCGCCCACCCGCCGCGCAGCCGCCGCGTCACGCCTCGCGCTAGCTCAATCGCCGCGAGAGCGGAATAGAACGCCCACGCGCCAGGCTCTGCCGGCGCAGCCGCCACACCACGCCAGTGCTCGTGAAACCGTTCGCTCCAGCGAGCCGCCGTGTCGCCGGCAACGGCGAGTTCCGGCCGATGCCCGACCATTCGCATCTGGACGACGAAGCTGGCGACGTCGATCATCGGATCGCCGAGTGCGAGCCTCTCGAGATCAACGATGGTGCAGCGATGTTTGCGGACGCGCACCTGATCGAAATAGAAATCGCGGTGAATCGTGGCCGAAGCCGGCGGCAGGCGGCTGTTCAATTCCCGGCTCAATGTCGCAAGCCAGCACCACCGATCCGCCAGCGCCGGTAGCGCGATGGCCAATTCGCCCGTGGCGTCGTCGATGTCAGCGGCAAGCTGCGCTCCGCTTGTCCGCTCCAGGCCCGTCATGCTCATCGCGTGAAAATCGTGGAGCGCCTCAGCCAGCAGCTTCAACACGGCATCTGCTTCGCCCATGTTGCCAGTGGCCAGCGTTTCCAGCAGGCCGTCGCCCTTGATCCACTCCACACCCACGATTCCCTGCTCCTCGTCCGCACCGATCACGCGGGGCACATCCAGTGCCCGTGGCCGACCCTTCAGCAACCGGCGCGTCTCGCGGTGGCGATGGACCAGGGCCTTGGCGCGGTCGGCGTCGCACACCCGCACCGCCAAGCCGTCCTGCTGCACTTCCTGATCGCTGTTGCGCTCGCGCATCCGCGCGACGAACTTGCTCTCAGGCACGTAGCGCAGCAACTGCCGCCGCAATGACAGTTCTCGCTCCCCCGCGTCCTTGAACCACCGCCGCCACAACTCGGTCGCACCGGCCGCGCTCGACATGGATCGCAGCGATCGCAGCTTGCGATCGTTGGGGAACACATAAGCTTCCATCTCGCCCGCCGGCCCGCACACCACGCAGCCGCGGCGGGACACCGGCAAGCGCACCGGCACGTGCAGATGCACTAGCGTTTCCTGCGGCCAGTACCGATCCTCCGGCACGTCCGCCTCGTGCAAGAGCGCCAGCGCCAGGGCGATGCGCTGGCCGGGGCGATACTGGGCGTTGACCGCGCGGCAGAACTTCCAAGGCCCGTTCTCCTGCTCGTTGCCACCGAGTTGTTCGTTGCACAGGTGAAGCAGCGCCGACTCATCGAGGTGCGCCAGGCCGCCAGCGACGGGATCGTGAGTCGGAATGTCGAAGAGAGTGTTCAGCACGGCGCCGTCTCCTGCGCCTGTGGTTCGTTCTGATGGCTGTCGACCTCATAGAGCCGGGCGTATGCCGGACACGATTCGAGCAGGGCGGCGTGCGGGGCGGCGGCGACAACGCGCCCGCCGGAGAAGAGAATGACGCGATCGAACCGCTCCATCTCGACGAGGCGGTGGCAGATGACCAGCGTGGTGGCGCGATGGTCGCTGCTGAGCCAGACCTCGCTGACCTGCCGACGGGTTAGGGCGTCGAGGCCCGTGGCCGGCTCATCGAGCAGCAGCAGCGCCGGCTCGCGCAAGAGCGCCCGCGCCAGCGCCAGGCGCTGACGCTGGCCGCCCGAAAGCGTCAGCGCGCTCTGGCCCAGCGGCGTGTCGTAGCCCTTGGGAAGCTGCGCGATGAACTCATTCGCCTGCACGCGGCGGGCGGCTGCGACGATCTCGTCATCCGTCGCACGCTGCTTGCCCAGTGCGATATTCTCGCGCACGGTCAGGCTGAACAGCACCGTGTCCTGATGCACCCAGCCGATCTGCCGGCGCAGCGAGGCGAGCGTGACGGAGCGCAGATCGTGGCCATCCACCGCGACGCGTCCCGCAGCCGGATCGTAGAAGCGCAGCAGGAGCTTGATGAGGGTGGACTTGCCCGCGCCGCTGGGGCCGACGATGGCGACGCGCTCGCCCGCTTCGATGGTCAGCGAAACATCCTGAAGCGCGGGCGTGCCGTTGGGGTAGTTGAAGCTCACGCCATCGAAGGTCACAGTTCCGCGCAGCGGCGGCATCGCGACGGCGTCGTCGCGATCCTTGATCGTCGGGCGGATCGCCAGCAGTTCGGTGACGCGCTGGCCGCAGGTTGTGGCCTTGGCGACAGCGCCGGTGACCTTGGAAATGCGGCGCACGGGCTTGGCCATGGCGCGCAGGTAGGCGAGAAAAACCAGCAGGTCGCCGGCGGTCATTTCCTGCTTCACCACCGCCCGCACGCCCACGTACAGGATCGCGCACAGCGCCACGGCCCCGGTGATCGAGACCATTCGCGACAGCTTCGCCTCCAGCCGGGTGGTGCGAACGCCGGCGCGGACGCTGCTGCGGTTCTGCCGACCGAAGCGCTCGCGCTCGATCTTCTCGCGGTTGAACGCCTGCACGACGGCCATGGCGCCCAGCACGTCGTGGGCGATGCTGGCGACTTCGCTTTCTTTCTCGCGGGCCCGGCGGGCGGCTTTGCGAATGTCGCGCGAGACGCGCAGCGTCAGCCACGCGGTCGGCGGCACGATCGCCAGGGCGATCAGCGTGAGCAAGGGGTTGAGCCAGAACATCGCCGCCGCCATCGCCACAATGATGAGCACGCCCTGGCCCACGGTGACCAGCGCGTCGCAGAGCATCTGGCGGAGCATGGTGACATCGCCGCTGAGCCGGGTGAGCAGGTCGCCGGTGCGGCGTTCTTCGAACTCGGCGGGCGGGAGTTTCTGCAGGTGATCGAACACGTCCTGGCGCAGATCGCCGACCATCATCTGCCCCGCCTTGGCCAGCAGCACGTCGCGCAGGTAAGAGAAAAGCGCATCGAACAGCGCGATCACGACGATGGCGACGCAGATCGCCAGCAGCATCGTCCCCTTGTCGGTGCTGATGCTGTGAAGCATGCGGCCGAGCAGGCGGTCCTTCGGCGAATCGGTCAGCACGTAGTCGAAGATCGCCTTGATGGTCCAGGGCGCCGCCAGTTCGGTGACCGTCGCGCCCAGCGCGGCGACACATGCCAGGATCAGCATGGCGCGGTAGCGATGGACGTACTTGCTGAACTTGCGGCGGACCAACCGCGCCTGCCGGAGGTCCAGCTTGCCGCGCGCGGTCTTGATGGTCGGCAATTCAGGCATGGTTCAGGTCGGCGCCGTGAGGCGGTGCAACGAGGTCTCGGTCGTTTCCGATTCCCCTCCCTCTTAGGGAGGGGTTAGGGGAGGGTCGGGCGCACTG
>CAYRPN010000171.1:0-10264 GCA_964426135.1 uncultured Phycisphaeraceae bacterium | reverse complement strand
GCCTCGCCGGGATCGACCCGGCTCGGCGAACCGGAGTCACAGACTCCGGCTCTGATAAGACGAGTACGCATTGGCCGGATGAGCCCTATTTCTGTGCTTCGGGAACCGGCGCGGGGACTTGCCCATCCTTCAGGTGATGGTGAAGCTGGGCGTCGAGTTCCTTGGCCTCGGCAATGAGCTTGCGTTTCTGGCGGAGATGCACGTAGACCATGATCGCGATAAAGACGACGACACCGGCGATGACCACCATCTGCACCGTGTGCGACGCGCTGACCAGCGCGTCCCACTGATCGCCGAAAAAGTACCCGGCGAAGATGACGATCGGCGTGCCGATCAGAGCCGCAAGGCCGTCGAAGAACACGAACTTCCACAGCGGCATCTTGAACGCGCCGGCGGTGAAGTAGATCGGAGCGCGGATCAGCGGGGTCAGGCGGGTGATGAAGACGGTCTTGCTGCCGTGCTTGAGAAACGCCGCCTCCGCCATCGCCATTTTTTTCTCGGTGAGGATGACGCGGATGAGCGGGAACTTGGGCACGTGGTGGCCGTAGCGCCAGCCGAGGTAGTAGATGAACGAGTCGCTGGCGAGGATGCAGAGGTAGACCCAGAAGATCATCCACCAGACGTTGGCGTAGCCATGCCCGCACAGCCAGCCCGCCATGAGCAGGATGATGTCCTCGGGCACCGGAAAGCCCATGCCGGTGCCCCAGACGGCAGCGAGAATCCCGGTGTAGGGATTCTCGATGCAGAACTGCTTCATGGCCTCAATCCAATTCATGCGGGCAACCTCGCGGTGGGGGCGATTGTAATCAATCGGCGTTTGTGGGGAATGAGTGAGAGAAAGAGGGTGAGCGGGTGAGCGGGTGAGTGGGTGAGTGGGTGAGTGGGTGAGTGGGTGAGCGGGTGAGTGGGTGAGTGGGTGAGTAGGTGAGTGGGTGAGTGGGTGAGTGGGTGAGCTGGGGAACGACGATTGCAAATTTTCAATTTGCAATTTGCAATTTTCAATTCCAAATCCTTCTCCTCCTCACCCCCTCACCCCCTCACCCCCTCACCCTCTCACCCTCTCATCCTTCTCTCGCCTTCGCCCACGCCACGGCTTCGTCGCGCGTCGTGATCGTTTTCTCCAGTTGCGCGTCGTAGATCGCTTCGAGCAGCGCGCCGAACTTCGGGCCGGGCTTGAATCCCAGGGCGATCAGAGCATCGCCGGTGAGCAGTCGCGGCGGGGCGACGCCTTCGACGAAGAGCGATGTCGACTCCCGCTCGATGCGCACGAGCAGCGCCGGCATGCCGTGCTGCCAGTTGATCGCTCGCGCCACGAGCCAGAGCGTGGGCCAGATTCGCCGGGCAAGCAGACGTTTGCGCTGAGCCACGGGCAGTTCTTCCCAGTTCAGCAGAACGGGCAGGTGCGAAATCACATCGCGCAGGGCATCGCGCTGGTCGTTGTTCAGGCACAGGGCGTTTCGCCAGCGAGGGATCACAGCGGCGGCGGGTTCGGCGGCGAACTCAGTCACTGCGTTGCGCATCCAACCGCGCCGAAACGCGGCGCCCGCCTCCGCCTGCAACGGAGCGGGAGGCAAGTGCCGATCCAGCATCCACGCCGCCAGCACGCCGACGATATCACCCGCGCTCTTGCGCCCCAGCCGCGCCGCCAGAGCGACGGTGGGCGTTCGGTCGTCCTGGCGATGGCGCGACACCTCCTCGAGCACCGGGCCGTCGAGTCCCAGCCGTTGCAAGAGTCGCACGCAGCGCAGCGGGCGCGGGCCGGTGAGCATCGCTTCGATCTCCTGTCCGATGCGTTCCCGGCTGATGCGGTTGAGCTGCGGCGCATGAGCGCGGATCGCCGCGGCCGTGGCGAGGTCGAGGCGGAAATCCATCCGCGCGGCAAAGCGCACCGCGCGGAGCATGCGCAGGTAATCCTCGCCGAAGCGTTCGTGCGGATCGCCGATGGCGCGGATGACGCGCCGAGCCAGGTCGTCCCGCCCGCCGACGTAATCGATGATGCGGGCTTCCGGGGAAGCGGCGAGCGGATCCTCGAACAAGCCGTTGACGGTGAAATCGCGCCGCCGCGCGTCGGTCTCCGCATCGCAGAACGCCACGCCGCTGGGCCGCCGGCCGTCCTCGTAGCCCCATTCGGTGCGGAAGGTGGCGACTTCGACCTGATGCTTGAACCGGCCCCGGGCGGTGGGATGGTCTGGTTCGCGGTGCGAGTGCATTGACTCCCCTCCCTCCCAGGGAGGGGCAGGGGGAGGGTAGGACGTCCGAACTCCCCGGGCCGTCGATTCTTCACCAAGCTGTGCGTCCAACCCTCTCCCAACCTCCCCCTGAGAGGGGGAGGAGTCGGACGCGTGATCGCCCAGCATGTTCACCAGCACCACGCCGAACGCCTCGCCCACGAACCGGCTGTGCTTGAAGAGTTCGCGCACGCGCGGCGGCTGGGCGTCCGTGGCGATGTCGTAGTCCTGCGGCGCGTGCCCGCGCAGGGCATCGCGCACGCAACCGCCGGCGAAATAGGCGATATGTCCCGCCCCGCGCAGGACGCGCACGACTTCCACCGCCGCATGCCTGGCACTGGATTCCCAAGGTGTCATTGGCCCGCATTGTAGGAGTCAGAGGGGGCGACATGGCTCGCTGCGGGCCGGGCGATCCCGGTATCGTGGAAATGGAATCTCCGCTCTTGGTCAGTCACGGCCTTGAGTGAAAAGGGCCAGAAATCACGGCCCATCAATGAGATTATTATTGACCGACGCGATAGCTTGTGGCACAATTCGACATCGGGCCGAATTCTCGGCCCGATGCCTGCTTCCAGGCCCGAAGCGAGAAACCCCCACCAAGTCACCCCCTTTTGGAGAAACCGTCATGATGCGTTTCCTGAACCGTTGGTCACTCCTGGCGACCGTCGCCGTCGCGGCGTTGTCCGTGCCGAGCTATGGCGTCACGGCATATTCGATTCCCGCACCCGTGTCAGGCAACCAGAATTTTGGCGGCCCGCTCGGCATGGACTTCAATACCACGCTTCCGATCACGATCAGCCACCTCGGTGTGTTTGACAGCAACGCGGACGGGCTCGCGGTTCCGCTGACGGCCCACCTGTATGACCGCACGAACACCGCGGCTCCGATCGCTACCCTCAACTTCGCCGCCGGTAACACGGGTACGCTCGTCGGCAGCCAGCGCTTCCTGCAACTCGGTTCGCCTCTGAACCTGCCTGCGGGATTCCAAGGCACGATCGTGGCTGAAGGCTACGGCGCGACGGAACTGAACGGCAACGGCGGCGGCGGCACGTTCGGTGGCACCGTGCTCAACAGCGCCGGCGCGCTCAACTACGTCGGCACCAGCCGATTCGGATTCACACCGGGGCAGTTTCCGACGAATGGCGACACGAGCGTGGCGCAATACGGCGCCGGCACGTTCCAGTTCGACGTCGCCAAGCATGTGAACGGCCCCGTCACCTTCCAGAATCCCACCGCCATTCTCTCGCAGGGCGGCTTCCCGGTTTCCGCTTTGATTGACGGTAACGTCACTCCCAGCGTCGGCGCGGGCTGGGCCAACAGCGCCTTGGGCGACAACACCGCCGTGCTCGAAACCACCCGCAACATCACTGGCGACAATATCCTGAGCTTCGAAATCGTCTCCGGCGGGTTCGGCACCCACACGCTGGGCCGGTTCCGCCTGTCCGTCACCAGTGATGATCGCACCACTTTTGCCGACGGCCTCGCCAACGGCGGCGATGTCATCGCCAACTGGACCGTGCTGGACATCCAGACCGCCAAGTCCAGCAACGCCGGCACCATCCTCACGGAACTGGGCGATGGCTCCATCCTCGCCAGCGGCGGCCCCGCCGAGGTGGAGACCTATTTCCTCACCTCGTTCTTCCAAGGCACGATCACCGGCGTCCGCCTCGAGGCCATCGAGGATCCGAGCCTCCCCTTCAACGGCCCCGGCCGCTCGTCCAGCAACGGCAATTTCGTCGTGCTGGAACTGAGCATGAATGCCGTGCAGGTCCCCGAGCCGGCCTCTGCCGCTCTGTTGCTCATGGGTGCCGCCGGCCTGATGCGCCGTCGGCAGCGGGCGTGAGAATGGATTTCGGATTTCGGATTTGGGATTTGGGATTTGGGATTTGGGATTTCAGATTTCAGATTTCAGATGGCACACCATCCCCGCCCCCTCGGCGGGGATTTTTCTTCGGCGAGACCGGTTCGATTCGCGCGACTCATCGTTACAATGCCCGCATGACCAGCGAACTTTCCAGGCGTGATTTTCTGGCCGGCACGGCGGCGGCGACCGCGACGGCGGCGGGCATCGGCGCCGACGCGATGGGCGCGGGCAGGGCACCCGTGGAAGCTGTCGAAGCCGTGCGCCCGCTGTGGACCACGCAGTCGCCGGCGGTGATTCACCTGTTCATGCCAGGCGGTTGGCCGCAGTTTGATCTGTGGGACCCCAAGCCGCACACCCCGTTCACCGCCGGCATGCGCGCCGCCGACCTGGGTTCCACCTGTCCCGCCATCGTCACCGCCGCGCCGGGCGTCTGCATCGGCGCGGGGCTGGAACTACTGGGCACGATGATGGACCGCGGTGTGATTCTGCGGTCGCTCACGCTCGCGCCGAATGAGGCGCGCCGTTTCGCCGATGTCCGCCTCGATCATCATGAACACCAGCAGCGCATGCTCGACGCGCTCACCTTCGATGAACCGTTCGTCGAACTGACGCCTGATCCCACGCAGTCGTATGGCCTGGCGCAGGCGCTCCTGAAAGCGACGAAACTCGTCGAGGCGGGCCGGCGCTTCGTGCGCGTGACCACGCCGTTTGAGGCGTATCAGGGATTCGATGCTCACGAGTTCGGCGCTCGCACGGCGGCCGGGATGAAAAAGCGCATCAGCATGGTGCTCTTCGCCATCGTCGGACAGATGGAAGCGACGGGTCTGCTGGATCGCACAGCGTTCATCGTGTCGTCGGAGTTCGGCCGGGCCCCGATCGCCGGCGATGCCGTGATCCGCGATGAGCGCAGCTACGGCCATCACGCCCACTTCGGGACAACCAGCATGCTTTTCTTCGGCGGCCCGTTCCATCGCGGCGGCGTGGTGGGGCGGACCGCCGACGCGTATCCGATGATTGCCGAGCATCCTGTGCTGCTGCCCGACGTGCATGGGACGATCGCCGCCGCGATGGGATTCAAAGCACACATGGGTGGCCGGGTGGTGCGCGAACTGCTGATGTGAGGTTCGCCGAAGGCGGGCCCCGCGCTTTGCAATTGCGCGGGCAATCCGAATACTTCCGCCATGTCTCACGCCAAGCCGCCGTCGAAACCGTCGCTTCGTCCGCCCCTTCGCCTGGAGGTCACCACGCTTTGGGACTATCCCTCGCAGAACTATGGCGAGGGGAGGCAGGGCGACACGAACTACGCCGGCGCCACGCCCAGCTACATCATCTGGAATCTGCTCTCGCGCTACACGAAGGAGAAGGATCTGGTCATCGATCCCTGTGCCGGCAGCGGCACGACGCTCGACGTGGCCCGCGATCTGAAGCGGCGGGCGCTGGGCTATGACGTGGCTCCGACGCGCAGCGACATTTTTCGCGTCGATGCCCGCAAACTGCCGCCGGAGCTGACGGAGAAAGTGGACTTCGTGTTCATCGATCCGCCGTATTCGACGCACATCAAATACAGCGACGACCCGCGTTGCATCGGCAAGCTGGACGCGGGCGGCAACGATCAGGGCAAGGCCTACTACGACGCCATGGAGCAGGTGATCCGCGAGATTCACCGCGTGCTCAAGCCCGGCCGGCACATGGCGCTCTACGTGTGCGACTCATTCGTGAAGGGCAGACCGCTGATGCCGATCGGCTTTGAGCTGTTCGCGATCATGAAGAGATATTTCGAGCCGGTGGACATCGTCGCCGTGGTGCGGCACAACAAGACACTGGAGATGGGCAACTTCCGCGCGGCAGCGGACGAGGGGAATTTCTTCCTGCGCGGGTTCAATTATTTGTTCATCATGCGGAAGGCGGAGGAAAATCGCGTCGGGGTGCATTTGCCCCGAAGATAGCGCGAACAACGGGCGCGCTACCACTCGTAGCCCATCTCTGTTTCCGCAACTCGATACATCGTGCATAGCGTCAGGATCATCATGGCGGTTCCAATACGCCGGGGTTCGTCGTTTTGTTCAACAGCCGCACGATTAAAGTCAATCAGCTTATGAATCAATGGAATCGCGGCGGCAACTTCGTCAGCCGTCGCTTGAAAACTCTGTTGGGTGTTTCCTGGAGCATCGGGGCGAATTGCCTGATAAGCCTCGATGAACTTGTCCGGATCGAGACTTCTGAAAAAGTCACGGAGTTCGATCTTCAGCTTCTCACGCATGTGTTTCCTCGCCCATTCCGTGAATCCCGCCTTGTCCCAATCACCGGCCGCAAGCCGAAGTATCGCCGGCTCCGCCTCATCCGAAGTTGCGTGAAAACTCCAACCGTTGTCGGACAAGAAAACGATCATCGCCGCCGTCGCCGCCCGTTTGTTGCCGTCCACGAACGCGTGGTTCATGCAGATGTGGAACGCATAGGCCGCCGCCATCGACGGAATGTCTTCATGCAGATATTGACCGCCGAACTGTTGCGCAGGCGTGGCGACCGCGGATTGCAGGAACCCGACGTCCCGGATGGAGGGATTGCCGCCCTGATCCTTGATCGCCACGGCATGCAATCGCAGGACATCGTCCGCTGACAAAAATCGCGGTATGGGAATCACTTGGCGAGCCTTCGCATCAGCTCGCCGTGTTTGCCGAACACCTCGCGGACGTGGCGATCGAGGCGCGCAGGATCGGGGTCCGACAGCCGCGTGTGCAGGTACAAAATGTACGCGGAGACCGAGAGATTCAGCTTGGCTGCCTGGCTTTCAAGCTGCTGGCGAAATTCAGGCGTAACCTGCAACTGGATGGTTTCGGTGGCTGGCATTAATCCTATTATCGACCGCAATCCGACCGCAGACAAGCCCACGTACCTCACATAAACTGCCGGACATGACCACCGCGACCGCCATCTTCTTCGTGCTGGGCTTGCTCCTGCTCATCGGCGGGGCGGAGTTCCTGGTGCGCGGGGCGTCGAGCCTGGCGACGGCGCTGGGGATGTCGCCGATGGTCGTGGGGCTGACGGTGGTTTCTCTGTGCACCACCGCGCCGGAGTTCGCGGTGAGCATTCAGGCGGCGATGTCCGGGCGTGCTGAACTTTGCGTCGGCAACGTCGTGGGCAGCAGCATCTTCAACGTGCTGTTCATCCTTGGCATGTCCGCCATGCTGGAACCTGTGAAGGTCACGCCGCGGCTATTGAAGATCGATGGGCCGGTGTTTCTCGCCGTGATTCTCGCGGTCTGGTTTTTCAGCAGCGACGGAATGATCGCGCGGGAGGAGGGCCTGTTTCTCCTGGGCGGGCAGATCGTGTTCATGCTGGTCATTCTGCTGCTGAGCAAGCGCCAGAGGCCGGACCCGCACGCGGAACTTCTGCCCACCCAGCCGATCAAGCCCAGAGGCAGCCTGATCGCGAAGGATGCGGGGCTGATGCTTGCAGGGCTATTCGCGCTGGCGTTGGGCTCGCGCTGGCTGGTTGATGCGGCGACGGAGGTCGCCAAGTCGCTGGGCGTGAGTGAACTGATGATCGGGCTGACCATCGTGGCGATGGGCACGTCGCTGCCGGAGACGGCGACGAGTGTGATCGCCTGGCTCCGTGGGAAGCGCGAGCTTTCGGTGGGCAATATTCTGGGCGCGAGCATTCTGAACCTGATGGGCAACCTGGGCCTGACCGCCGCCATCGCCGGGAGCATCGCCGTGCCTGCCGCCTCCCTGCAAGTGGATTTTCCGGTGCTCACCGTCGAAGCCGTCGCCTGTCTCGTTCTCTTCTTCACTGGCTCGGTGATTGCTCGCTGGGAAGGTGGGCTGATGATGCTCGGCTATTTCACCTACCTGGCCTATCTGGTTCTGGAGGCGGTGGATCCGAAGGATGTGCCGATGTTCCGCGTGTTCGTGCTGGTGCTGGGCGCGCCGCTTCTGTTGCTTGTACTGGGTTGGTCATTATGGAGGGCCGTGCGGAAGCCGCAGGCGCCGATCGCGGAAGGGCCGACGATGCAGGAGCAGATCGCACCCGTAAGGAACGATGAGCCGCCATCACAATAAGCACGGCTCCGTCGTTCACTCCCACTCAATCGTCGCCGGCGGCTTGCTGGAGATGTCGTAGCACACGCGGTTGACGCCGCGCACTTCGTTGATGATGCGGTTGCTGATCGTCGCCAGGACATCGAAGGGAATGCGGGCCCAGTCGGCGGTCATGAAATCCTGCGTCTCCACCGCGCGGATGGCCACCACGTGGTCGTACGTGCGCCCATCGCCCATCACGCCCACCGCTTTCACCGGCAGCAGCACGGCGAAGACCTGACTCGTCTTGCGGTAGAGATTGTTGGCGACGATTTCTTCGAGCAGAATCTCGTCGCAGTCGCGCAGCAGGTCGAGCTTGGGCTTGGCCACTTCGCCCAGCACGCGCACGGCCAGGCCCGGGCCGGGGAACGGGTGGCGCCATACCATCTGCTCGGGCAGGCCGAGGACTTCGCCGAGTTTGCGCACTTCGTCTTTGAAGAGCGAGCGCAACGGCTCGATGAGGTCGAACCCAAGCTGCTCCGGCAACCCGCCGACGTTGTGATGCAGCTTGATATTGGCGGCCTGCCCGCTGTGGCCGTGGCCGGACTCGATGACGTCGGGGTAGAGAGTGCCCTGGGCGAGGAATTGGGGAGAAGGGCCGAGGGAGGAAGGGCCCGGGGCCGAGGGTGCGGACTGCCGACTGTCTTGCCCTTGGCCCTTGGCCCCTGGCCCTTGGCCCTCGCCGCCCGTCCCCAGCCCCTTCGCTTCCTCCTTGAACACCTCGATGAATCGATGCCCGATGCGGCGGCGTTTTTCCTGCGGATCGTCGATGCCTTTGAGGTCGGCGAGGAATTGTTCGCCGGCATCGACCACGCGCAGGTCGATATCGAAGTGGCCGCGGAATGTGTTCTCGACGAACTGGCGTTCGCCCTTGCGCAGCAGGCCGTTGTCGACGAAGATGCAGGTGAGCTGCTTGCCGATGGCGCGGTTGATCAGGGCCGCAACCACCGCAGAATCCACGCCGCCGCTGAGCCCGCAGATGACGCGGCCATCGCCGACCTGGGCGCGGATGCTGCGCACCTGCATGTCCAGAAAATCCGTCATCCGCCAGGTGCCTTTGGCGCGGCAGATGTTGAAGAGGAAATTGCGGAGGATGTCGATGCCGTGCGGCGTGTGCGTCACCTCGGGATGAAACTGCACGCCGAAGAACGCCTTGCTCTTGTGGCGCACCGCGGCCCAGGGGCAGGTGGGCGTACCGGCGAGGACGACGAAGTCGCCAGAGCCGTGCGCGCTTCCGGGCGTCGGCCCCACCTGGTCGCCGTGGCTCATCCACACGGTTGTGTTTTCGGGGATGCCGCTCAATAGGTCGCTGTGATCGCTGATGTGGACCTGTGCCCGGCCATACTCGCGCGACTTGGCGCTGCTGACCTTCGCGCCCAGCACCGTGCATGCCGCCTGCATGCCGTAGCAGATGCCCAGCACCGGCACGTTGAGATCGAAGAGCTTCGGGTCCGCCTGCGGCGCGTCCTTTTCGTAAACGCTCGCCGGCCCGCCGGAGAGAATCACGCCCACCGGCTGCATGGCGCGGAGCTCATCGATGGAAATATCCGGGCGCACCAGAATGCTGAACACGCCCAGTTCGCGCACTCGCCGCGCGATGAGCTGCACGTATTGCGAACCGAAGTCCAGGATGGGCACCACCTGCCCGCGCATGTCCGGCGGCACGGTGGTGGCGGATGGAGCGCGGGAAGACGACGAAGGAGTGGTCGCGGCAGTCATGGCATGGGCCCGGCGGAAAAGGGGGATGATAGCAAAGCCTGTGTGCCGGGAATGGCCGGGGCGGCGTGCGTGGCGAGGGGGGTAGTCCAGTTCGCCGGCGGTCGTTTGCAACTGTGACATGGAAAAGCGCAGGCTCGGCGGAGCTTACCCGTGCGCCTTGCGTTTACTCTGCACGGGCAAGCTCCGAGCCCCGGCGGAGACTCCGCTTGCCCGTGGCACCCGGCGGACTGAGACGAACGGGGGCCGTCGCGCGACGGTCGTCGTTTCAAATCTGTGCGTCGCGGGGCGCCCCCCCCCCCCCCCCCCCCGAAGGGGGGGGGGGGGGGGTGAAAGACCCCCGAAGGGGGGAGGACGACGCCCCCCTGTGGCACCCGGTT
>CAYRPN010000170.1:0-10340 GCA_964426135.1 uncultured Phycisphaeraceae bacterium | reverse complement strand
CACCGTCCCCCTCACCCTAACCCTCTCCCCCAGCAGACTGGGGGAGAGGGGACCAGGCCCCCGAAAAATTTGGCACACCCGCGGCGCGTTGAACATCGGCGACATGATGTTGCCCGCAGGCAACATCCCGCCCATTCCAACCTGCGGCTCGGGTCCGCGCAAGGCCTCATTTTCGCTTGAAATCCACCGTTTCCGCACGCGGCCAGCGACTGGCACAGGCTTCGCCCCCTGCCCCGCATGGCAAACCTTCGATTCACCTCGATTGTCCGGGCGCTGGCGGTGGGGATCATGATCGCCGCGGCCGGATGCCAGTCGGCGACGCCGATGCCCTCGCCCCGGCAGGCGCCGCGCCACGAGAACGATGGCTACCACCGCCCGCGCAATCCTTACTTCAACCCTAGGCCCATTCTCGCACTCGACTCGGCGGAACTGAACCGCATGGAAATGGAATCGGGGCTGGCGTCAGGTCGCCCGCTGGCGTGGTTCGAATACCGAAACGACGTGCGGACCTCCACCATCGCAGGCCAGTACAGCCCCACGCTCGAAATCGTCTCCACCTACACCCAGGATCGACAGTACCAGCACGGCGACCAGGTCCGCGATCACTACCACCAAAACACCTACCGCAGCAGCGTAAAGCAGATGGTGCGGTGAGACGTGCAGTGAAAAGTGCAAAGTGCAAAGTGAAAAGTGAAAAGTGAAAAGTGGGAAGTATAGAGGCGCTTGGCGCAATCCCCGTTTAGCGACGGGGCTTGCCCCGCATCGGCGCGACGCGGAACCATCGGAACGGGGCAAGCCCCGTCGCTAAACGAAGCGCGCGATGGGCCGAGCGAATCGCGGCGGCAGGCGGCACGTCGTTTTCACCATTTCTGATTTTTTGTCCGCACACGCTCAACCTTTTCCATCCGCTGGGCGTATGATCCGGTGAGCGACCGACTTCTTCCCACGCATGCCTTCATCCTCGGCCATGCCCTCCTCCCCCGACCCCACCGCGATGATCCAGACGGTTGACCTGCGCGTCGATTACGACGACATGACAGCCGTGCAGGACCTGAACCTTTCCATCGCCGCCGGCGAGGTGTTCGGCCTCATCGGCCCCAACGGCGCGGGCAAGAGCAGCACCATCCGCGTCCTCGCCACGCTGCAGCGCCCGACCTACGGCGATGTCTATGTCGGCGGCCTCGATGTCGTCGAAGAGACCGACGAAGTCCACAAGATCGTCGGCTACATGCCCGACATGGCGCCGGTTTACGAAGACCTGTACGTGTGGGAATTCCTCGATCTCTTCGCCACCGCCCACTTCGTCCGCAGCAGCATCCGCGGCGAGCGCGTGGACCAACTGATCCGCGAAGTCGATCTCTGGGCCAAGCGCGATGCGAAATGTTCCACGCTGTCGCGCGGGATGCGGCAGCGGCTTTGTCTGGCGAAGACCATGCTGCACGAGCCGAAGGTCATGCTGCTCGACGAGCCCGCCAGCGGCATCGACCCGGAGGGCCGAATCCAGATGCGCGAATTGCTCAAGCGGCTGGGCAAGGAAGGCAAAACGATTCTCGTCTCCTCGCACATCCTCACCGAGCTCAACGAGTTCTGCACCTCCATCGGCATCATGCAGCAGGGCCGGCTGGTGCTCAGCGGCCGCGTCAACGAGATCATCGCCCGCATGAAGAAGCAGGCGAAGCTCATCGTGGAAGTCATCGAGCAGCACGCCCGCGGCATCGAGATCGCCCGCACCCACCCGAAAGTGCTCGACGCCATCACCACCGATCACCGCATGGAAATCGATTTCGCCGGCGGCCACGAGGACGCGGCGGACCTGCTGAAATTGCTGATCGCCGAGCAGGTGCGGGTCAAGGCGTTCTACGAAAAGAAGTTTGATGTGGAGGACATTTTGTTGCAGGTAGGTGCGAAGGAAGTGATGTGAATCGTTCGTCGGTTAGCGGTGCGCCGCAGGCGCCTTCTCAGGTGTAGCCATGACCGCACTCCCCATCAACCCTCTCATCATCAAGTCCATCCGCGAGCGGCTTCGCCTCAAGAACGCAGTGAGCTGGGGCGTGGTCATCGTCGTGGTCACCGCGTTCATCTACGGCATCTGTCACCAGGCCACGACGAACTACCTGGGCTCGCGCGATGAGATGGCCGCCAAGTTCGCGCTCACCGCGATCCTCATGATGCAGGCGGTGATCCTCATGCTCGCCGGCACCGGCAGCGTCGCCATCGGCATCGCGCAGGAGAAACTCCAGGGCGTGCTCGACTACCAGCGCATGACGCCCATGGGCGCGGTGAGCAAAATCCTCGGCTATCTCTTCGGCTTGCCGGCGCGCGAGTATTTCCTCTTCTCGCTCACCATCCCGTTCGTCATCTATGCCGCGATCCAGGCGGATGTGAAGTGGTCGAACCTCGCGAATCTCTATGTCGTCGGGTTCGTCACCGTCCTGCTCTATCACATGACCGGCATGGTCGCGGGCATGCTCTCGCCAAAACCCTGGCGCGCCGGCGTCGCCACGCAGGCGATGATCCTCTTGACCTACATTTTCCTGCCCGTGCTCTCGCGCATCGGGTTCACGTTCTTCGTCTACCTCACGCCCCGGCCCGTGTTCCTGCGGCTCGCTTATGAAGAACTCGACTGGGATTTCCAGCCCATCGCGGGCTTTCAGGACTGGCAGGAGGACGTTCACTTCTTCAACTACGACATTCACCCCGTCGCGTTTTCGCTGGTGCTGCAAGGCTCGCTGATGATCTCGCTCTTCTACATTGTCTACCGCAAGTGGAAGGAGCAGACGCAGCATCCATTCTCCAAGGGTTACGCGCTGGGCTTTTTCGCGGCGACGCAACTGCTCCTCGTGGGCAGCCTCTGGCCGTGGCTGACGCAGACGTGGCGGTACGACCAGGTGGCGTCGTCGATGAAGCGGAACAGCCTGCTGCAGATGCATGCCGGCGACGTGGGACAGGTGGTCATCGGTGAACTGCTCTACGTGTTCTTCGCAGTGTCCACCGGCGTGATTCTGCTCCTGACCAACATGATCACGCCCACGCGGCACCAGTTCGCCGGCGGACTGCGGCGCATGAGAAAACTCGACCTGCCGCGCGTCCCCTGGCTCAGCGATGCCGCCAGCGCGCTGCCGTACACCCTGGCGTTCATCGGGATGACGTTGATCAGCTACGTGGTGCTGCTGCGCCTGGCGATCACGCACGGGCGGTTCTTCCGCGTCGAGCCGGGCAGCGGCGACCTGGCGATGCTCGGCGTGCTCTTCGCGTCCCTGGTGCTGTACGTGCAGGCGATCCGTCAGCGCTTCGGCCTGCGCGGGTTCCTGATGGCGGGGTTCTTCATCTGGATCGTGCCGTTCTTGAGTTACGCATTCCTGATGGCCCGCAAGGACAACGCCCTGACCGCCAACTACGTCGCCACGCCGATGCCGGTGAATGCGTTTTACTACGCGATTGTGAATCTCTTTCATCCCAGCGCGACGTGGCAGGACCCCGAAGCGATCATCCCCAACGCCGGCCGGCTGGCGCGCATCTGCACGACGATCAACATCGTGCTGGCCGCGGTGTTCCTGGCGCTGCTCTTCCAGTTCCAGAGAAAGATCCGCAAGGCGGAGGCGGCGCGGTAGGTAATGGGGAGTGGGGGTTTGGGAGTGGGGAGTGGGGGTTTGGGAGTGGGGAGTGGGGAGTGGGGATTCGGGAATCGGGTTCCCCAATCTCAAATCTCAAATCTCAAATCTCAAATCCCCAATCCGATTCATCCGAGCACATCCCAGATTCCCAGCCCGCCCAAGAGCACGCTGATGACGCCGTTGAGAGTGAAGAACGCCATGTGGATGTGGTGGGTCTTTGATCCCCACACCAGCGCGTGTTCGAGGACGAGCAGGCCCGCGACGACGCCGACGCCGACGCGGAAGCCGACGCCCAGTTGCGGCGTCGCCAGCGCCATCACCACGAGCAGCGCCAGCGCGCCCACGTGCAGCAACCGGCTGATCCACAGCGCCGGCTCGACGCCGAGTTTCGCAGGCATGGAGTGGATGCCGGTGGCGCGATCGGGCTCCACGTCCTGCAGGGCGTAGATGATGTCGAAGCCCGCGACCCAGCAAGTGACCATGCCCGCCAGCAGCCAGGGGCCCGGCTGCGAAAGAAATGCCGGCGCTACCGCGATCGAGGCGGCGATGGGGCTCAGCGCCAGCGCCGTGCCCAGGTACAGGTGGCACAGCCAGGTGAACCGCTTCATGTAGCTGTAGCCGGCGAGATAGACGATCAGCACCGGCGACAAAAGCAGCGGCCAGAGATTGCCGTCGAGCAGCCAGAATCCCGCGCTGGCGGCGACGAAGCCGAAGGCGCAGATGATCGCCACGCTGAGCATGACGGTGCCGCTGAGTCTGCCCGACGGGATCGCCCGGCCTTGCGTGCGCGGGTTCAGGGCATCGATCTTCGCATCGGCCCAGCGGTTGAACGCCATCGCCAGCGTGCGCGCCAGCACCATGCAGGCCACGATCAGCGCAATCAACGCGGCGCCCGGCACGCGGCTGGCGGTGGTCGCGCCGCCGGCAACGTTGGCGGCGTTGGCGACGACTGCCGCGGCAGGCAACGTCGAGAGCTTGTGGGCATGTGCCAGAAACGTCGCCAGCAGCGCGAACGGCAGAGCAAAGATGGAGTGGCTGATCTTGATGTCCCGCGCCACCAGCGCCAAACGCGACAACCCGGTTGCGGGCGCGGTGACGGGGGCGACGGGCGCATTGGGGGCGGGCAGGCCTGCGGGCATCGCGCCCATTCTAGGTACAGAATGAAAACGCGAACGGACACATGAAAGCGCGAACGGACACGGTGCGGCCTAGGCAACAGGCGCGGCAAGCCGCGTCGCTAAACGGCCGAGTGTGAATCCTGTACGCCTGATCGCTTCCACACTCTTCCACGTCTTCCACCTCCTCTACCTCCTTCTCTCCTCCCTTGCCCCCTCCCATCATCCGCGCCATAATCCCGGCATGGACGTCATTGAACTGGAATGCCCGCATTGTGGTGACGAACTGGAACTCGATGCCGCGTTTGCGGGCAGCGTCTGTCGCTGTTCCACCTGCGGCACGTTGATGACGGTGCCTGCCGACCCGCAGCGCGAGCGATCGGAGAAGATCGCCCGCCGCGATCGCCCTGATGAGCCTGACGCCCCCGGGTCCGGCGAGAAGAGTGAGCGACCGGAATCACCCAACGAGCCGGCAACGCCGCGTGCCGAGGCGCCCGGCCGTCCTGATGTTCCGTCGGCTCGTCCTGATTCTCCGGTGGACGAACCCGCCTTCGACGAGCGCCCCGAATCGCCGGTGGCCGCGATGCCCGGCGAGGAGGAAGTTTTCGTCACCGACACCGGCAAAGCCGTTCAGTTGCACGGCAAGGTGCCCACCGCCCGCAAGCGGAAAAAACAGGCCGTCCGCACCACGGTCATCGCCGCGTTTGTCGGCCTGACGCTGATGCTCGTGGTGGTCATCATCCTCGCGATGAATCTGCTTTTCGGCGACAAGAAGCCGAAGATCATCGACACGCCCGATGTGGTCGGCATCGATCCCAGCAGGAACCCGATCATCGACACCACCGCCGACATCCTCGGCGTCCCCATCGGAACGGAGTGCGCGATCATCATCGACGGCACCGGTTTCGCCCGGAGCTGGTTCCCCATGATGAGCGAGATCATCGCCCACGAAACCGCGCTCGCGCCGGCCACGGATTTCATGGTCATCGCATGGACGGACATCGGCCCGCGCGTTTTCCCCGGCGACAAGCCCGACAAGATCGGCAAGGACAAAGTCGCCGATCTCACCCGATTCCTCTCGCGAATCACCACCGTGAACGACGGTTCCGTGGTGGCGGCGGCGCAGAAGGCGCTGGACGCGCGGGCGGATCAACTGCTGATCGTGACCGGCCGGGCGCTGGAAGCGAGCGAACTGAGCGATCTTTCCGCGGCGGTGAGCAAGCGAGTGGACACCCGCGTCGACGTGGTGGTGATCGAATCCGAGGACGCCGCTTTCGGCGATTTCGCCAAGGCCAATCGCGGCCAGTACGTGCGTCTGAAAACCGACGTGTTGCGACAGTGGTACGACGCCTGGAAAAAGGGCGGGGCCGCGTCGACGGACAAGACCGACCATGCCGAAAAGCCCGGCGACAAATCCGATCAATGACGACACGTCACGGAAGGTCGGCCAACCAGGCCTGGACTCTGCTAGAATGTTTCGTGAATCGGATGTCCTCATTCAGGGGTGATCGAACGTTGATTCCCACAGCACGGCTGGCCGGAAGAGAGAACCCCAGCCGCGCGATTTGCCACTTCTCCATGATTCAGGGAGGTCTCCCATGGCCGACTTTCAGTCACCGTCGTCGAACCAGTCCGGCAACGCACCGCGCGGCCTCGATGCCGGCGCGGGATTTCTGTTCCTGCTCATGCTCGCCGGCAGCGTGTTCATGATTGTGCAGGGCGTCTTCATCTTCCAGGCCAGTCTGTACAACGACGGCACGCTGCTGGGGCTGGGCATCGTCGGCGCGATTCTGACCGCGGGCCTGTACGTGCTGTGCAGCACGCTCAGCAGCCGCGGGTCCGCCCCGGCGCAGCAGATCGATCCGGGTGTGCTGCGCTCGCTCAGCGAGTCGCTGCAACTGAGTGAAACAGCCAAGCGCATCATCTATCGCGACCGCGACCGGCAGGCGCTGCGCAAGGCGATCCGCGAGGACATCGACAAGCGCGACTACGAAGCGGCGCTCACGCTCGTCGCCCAGATGAGCCAGGTGTACGGTTACCGCCTGGAGGCCGAGCAGTTCCGCAGCGAGATCGAAGTCGCTCGTGCGACGGAGCAGGAAAAGAAGATCGACGAAGCGATCCGCGCCATCGACAACATGACCGCGCGGCACGAGTTCGAAAAGGCTCTGATCGAGGCGGGCAAGGTGGAGCGGCTGTACGCCGAGAGCGACCGCGTGCAGAACCTGCGGGCTCATGTGCGCGAAGCGCGCGATCGCTACAAGCACGAGCTGGAGCGCAAGTTCCTCGAAGCCGCCGGCCGCGACGATATCGAAGTGGCGATGGAACTGATGAAGGAACTGGACAAGTACCTGACCGAGGCGGAGGCGGCGCCCTTCCGCGAGACGGCCCGCGGCGTCATCGGCAAGAAGCGGCAGAACCTGGGCGTGCAGTTCAAGCTCGCCGTCCACGACAAGGACTGGATGGCGGCGGTGCGCGTGGGCGAGCAACTCATCCGCGAGTTCCCCAACTCCAAGATGGCCGAGGAAGTCCGCGGCCACATCGACCGCCTGCGCGGCTTCGCAACCACGCAGCAGGCGGTGAATCCGATGGCGACAAGGGAGATGGTGTGAGGGAAGAAGATAGAGGAGGTAGAGAAGGTAAAGAAGGTATGGAAGCCGGAATGAGCCACCAGGCGGTGCGCGGTGCCAATGAGGTCGGACGCTGCTTTTGAGTTGACCGTCCAGCCTTCATTTCTTCATTCTTCTTTTTCCGGTTCTCCTTCGTTACCTCCTCTACCTTCTCTACCTTCTTCCCCTAAGGCAATTGCATTTGGACCTTGACGGGAGGGCGAGGCTCCTGCCGAGCCGCGAAAAACTACGAGCGCACGAGATTGTTCGCGGCTCGGCAGGAGCCTCGCCCTCCCATCTGCAATTGCCCTGCTTCTTCCCCTTCTTTACCTTCCCTACCTTCTTTACCTTCTCTACCTCCTTCCCCCTCACTTGTCATACATGAACGTCATGAACGCGATGCCCTGCGCACAGACCATGCGCCAGGCGAGCTCCACGTCGTTGCTGACGCGCGGGTCGTGCTTGCGCACCGTGGCGATCAGGCATTCGAGCCAGTTGCCGTAGAGTTCCGCCGGGATGTCGGCGGCCTTTTTGCTGTGCTTGCGGGCGATCTCCGACAGGCCGTCGGGAATGCGCTTCGTCGCGAACATGTTCAGCAGCAGGATGATCGACTGCTTGAGCATGCGCTTCTGGAAGGCCATGTCCACGTTGGCGAACTTCTCCGCCACCAGCGGCGACGACGCGATGAAGCGGTCGTAGAAGTCGTCGAAAAAATCGTTCTCCTGCGACATGCTGCCGCCGAGCACGCGCTTGTAACTTTCGGTGAAAATCTTCTCGAAGTCGATCACGGACTGCCTCCTTGTGATGAACGATGATAGCAACTGCCGGTGCCGCGTTTAGCCGCGGGGCCTTGCCCCGCGCGGAGCACCAGAAGCAGCCCGAACTGCCGCCCCGCGCGGAGCACCGGCGGCCCTCCTGCTCCGCGGCGGGCCATGCGAGATTAACTTCGCAGTTGCGACTTGCTCCGCTCTCGGCCGGACGACTTGGAAAGTCGTCCCACGCGCGATGTTGATCCTGCGCGGCTACGAAACGAAGACGCCGCCCAGCCGTCGGCCCTCCGCTCCCTCTTCCCTCCTCCCTCTTCCCTCTTCCCCTTTCCCCGCACCTTCTTTACCTCCTCCGCCTCCTGCCACTATCATGCCGCCATGGACAGCATCGTTCCCAAGAAGGCCAATCTGGAAACCGTCGAACCCATCGGCAAGCGCGTGCTCATCCGCAAGGACGAGGACAAGAAGCAGACCAAATCAGGCATCCATCTGCCGGACAAGATCGAGATTCCCACGCTCACCGGCCGCGTCGTTTCCGTGTCCGTCGAAGTCACCAACGACACGAACTATCCGATCAAGCAATACGACCGCGTGCTGTTCCACCCGAAGGACGCGATCCCCGTCGATTTCGAAGGCGACAACCGCCTGTTTGTCGTGCCGGTGGAGAATGTCGTCGCGGTGTTCCGCAAGGAGAAGTCGTAGCGTTTAGCGACGGGGCTTGCCCCGCTCCGGTCGGCGGCCGTGCGTCGCCGCCGATGAACGCGGATGAACCGGATGGGCGGATCGATCGTTTCGCGTCCATCAGCGTCCATCCGCGGCAAGTATCACGACAATGTCCGACTCCATCGCCATCCAGCCCATCGCCCCGTTCCGCGCGACCATCACGCCGCCGGGGAGCAAGAGCCTGACCAACCGCGCGCTGCTCCTGGCGGCGCTGGCGGAGGGGAAATCCACGCTCACCGGCGTGCTCTTCGCCGACGACAGCCGGCGCATGCTCGAAGCGCTGACCGCGCTGGGCTTCGACGTCCACGTCTTCGAACCGGCCGCCACTGTCACCATCATCGGGCAAGGCGGGCACATCCCCGCGAAGCAGGCCGCGCTGAACCTGGGCAACGCCGGCACCGCGTACCGCTTCCTCACCGCGGCGCTGTGCCTGGGCGAAGGCGTGTACACGCTCGACGGCATCGAGCGCATGCGGCAGCGGCCGGTGGGCCAGTTGGTCGATGGCCTGAAAAAGCTCGGCGCCGGCATCCGCTATCTCATGGCGGAAAACTGCCCGCCCCTGGAGATCACCGCGACCGGCGCGCTCACCGGTGGCCAGCTCACGATGCCGCCCACGCTGTCGAGTCAGTACATCAGCGCCCTGCTGCAGATCGCCCCATGCTGCCGGACAGGCTTGACTCTTCGCTTCGACGGCGCGGTGACTTCGCGACCCTATGTGGAAATGACGCTGGGCCTGATGGCGCGCTTCGGCGTTCGCGCGCAGGTCGATGCGAACTTCACCACCATCACGCTCGCTCCGAGCAAGTACAAGGCCGCCGATTACGCCATCGAGCCGGACGCCTCCAACGCCAGCTACTTCCTCGCTGCCGCCGCGGTGATTCCCGGTTCCACCTGCACCATCGAAGGGCTCGGCCGACGCAGCCTGCAGGGCGATGTGGGCTTTGCCGATGTGCTGCACCTGATGGGCGCGGACCTGATCTATGGCGGTGATTTCATCACCATCAAATCGCCGCCGCGCGGCGCTCCGCTGCGCGGCATCGACGTGGACCTGAACCACATGCCCGACATGGCGCAGACGCTCGCCGTGGCGGCGCTGTTCGCGCTGGGGCCGACGACGATCCGCAACGTCGGCAACCTGCGGGTGAAGGAAACGGATCGCCTCGCCGCGCTGAAGAACGAGCTGACGAAGCTCGGCGCGCAGGTGGAGATTGAAGACGACGACCTCACCATCACGCCGCCGGCGGAAGGCACGCAGGGAAAACTCACGCCCGCGGCGATCGACACCTACGACGACCACCGCATGGCGATGAGCTTCGCCATCGCCGGCCTGCGCAGTGGCGGCGTCGTCATCAACGATCCGAAGTGCGTGAACAAGACGTTCCCCGAGTATTTCGCCTATCTCGAACGATTGCGACACAGCGCGGTGTGACGATGTGGCGCGTGCACAATCAGCGCGTTGCCGTTTATTGACGGTCACTTTAGTAAACGCCGCCGATGGCTGGATTCGGACTCCCC
>CAYRPN010000169.1:0-10388 GCA_964426135.1 uncultured Phycisphaeraceae bacterium | reverse complement strand
GGACTCCGAGACGCCCGTTCCAACCGGTGTCAAGTACGCAAATAGCGGATGAGCCAAGTAAGTAGTCTTCTCGAAGTTCACTCGTGGAGAAAAACCGGGACACGGCATCCCAGTGAACTCAGAGGTTTCAGTAAAGCGTCCAGCGCGATCTCTTCGCCGCGTCCACTTGCCCCTTCCCCGCGGAGGATCACGGCGAGCAGTTTGGGCGCCACCAGTCGAAGCAGGTCGGGCGAGGGGTCCTGGCCTTCGCGATTCGCAGTCCAGTTCATGGCCACGCCGACGTTCGCGCGATTGACGCGCATGGCCAGGCGCACCGCGTCGTGTTCATCCGCCAGCCACGATCCGGGACTCGGCGTCAGGGCGATGCGAACCTGTTGGCCGGCGAGTTTCGAGCTCAGCTGCAGCAGTTGCGCTGCGGCCGGCATGGCGCGCGGGGCGGATGGCTTGTCGTGAATGTCGCTGCTTTCAAGCCTCAGGAGAAGCAGGTCGCACATCAGGCCGATGGCGGTGAGCCAGCGTCCCAGCGATGCGGCGTCCGGCGGCCGGCGCAGGTCCCATCGCATGCTCACCGCCCGCACGGGAAAGCCTCGCGTTTTCAGATCGCTGTGGCATTCCGCAAGCGTGTCGGTTGTGTCGAGAGCAGTCAGCTCCAACGCCACGCCGGGCGCCAGCACGTCGGCATCAAGAGCAGCGGTCGCTGAATCCTTCAGCTTGGCGGCGGAGAGGCAAAGGTGAGCGGTGAAGGCGGACACGTGGGGATCGGTGGTTAGGTATGGAATCGAGATAACTTCCCGATTGGCACAGTTCGTACTCCCCTCCCTCTTAGGGAGGGGCAGGGGGAGGGTCGGGCAAACAGCCTGATTCGACGCACAATCACGCCGTGCGCCCGACCCTCCCCTAACCCCTCCCTAAGAGGGAGGGGAATTGGAAACGGCCAATTCGGGAAGTTAATTCGGTCAGGATCCTTACTTGTGTGCGGCGCGGAAATCCTTCTATCATGTGGCCCCGTCGCACCACAAGGATGTCGCGACGGCGGAATTCCAGACATGGCGAAGCATACCGATCGTGTCCGCATCGAGGAAGTCGACTGGCTGGCGGTTCTGCCGTGGCTGCGGCTGTTCAAGTCCTTCCGCATGGCCATGCATCCGTACAAGCTGCTCACCGCGCTGCTGATGGTGACGCTGCTTTTTGCCGGCGGCAAGGTCATGGACGCGGTGAGCGGCCACCCCGTTCCCCCGGGCGAATTGCAGCAATACCGCGAGCACTACTACCGCATCACCACGAAGGAGCAGTACGACGCCTGGCGGCAGCAGCAGATGGCCGCGTCGAAGCTGGCGCTCGCCAAGGTGCTCGCGTCCATCAAGAGCCTGAAGGTCGACGTGAAACTCGTTGTCGAGTCGGATCGCCCCTTCGATCAGGCGGTGGCCGAAGTCAATGCGCATTACCTGGAGGCGTTTAAATCCAAGGTTGCCCTGCGCGAGGAAGTATCGTCGAAGGTCGATCTGGAGAAAGAGTTCGAAGAGCTGCGCCGGCAACGGCTGCGGGTTCTGTCGGCGATTGACCGGCTTCGGCCGCGCGGCGTCTTTGCCAGCGGGCTGGATCATGCGCTCGATTCGTTCAATCGGCTGATGCGGGCCGGCGCTTCGCTGCGCTTCGGATGGGGGCAGGTCACCGGGCCGCGGACGTCGCGCACGCCGGGTCCGCCGATCGAAGGTGCAGAGGTGGGCGCGGCGGACAACCCGATGCTGGAGCCGGTCGATGACGCGGCGATGCTGGCGTATGACGATCAACTGACCGTGGTCGCGTCGATGCGCGATCTTTTCATCGTGCTGCCCGGCTGGTTGTTGCAGACTTACCCGCTGTTCGTGGGAACGTTCCTCTTCTTCGCGCTGATTGTCTTTTCAGTCCTCGGCGGCGCGATCGCACGGATGGCGGCGCTGGATGCGACGCACGAGGAGCACGTCGGCTTCCGCATGGCGTTGCGCTATTCGCTGGCGCGGTGGTGGTCGTTTCTGGCGACGCCGCTGGCGCCCCTGGGCATCGTGCTGGGCATCAGCCTGCTCATGATGGCGGGCGGGTTCGTGCTCTTCAATCCGCCCGAGTGGGGCATCGACATCCTCGGCGGCATCATCTTCATCGCCGCGATTCTTTGCGGCCTGATCGTCGCGCTGACGCTTGTCCTCACCGCCGCCGGCGCGCATCTCTTCTATCCGGCGGTGGCGATCGACGGCTCCGATCCGTTCGACGCGCTGGCGCGGGCGTTCAACTACGTGCTCAACCGCCCGTGGCGATGGCTCTTCTACAACGTCGCCGCCATGGTGCATGGCGCGATCACCTATCTCTTCATCAGCTTCGTGGTCTTCGCGCTGTTGTGGGTGGTGCAGGCGGCGGCGGGGTACTGGGTGTTCACCGGCACGGGACTGGAAACGAATCGTTTCGACGCGATCTTTCCGCCGCCGCGCTTCGGGCAATTGAGCTACGACGTGGATTACACCTCGCTCGACTGGTCCGGGCGCATCGCGGCGTGGGTCATCCGCTGCTGGATTTTCTTCGTGATCGGCCTGCTGCCCGCGTTCGTGTTCAGCTACTACCTGTGCGCCAACACGTGGATTTACCTGCTGCTGCGGCGCAGCGCCGACGGGGTGGAGATTGAAGACGTGGCGCCGGACGCGCTGGCGCCGATCGCGGCGGCGGAGACGGCGCCGGTGGCGGAGAAGGTGGAGCCGGGGGCGGGCAGTGTGGATGGCACAACACCCAAGTGACGCGACGGTTGCCTTGACTGTCAACAGGCAGCGGCTCAATTGTCTGGTTGTTCTGTTCGCCGGCGCGATTTGCGGTTATCCGAAAATGAGAGGCGCGTCACCAGAAGCAGGTCGATGACCTGGACGTCTTCTCCACCGGTGTTTAGGAAGATCGTGCGCCCACCTTCGGTGTGCAGCGCCATCTCCGGATGGCGCACGTCGAACGCAGCCCCGTCCGCCAGGTGGATGGAGAATGGACGGAATGGGCGGTTCGTCAGAGCTTGACGGAGTCGTTCGGTGGTCATGCCGGGATTATACCCCCGCCGGATCCCACTTCCATTTCACGAACGCCTCGATGCCTTCGTACTCCGCCAGCCCAAGCTGATCGTAGATTCTTGCGGTTTCCATGTTGCGCTGCTCGGCGCGCTGCCAGAATTCGCGGCTGTCGGAGCCGGGGAACATGGCGCGGTCTTTCTGCGACTGGTGCTTGAAAATCGCGTTGCGCTTTCGCATCAGCTCGATCGGGCTCAGCGGCACCGCCATTTCGATTTCCTCCGCCGGCCATTCCTGCCAGGCGCCGCGGTAGAGCCACACTTCGCAGTCCTTGACCCACGGCCGATCCTTCATCCGCTGCAGCGCCTGGAAAATCGCCGACAGGCACACGCGGTGCGTGCCGTGCGGATCGGACAGATCGCCGGCGGCGTAGACCTGGTGCGGCTGAATCTTCTCCAGCAGGTCGATGATGATCTTGACATCCGCCTCGCCGATCGGCTTCTTGCGCACGCGTCCCGTTTCGTAGAACGGCATGTCGAGGAAGTGCAGCCGTTCCATCGGCACATTGCACGCCCGGCCGCCCGCGCGGGCTTCGCCGCGACGGATCAGGCCCTTGATCTGCTGCACCTCGGGGCTGTCCACCTGGCCGGGCTTTTTGTTCTTGAGGAATTCCTCGATGTGCTGCTCGATCTTGTTGCTGCTCTTGGGATCGATGTTGAAGATCTGGTTGAATTCGCGGGCAAAATCGGCGAAGCGAATCGCGTCGTCGTCGAAGACCGCGATATTGCCGCTGGTCTGGTAGGCCACGTGCACCTCGTGGCCCTGATCCACGAGGCGAATCAGCGTGCCGCCCATGGAGATCACGTCGTCGTCCGGATGCGGGGAGAAAATGACGACGCGCTTGGGGAAGATTTCATCGGTGGCGCGGCGGCGATCGCCCGGCCTCTGGTTCGGCGTGGGCTTTCCGCCGGGCCAGCCGGTGATCGTCGCCTGCAGCGCGCGGAAGACATCGATGTTGATGGTGTAGGCCACGCCCTGCTTGGCAAGCAGGTCCTGCAGGCCGCCTTCGTTGTAGTCTTCGTCGGTGAGTTTCAGGATCGGCTTCTTCACATGCCGCGCCAGCCAGATGACGGCCTTGCGGATCATCGTCTCATTCCAGTCGATCGGCCCCAGCAGCCAGGGCGTCTTCTTCCGCGCGAGCTCCGCCGCCGCCGCCTGATCGAGGTAGACGGTGGAGTTGGGATGCTGCTGCAGGAAGCTGCCGGCCACGACGTTGGTCACGGGGCCTTCGATCGCCTGCTGAATGATCCGGGCCTTGCCTTCGCCGAACGCCATCATGATGATGCGCGCCGATTCGAGAATGGTGCCGACGCCCATGGTGATGGCGCGGCGGGGCACGTTCTCTTCGCCGAAGAAATCGCTGGCGGCGTCGAGGCGGGTGACGCGGTCCAGCGTGATCAGGCGGGTGCGGCTCTCTCGGCCTGAGCCCGGCTCATTGAAGCCGATGTGCCCGGTGCGCCCGATGCCCAGGATCTGCAAGTCCACGCCGCCCAGGTCGCGAATCTTCTGCTCGTAGCCGCGGCAGTGGTCGAACACTTTCTCCACGGGCAGCGTGCCGTCGGGGATGTTGACGTTGGCGCGCGGGATGTCGATGTGGTCGAACAGGTGCTCGTTCATGAAGCGAACGTAGCTCTGCAGTTCGTTCGGCTGCATGGGGAAATATTCGTCGAGGTTGAACGTGACGACGTTCTTGAACGACAGGCCTTCCTCCTTGTGCAGGCGGATGAGCTCGGCATAGACGCCGGTGGGCGTCGAGCCGGTGGCCAGGCCCAGCACGGCGGGCTTGCCGGCGGCGTTCTTCGAGCGGATCAGGTTGGCGATCTCCCGGGCGACGGCTTTGCTCACGTCGGCCGATTTATCGAGGACGATCGTGGGAATCCGCTCAAGCTGGGTCATGCACGCACTGGCATTCGTCGGGCTGCTCATGGCAGGTAGGTCTCCGGAGAAAGAGCGAAAATGTTAACGAGCGGGATAATAATGTCAAGGGGTGGGGACTGCGGCTGTCCACCCGTTAGCCCCCGGCTCCGCCGGGGTGGGGAAATCAGCCTCGGGCGCCGCGCCAATGGCAATCTCCGATTGAACCGAACTGTCGTACATCGAGGGCGTGACGCGACGCAAAGTCGTACACCCCCCGGCGGAGCCGGGGGCTAACGGCTACGCCTCATAGCTTACCTGTTGCGTCATCGCGATGTTGTCGCGCACATGGTCGAGATTCAGGCCGCCGACGGTCAGGCTCGTCACGGCGCGATTCGCCAGCACAAACTTCACCGCTTCCGCCGCCGGCAACCGGCCCGACGCCAGGCCCTTCTTCACCATGACGCCGATGCGGCGCGATGCCGCTTCAGCGATGACCGCCTCGTGGCTGCGATCGTGCAGGTGATACTCGATCATCAGCACATCAGCCCAGTTCAGAGCCATCCGCGCGCCATCGACGGTCTTGCCCGATAGACCGATCGCGCGGATCACGCCGCGCTGCTTGAGCGATTGGAGGCCGGCGACGCAATCGGTCTTGCTCTGGATCGCCACATCGTTTCCATCGCTGTGAATGAACACCACGTCCAGCGTGTCGGTGCGAAGTCGGCGGAGGCTTTCTTCGACGCTCGCGCAGACCGCCGCGGCGGAAAAATCGTGCGACGATCGCCCGTTGACAAAACGCTCTCCAACCTTGGTGGAAAGCACGAACTCCGCGCGGCGATGGGCGATGGCGGCGCCGATGCGCTCCTCGCTGAGGCCGTAGGCGGGGGCCGTGTCGATGTGATTGACGCCCAGGTCCAGCACGCGGTTGAGCAGGAGCGCCGCCGACGCTTCATCCGGCAAGGCGAACGGCCGCGGATGCTTCAAGCCTTCCACGCGGCCGATCTTCACCGCGCCAAAACCGATGGGCGTGACACGAAGGCCGGTGTTGCCGAGGGCGCGTGCAAGCATGGCGTCAGAACGTCCCGCTGCGCACTTCGAAGTGCGTCGGCTTTTCCCAGATCGGCAGCCCCTGCATCAGCCAGTCCGACACGCGGCGCACCATGTAGTCCAGCGTGGCCTCCGGCGGGCCGAACCGTTTCCAGCACTGGCTCGCGTCGCTGAGCAGGGCGGTGGGGGACTCCTCGCCGACGAAGACAGGATCGTTGCCGAAGACATCGCCGAACTGATTCGCCAGCTCGCGCACGGAAAGCGCCGTCGGCCCCGTGAGATTCAGCACCTTCGGCGGACTTGCCGCCAGGTCGAAGCATTTGAGAATCACGCGGTTCGCATCGGTCGTCCACACGACGTTGACGCAGCCCATCGAAAGATCAATCGGCTCGCCGCGCTGCACCTTGCGGGCGAGGTCCACCAGCACGCCGTAGCGCGGCTCGATCGCGTAGTTCAGGCGGACGACGCACACCGGCGTGCCGTGCTGCTGCGAAAAGTGCTGGAACATCCGCTCGCGACCGACCACGGTCTGGCCATATTCGCCGACCGGGTTCACAGGCGTGTCCTCGCTCGCGCCGATCCTGTCGCCGCTTCCGCACGGCATCATCGGATACACGTTCCCGCTGGAGAGCACGACGATCTGGCTGTCGCAGTAGCGCTGGGCGATCAGAGCCGGCTCATGCACGTTGATCAGCCAGGTGTAGCCGGGGTTGTCGCCGGTGCCGAACTTGACGCCGGTCAGATGCAGCACGTTGGCGGCATCGGGCAGATCGCGCACGGCCGCGGCGTCGGTGAGTTCGGCGCGATGCGTGTGGATGCCCTCGGACTCGAACTCCTGCCGCTGCTCGTCGGTTGCAAAGCGGGAGACGGCGGTCACGCGATTGGATTTCCCAGCCTCGCGGAAAGCACGGTGCGCCATCAGGGCAAGGTTGAATCCCATCTTGCCGCCCGCGCCAAGGATGACCAGATCGCCCTCCATGCGCGAAAGGGCTTCGACCACGCCACGGTCCGGGTCGCTCAGTTCCGCGATGAGTTGAAGATCGGCGCGGTTCATGCGGGCATCTTACAAAAGGGCGATCGCAGGCGGGTGGGCCTCGCCGACTCGGCCCGACCGCTAAACTGTCGAGGCAGCCAATTCGCTGAACCGCGACTGTGCCTGCGCGTCTAAATCTAAGGATTATGACCGAAGTAACTTCTCGACTTGGCCGTTTCCGATTCCCCTCCCTCTTAGGGAGGGGTAAGGGGAGGGTCGGGCGCACTGCGTGATTGTGCATGAAATCAGGCTGTTTGCCCGACCCTCCCCCTGCCCCTCCCTAGAAGGGAGGGGAGTTCAAACCTTGCAAATCGGGAAGTTGTTTCGCTCCGATTGCTAACTCAATCCTTGACCTCTCCAACTCAGGAATAACTCTCATGCGTCTGATCGCCTTCCTTGCCGTGGCCTTTCTTTCTCTCGCACTCGCTCATGCGGACAAGCCCGGCGTTGACGCGGTGCGAGAGATCGCCGTCAAGAGCGGCGACAGGCCGCAGGGCGATATGAGCAAGCCCACGGTCATCAACTCCGCGGAGGACCTGGAAAAAGTAACCGCGCTCTCGGCGAGCCTGGAGGCGATCAAGAAGGAGATCGATTTCAGCAAGGAGAAGCTGGTCTATTTCGCGTGGTCGGGTTCGGGGCAGGACAAGATCACGCTGGGCGCGGACAAGGACGAGAATGGCAAGGCGCTGGTGGTGTTCGGACTCATTCGCGGTCGAACGAAGGACTTGCGCGGCCACCAGCATCTCTACGCCGTGGGCAAGGATGTGAACTTCGCCGTGCGACCGGCGCGGTGAGTGGCCCGTCGTCGGGCCAAGCACGCAGGGTGGGCGCCGCCCACCACGGGCGAGAACACTTGTCCCGCTGGGCGGCTATGTCACGCAGCGCCGGTGACGATCGAACTCCAGCCGCGAAGCGATGACGTTCGCGAAAGGAGCCGCGCACGAAGTAAGCGGTCTTCTCCGAATGCCATCGCATTTCGTTTGATTCATTGCAGCGTCACAACAACGCGCGATTCGCCCCGCGGACGGTGACGCAGGGTTGCCGGGAGCGCCGCTTACTGCGTGCGCGGCTCATTCACTGGGCGCCCGACGCGAGCGAACTCCAGCCGCGAAGCGACGACATGGCGGCGCCACTTCACTTCGCCTTGTCGTCGATGGGAAATGCGAGGAACTTCTTGCCCGTGATCGCGGGGGCCGACGATGCTTTTGCATACAGCATCGGCTCGACCCAAACCGCGGCACAGTTGCCATCGTCCGTGCAGTGAACGAACAGTTCGAGCTTCTGCACGTTTCTGACATCGACGCGAAACGCCTGCACCACTCCCTTGCGCCGCGTCGGCTTGGACTGCCACAATTCCTTGCCATCGCCCACGATCTTGAAAACGAGGTCGGAGGCAGGGCCAGCACTCTTGTCATTCACTCCAATGGCTCCCTGGAGGAGCTCAAACGCTCCGTCAAGTTGAAATGCCAACTGAGCCGGCCTTCCCGAAGAAGGGTGAGTTTGGAATCCATAGTCCAGCTTCGTCTCATTGACGGCGACGTCGCGCTGGATGCCGCCATTGCCCCAGGTATGCACGACTTCGACCGGCCGGTCCACCAGCGGAACCACCGCCTTGGGCTTTTCGCTCGGCTTGCTTTCCGCGGCATCATCCCAACCAAACACCTTGACCTGTGCGAGGTGCAGCGCGTAGCAATTCTTGT
This sequence comes from uncultured Phycisphaeraceae bacterium, assembly GCA_964426135.1. Classification (GTDB taxonomy): domain Bacteria; phylum Planctomycetota; class Phycisphaerae; order Phycisphaerales; family Phycisphaeraceae; genus CAYRPN01. The sequence goes on along the minus strand of CAYRPN010000169.1, from coordinate 1,677 downwards.
CCGCCTTGATCGTGAGGTACCGCACTTTCCTCTTTTCGTCCAGTTGAATCGTCCATTCTTTTTCTGCTTTCTCGGCAGTCCATACCGGCTTCGTCTTCTGATTGGCTTCAAGTGACAACGTCAATGTGATGCCTTTGGCGCGATCCTGGAACCGATTGCGCCTGTTCTCGATCCAGATGCGGCTGACCATCATGGGTTTTCCGAGGTCAATGACCACAAACTCACTAGGCGTGTTCACTCTTGTACAAAACGCAAACTCTCCGTCTTGGAGGTCGTTGCCGCCTGTGAGTAGATCAGGCCGCCGACCGTATCCTTGGTCGGAACTTATCGTGTACGTCGCATCTTTCGAAATCCACGTTTCCGGCCCGTTGCGTAACTCGGTTTTGGCACGTTCCGCATCAATCGCCGCAAGCGATGTCGCGATCGGCTTCAACATCACCTCCGCCTTCGTTCGCGCGAGTTGATCCGTCGGTTGAAATCCGAGATATCGCGTCAGATACGCCGACGCGCGGCGCATCATCGCTTCCTTCGACGATGCCGCGGCACTCGTCGCCAGTTCGGAGTACCACTCGCCCAGCGCCAGGCAATCCGGCTCGCTGGCATTTTCCGCGCCTTTGGCGGCGAGCGGAACGAGTTTGATCAGCTTCGCATCCTTCGCGCGGTCGAGCACTTTCATCGCCTCGGCGGGAGTGTCCAGATCGACGACGTAGAGCCGGATGATCTCGTGAACCGAAACGGTGTCGGTGGCGTCGGCGAGCAGTTTCTCACGCAGGCGGGCGATCTGTTTCTCCACGCGGCTGCGGTTGCCGGCGAGTTCGATTTTCTCCTTGAGGGTGTCGGCGGCGGGGGATTTCTGCCGCTGCGCCGCGGTCATCGCCTGGCGGTAGCCGGCCAGCGCGTCGTCATATTTGCCGGCCTTGAATGCTTCGTCGCCTTGCAGCGTGAGCAGGTTGATGAGGTCATCCCCTGCCTTCTCCTTCACTTTCGGATCACTGCTGGCGCTTTGCCGGAGCAGGAGTTCAACCAGTTTCTTCCGCGCTTCGCTGCGGCGCGGCTCGACCTTCTCCGCCAGCAGGCGGGCGGCGTCGATGGCGGTGGGCAGCCCGTCGGCGTGGCGCTGCGACAAATCGATGGCGTGGTCGCACATCAGGCCGACGACATCGGTGCGCTCAATGGACTGCGCGGCGGCGAGAATCTCCTTCGCAAGCACGAGATCATCGCCGCGATCGATGGTGGCTTTGACCTGTTTCAGGCGGTTGCCGTAGAGCGAATCGAAGAATTGCTTGGCGTCCTCGGCTGCGGCGGTGCGGGCGCAGCATAAGGCGAGAATCGTCAGCACGAGCAGTCGCCACATGAGCCACCTCCGGGGTTCGGGATGCCGGATTGTAGCAGACGGGTTGTCCGGCGCATGCGATTGTCTTGGGAATGAGGATCGCCGACGGCCGTAACCGAGGCCAGAGTTAGGTCAATGTTAGGTGATCGTTGCCGACGGCCCGCCTGCGGGGTCGCGATGTTCTTTGACAAGTTTTCACGCCCCTCGGTGCGGGCGGGCGGGAGCCGGTGGGCGGGAGCGCGGCCGGAAAAAGTGGCCGGAAAGTGTCCTACCTTTTTGGCAGTCCAACACAGTAGTGTCCGGTCATTAGTCGAATAACGACAACTGGTTACGATCGACCCCCT
>CAYRPN010000168.1:0-10721 GCA_964426135.1 uncultured Phycisphaeraceae bacterium | reverse complement strand
CTCCTGCCCCCTCTCCCTTCCAGGGAGAGGGCTGGGGTGAGGGTCGGGACGCACACGTTTGCAATCGCCACCATCGCGCGACGGATGCCGCAACCATCTGTTCGTCCCGACCCTCACCCGGCCTCATCCCCCGGTTAGACTCGGCCACCCTGGAAGGAAGAGGGAGCAAGGCCCGGGAAAATTGGGCACACCCTGGTCCAGGGTGTGCCAATATTTCCAGAGGCGGCACTCCTGCCCCCTCTCCCTTCCAGGGAGAGGGCTGGGGTGAGGGTCGGGACGCACACGTTTGCAATCGCCACCATCGCGCGACGGATGCCGCAACCATCTGTTCGTCCCGACCCTCACCCGGCCTCGTCCCCCGGTTAGACTCGGCCACCCTGGAAGGGAGAGGGAGCAAGGCCCCGTAAAATTGGGCACACCCCTTCGATGCGCTCTGCGTCGTCGGCGAAGCGCGTCAGGGAATGCCGCGACTTCGTCGCCGGCTTTTCTTGCCGCACCCATCTGAACAAGGTCCGTGAGAAGGTGAAACCATCGACGTAGATCGGTCAATGTAAGGTAGACGCGACCGACGTCCCGCCTTTGGGGCCGCGCTGTTCTTTGGCAAGCTTTTCACCTGGACACGACAGGAAATCCCCGGCCGCCGCGAGTGGCCGAAAAGTGTCCTACCTTTTTGGCAGTCAATTCATAAACGCTTGAAATGCCGGCGTTTGAGTGGGTTTTGGCCCGGTGGGGGGTCAGTGGCCGGCCACATGGGGAAGCTCGTAGACGGGGCAGGGACGAGAGGTTTCACGGGTCCTGCCCGCCCCCGGCTCCCCCGGCTCCCCCGGCTCCCCCGGTTCCATTGGTGAAGGCGAGGGGCCAAGAAAAAACCCTCAACTTGCGTCGAGGGTTGTCACGGAGTTCGGTTTGTGGTCTGCCTCAGCGACGTCCGCCGCGCTTCGAGCCGCTGGGCTTGTAACGCGAGCTGTGCGCGGGCCGGCGCGGTTCGCCGGCGTTCACGACGATCTCGCCGGACTGGTGCGAGTGCTGCGACTGGTGGGAATGCTGCGATTTCTCCGCGGGCTTGCGTGAGCCATAGCCCTGCGATCCGTGCGACCGTGAGCCGTGGCCGCCGCCGCCATGCGAACCGCCGCCCGATTCGGCGAGCGACGGATATCGCGGGTGGTCGTCCTTGACGGGAATGGGCTTGCGGATCAGGCGTTCGATGGCGCGGAGGTTGCCGCGTTCGCCTTCGCCGCAGAACGAAATCGCGATGCCGCCGGCGCCGGCGCGGGCGGTTCGGCCGATGCGGTGCACGTACGTTTCCGACTCATGCGGAATGTCGTAATTCACCACATGGGTGATGCCATCGACATCGATGCCGCGCGACGCGATGTCGGTGGCGACGAGAATGGCGACCTTGTTCTTCTGGAAGTTGTCCAAGGCGCGCTGGCGGGCGTTCTGCGCCTTGTCGCCGTGGATGGCGGCGGCCTCGATGCCGCGCTGGAACAGGTGGCGGACCAGGCGGTCCGCTCCGTGCTTGGTGCGGGTGAAGACGATGGTGCGGGCCATCGAGGTATTGGTGAGCAGGTGCGCCAGCAGAATGGGCTTGTTGCGCTGCTCCACGTTGTACAGATATTGCTCGATGCGATCGACGGCGGGCGACTCGGGCGCGATGGCGATCGACACCGGATTCTTCAGCAGCGAATTGGCCAGGCTGCGAATCTCGCCGGGCATCGTCGCGGAGAAGAGCAGCGTCTGCTGCCGGGCGGGCAGTTTGGCGATGATCTTTTTGATGTCGTGGATGAAGCCCATGTCCAGCATGCGGTCGGCTTCGTCGAGGACGAGAATCTCGACCGTGCGCAGATCGCAGTGGCCCTGCTCCATGAGGTCCAGCAGCCGGCCCGGCGTGGCGACGATGATGTCGACGCCGCGGCGCAGCGACTCCACCTGCGGGTTCTGGCCGACGCCGCCGAAGATCACCGCGCCGCGCAGCGGCAGGTTCTTGCCATACGTGCGGAAGCTGTCGGCGATCTGCACGGCGAGCTCGCGCGTGGGGCACAGCACCAGGGCGCGGGGACGCCGGGCGGGCGGATGCTTCTCCTGCCCGCGGCCCGGATGAAAGCGATCGGGCTGGTGCTTGCCGCCGCGGTTCGGGTTGTGCGGCTTTTCCTGGAAGGTGGTTTGCGGATGGGCGACGTGGCCCAGGGCGTTGGGGTCGCGCAGCTCCAGCGGGATGGACCCGCCGCTGAGCACGCCGTCGGCGTTGGCGACCTTGTCGAACTCCGCCTGCATGAGGCGCTGCAGGATGGGCAGGGCGAACGCAGCGGTCTTGCCCGTGCCGGTCTGGGCGCAGCCGAGCAGATCGCGCCGGTCGAGCACGTGCGGAATGGCCTGGGATTGAATGGGGGTCGCGGTGACGTAGCCTTCGGCAGTGACAGCGCGGACGATCGGCTCAGCGAGCCGAAGATCAACAAACTTCATCGAACAGTTTCCTTAACGGTGACTAGGCGCACCGTAAAAGGCCCTGGGCAAATGCCGAGGAAAAAACCAGTTCGATGCGCTGCAACTGGGCTCGTATTCTGTCTGGGAGATGCCGCGAAACGCGGGCTCAAGAAAGATCGAAGCGGGCAGTTGGGGAAGGAGTGTAGCAGGGCTGGAGCCTCAAGTCCAACTTGGCGGTATGCAATCCGGGGCTAATGGCGAATGCCGGCGGCGTCAGGTTGAGCGTGCAGCCGCCCGATCAGTGCCTTGACCTTCTCCCGCACCAGGTCGCGCACCACTCGGAACTCCTCCGGCGGCATGTTGCGCGGGTCGGGAATCTGCCAGTCATCGCGCAGCTTCGCCGCCACGTGCGGGCAGGCGTCGCCGCAGCCCATCGTCACCGCCGCGTCGAAGGTGACGGCAGGCAGGGCGTCGAGCGATTTCGACTCGTGCGCGGTCAGGTCATAGCCCAACTCGCGCATGGCTTCGATGGCTTTCGGATTCACCTTGCCGCTGGGGCGCGAGCCGGCGCTGTAGGCTTCCACCGCGTCGCCGCCAATGATGCGGGCAAACGCCTGCGCCATCTGGCTGCGGTTGGAGTTCTCGACGCAGACGAAGAGAAGGCGGAGTTTGTTCGATGATGCGGTGCTCATGATTCTGTCTCACTGGTTGAGCCGCGGATCAGCGAGCCGCCGATGAACGCGGATGACTGGGATCGGTTCACTGCGATCTCATCCGCGTTCATCCGCGTCCATCCGCGGCAAAGTATTCGACTGGGCACTCACCATCATCCACGCCGGCACCGCCAGCGCGGCTCCAAGTGTCGGTGCGATCAGGTAAATCCACACATCGCTCATCTGCCCGCTGACGATTGCCGGCGCCAGCGACCGCGCCGGGTTCATCGATGCTCCGCAGATCGGGCCGGCGAACATCGCCTCCAGTCCGACCACCGCGCCGATCGCCACGCCTGCCATGATGCCCTTCTCCTTCGCCCCGATCGCCACGCGCAGGATCACGAACATGAGCACGAATGTCAGCACGATCTCCAGCACAAACGACTGGCCCGCGCTGCCGCGCGGCAGCGTGGCGCCGAGATTCGCTTGCTCGGGGAACAACCCGCGCAGCAGCAGCGCGGCCGCGAACGCACCGCCGCACTGGCTGATCGCATACGGCACGATCTGCCGCGCGGGGAATCGGCCGGCGAGGAAAAAGCCCAGCGTCACGGCGGGATTCAGGTGCGCCCCGCTCACATCCCCGACCGCATAGATCATCGCCATCACCACCAGCCCGAAGGTGAGCGCAACGCCCACGTGCGTCACCGCGCCGCTGATGTCATTGATCACGATCGCCCCGCAGCCGGCGAAGACCAGCGCGAACGTGCCGATCGTTTCGGCGGCCAGGGGGCGCAGCCCGGCTGGAAGTGTGAGCTTCATCGGTAGCATGCACACACCTCCGTCAGGTCTTTGCACATGACGCGCGACAGCGACTTGCGGTCGGCGAGGATGCGGGCATCGTTGCCGACAGCGCTTCGCACCCAGCGAAGCGCCTGACGGACCTGAGGCGCCGCGCCGCGGTTCGCCAGGCGGTAGAAATGCCAGCGCCCTTCCTTCCGCCGCTCCACCAGTCCGGCGCGGGCCAGCAGCGTCATGTGCTGCGACACGGTGGACGGAGCCAGCCGCAACACATCGACGATCTGGCACACGCACAATTCGCCGCCGGCCAGCAGAGCCAGAGCCCTCGCCCTCGTCTCGTCGGCAACCGCCTCGGCGATTGCGATGAAATCGCTCAGATGATTCGTCACTTCGGCCATTGACGAAATGATATCAAGGTCACTTCTGCCTGCAAGGAGGCCTTCTAGGCGATTGCCATTGGCTGGGGTCCGGGAATGAGTGATCTAGACAAACCGACCTCGCGCAAAGGCGCAAAGCTCGCAAAGAAATCCGCCGCTTTGCGTGCTTTGCGCCTTTGCGCGAGATTCAGCCCGTGGTGTGAACCGGTCAACTAAGGAACGGGACCGAAATAGGTTCCCGATTTAGCCGGCGGGCTTGCCCGCCGAGACGCCCTCGGCGGGCAAGCCCGCCGGCTAAATGGGGGACCGCCAATTCGCGAAGCTACTTCGACCCAATTCCTAACTCATGCGCAGCGCCTCATTCGGCAGGTGTCGGCGTAGCCGCGCGTCGGGGATTGCCTGGGGGTTGAAGGGCCTGGCCGGGAAACTTCGGCCCGCTTGAAACGAATGTCGGCTGATATCATGAGAAGCGGTGAAACTCATGCATTCAGTCAGCATTTATCGCGCGTCTGGTCTTGTTCTGGCGACGTTGTGCCTCGTTTCCGCGCCGCTCACAGCCGCGCCGAAGGTTGACTACGCGCGCGACATTCAGCCCATCCTTTCGGAGAACTGCTACCTCTGCCACGGTCCCGATGCCGGCACGCGCAAGGCGAAGCTGCGGCTGGACACGAAGGAGGGCGCGTTTCGCGTCCAGGATGACGTGGCGATCCTCGTGCCGGGCAAGAGCGGCGACAGCGAACTGTTCCAACGGCTGATCACGTCGGATGACGACGAGGTGATGCCGCCGCCAAAGTCGAAAAAGAAAATGTCGCCCGCGCAGATCGATCTGATCAAGCGCTGGATCGATGAGGGCGCGGCGTGGGGCGGGCACTGGTCGTTTACCGCGCCGCAGCGGCCCGCGCTGCCGACGGTGAAGAACGCCGGCTGGTCGCGCAACGGCATCGATCGGTTTGTGTTGGCGAAGCTGGAGAAGGAAGGACTTGCACCGTCGCCGCAGGCATCGCCGCACACCCTGATTCGCCGCGTCACGCTGGACCTGACGGGCCTGCCGCCGACACCCGCCGAGGTGGATGCGTTTGTGAAGGAGTGGGAAGCTGATCTGATCGCCAAGGTCAAGCGCGAGCCGGGTTCGCCTGATGCCTACGACCGTCTCGTGGATCGCTTGCTCACCTCGCCGCGGTTCGGCGAGCGCATGGCGTGGGACTGGCTCGAGGCGGCGCGGTACGCCGACAGCAACGGGTACCAGGGCGACAACGAGCGCACGATGTGGCCTTGGCGCGACTGGGTGGTGCAGGCGTTCAACCGGAACATGCCGTACGACCAGTTCACGGTGCTGCAGTTGGCGGGGGATTGGGTTGAAGAAGGGACTGAGGGACGGAGGGACGAAGGGACGAAGGGACAGAGGGACGAAGGGACGAAGGGGCAAGGCAACAATCCGCAGTCCGAAATCCGAAATCCGAAATCGACTTCGCACTGGCTCCCCACCTCCCCCGATGAACGCCGCCTCGCCACGGCATTCAATCGCAACCATCCGATCAACGGCGAAGGCGGGCGCATCGCCGAGGAAAACCGCATCGAATATCTGTTCGATCAGAGCGAGACGATGGGCACGGTGTGGATGGGCGTGACGCTCAACTGCTGCCGGTGCCACGACCACAAGTACGATCCGTTCAGCCGAAAGGATTACTACAGCTTCATCGCGTTCTTCAACCAGACGCCGGTGGACGGCGGCGGCGGCAACCCGCAGACGCCGCCGGTGATCGAAGTTGTCAGCGGCGAGCAGAAGCAGCGTCTCGCGGAAACTGAGGCTCGCATCGCCGCGCTGAATGCGGAGTTGGCGAAGCGGTTGAAAGAGATCGCGCCCGATCTGGCACTGCGGGAGAAAGACGCGATCGCCGCGTTGGAGAAGAATGGCAACTGGCGCTCGCTCAAGCCATCGTCATACAAGGCCGTGACGCAGACGCTCACGCTTCACGAGGCCGACATCATCCACGCCGGCGGCCCGAATCCGAAGAACGACACGTACACCATCACCGCGCCGACGGACCTCGATTCGATCACGGGCCTTCGCCTCGAGGCGCTGCGGCATCCCGCGATGACGCAAGGCGGCCTGGCGCGGAGCGACAGCGGCAACTTCGTGCTGACCGAGATCGAAGTGCAGATCAAGCGCGCCGGCGACGACAAGCCGGCGCGCCTGAAAATCGCCTCCGCCGAAGCGACGTTCGAGCAGGGCGATCTGAAAGTGGCCAGGGCGTTCGACGGCAACGCCGGCACGGGCTGGGCGGTGTGGGACGGCAAGCCGGTGAACCGCGACCACGAGGCAGTGTTCCGCTTCGCCGAGCCGGTGAAGAGCGCCAAAGGCGCGACGCTGACGATCACGCTTCGCCACGACTCGCCTCATGCGAGCCACAATCTGGGTCATTTCCGATTATCTGTCACGGACGCGCCGCAGCCGAAGCTGGGCGGCGCGTCGCAGGCGTTGCTTGCGGCTCTGCGCACGCCGGCTGAGAAGCGAAACAAGGCGCAGGCCGATCTCGTGTCGGATCATTTGAGGGTGAACGATGCGGTGACCGCGAGGCTGCGCGGCGAGATCGACGCGGCGACGAAGTCTCTGGCCGACCTGCGCAAGGGCGGCGTGAAGGTGATGGTGATGGAGGATCGCAAGGATCCCAAGCAGTTCCGCAAGACTTTCATGCTTGACAAGGGCATCTACAACAAGCCGCAGGAGGAAGTGACCGCGGGCCTGCCCGCATGGCTGGCGCCGACGGCTGCGATGGGCGCATCGGACGCCGCCCCCGGCAACGCGGCTGCGGCACCGATGAATCGCCTGACGCTGGCGCGCTGGCTGGTGTCGCCGGGGCATCCGCTGACGGCGCGGGTCACCGTAAATCGTCTCTGGCAGCAGTTCTTCGGCATCGGACTCGTCAAGACCAGTGAGGACTTCGGCATCCAGGGCGAGCGGCCGATGCAGCAGGATCTGCTCGACTGGCTGGCGGTGGAGTTTGCAGGGGGAAGGGACGGAGGGACGGAGGGACGAAGGGACGAAGGGGCCGATCAATCCGCAATCCGAAATCCGAAATCCGAAATCTCTTCTCCTTGGGACGTCAAGCGGCTCGTCAAGCTGATCGTCACCAGTGCGACGTATCGACAGAACTCCGCGGTGACGCCGGCGCTGGCGGAGCGCGATCCGGAGAATCGGCTGCTGGCGCGGGGCGCACGGTTCCGCATGCCGTCGTGGATGATCCGCGACCAGGCGCTGGCGGTGGGGGGATTGCTCGTGGATAAGTCGGGGGAGCCGGGCGGCAGGCCGGTGAACGGATATCAGCCGCCGGGCGTGTGGGAAGAGGCGACCTTCGGCGGCAAGCGGTACACGCAGGACAAAGGCGAGGCGCTGTATCGCCGGAGCCTGTACACCTTCTGGCGCCGCATCGTCGGGCCGACGATGTTCTTCGACACCGCGCCGCGCTCGGTCTGCACGGTGAAGGCGATCCGCACGAACTCGCCGCTGCACGCGCTGACGACATTCAACGACACGACCTATGTGGAAGCTGCGCGGGCCATGGCGCAGCGCGTGCTGACGGACAACCATGCCGCCGGCGACGGTGCGCGGATCGATTTCGCGTATCGCCTCGCACTTTCACGGTCGTCCTCGACGGAGGAAAAACAGGTGCTGCTGGCTGCGCTGGAGCGATTGCGGAAGCAGTTCGCCGGCGACAGGGACGCGGCGATGAAGCTGGTGAAAGTCGGCGAATCGCCGCGCGATGAGAAGCTCGACGCGGTCGAACACGCCGCCTGGGCGAGTCTGTGCCTGGCGATCTGCAATCTGGATGAGTCGCTGACGAAGGAATGACCGCCGCTGACCTGCTCCGGCTCGCTCACGGGGAATCGCTATAATTCCCGCCCGCCTCGCCATTGATCCGTATCGCTCCCCGCGCGAGGCCAGGAACCGTCACGTGTCCAAACTGATCTGGCTTAACGGAAAACTGCTGCCGCCCGAACAGGCGAACATCAGCGTCTACGACCACGGCGTGCTCTACGGCGACGGCGTCTTCGAGGGTATTCGCGTTTACAACAGCCGCGTTCTGAAGCTGCGCACCCACCTGGTGCGGCTGTTCGAGTCGGCGCGGTCCATCCGCCTGACCATTCATCAGACCGTGGACCAGCTCTTTGCCGCCGTGCAGGAAACGGTGAAGGCGAACAACTGCGTCAACGGCTACATCCGTCTCGTCGTCACCCGCGGCGCCGGTTCGCTGGGGCTCAATCCCTTCGTGTGCCCGACGCCCAACGTGTTCGTCATCGTGGACGCGATCACGCTCTATCCGGCGGAACTCTATGAGAAGGGCCTGGCGGTCATCACCAGTTCGGTGGTGCGAAACCACCCGGCAGCGCTGTCGCCGCGGATCAAGAGCCTCAACTACCTCAACAACATTCTCGCCAAGATCGAGGCGATCGATGCCGGCGTGCTCGAAGCGGTCATGCTCAATCCGCAGGGCTTCGTCGCCGAATGCACCGGCGACAATATCTTCATCGTGAAGAACAGCAGTCTCTACTCGCCGCCGCTGCATGCCGGCGTGCTCGAGGGCGTGACGATGAAGCTGGTGCTGGACCTGGCCACGCAGGCGGGCGTGCCCATTCAGCGTCCCGATCTGACGAAGCACGATCTGTATGTCGCCGACGAAATGTTCCTCACGGGCACGGCTGCGGAAGTGATTCCGGTGACGAAGATGGATGGCCGCGTCATCGGCGGCGGCGAGCCGGGCCCGCTGACCAGGAAGCTGATCGCGGGTTTCAAGGCATTGGTGGCGAAGAACGCGCCGGAAGATTGAAGCACGCCAGGATCCTCGATTTCAAATCTCACATTTCAGATTCCAAACGATGCTGCGGGCCACCGACCATCTGGCGTATCTCACGGCTGACACGCCCGGCACCGGCGGCCTGATCAAGGTGCGCCCCGAGGATTTCCTCGTCGATGAGCAGCCGCTCTACCAGGCGTGCGGCGAGGGTGAGCATCTTTATCTTTTCATCGAGAAGCGCGAGCAGACCACCACCGACGTGCAGCGCCGCCTGGCGAAAATGTTCGGCGTGCGCCGCAGCGATGTCGGCTACGCCGGGCTGAAGGACAAGCACGCGGTCACCCGGCAGCACTTCAGCATCTATCTTCCCGACAAGAGCCGGGACAAACTCGCCGAGCGGATTCAGTTCACGAAGTTCAAACTTCTCTGGGCGGCGCGGCACACGAACAAGCTTCGCAAGGGCCACCTCGCAGGCAACCGGTTCATCATCCGCATCCGCAACATCGATCCCTCGGCCGTCCTTCACGCCAAGCGCATCCTCGACCGCGTCTCGGCGATCGGTGCGCCCAACTACATCGGCGACCAGCGTTTCGGCTACCGCCAGACCAACCATCTGCTGGGCAAGTATCTCGTCAAAGGCGATTGGAAGGCGCTGCTCGATGAGTTGCTCGGCCGCGCGGGGCCGCACGATCCGCCGATCCGCGGCGTCGCCCGTCGGCTCTATGAAGAAGGACAGTACGGCGAAGCGCTCAAACGCTGGGCCCGCATGTTCCGCCACGACCGGCAGGCGCTCGACGCGCTGCGGCAGGGCAAGTCGTTTGAAGAGGCGGTGATGGCGATCGATCCGATGCAGCGCGAGTTCATGGTCAGCAGCCTGCAGAGCGCGATCTTCAATGGCGTGCTCGATCGCCGGATTCGCCGCGGCTTGTTCGACCGGATTGTGCCCGGCGACCTGGCGTGGAAGCACGACAGCCGCGCGGTCTTCGCGGTGGATGAGGAAACCGCGGCGATCGAGAACGCGCCTGGCGGCCGCATGGCGCGGCTGGAGCTTTCACCCAGCGGGCCCATGTGGGGCGGCGGCATGATCCGCGCCGCGGGACAGGTCGATGAGTGGGAGCAGGAACCGCTGGCGGAGTTCGGGCTGACGGCGGAGGAAATCTGCAATTCGCCCAGCGGCGCCCACGGGCCGCGGTCCGTCGAGGGAACCCGCAGGCCGATGCGGGTCATCATCAAGGATCCGGACATCAGCGGCGGCGTTGATGAGTGCGGCTCTTTCGTCCGCGTCGCCTTCGAGCTTCCGCGCGGCTGCTTCGCCACGATGGTTCTCCGCGAGATCATGAAGCCCTGCCGCGATGCACCGCATAAGCCGTCATCGAATGAACCTGTTGCCGACGGCGCCGCGCCGCCGCAGGAAGGCAGCCCGATCGCCCCGGTCGCCGGTGATGCGGCAAGGCCCGTTGATGAGGAAGGCGAATCCGACGGGCTCAGCGAGATCGAGCGCACCATGCTCGATGGCGGCGATGAGTAGATTCTGACCCTGCAACTTCTACGCGCGGCGCGCAGAAGTTCTTATCCCTCTACCCTTGGCCCTTCCGGCTCGGCCGGCTTAGCGCGGATTATGCGGGGCTTCAGAAGGAGCCGCGCACGAAGTAAGCGGAGTTCGCAGCGTTTTTGAC
>CAYRPN010000167.1:0-10772 GCA_964426135.1 uncultured Phycisphaeraceae bacterium | reverse complement strand
CCGGACGACTTGGAAAGTCGTCCCACATGCGATGTTGATCCTGCACGGCTCCTTACGCGAGCAACTCTTTTACGATTCGGCTCGGTTCCACGCCCGTGATCTTCGCGTCCAGGCCCTGCACCTTGAAGGTGAGCTTCTCGTGGTTGTAACCGAGCAGGTGCAGAATCGTGGCGTGGAAGTCGCGGATGTGCACCGGGTCCTTGGTGATGTTGTAGGAGAAGTCGTCGGTCTCGCCGTAGATCGTGCCGCCCTTGATCCCGCCGCCGGCCATCCACATGGTGAAGCATCGCGGATGATGGTCGCGGCCGTAGTTCTTGTCCGACAAGCCGCCCTGCGAATAGATGGTGCGCCCGAACTCGCCGCCCCAGATGATGAGCGTGTCATCGAGCATGCCGCGATTTCTCAGATCCGTGATTAGGCCGTAGCACGGGCGGTCGATGTCTTTGCACTGCGAGGGCATGCGGCCGGCGATGTTGCCGTGGTGATCCCAGTTGTTGTGATAGACCTGCACGAAGCGCACGCCGCGCTCCACGAGCCGGCGGGAGAGCAGCATCGTGTTGGCGAAGGAGCCGGGCTTCTTCGCATCTTCGCCGTAGAGTTCGTAGGTGCTCGCCGGCTCGCTGTCGATGTCGGTCAGCTCCGGCACGCTGCTCTGCATGCGGAACGCCATTTCGTAGTTGCTGATGCGGGTTTCGATTTCCGGATCGCTCAGTTCGCCGTGCTTGATCTGGTTCAGATCGCGCAGGCCGTCGAGCGTCTTGCGGCGAACCTCCGGCGAAACGCCCGGCGGATTGTTGATGTACAGAATCGGATCGCCCTTGCCGCGGAAGCTGACGCCCGCATGCTCGCCGGGCAGGTAACCGTTGCTCCAGAGTCGAGCGGAGATGGCCTGCTCCTGCTCGCGGTTGCTTGGCGTGGCGACCAGCACCACGAACGTGGGCAGGTTCGTGTTCAGCGAACCAAGGCCGTAGGAAACCCACGACCCCAGGCAGGGCCAGCCCGTGATCTGCCGACCCGTCTGCAAGAGCGACACGCCCGGCTCGTGGTTGATCGCTTCGGTGTTCATCGAGCGGATGAAGCACATGTCATCGGCGCACTTGCCGAGGTTGGAGAGCATCGAGTTCATCCACATGCCGCACTTGCCGAACTGCTCGAACTTGAACATGGACGGCGCGATGGGGAATCGCGCCTGCCCGCTGGTCATGGTGGTGAGGCGCTGATTGCCGCGCACGGTGGGTGGCAGATCCTTGTTGAACCACTCCTTCATCTGCGGCTTGTGGTCGAAGAGATCCATCTGCGACGGTCCGCCGACCATGTGCAGGTAGATGACGCGCTTGGCCTTGGGGGCGAAGTGCGGGGCGATGTGGCCGGCGCGCACGGCGCCGGCCAGCGAGTTGGGCACCGCTTGCGCCTTCGCATCGGCGCCGAGCGCGACGCCATCCTGTTGCAGCAATGACGCGATCGCGGCGAGTCCGACGGCGTTTCTGCCGCGCGTGAGAAAGTGCCGGCGAGTTTCGGACTGGATGTAGGAATGGAATGGGTTCATGGAATCACCTGTAGGGTGCGTCAAGTCCGCGCGGACGCACCATCTTGTGCGCACATCCAACAGGTGCGTCCGCGCGGACTTGACGCACCCTACGGCGTTCACTTGTTCAAGACTTCATCCAGATTCATCACCTGATTGCACACCATCGTCCACGCGGCCAGCGTCGGCGCGTCGAGCGTTGCGTCCGCTTTCGATTCGCCGACCGACAGCAGTGCCGCCGCTTCCTTCGCGTTGCTCTTGTAATGGGCAAGCAGGTCGTTCTTGATGCGGGTGACGACCGCCTGTTCTTTCTCGTTCAACGGGCGCGACAGAAGCCGGCGGGCGATGAAGTCGCTCACGCCGGCGTCGTCCTTCGCGCCGCTCTTGAGCGCGTTCTGCGCCAGCACCCGGGCCGCCTCGATGAACTGCGGATCGTTCAGCGTCACCAGCGCCTGCAGCGGCGTGTTGGTGCGGTCGCGGCGCAGACACGCGAACTCGCGCGACGGGGCGTTGAGGATATCCATCGACGCCGGCGGCGCGGCCCGTTTCCAGAACGTGTACATGCTGCGGCGGTAGAGCGCTTCACCTGAGTCACGCTTGTAGAAACGCGTGTTGCTCTCGGGCATCGCCACGGCGTCCCACACGCCGTCGGGCTGATACGGCTTGACGCTGGGCCCGCCGATCTTGCTCGAGAGCAAACCCGCGACGGCCAGCGCGTTGTCGCGCACCATCTCGGCGTCCATGCGGAAGCGCGGCCCGCGCGAGAGCAGGCGGTTGGCGGGATCCTTCTCGATTTTCTCCTTCGTCACCACCGCGCTCTGGCGATAAGCGGCGCTGGTGACGATCAGGCGGATGAGTCCTTTCACATCCCAGGAAGAGATTTCGGATTTCGGATTTTGGATTTCGGATGTGACGAAGGTTGTCGACTGTGGGCCGCCGATCGCGGTTTGCTCAGCCCCTTGGCCCCTGGCCCCTGGCCCTTGGCCCTTGCCTTGCGCAAACTCCATCGCCAGCCAGTCGAGCAGCTCCGGGTGCGTCGGGCCTTCGCCCATGATGCCGAAGTCTTCACTGGTCTTGACGATGCCGGTGCCGAAGAATTCCTGCCAGAAGCGGTTGACGGAGACGCGGGCGGTCAGCGGATTTTCCGGCGACATGAGCCAGTGCGCCAGAGCGAGCCGGCTCCTGGGCGCGTCCTTGGGCAGATCGTGCAGGGCCGCGAACACGCCGGCTTCCACCTTGTCGCGCGGCTTGTCGTACTCGCCGCGGAAGAGAATCGCCGCCATCGGCGTGCTGTTGGGCTTCTCCTGCATGATGTAAGCGATCACGCCCTTGGAGCGCAGGTTCGTCTGCTCCGCCTGCAGGGCCGCGGCCTTGGTCAGCAGTTCCTTCGTCGGTGCGTCGTTCGTGGAAAGCCACCAGTTGAAAAGCTCGTCCGTTTCCTGCGGCGTGCGCTTCTCGGCGGCCTTGGCGAGCAGTTCCGCCACGCGATTGCTCTTCATCAGCGATTCCACTTCAGCCGGCTGCAGTGCCCGCGCGTACAGGCGCAGGTCTTCCAGCGACAGTTTCTGCAAACGCTCGCTGTTGTGGCGCTGTCCGATTTTCAGCGGCACTTTCGTGCGCGTGGTGGCGGATAGCTTGTCGCTTTCCACGTCGACCGGCTCCGCCTGCCCGTTGATGTACATGCGGATGCCCGATGCCTTGCCGGTGCCGTCGTAGACCGCCACGATGTGGTTCCACTTGTTCGCTTCGATTGCTTTCTTCGTCGCCACCTTGGCCGCGTTTTCAGGCCACTTGTTGATCACGTGCATGCCGATCTTGTCCTGCTGCACCCACAGGTCCCAGCCGCGGTATTCCTCGTCCTTGTTCATGCGGGCGACGATGGCGCCGGTCTGGTTGCGGGCGTTGAGCTTGACCCACGCGCTGACGGTGAAGGGCTGGGTGTTGTCGAAGTCGCCGGCGTCGGCGATCTCCACCGCGCCCTGCGCCGGCAGCGAGTACGCCTTGCCGTTGCCTTCGCGCCCGGCGGCCCAGGCGATGGCGTCGCTCTTGATCGATTGGTTCTTGCCGTTGACCAGCGCGGCGAACTGCTTGCCCGCGCCTTCGTTCAAGCCGGCGTGCACTACCAGGCCTTCCGCGGAAACAGCGACCGCGTTGCCCTGCGGTTTGGCGGCGGCAAGCCACTTCGTGAAATCGCCGCGGGCCGCATCGCGCCGGGCGGCCTGCTGTTTCGCAAGCTCGTCGATCT
Organism: uncultured Phycisphaeraceae bacterium; assembly: GCA_964426135.1. GTDB lineage: Bacteria > Planctomycetota > Phycisphaerae > Phycisphaerales > Phycisphaeraceae > CAYRPN01. Next base: position 7,002 of record CAYRPN010000167.1, on the reverse strand, counting down.
GCTTGCCGAGGGCAGCGGCGCGGGCCTGATCTTCGCTGCGCGTCACCGTCATCACCGGCGGCGTGTGCGGGATGTTGCCATCCATCGCCCGCTGCGTGGTGTTGCGGAAATAAGCCGCCATCGAATAGAAATCTTTCTGCGTGATGGGATCGAACTTGTGATCGTGGCACACCGCACAGTTGGCGGTCAGTCCGAGCCAGACCCACGACGTGGTCTCGACGCGCTCCCGGGCGTAGCTGACGTTCACTTCCTCTTCGATCGTGCCGCCTTCGTTAGTGGTCAGGGCGCAGCGATGGAAACCCGTGGCCACGAGCTGATCCTGCGTCGGGTTCGGCAGCAGGTCGCCGGCAAGCTGCTCGATGGTGAACTGATCGAAGGGCTGGTTGCGGTTGAACGAATCGATGACCCAGTCGCGGTAAGGCCAGATTTCGCGGAAGTTGTCGAAGTGCAGGCCGTGCGTGTCGGCATACCGGGCGGCGTCGAGCCAGTAACGGGCGCGATGCTCGCCGTAACGCGGCGACTGCATCAGCTTGTCGACGAGCTTTTCGTAGGCATTGTCAGAGCTGTCGGCGACGAACTCCTCGACGAGCGCCGGCTCGGGCGGCAGGCCGGTGAGATCAAATGAAAGCCGGCGAGCGAGCGTGCGCTTGTCGGCCTCCGGCGCGGGCGACAGGCCGTTGGCTTCGAGCTTCGCCAGCACAAATCGGTCGATCGGGTTGCGCGCCCACTTCTCGTTTTTCACCGCGGGCAGCGCCGGCCGGGCGGGCTTGAGAAAACTCCAGTGCGGCTCGAACTGCGCGCCGCCGGCGATCCAGAGGCGGATCTTTTCCTTCTGTGCCGCGGTCAGCGTCTTGTGCGACTTGGGCGGCGGCATCACCTCGTCTTCGTCGGTGGTGATGACGCGCTGGTAAAGCGGGCTCTTGTCGGGCTGGCCGGGGACGACGGTGGGGCCGTCCTCGCGTTTGCCGAAGTAGCCGTCCTCGCGGTCGAGGCGGAGGTTCACCTTGCGCGAGCCTGGGTCGGGGCCGTGACACTGGAAGCAGTTGTCGGCCAGGATGGGGCGGACGTCGCGGTTGAAGGAAACTTTGGTTGCGTCGTCGGCGCGGGCGGACAACGACGTCAAGACGGCCATGATCAAGGCAAGCGTGAAGAGAGCCAGACGCCGCGATGTGAAAGTGCTCATGTCACGAATTCCGATGGAGTGAGTTAGGCGGGAGGAACGCACCCGCCACAGCATTCTACGTCACATTGGCCGGCGGCCGACGCGGGTAATGTGAGCGCCAGGTAGGGGCGATGGTCGAAGCGAAATGGTGCATTCTTTCGCAGGATTTCGCATCGGTGAATATCCGATGCGACAAAGTGCGCGGGTGAGGCATCCGCCGTTCAGCGTCCGTTCGCAGAGCGGAACAACTGGGAATGTGCGGGTGAAGAACTGATTCAGGAAGGAGATGAAATGAGAAGAGACGAACGCCGCCTGGCGCACGAAACGATCGCGCACGGCAGAAGCCCGCTCTGCGAGCGGGCGCTAAACGGGAATCATCGCTTGTGGCGGGTTGCCTTGGCGGACGCGCTTACCGATCGACCTGGCCCATGACCACGTCGATGGAACCGATGATCGCCGGCACATCCGCCAGCAGGACGTCGCGGCAGAGTTCGCCGGTGACGGAGAGGTTGCAGAATGTCGCCGCGCGGGCCTTGCAGCGGTAGGGGATGGGGCCGCCCTGGCTTTCGAGATAGAAGCCCAGCACGCCGCGGGGATTTTCCGTTTCGACGTAGACCTCGCCGACCGGCGCCTTGAACTTGTCGCGGCCAGTCTTCACGCGATAGTCCTTCGTCGCTTCGCCGGTTTTCGCCGGCATCATCTTGATGCACTGGCGGATGATCTTGACCGACTCCTCGATCTCCTTCATGCGCACGATGTAGCGGTCCCAGCAGTCACCGAGCACGCCCATCTCGCCGCTGCCGACGCACACCTTGAAATCCAGCTCGGGATAGACGCTGTACGGCTTGTCGCGGCGCAGGTCGTACGGGATGCCGCTGCCGCGGATCGGCGGGCCGGTCAGGGCATACTTGTGGCACAGATCGGCGCTGATCGCGCCGACGTTGGCGGTGCGCTTGATGAAGATGTGGTTGTAAGTCAGCAGGTCGTTGTACTCGGGAATCTTCGGCTCGAAGTAATCGAGGAACTCGGTCAGCTTCTCGAGGAACTTGTCAGGCAGATCATGCGTGGAGCCGCCGATGGTGAAGTACGAGTAGGTGAGTCGGGCGCCGCAGACCATTTCGAAAAGATCGAGGATGTATTCACGTTCGCGGAATGCGTAGAGGAACGGCGTGAACGCGCCGATGTCGAGGCCATACGTCCCGAAGGAAACCAGGTGCGATGCGACGCGGTTGAGCTCGCAGATCAGCACGCGGATGAACTCGGCCCGCCGCGGAAGCTGGATGTTCGCCAGGTGCTCCACCGCCCGGCAGAAGGCCCAGTTCTCGTTCATCCCCGCCAGGTAGTCCATGCGGTCGGTGTAGGGGATGTACTGGAAATACGCGACGTTCTCGCCGATCTTTTCCGCGCAGCGATGCAGGTAGCCCAGGTGCGGCACAGCTTCGAGCACCATCTCGCCGTCCGTGCGCAGGACGACGCGCAGCACGCCGTGCGTGGACGGATGCTGCGGGCCCATGTTGATGAGCATCTCCTCGGTGCGCACGTCGTCCTGGTCGTAGCCTTCGCGCAGGGCGGGAGCGACGTGGTCAGCGGACTCAGGCGCTTCGATGACGTATTGGTGTTCGACGGTGCCGGGTGAAGTCTGTGTCGTGCTCATGGCGGGGCTATTGTAGGGCGGGCGCGGGTTCTCGCAATGACGCCGGTGGACAGTGAGATGACGGCTATCCGGCACGTCTCGCCGGCGAAAGAGCCGCGCACGAAGTAAGCGGGCTCTCTAGATGATTCGCTCGCCTCACGCATGACAGGGTGTTGCGTCTGAATGCCGCGGCCCACATCGTGGGCCCTTCAACGGTTGGCGACAAACCCGCTTACTTCGTGCGCGGCTCTTTCGCGGAGCGCCGTCAGATGGGCATTCCCGTCACCGAGCCTTCAAACACCAGGTTGCCATTCACCACGCCCTGCATGGCGCAGATGCTGCGTCGAGGTCGCAGGTCGTTCACTTTGCCCATGATGTAGAAGCGATCGCCCGGCACCACCTGCCCGCGGAACTTCACGCCATCCACCCCGGCGAATCCGATGAAGCCTTGCAGGTTCAGGAACTTCTTCATCATGAAGCCCGCGAGTTGCGCCGCGGCTTCGATCATCAGCACGCCCGGAAAGATCGGTCGTCCCGGAATGTGTCCGGGCACCCAGAATTCGTCATGGCGGACATCCTTGTACGCGACGAATGTCTGGTCCTTCTCGTTCATGTAAATGATCGCATCGAGCATGCGCATGCCCGCGCGGTGCGGGTTGATGCGCTCGATCTCGTTCACATCAAACAGGACCTTGTTCAGATCAATCGTTGACAGGTCGACTATCAGCGGCGGCGCCATCGGCACATTCCTCGTAAACATGATCGGATTCAGAACATGCGACGCGGGGGCTATCAGGCGCCCTCAGCCGGCGCGCCGCCATCACCTGCTTCTCCGCCTTCGGAACCGGCGCGGCCTTCGAGCACTTCCTTGCGAAGTTCCTGCGCCGCTTCCTTGATGTCCTGCATGGATTTGCGGACACGCGTGCCCGCCGCCTTGTTGCCGCCGGCCGCCTTCTTGAGGTCTTCTTCCACGGAGGCGACGAGGGATTTCAGTTTTTCGTAGGTTTCGAGCAACATAGGAGAAAGCTCCTTAACAGGCAGGGTTTGGTTCGATGCCGGGAGCGGCATCGCATGACGGTAGGGTATCCGCGCCGTCCAAGTCGGGCAACAGTGCGCAAGGCATGGCTGCGGAAGCGCGAGCCTTGCCCGGTTTAGCCGTCGGGCCTTGCCCCGTTCAGTTGCCGAGCCTTTCACGGTTTAGCCGTCGGGCCTTGCCCGACGCGAAAGGGGCCTCATTTCACCAGCGGCAGCATCCTGCGGAACAGGTCCGTGCCCGCCTCGTGCATCATTTCAAACAGCGCGGACTCCACCGTCGTCACGATGGCGCCGGCGTTGCTGAGGCGCTGCAGCGCCGCGTCCTGGTCCGGCGCTCGTCGTGAACTGATCGCATCGACCGCGATGGCCGTGATGTAGCCCGCTTCCAGAAGATCCAGGCACGACTGCAGCACGCACACGTGCGCCTCGATGCCGCAGACGACCACGGCTCGAACCTGGCGGTCAACAAGATGAGCCCGCACCGGCTCGATGCACGCGGAGAACTTGAGCTTCTCCTCGCGGCAGACCGCGTTCACCAGCCGCGGCGCCAGTTCCGGAACCGTGTCGCCCAGGCCTTTGCGATACTGCTCGGTCACCAGCACCGGCATGCCCAGCACATTCGCCCCATCGATCAGTCGGCCCGCCTGCGAGACCAGTCGCTGCGGTTCGCGCATGGCGGCGACGAGTTTGTCCTGAAGATCGACGACCAGGAGTGCCGTGCTGCCTGCTTTAAGACGTGGAATGGCCATGGGAGGATTGTATCGCAGCGAGGCGTCGCGCCGTTGGCCGGCCGCGCTGCCGGGGCCATCGCAATCGCGCCCCATGCGCGACATGCACGTGGATTTCGCTTCGATCAAACGCCCTGTTCTGGGATGGCGTGGAATCGACCGGGCTGGGAACCGTCGCTTGAAGGGTGTGCCAAATTTTCCGGGGGCGGCATTCCGGCCCCCTCTCCCTCCCAGGGAGAGGGCTGGGGTGAGGGTCGGGACGCACAAGTTTGCAATCGCCACCGTCGCGTGACGGATGCCGCAACCATCTGTTCGTCCCGACCCTCACCCGGCCTCGAAGACTCGGCCACCCTCTCCCTGGAAGGGAGCGGGAATCGAGTCCCCCGGAAATTGTGGCACACCCTCGCTTGAAAAATTGGCGAACTCCGCTTGATGCACAGGGCTCGTTTTGTTAACCTGATTGCCTCGGAATCAAGGGCTGGACGATGGCGAGTCTTCCTGCACACCCTTGACTTCATCCGAGTCCAACGATCCTTTTTCTCAAGGAGAAGTTCCGATGAAACGGTCACAGGTTCTGATGTCGCTCGTGGTCTGCGTCATGTCGTACGCATCGGCCCAGGCGGTTCCCGTCCTTTCCGATGACTTCAACGATGCCAACGGCACTGTGCTGGATGGCAAAGCGCCGGATGTCGGTGGTGCGCCCTGGGATCAGACCGTGGGCGCCAACGTCACGGTGCAGAGCGGTGCTGTGAGCACCTCCGGCGGCGCTCGCACAGCATTCGGCTTCTTCACCACGCCGTTGGCGACCGGCCAGCGACTCACCTTCGACTTCACCACGAACGCGATCGGCAATTTCCACTCCGGCGGCTTTGCAGGTCTGAGCCTGTTCACCGGCGGCACGGAGCGCGTTTTCATCGGCGACCTCAGCGGCGCCTCGACCAACTGGGGCGTCAGTTTCCCGGGTGGATCACCCGCGTCGGTCACCACCTCGGTCGCGGGCGCCGCCCAGACCGGGCAGTTCACTTATGACTTCCGTTCCGGTGCGTACGGCCTGAAACTGGGTTCCACCGTGGCGGCCGGCGGGTTTGGGCCCGCGGGCTTGGCGATGGACCGGCTCCGTTTCATCAATGACCTGGGCGGCGACATCGTCATCGACTCGGTCGCGATTTCCAATGACCTCAACGGCCCCGGCCTCAGTGGCGTCGTCTTCTCCGACGATTTCAGCGAGGCGAACGGAACCGCGTTCAACGGCAAACTTCCCGATGCCGGCACCCTCTGGGTGCAGACGGCTGGAGGCGCGCTTTCCGTTCAAAGCGGCACGATGGACACCACCGGCGGCGCTCGTGAGCTCTTCGGCGTGTTCAATGATGTCCTCAGCGCCAACGAACTGCTCGTGCTCGATTTCGACACCGACGCCAAAGGCAACTTCCACAGTGCCGGTTTCGCGGGCATCAGCCTGTTTGCCGGCGGCACGGAACGCATCTTCATCGGCGACCTGAGCGGTGCATCGACCACCTGGGGCGTCAGCGAGTCGGGCGTGGGGAGCACCACTTCCGCCGTCGGCGGTTCCGACCAGAATGGTCGGTTCCTGTACGACTTCAACACGGGTGCCTACTCGCTGCTGCTGGGAGGCAACGTCGCCCTCTCCGGCACGCTGGCACCCGGCATGGCCATCGATCGCCTCCGCGTCTCGAACAACGACGGCGGTGACATCATCCTGAACTCGGTGACGGCGACGTTCGTCACCGTGCCGGAGCCGGCATCGCTTTCCTTGCTCGCGCTGGGTGCGCTGGGCATGCTGGGACGCCGCCGCCGTTGCAACTGAGCCCGACTGCCGCGAAAAAAATGACTCACTCGAACCAACCCCGCAGAGGACGCGGGGTTTTTTCTTGTCCTGGCGCGCCGTCGGCGGTTTTGACACGCCTGCCCATGCCCTTACAATTCCAGCCCGCTTTTTCAGGAGCTTTCCCATGGCCAACACTTTCCGCTGCACCCTGGTGACGCCCGAGCAGCAACTGCTCGACGTTGCCGTGACCTACGCCACCTTTCCCGCGCACGACGGGCAGGTCGGCCTGATGAAAGGCCGGGCGCCGTTGCTCGCGGCCCTGGGGGATGGCGCGATGCGGCTGGATTTCGAGGATGGCGGCTCGCGCTGGTTTTTCGTGGGCGGCGGCTTCGCGCAGATGAAGGATGACAAGCTCTCGCTCGTTGCCGAGGAAGCGACGCCGGCCGACGAGATCGTGCGCAGCAAGGCGGATGAGGATTTGAAAAAGGCGATTGCGACCGTTGCTCACAGCGATGACGAGGTGGAAAAGAAATTCCGATCCATCCAGCGCGCCAAGCAGATGTCCGGCATCGCAACCAAACATGGCGGAAAGGTTTGAGGAGAGAAGGGACGGAGGGACGAAGGGACGGAGGGACGAAGGGACGGAGGGACGAAGGGA
>CAYRPN010000166.1:0-10882 GCA_964426135.1 uncultured Phycisphaeraceae bacterium | reverse complement strand
CGATTCCCGGGCGCGAAAAAATATTTTGGGGCGCGAACTGCGGAGGTTGGGTTAGTCTTGCACGGCTCCCTAGTGCCGCCGTTGCCTTCGGCGATGGAAACGCCGGCGATCGAGAGAGCGACGGTCGGCGTCTCCTCGACTTCGCCCCAGCCCGCGCAGACATCCTGATCGCTGTTGAACGTGACGCGATGGTTGTCGCTGCCGTCGGAGTTCATGATGTACACTTCGCCGTTGCCGTCGCGAGAAGAGGTGTAGCTGATCATCTCCATGTCTTCCGGCGCCCAGCAGGGAATCTGGTCGGTGCCCGGATGATTGGCGATGTTCACCAGGTTCTGGCCGTCGATATCCACCATGTGGATTTCTTCGTTCAGCGGCGATCCGAGGCATCATCCGTCGCCCGGTCCATTCTGCAAGAACTCGGATGTGTTGGTAAACGATCGCGGCGAAGGAACGAATCCAGGCACCTGCATGACTAGTTCGAGCCAGAGAGACAGTGCGCCGATCTGCGAAAGACTCCTCCATTCAAATCGTCAATCGCTGATGGCCGTCATCACTTCGTCCTGAACGTCTCGCACTGCGCCACGAGATGAATCAGGTCGCGCATGCCGCCGCGCGTCGCCGCCAGTTTCTCCACGATCGCGTCCACCGCGCCGCGGTCGGTCGCCTCCATCGGGCGGCCGGTCGCGTAGGTGAGCAGGCTGCTCACCAGGTGCCGCGTCACTTGCGTCTCCTGCTCCAGCAGCCACTTCTTGAAGGCGTGGATGTCGTCGAGTTTGCGTCCGCCGATGAGTGTGGAAGCTGGATCGATTTTCTGCCTCGACTCCGGATAAACCGTGCGCCACTTGCCGACGGGGTCGAAGTTCTCCATGGCGAAGCCCATCGGGTCGATCTTGCGATGACAGGAATTGCAGGTCTCGACCTTGCGGTGCAGTTCCAGTTGCTCGCGGATGGTCTTGGCGCCGCGAAGGTCGGGTGAGAGCGGCTCGACATCCGGCGGCGGAGGCGAGGGCGGCGTGCCCAGCACACTTTCGAGAATCCAGACGCCGCGCACGACCGGCGAAGTATCCACGCCGTTGGCGGTGGCGGTCATGGCGGCGGGCAGGGTGAGCAGGCCCCCGCCGTGCGGAGGCTTGGCGGGCACTTTGCGGTAGCCGTCGCCCCAGACGTCGTCGCGGTCGTAGATCCACTGCGCCATGCGTTCGTTGAGGAAGGTGTAATCGGAATCGATGATGTGACGAATGGGGCCATTGGTTTTCACGAGGTGGCCGAAGAAGGCATCGACCTGAAGGCGCATCTGCGTCTCCATCTGGCGATGGTGATAGAACCCGCCCGGCGGCGGCATCGTGCCCAGCTTGTAGAGCCGCAACCAGCGCTCCGGGAAGCGGCGGATAAACGCGAGCGACTTGGGATCATCGAGCATCCGTTCGACCTGCCCGCGGAGCACCAATGGATCGTTGATCGCGCCTGCGGCCGCGAGTTCGAGCAGCTTTTCGTCAGGCATCGACGACCAGAGGAAGTAGCTGAGTCGCGAGGCGAGTTCGTAGTCGTTAAGTTTGCCCTGCGGTTCGTGCAGGTAGTAGAAGCGAGGCGAGACCATGATCGCCGTGTAGCCGGAGCGCAGCGCTTCGTCGCGCGATCGGCCTTCCTTCCTTTGCGTCTCGACGAGCTGAACATGTCGCGCGATCTGCTCCGGCTTCACGGGCGAGCGATAAGCCCGGGCCGCGAAACGCAGCAGCAACTGGTCCACCGGCTCGTCGCCCTTTTCGCCATAAAGCGTCACGTGGCTGCGCGGCGGCCAGCTTTCGATCAACGGCTCCACCGTCAGGCTGTGAATCCGAACATGCGGCCCCTTGTAGCCCGCCTCGAACAGCGCCCTCGCCATGCGCGGCTCGTACTCTTCGCGCTCCTTCTGCGGCGCGTCGTTCTTTGGCTGCGGCTGGTACGCCTGCGGCAAATGCTTCTCGACGAGTTGCGACGGCCGCAGCCCGCGCGGATGCGGCGCGTTCTCCCAGCCGATCCAAGGCAGCCACGTCGCCGCCAGCCAGGTCTCGAAGGTGTACGTGCGCTTCTGCCCGTCGGCGGTCATCTCCCACTGCGTGAGCATGCGCTGGTTCGGGTTGCCGTCGCTGATGCCGCCGGTGCGGGCGTCGGCGATGTGCAGGCCCAGGAGCATCGGTTCATCCTGCCGGCTCTTGATGAGATCGCCCCAGGGATGCTTCTGGTTGTGGGCCGAGGCTTCGATGACGATGCGGTATCGCCCCGGCACGCCGACGCCGGCGCGGGTCAGTTCGTCCGCCGTGATTCGCCCCAGGTCGCCCGAGGCTGCGCCGGGTTCGCGGTAGCGTTCGTAGATGCCGTCGAAGCTCGGATCGACCTGACGCGACCAGTGGCCCCAGTTGCCCTTGCGGTCGCTCTTGTGGATCGGCGGGGTGTAGCGGCGCGTCTGAATCTTCGGCTTTTCGCGGGAAAAAGTCGCCAGGTTCAGACTGTAGTCCGCGGCGCCGATCATTTGCTTGAGCAGGAAGTCGGACATCACCAGCCGGCCGCCGATGTTGTCGAAGCCTTCCTCCAGTTCGTCGGCTGGGAACTCGCGCGTCGGGTCGTCGGTGTTCCACGAAGTCACGCCGCTGCCGTTGCGGTCTTCGAGCTTGGGCACCATGTCGGCGCGGTAGTCGTTGAGGTCTTCCAGATAAAGCAGATCGCGCAGGGTGCTGCGAATCTCGAAGCGATTGAGCCGGCGCATGACGGTTCTCCCGCCGGTGCTCTTGAACTGTGCGTAGGCGATTTTCAACTGGGCGCTGACCGATTCGATGACCTGCGCCGACTCGGCCGGCGCGGGCTGCGGCTTCTCCTCCGGCGGCATCGCGCCCAGGTTGAGCTGATCCACGATGCCCTGCCAGATTTCCAGCGTTTCCTTCTTCGACAGTTCCACGCCCAGCGTGTCGAAGCGAAGATTGTTCTTCTGCTTCTTCTCGCCGTGGCATTCGTAGCAGTGCTGTTTGAGGAACGGGCGGACCTTCTCCAGCGGCGACACTTCGCCGTTCGCAGAATGCGCCAGGAGCGCGATACAGAGACAGATGCGGAAGATCGCGCGATGCATCGGCGTTTAACTCCACTTCAAGCCGGTGAGCGTGCCGGTGCTGGTGCCGAAGCGATCGATCGCCAGACCGTGGTTCTGCAGGATGGAGAGCAGGAGGTTGGCGGCAGGGACGCGCTTGGCGTTGGCCTCGGGATAGACCTTGTGCTCGCCGAGCTTGAATCCGCCGCCGGCCAGGACGAGGGGCAGGTCCTTCGTCGAGTGTTCGCCCGTCGCCATGCCGCAGCCGAAGAGAATCGCAGTCTGATCGAACAGCGTGCCGCCGCTGATGGGATCAGGCTGCGCCTTGAGCAGATCGATCAGGTGCGCCATCTGCGCGATCTGGTTGCGCTCGATGAGCTTGAGGGCGTTGACTTCCTTCTCGCGCTTGCCGTGGTGGGAGAAGGGGTGGTACCCGCCGGAGAGACCGAAGTCGCCGTTGGCAAAACCGGTGGCGAGCGTGAAGGCGCGCGAGGAATCGGTCTGGATCGCCAGCGCGATGAGCTGCGCCATCATCGCCAGATCGACGGCGGTCTTGCCCGTCTGCGGCGGCTCCTTGATCGGCGCCTTGGGCTTGGGCTTGTCGAGCCAGGGTTGCTGCTGCTGAATCTTCTGCTCCAGCGAGCGCACCGCGTCGAGGTATTCGCCGAACTTGCGCTGATCCTGCGCGCCCAAGCCGTCGTTGACCGCCTTGGCCTGATCCATGACGACGTCGAGGATGCTGTTCTGTCGCTTGAGTTTTTCGGCGGCGGTGGCCTTGGCGGCTTTTTCTTCGTCGATGAAAAGCGCGCGATACGCCTGCTTCAGGTCGATCGAGGGCACCTGCACGCCGGTGCGCGTGAAGCTGATCAGGTTCGCCTCATTGACATGCAGCGTCATCGAGGGGAACCGCGTCTTGCTGCCGACGAACTCGGCGATCTTCTGATCGACGCTGATGTTGCCCTCGGGGTAGTGGGCCGCGTGCATCGTGCGCACGCCGCTGAGCAGCACGGGCACGCCCTGATGGCCGCCGGTGTTGCCGTGATCGAGGTGGGAAAAGACCGTGAAATCCTTGCGGTGCTTCTCCAGCGGCTTGAGCGTCTCGGACATGTCGTAATCCGGCCCGGCCTGATCCTTGCGCGGGAAGAACGCCTCCGGAAAGACGCCGTAGTTGTTGGAGAGACAGACGAATCGCTTGATCGGCTTGGCGGCGGCGGCGGCGTGACCGCGCGGCAGCATGCCTTCGAGCATCGGCAGCGCGATGGCGACACCGGCGCCGCGGAGAAAAGTTCGCCGGGGAATGGGAGCAGGCATGACCGGGGCCTCACGAAAGTGCAGGTGGAACACGACATCCACCGATCGTCAGCACACCTAGGAAAAGACGGCCCGCGACGTCAGCCGCGAACCGTCCATAGGAGAAATTGTGTTGTCATCTTAGGCGTTGCGGCGCCGACGGATCAACAGTCCCGCCGCCGAGGCGACCAGCAGCGCGCCGGTGGCCGGCTCCGGCACGGCGATGGTGGTGCCGATGCGGTGCAGGACAAAGCCGCTCAGTTGCGGCGGGTTGCCGGCGAAGTTCTTGTTCGTGGTGAAAATCTGCGAAGCAGCCGCCGCGACGAAGTCGACGGTCAGCAGGCCTGGGCCGGTACCGGGGCCATAGTTCAGCACGAGCGACGAAACGCCGTTGGTCGTGACATCGACCTGCCGATTGCCGTCGCTGGAGAAGATCATCTGCAGGCGGTAGATATCGCCGGCCACGAGGTTGTTCAAGGTGAGGTTCAGTTCGTGGTCGCCGCCGGTGGGAATATTCAGTCCCACAGCCGCGTCGAACAGCAGGCCGTAGATCGGCTGAGCGCTGCTGACGCCGCTGGTGCGGTTGGAGTCGAGGATGTTGGCGTTGGTGCTGAAGAACGCGTTGCTGCCGCCCACAGCGGGCAGCGGCGTGAAGGTAATGCCGTTGAGGGTGACGGCGGGGTTGGGGTCGCTGTTCACGTCAAACGGCGCGGAACGGACGGGGTTGGTCGAGAAGTTAACCGCCGTGATCAGGGTTCCCGTGTTGGAAAGGTTCAGGCCGTTGTTGTCGAGCACCTGATGAGCGAGGAAGTTCACCGGCGGCGGGGGCGGCGCGGCGGTCAGGTCGTGCAGGACGAAGCCGCTGAGCTGCGGCGGGTTGCCGGCGAACGTCTTGTTGGTGGTGAACGTCTGCGTCGTGCCCGTGGCGGTGAAGTTGGCGGTGATCAAGCCGGGGCCGTTCGTCGGGCCGTAGTTCAGCACAGCGGACGAAACCATGTCGCTGGTCACATCGACCTGGCGGTTGCCGTCGCTGGAGAACACCATCTGCACCCGGTAGTTGTGGCCTGGAGTGAGATTGGTCAGATTGAGGTTGAGTTCGTGATCGCCGCCCACCGGCTGGTTGAGCGCGACGGCCGCGTCGAACAGTAGGCCGTAGATCGGCTGGGCGCTGCTGACGCCGCTGGTGCGGTTGGAGTCGAGGATGTTGGCGTTGGTGTTGTAGAACGAGTTGCTGCCGCCGACAGCGGGCAGCGGCGTGAAGGTGATGCCGTTGAGGGTGACCGCCGGGTTCGGATCGGTGTTCACATCGAACGGCGCGGAACGAACAGGGTTGGTCGAGAAATTGACTGCCGTCACCAGGAAGCCCGAGTTGTTCAGGTTGCTGCCATTGTTCGCCAGGACCTGATTCGGGGAGAAGGTCACAGCGCTTGCCGTGTCCGTCGCCACCCCACCAAGCAAGGCACCCAGGATGGCCAAGGTCTTCAACTTCGTCATCACTACATCTCCTTTTCTAAGGTTTGTGAATGGCTTAGATCATCGGTCCACGCTCGGAGCCGACAAACATTCATTGAACAAAAAGTAAATCCGCCGCAGCCTCCCGACAATCACTCAATCAACAATCTTCTGCACTCGATGTGCAAATTGTGTTGACCGCATCAGCCGCGGCCGCCACAGTACACGCTCTGATGCCTACGCACCTTTCCAACACGAAACGAACGCAGCGGATCGCCATCTATTGTCCCGCCGGCTCGGATTACATCGACCGGATTATCGAGGGCGTGCTGCGCTGTCAGGGTGAGAGGGGCGACTTCATCGTCCGCGATTTCCGCTACATCGACGACACCAAGGCGCCCGCCGGCCCTCCTCACTGGAACGGTTGGAATCCGACGGCCATCCTCTGCTATGTCGGGGCGCAGGACGGTGTGGCGCAGTGGCTCAAGAGCACGGGGCTGCCCATCGTCAACACGAGCGCCGATGTGCCGCCGGAGTTGTTCCCATCGGTGCATGCCACGGGCGCCACGAAGCTTGCCGCCGATCATCTGCTGTCGCTGGGGCTGGCGCACTTCGCCTATGTGGGCCATCGCGGCCGACTTGGTTCGCGCCTGCTGGGCGAGAACTTCCGTCGTGAACTCGCCGGCCGGGGGCACCCGTTGATCATCCACCAGATCGACGCGCTTCCGACGGCGGGACTGACCGACCTGGAAACCACAGCCGCGACGGAACGTGGGCTGATCCGGTTTCTCGACAAGGCGCCCAAACGATTGGGCGTGCTGGCGATCGATGACTACTTTGCCCGGGTCATCTGTCTCGTCTGTCGGCAGCTTGGCCTGGACGTGCCAGGCGATGTCGCGGTGCTGGGCATCGAAGACACCATGCAGGCGCGCACCGCCGATCCCCCGCTCTCCACCATCCGCCCGCCCGGCGAGGAAGTGGGCTACCGCGCCATGCACCTGCTGCACTCGATTCTGCACGGCAAACGCGCGCCCCGGCAGATCATCACCGTGCCCGTGACCCAACTGATCGAGCGCGCCTCAACCGTCGGCTACACGCGACTGGATGCCGTCGTCAAACGCGCGACCAGGCTCATCGACGAGGAAGCCTGTCGAGGCTTGCGCGTCGAAGATCTCTGTCGGATTCTGGGCGTCTCCCGGTCAACCATTCAGCATCGTTTTGCCGAGCAGACACGCACGACGCCGGGCGAGATGATTGCCCAGGTTCGCCTTTGCCGGGCGAAGGAACTTCTCTCCCACAGCGACCTGAGCATCGAGACCATCGCCGGGATGGTCGGCTTCGCCCGCAGCTCAATTTTCAGCGCCTTCTTCAAGCGAATGACAAGCGAAACGCCGGGCGGATTTCGGGAACGTCACGTTTGATGGCCGTGCATTTCCCCTGCCGTCCGCGATGCGCTGTCTCGCGGCGCCCGACCTGCGCTTTGCGCATCGAACGCCCCCGCCACTCGTCGTCTGGGAACCTCAGCGGCAGTACGTCTGCTCGCTGATGCCCGGTGAAATGGTGGACGCATCGAACAGGGCCACGGACGATTCTGGCTCAGAAGCCGCGTTTTCAATACCCCCGGCAGGGATCGAACCTGCGACCTGCGGATTAGAAATCCGCTGCTCTATCCAACTGAGCTACGGGGGCTAGTGCTTATTTTGTAGCGTTTATCGCATGTCTCGCCGATGCCCGAAAATAAGCATTGACACCAGTTTTGACACCCGCTACCCTTATTTCAAGTTCAGCCGCCGACGTGTTGAAGCACGCCGACGGCCTGACCAGAACGAACCTTAGCGGAGGTTTCATCATGGCTGACACAAGCGTATCTCTCACTTCTGAACCCGGCAAGCCCGCCGCCCCTGCCCCATTGACACCCGCTGACACCAGCGGGAGGAAGCCCTACACGGACTTCCCGTTATTCGCTCACGCGACCGGACGATGGGCGAAGAAGATCAAAGGCAAGTTGCACTACTTCGGCAAGCTCGCGGACGGCTGGCCGGCGGCATTGGCGCAGTACGACAAGCACAAGGCCCGATTGCACGCCGGCCTTCCCAGGCTTCCAGATGAAACCGACGCCGTTACGATCGCTCAACTGTGCGACTCGTTCTATGAGTTCAAGAGGCGGGCAAACGTGGCCGGCGAGATTACCGCTCGGTCACTGGCGGACTATGACATCACGTGCAAGCTCATCACGACGCATCTGAACCGTGCGGCACTGGTCACAGAGTTGACACCGGACGACTTCGGGAAGCTCAGGGAAAAGCTCGCCGAATCACGCGGCCCTGTCGCGTTGAGCAACGAAATCAATCGCATCCGCATGGTGATGAAGTTCCACAACAGAAACAATCCTAAAGCCCCCGCTGTTCACATGGGCGACCAGTTCAGCCGCCCAAAGGCTAAGGTGATTCGTATTCACAAGGCCAAGGCGAAAGCCGATCGTGGCGACCGAACGCTGGAGGCTGACCAGATTCGCCGACTTATCGACGCCGCCGACTTCCAGATGAAGGCGATGATCCTGCTCGGCATCAACTGCGGCATGGGCAACAACGACATGGCCGAACTTCGCACTTCTGACTTCAATCTCGACACCGCCATCATCGACTACGCTCGCCCGAAGACCGGCATCGAACGCCGCGCCCACTTGTGGCCCGAAACCATCGCGGCGTTGAAAGTCGCGATTGCAGAGCGATACACCCCCAGCGATCCGGCCCACGACAACCTTGTGTTTGTCACGAAGTACCGCAACCCCTGGGCGACGGGCACCAGCGACAACCCCATCAGCAAGTCTTTCGCGATCCTGCTGAATGACTTGGGGATGAAGCGCAAGGGGCTGAACTTCTACGCGCTGCGTCACTCGTTCGCGAGCAGGGCAACAGAAGTCGGCGACGACAAGGCAAAGTGCATAGTGATGGGACACGTTCAGGCCGACGTCGAGGACGGCTACGTTGACCGCTTCCCACTGGCCCGCCTGAAGGCCGTCACCGACCACGTTCGCGCCTGGCTGTTCAGCAAGCCCGCCGCCGCGAAGCCGACCACGAAGGCGGCATCACCGAAGAAACGCAAGCCAAGGGCACCCAAGCCCAGCGGCGAGCGAACCACGACCACCGCGACCGTCGCCGGCCACGTGCTGCGGCTGGTGGGCTGACCGATCTTCGCCCCGGCGCATCCAGCGATGGGCCGGCGGCATTTTTGAAACATCGGCGCGGGGATAGGCCGGCCAGCCGACACGCGGAAACCTGATCCGCTTCCCCCCGCTGCTTTTCTTCAGGACACCGACAACAGGAGTCGGACAATGACCACCGAGAAAAAGCGAAGCATTGATGAGCAAGTGGCTCACGACTTCAACCGCCTGAGCGTATCGCAATTCAATCGAAAGAGGGCAGAGAGCGCCGCATATCGCGAGGCGTGCGACCGCGTTTGCCCTGCACTGATCGCCAAGACGATCGAACGAAGCGAGGCGTTCATTCGCGCCGTGACGAAACAAAGCGACGCCCCGCTAAACCGCCTGGCCCGCTTGCTTGTGCCTGGTGCGGACGGGTTTCTCGACAGCGATTACACGAAGGCAAAAACAATCGCCGCCCTGACAAAGCACGCGAACCTTCGATGGGAAGATGCGATGGGCCTGACATTCCCGGTGTTGAACGTGTTCGCCGAGACCGCATTGGCTGAGATTCAGGGACAAGCTCGTGAGCCGATCCAGATCGATTCCAGACTGAGGGGGAAGCCCAAAGAGTGCTACGAACAATTCCAGCGATGGCGAGACCACGACCCCCGCGACCTGACGCCCGGCGAAGTCTGGGACGCCATGCAAGAGGCCGGGGACGAACTGCCCAACACGCGACCCGCGTTTGTCCGTGCGGTCAATCGTGCGATCAAGGCCATCGAAGGCCCCCGCCGTGATCGGGCAAAAAACGCCAGAAGTGTCATCCGAAGCGATCGCCGTTAGGACAAGTTAGGACAACCGATATTTTTTCTTGCTCGAAACCCCCTTGAAAACAGGGGGTTTTTTGTTCCGTGCCTGGACAAAGTTTTGTCCTAATTGTCCCCGCACCCCAAAAGTAGAGGTGCAAACATGACGCAGGAAAAAACAATCCGACCTGAGGACGTGGCCGGGCGCTACGGCGTCGGGATTCGCAAAGTGATTCAATGGATCGTGCAGGGGGAACTGGGCGCGGTCAACGTCGCCGCGACCCCCGGCAAACGACCACGCTACCGCATTCGCACATCCGACTTGGTCTCATTTGAAATGAGGCGCGGCACTCGGACAGCGTCCGCCGCACCCGCCATCCCGCGCATCCGCCGGCCTGCCCTGGGCAGCGCGCCGAGCCGCTACTAGACCCCCTTCATCGCCGCCGTCGCGCTTTCAGAAATGAAAAAGCCGCGACCGCTTTATCAGAGCGAGCGCGGCAAGGACAATCGCATGGAAGCATTTTCGCCGACATCCCAAACCGTGGCAAGCCCGCACGACGAAATCCGGCGCGAGGCACCGCCAGCCCCAAGCGGCGCGACCCTCAAGCGCCTCCTGAACGACCACGACGCCGGGAGGCCCGTAGACATCGACTTACTTGTGCGATGCGCCCGGGCCTGCTGGGACGCGCTCTGCCGCCGCGTCGCGGAGGACGAAAACATCCGGCGGGAAAATCAGCTCGTTTGGCGCGTCGGGCTTTCCGACCGCGCCCAGGTCACGAGGGAGCGAGAGGCCCTGGAAAGCGCGTTCGCCGCTGTTCGTGACCTGGGCACATTTCTCTTGAAGGTTGCGGAACGGGGTGCGGCGTGAAAAATCCATTCGACGAACAATTCGAGAGCTTCAAAGCCAGCCGTAGGGCCGATGAGGTCGCGGCGATCGACATGCAAGGCCCGTCGCCATTCACGCCCGACGCCGCCGAGCCGCAAGCCGGGTCAGCGCCGGCGGTTCTGACGAAGCCATCGCCAACGAACCTGAGCGACCTAGGCAACGCGGAGCGGTTCGCGAACCAGCATGGCGAGCATGTTCGATATGTCTTCAAGGCCGGTCAGTGGCTCACCTGGACGGGGCAACGG
>CAYRPN010000165.1:0-11141 GCA_964426135.1 uncultured Phycisphaeraceae bacterium | reverse complement strand
CGCTCCTTGCGCACCCATTTACACTAAAATTGCCCACAGAGAAGTCGGAAGGACCTGACTTGGAGAATCAAGCGCATTCAAGTTCCTTATCCTGTCCTTCGTGCCTTCGTGTCCTTTGTGGTTTCTGGAGTCGCACCCAGTTTCGCGAGAACTGAAATGCCCTGGTGCGAAATGTGCGCCACGCTTCTCAATGCGCCGGCGACCAGCAAAATCCGCAAACGGCGATGGCTTGGCCCGCGAAGGAGGCTTCGCGGAAAATGGAGCCCGCACTCACCGGCGACTCACATGCGATGTTCAAACTCGGTCGTCAGATCCTCAAACGCCTGTCCCTTGGCCAGGCGGTAGATTTCCATGTCGTCGTCGCGGTGGAGCGAGGGCAGGGACAACACGACGTAGTTCTGAATCCGCTGGCGAATGCCCGCCTTTCCGATTTCAGGAATCTTCCGAGTGACGGAAATGTAAGCATTCCCCCTTGCAGCCAGCAGGCGTTCGATTTCCTCGAACAACGCCGCGCGGCTCGCCCGGGTGAGCATGTTCGCAACGTGGTTGCAGATGATCGTGTCGAATACGCCCACCGGATTGTTTTGCCGGTAGTACGGATCGAAAGCCTCCCACCCGAAGTGATCCGCATCGAAGCCGAAGCCGCAGCCGTAATCGAGCGTGCGGCCCTTCACCAGTTTTCGCTCCACCAACACCAACGCCGTCGCGCTGACCGTCTCCCGGCGAACAGCGCCGCCCAGTTCCTTCACGAACCGATATCCTCTTTTCGTTCTGACTTTGCTCATCGCTGCTTTCCCACCTTCACATCTCCAAACCCATGCACCTTCTCGCAGATTTTCCGCAGCGCCCCTTCCACGTCGCCCGCCGCCGTCTTGAAAGATTCCGCGTCGATCATCAGCGGCGCGCCCAACACCACCAGCGGGGCGCCGTAGCGCGGCGTGTCGATCGCCTGCTCGATGCTCAGCCCGCCCACCGCCTGCACCGGAATGCTCACCGCCTGCACCACCTCGCGAAGCTGATCGAGCGGGCTGGGCATCCGCAGGCCCCGCGCGGCGATGCCGCGGCGCTCGTCGTAGCCGATGTGATGCACGATGTAGTCGCAGCCTAAATCCTCAAGGCGTTTCGCAGCCGCGACCATGTCGGCGGCGAACATGTTGTCGCCCATCACCTTGATGTTGAAGTCCTTGCCCGCCTTGACCACGCACCGGATCACTTCCTCGTGCGCCTGCCCCATGACCACGACGAGGTCGGCGCCCGCCTCGGCCATGAGCTTGGCCTCCAGCCAGCCGCCGTCCATCGTCTTCAGGTCGGCGACGATGGGCGTTTTCGGGAAACGCTGCCGCAGCGCCCGCACGCCATGCATGCCCTCGGCAATGATCAGCGGCGTGCCGGCCTCGAGCCAGTCCACGCCGGCGCGCATCGCCAGCTCCGCGGTCGAAAGAGCTTCGGGGATGTTGGTGATGTCGAGGGAGATTTGAACGATGGGGGTCAAGGGGTGGCTCCACAGTGGAGCCGACCATGATCGGGATCGAAGCGCCGGAGTCAAAGAGCCCATCGGCTCGAAGCTTGCAACCTGTCGCGGCCAAGGCCCTGCCCATGCGCCCAGGATCGCCTGCCCAGAACCGGCGTGCGGCCGAGATGTCCTGCCTGTGATCGATTGATCGAGTGGGAGCAGTCGGGGTCCCCAACTGATGCGGTCGCCCGTGGTCGCCCTTCACCGCACCTGCGCCGCGGCGCGCGATGGCTCCCAGATCGAACCATCGACCCAGCGCACGCGGAGGTCCGCGTAGAGCACGTTGCCGCCATCGGGGCCGTGCGGGTCGTGCTTGTTCAGATGGTGGTTGATGTCAGGGTTGTCCATGTCATAGACAAGCCAGACGCGCGACTCCTTGCCCTTGCAGTTGATAGGCGTCTTGTTGACGAAGGGCACGTCGAAGTGGCCATAGGATTCGTAGCTGCTGAAATCACCCGTGGTGCTGGTGGGCCGAATACGCAGACTGGCGGCCGAGGACAGGAAGTTCTTCGTGCTGGGGCAGACGAAGGATTCGAGGCTCGGCACGCGCGACGCAAGCGCGAACATGTTGTCGTTCACGTCGACGATGGCGTTGTTGGTGTATTCCATCAGGCCGAAGGACCGGCTCCAGTCCACGCGGTACGAACCGATCGCGGCGCCGATCTGGTTGAGCCGCGTCCCGCAAACCGTCCGCCGAGTGTTCTCGCGGACCCGGCCCAGGGTCGGCAACAGAATGCTGATGATCAGCGCGATCAACGCGACAACCACGAGCATTTCCACGAGGGTAAAACCTCTTGATGGGCGATATGTCGGTCCGGCCATAGGAGACCCCTCAACGCATCCAACCACACCACAGAAAGCGGTGTACAGAGATGCGATTACGCTATCAGATGGGTCGCGCATTGCAAGAGGCTTTGTGAGGGCGCGAGACGAGGGTCTGCCAAAATATCCGGGGAGCGATGTCCGGCCCCCTCTCCCTCACCGGGGGACGGGAGAGGGCTGGGGTGAGGGCTGGTCTACAACGGACGTCCCGTTGCACGGCGTGCGTCCAACGCCCTCACCCGGCCTCGTCCCCCGGAGACTCGGCCAGCTTCTCCCTGGAACGGAGAGGGAATCAAGCCTCGAACCATTTGGCACACCCCGCAACACACCATACCCGATTGACCTTGTGTGTTCGGTCAAAGTATGCTATCATGCCTTTCCATGTCTCGCACCGATCCATCCGGGGCGGCCTATTCATTGCGCGGTCTCCACACGATCCACTCGCAGAGCGCGACCGGCGTGCGCGCGTCCAGAAAAAGTGGCCGCAAAGTGGCCGCAAAGTGTCCTACCTTTTTGGCAGTCAAATCGTATCTCCCTGTTTACCAGAGGATTGCGCTGGAGAACGAGGGGGTGGGGGCCTGTGGCCGGCCACTTTTTCGTCGGGCTGGGCCGGGCCGTTGCGTGGCGGGAACCTTGCCCTACAATGCCGCCGCCTCGGTGTGCTCGCTCGATTCTTCGCGCGGCCACGTTGATTGCGGGCATGAAATGCCCGGCTCGCCGGGGCTTCGATGCGGCCGCGAAACCCAACCGTTTTTCAAACGACAACACCCCTCACATGAGGTGAACACCATGAGCATGATCAAAGGCAACGTCGTCATCGGACAGTCCGGCGGACCCACCGTCGTCATCAATCAATCCCTCGTCGGCGTCGTGGAGACGCTGCGCGGCAAGGAAGGCATCGACAAGATTCTGGGCGCGGTGCATGCCGTGCGCGGCATCGTGAACGGGCAGTTCATCGAACTGCAGGACATTCCGCAGGATCGCCTCAACCGCATCGCGGAGACGCCCTCGGCCGCGCTGGGATCGAGCCGGGACAAGCCCGATGCGGAATACTGCAAGAAGATTTTCGAGGCGTTCGAGAAGCAGAACGTCCGGTACTTTTTCTACATCGGCGGCAACGACAGCAGCGACACCTGCAGGATCGTGAACGATCTGGCGAAGAAGAACGGCTACGAACTGCGCTGCTTCCACGTGCCCAAGACGATCGACAACGATCTGGTGCACAACGACCACACGCCCGGCTATGGATCGGCGGCGCGATACGTGTCGTGTGCGTTCATCGGCGACAACCTGGACAACCGCTCGCTGCCGGGCATCAAGATCAACGTCATCATGGGCCGGCACGCCGGATTCCTCACCGCCGCCAGCGTGATGGCGCGGCAGAATCCGGAGGACGGCCCGCACCTGATCTATGTGCCGGAAGTGGCGTTCGACGAGATGAAGTTCCTGGCGGATGTCGATCGCATCTACAAGAAGCACGGGCGCTGCCTGATCGCGGCGAGCGAAGGCATCGAAGACGCGAACCACACGCCGATCGCGGCCCGGTTAGCCGAGGCGCAGGGACATCAGGTCGAGCGCGACGCGCACGGCAACGTGTCGCTGTCCGGCTCGGGCGCCCTGGGCGATTTCCTGGGCATCCACATCAAGAAGAACCTGGGCATCAAGCGCGTGCGCAGCGACACCTTCGGCTACGCCCAGCGCTGCTTTGCCGGCTGCGTATCGCCGACCGATGCGGAGGAGGCCCGCGAGGTGGGACGCAAGGCGGCGGAACTGGCGCTGTCGGGCAACATCGACGGCTCGGTGGCGATCCAACGCAAGCCCGGCGATCTGTACAAGGTGGAATACAAGCGCATCAACCTGAGCGACGTGGCGGGCAAGACGCGCACGCTGGAGCGCAAGTACATCGTGGACGACAACAACATCGACGACACCTTCCGCGACTACCTGGGGCCGATCGTGGGCAAGCTGCCTGCGGTGGAACTGCTGCGTGCGGTGAAGGTGGGCTCGGCGATTTGAGGTGGTAAGGCAGGATTGCAAATTGAAAATTTTCAATTTGCAATTTTCAATTTTCAATCCCAAGACTTCCGCTACTGCGCCTCCACCCCGACATCCATCCCGGTCAGCGGTTTGTGCTTGACGATGATGGGATTGGCTTCATCGGAGCCGACATCTTTCTTCTTGGATCGCGGCTGGCCGTCGATGTCGGTGATGACGAAGTCGTACTCGCCCTCGGCGGCGGCATCGATGGCGGGGCTTCCGGTGGCGAGGCGCCAGATGCCGCCTTCGAGTCGGAGCTTGGGGAAGGTGACGAGAATCTCGGCGTTGCTGACGGCGACGCCGACTTTCTCCTTGGCGACGGCGTGATACATGATGTTGCCTGCCCATTTGACGCCGTCGGCCTTGCCTTTGACGCGGATCAGCTCGTCGCCGTAGCCGATGACGATGTTGTTCGCCGCGACGCATTCGGTGGGCGCATCGGGCCAGGCGCCGCCGTTGTCGGCGCCGATCTCCAATGCTCCGCCGAGACAGTTGACCCAGGTGTTGAAGACGATGGTCGATTTGGTGGGCGCGGGCCGGGGCACTTCACCGTTGGCGGGTTTGTTCTGGCCATTGGAAAGGATCAGCGCGGGCAGCGCCATGCCTTCGAAGTAGTTGTTGAAGACCTTGGCGCCGCTGCCATGCAGGCGGACGCCTGCGGTGCCAGGCTTGTTCTCGCCGAAGAAGAAGTTGCCCTCGAGGCTGTTGTCATTGCCGGCGCGAAGCGTGACGCAGCCGTTGCAGTTGAGGAAAGTGTTGTAGCGGATGATCTGGCCGCTGCTTCGCACGCTGATCAGTTCATCATCGCCGAGGCACGCGTCGAAGAGGTTGAACTCCACAATCGTCTGCCCGGTGCTGCCGGCGAGCTTGGTCCAGCCCAGGCGCAAGGCCCGGGCGCCGCCGGCCTTCTTGGGGATGTTCCTGAAATGGTTGTACTCGATGTGATCGCCCTTGCTGATCTGGTACGGCGCCTGCTCGCTGCCGTCGATGGCGATGAACGCGCCGGGCGTGGCGAGATCTTCGAAGAGGTTGCGGTCGATGCGGTTCTGCCCGCTCTTGCCGCCGGTGATGTGGATCCAGTTCTGCCTGGGCGAGGTGGTTCCTGTGAGGCGGAACACGTTGCGGCTGACACGCACGTGGCTGCAATCGACGAGGCGCACCGCGGGATGAATGTTGTCGTGGGTGAAGGTGAAACCTTCAATCAGCACGTGGCTGGCGCCGGTGAGTTCAAAGCCCGCTTTGCCGGCGATCGTGGTCTTGCCGCGGTTGCGGGCGCGGATGGTGATCGGCTTCTCCTCGGTGCCCACAGCCTTGATGCGCAGGGGCGCATCGAGCTGCACGGTGCCATCGGGCAGATCGATGACGCTGCCGGGCGAGGCGGCGTCGATCTGACGCTGAATCGTTGCGGCATCGCCCTGGGCCGCGGCGGTTTGAGCCGCCCCGGCACTGACGCACGCAGCCAGAATCCAGATGAACAACCGAACCGTTCGCAAGCGCATGACCTTCAAATGGAGGAAGACCCGCATCATCGCGGAAACCAGCGCCGCAGTCTACCATGTTGCGTCTACCCGCTCCTACGGGTCTGCCCAAACTTCCGGGGCTTGGTCCCCTCTCCCCCAGTCTGCTGGGGGAGAGGGCTAGGGTGAGGGGGTCGAGCGGCCCCCTGCGACCGTTGCGCGACTGGCTAATCGAAGCCCCCTCACCCCAACCCTCTCCCTCGCCGAGCCGGGGGCGAGGGGGCCGAACCACAACCCCGGAAGTTTGGGCAGACCCGCTCCTTCCGTCATGGGATCCTACGCATGAAGCCTGCCGCATTGGTCACGACGCTCTTCCTGGTTCTCGCCGGCGCTGCCGCCGCGCAAGAGACCTACACCTTCGGCCCCGACTCCAAGCCGCAGGACGGCGTGCCGCGCGGCAAGGTGACCGAACTCGTGTGGAAGGACAGCAAGGTGTTCCCCGGCACGATCCGGCGGTACTGGGTCTATGTGCCGGCCCAGTACGAGAAGCTCACCGCGACGCAGAGCGCCCATGTCATCGTCTTCCAGGACGGCCACGCCTACGTGAATGAGACCGGCGAGTTCCGCGCCACCGTGGTGATGGACAACCTCATCCACCAGGGCGACATGCCGGTGACGATCGGCGTGTTCATCGATCCGGGGCACAAGAAGGACAAGCTGCCGGAGAAGGCGGGCTGGAACCCGCAGCCGGAGAATCGCAGTGTGGAATATGACACGCTCAGCGGCGCTTATGCGAAGTTCCTGCTGGATGAGATCCTGCCGACGGTGAGCAAGGACTACCGCCTGGCGCCTGATGCAAAGTCACGCGCCATCTGCGGCATCAGTTCCGGCGGCATCTGTGCGTGGACGGTGGCGTGGGAGCGGCCGGATGCGTTCGGCAAGGTGCTCAGCCACGTCGGCAGCTTCACCAACATCCGCGGCGGCCACAATTATCCGGCGCTGATCCGCAAGACGGAAAAGAAGCCGATCCGCGTCTTCCTCCAGGACGGCGACAAGGATCTGGACAACACACACGGCAACTGGTGGCTGGCGAACCTCGAAATGGAAGCCGCGCTGAAATTCGCCAAGTACGACCACAAGTTCGTCGGCGGCACCGGCGGCCACAACGGCAAGCATGGCGGCGCGATCCTGCCGGAATCATTGCGATGGTTGTGGCGCGATTGGAAGGTGCAGTGAGCGGCCAGTGGAAAAGTGCTAAGAACCAGCAATCTAAGGCTATAATGCTAAAAACCTTGCCGAGCATCGTCTATGTCCGCCCTGCGAACGCCCCAATCTCCGTTACCTGTGCCCGGTCGCGAACCAGTGCCGCCGTTGGTGGCGGGCGATCATCTGACGCGCGATGAGTTCGAGCGGCGGTACCGGGCGATGTCGCAGGTGAAAAAGGCGGAGCTGATCGAAGGGGTTGTCTACATGCCGTCACCGGTTTCGATCGATCATGGGGATCGCCATATGGATCTGGCGTTGTGGCTTCGCACGTATGCGCTGCACACAGCGTCGGTACGTTGCAGCGGCGATGCCACCGCGCGGCTAGACCAGATCAATGAACCCCAGCCGGACATTCACTTGCGGATCGAGGCCACGCACGGCGGCCAGAGCAAGATCGGCGAAGATCGGTTTCTTGTCGGTGCGCCCGAACTGGTTGCGGAAGTCGCCATCTCCAGCGTCAGCATCGACATGCATTCTAAACTCCAGGTCTACCGCCGCCACGGTGTTCGCGAGTACGTCGTCTGGCGCGTGGCGGACAAGGCGATCGACTGGTTCATCCTGAACGAAGGCCGGTTCGATCCGCTGCCCAAAGCCGACAACCTGTACAAGAGCCGGGTGTTCCCCGGTCTCTGGCTCGACGACCAGGCCATGCTCGCCGGCGACCTGCCCAAGGTGCTTGCGGTTCTGCAGCAGGGCCTGACGACGCCGGAGCATGCGGAGTTTGTGAAGCGACTGGAAGAAGCGGGCAAGGCGAAATGAGCATCGACGCCGTTCGCATCCGCATGCGTTTATCGTCCCCGTTTCGCGTCCTCTCGAAGAGCGGAAGAAATCACCGGCCATTTCATGGGACATCACTTACGGTTCAGCCTCTTCGCGAACCGCGCCCCTCACCCCAGCGACTCAAGGAACCCCATCATCTCCTCCGCCGCATGTGCGTCGCCGCCGGCTCGTGCCGCGGGCATGCCGATTCGCAGCACGTCCTTGGCAGCCTCCGTGTCGCCTTTCTGCTCCAGCATTTTCGCCTTCTGAAAATAGGCGTAGGCGTACCTGGCATCATTCGCCAGCGTCTTGTCGAGCCAGGCGATGGCGTCATCGAAGCGGCCGGCTTTGCCGTGCTCCAGCGCGATGCCGTAGGTGAGAAACGGATCCTTCGGATCGCCCTCGTGAAGCTTTTCCAGTTTGGTCAGTCGATCGCTCATGCGGGCATGATAGGGCGAAATGAGCGCACTCGGCGAGGCGCTCACACCGTAGCCGCATTCCGGCGGAAGCCGATCGGCACCGTCGTGCCGCACTCGGGACAAACCGCCTGCTTGCCCTGGATGCTGCCGCGCAGATCGTACCGGCAGTTGGGGCAGAGGAACGCCTGATCGAGGGAGGCCTGCAGGATCGCGGTCTTGCGGTTGAACACGATCAGGTAGCCCACCAGCGCCACGACAATCAGCGTGGCCAGCCCGCCCCAGACGAGTTCAACCGGATTGCCGTTGGCGTTGAACTTGCGAACGCAGAACAGCGTGAAGATGAAGTCAAAGAAAATCGCGGCGGCGATGAGAATGCGATGGAACGTGTAAAGGGCCATGAATGGGTTCCGGGCAGACGCTGCATTGTAGTCACAAGCGGCCGGAAAGGAATGGAAACATCACAAGCCTTTCGCGTGAGGGTGTCAGCCAGGTCTCTGGCGATGCTGGGTGCCACGGGTAAGCGGAGTCTTCGGAGCTTACCCGTGCGAGGTTGAAGCTAGACGCACGGAAATGACATCACTTGGGCAACTCGCTGGCGACCGGCTCATCGCGGATGCCCAGTCGTTTCTCGATCGCCTGTTCCAGAAACAGCGCCTCGTGCGGATCGGTCAGGCCTCGGATCAGGCGAACCTGCCCGCCGTCAGCGCCGACGGCGAGCAATTCGTACGTGACGTGCGTGCCGTTCTTGCTCTTGCTGATGTGCTCGCGACAGAACAACTGCCTCACATCCGCGCGGAACAGCGTGCGATTGCCGCGCCACGGCAACGGCCCATGCGCGATGGTCAGCGCATCAGTCTCGGCACGGATCGTGGTGGAGTTCACGAAAAGGCAGATCGTCAGGTAAGTGATGAACGCCCCGGCCGCCACGTGCAGCAGCGGAAAGATCAGCATGATGAGGGGCGCGCCTTCCTCCATCGCCACGCCGTACCACAGGAACAGGAATCCGTCCCAGATCGCACAGAAGAAGACCATAAAGATCGCCACCGGCGTCCACCAGCGGTAACGAATCACCATCTCGCGGGGCAGTTCCTCGATCTGAAACCTGCTCGGCCGCGTGACCGTGCCGCGCTTCGCGGCCCCGGCGACCGGAGCGGCGACGGTCGGCCTGCTCAAATGCTCATGCAGCGAAACCACGCCGTGGCAGTACCGGCACTTGGCCAGCGCGGTCTGCAGATTGATGTCGTCCGCGTGAATCGAAGCACCGCAGCTTTTACAGGTGACCTGCATGAAGGCATTATAGAGAAGCGACGAGTTTGAATGCCGCCGATGAATGTCGGCCGATCCGCCGCGGATGACGCGGATGGCGCGGATGAATCGAGGCCATCGGGAACAAAAACAACTAGCACACGATTAAGCCACTTTTCGACATTTGTTTTCTCATTATCATCATCCGCACTATCCGCGGTGAGCTTCAGCCACCCGCAATCGCCAGGAGCACCTCATGAAGATCGGCGTCATCAGCGACACGCACGACCGCCTGCCCACGTTTCGTCGCGCCGTCCTGCTCTTTCAACGGCTGAAAGTCGACGCGATTTTCCACGCCGGCGATTACGTCGCGCCCTTCGCCGCCAAGCTCATCGCGCCGGAGGTGCTCTCGATTCCGCTTCACTGCTGCTTCGGCAACAACGACGGCGAACGCGTCGGCTTGAAGAAAGTGCTGCCGAACATCGTCGACGGCCTGGTGAAAGTGAAACTCTCCGGCAAGACCATCGTGATGAACCACTTCATCGATTGGATCAAGCCCGCCGACTACGCCGACGCCAGCGTCATCATCACCGGCCACACCCACAGCATCGTCAACGAAACGAAGAACGGCCAGCTCTTCCTCAATCCCGGTGAATGCTGCGGCTGGCTGACCGATCGATGCACCGTGGCGCTGCTCGACCTGAACGCGATGAAGGCGGAGATTGTGGAAGTGAAGGATTAGACAATCCGGTCCTCTCTCCCTCACCGGGAGCCGGGAGAGGGTTAGCGTGAGGGCCGGGCAACAACGAACTCCTGATATCGCATTGATTGGCCAAAAATCTGCGGCGAATGCGAGTGGATTTGCGAGTCAACGCCGAGTCAGCAAGATCGCATGCGCAATGAAAGCACCGGCCCAAGCTTGACCGGCCCTCACCCCAGCCCTCTCCCGGAGGGAGAGGGGGCCGGAAATCCGAAACCAGAAACCAGGAACTAGAAACACCCATGTCCACCCAACTCATGATTCGTCACGGCGAACTGCGGGATCTGCCCGCGATCGTCGATATTTACAACCACTACATCCGCACCACGCCGATCACTTTCGATCTGGAGCCGTACACCATCGACACTCGTCGCGAGTGGTTCGAGCACTACCTTCCGACCGGTCGCCACCAGCTTTTCGTGGGCGAACTGGCGGGACAGGTGATTGCCTATGCGTGCAGTTCGCAGTTCCGGACCAAGGCCGCGTACGACACCAGCGTCGAAACGAGCGTTTATGTGCGGCACGACCAGACCGGTCACGGCTTCGGCGGCCAGCTTTATCACGCGCTGTTCACCGCGCTGGCGCCGGAGGACATTCACCGCGCCTATGCCGGCATCACCGTGCCGAACGATGCGTCGATCAAGCTGCACGAGCGGTTTTTTTTCGAGACCGTCGGCCACTTCCGCGAAGTGGGCCGGAAGTTCGATCGCTACTGGGATGTGATCTTCATGGAGAAGGCGATGGAGCAGCGCGTGGATTGAAGTGAAGAGCCAAGTGCGCCGCGTCAAGTGCTTCGGCAATACGCCGAGTGCCATCTATGAACAAGCCTTTGTCAAGTCGGCGGAACGTTACGGGATTTCCCA
>CAYRPN010000164.1:0-11239 GCA_964426135.1 uncultured Phycisphaeraceae bacterium | reverse complement strand
GCCCCCGGTCGCCCCCGGTCGCACCCGGTTTTCGCCGGTCGTCCCCGGTCCCGAAAGCACGGAGCTTACGGAGTCCCTGCACATGCTGGCCCTTACCAGACGCGTCGGCGAAGAAATTGTCATCGGCGACCCGGCCAACCCGGTCGGCGTCATCCGCGTCGTGGCTGTCCACGGCGACAAGGTCCGCCTTTCTTTCGACTTCCCCAAAGACGTCAAGATCAACCGCCGCGAACTCGCCGAGATGAAACTCAAAGGCATCGGTCCCGGCGATCATCCACCCGCCCAGCAGGCAACCCCGCCCAGCGGCAGTCCCCCGGACAACGGCGGGTGGCAGGCCTGACGGAGCGGCCCATACATCGCTGGCATCTCTTCGCGCTGGTGGTCACATTTCTGTTTCATCCGGCGAATACGTCCATGCCTTGTCAGAGCTGGAGTCTGCGACTCCGTTTCGCCGAGCCGGATCGAGTCAGGCGAGGCGAAGCTCGACGCGGTAGACGCACATTCAACCGGGAATGCAGGGCGCGAATTCGGATTGAAGCGGCATTGAGCCGCTTCAATCCGACCGGAGTCACAGACTCCGGCTCTGACAATGCTCCGGCTCTGACAATGCTCCAGCTCTGACGACACTGCGGTGCGCTCTATTCAACGGTTGCCAGGTGAGTAAGTGTCGGATGAGCCGCGTTTCTTCTCCTGCTCCGCCGTTGTCGAATACACGCTCACGATCGATCGGCTCCTGTGGCTGCCGCCCATCATACTTCTCTGGTTGCCCGGCATCGCCCTGTTTCTGGTTGCGAAATTGAAATGGTGAACATCGGCAACTCATTCTGAAACCCGCCGCGCAACCATGTCTCCAAGAGCATGAGGCCACCCACACAAGGGATCACTCATGCAATCCACCACCACTACCATCATCATCATCGGCGGCGTCGCCGGCGGGGCGTCGGCGGCCACCCGCGCCAGGCGGACCAACGAACACGCCGACATCATTCTCTTCGAGAAGGACGAACACGTGTCCTTCGCCAACTGCGGTCTGCCGTACTACATCGGCGGCGAAATCGAGGAGCGCGGCAAACTGCTCGTCGCCTCGCCGCAACTGCTGCGCGAGCGATTCCGAATCGATGTGCGCACGCGCCAGGAAGTCACCGGGATCAACCGACAACTCAAAACGATCCGCGTCCACAACCACGCCACCGGCGATTCCTACGAGCAGCGCTACGACAAGCTGATCCTCAGCCCCGGTGCGGCGCCAGTGGTGCCGCCGTTGGAGGGCGTGCATTCATCGAATGTGTTCACCCTGCGCAATCTTGCCGACACCGATCGCATCAAGGCCGCAGTGGCCGGGCATCGCAAGGCCCGGCATGTCACCGTGATCGGCGCCGGCTTCATCGGCCTGGAAATGGTCGAGCAACTCGTGGCCGCCGGCGTGAAGGTTACGCTCATCGAGCGGCAGCCGCAGGTCATGACGCTGCTCGATCCGGAAATGGCGCAGCCGCTGACTGTTGAACTCCGCAGGGCCGGCGTCGAGTTGATTCTCGGCGACAACGTGGCGGGATTCGACGTGGAAGACGGCCGCGCTTGCGCGGTGCAAATGGCCGGCGGCGCGCGCGTTGAAACGGATGCCGTGATCATCGGCATCGGCGTCAGGCCCAACACCCAACTCGCCGGCGACGCGGGCCTGATCGTCGGCGCGTCCGGCGGCATCGCCACCAACGACGTTATGCAGACGAATGATCCGGACATCTACGCCGTCGGCGATGCCGCCGAATATCCCCACGGTCCCACGAACGGCCGCATGCGCATCGCCCTGGCCGGTCCCGCCAACCGTTCCGGCCGCATCGCCGGCGAACATGCGGCCACCGGCCGGGCCGCGACGATGAAGCCCGTGATGGGCACCGCGATCGTTCGCGTCTTCGGCCTGACCGCGGCGCTTACCGGCCTGACCGAGCGCGTCGCCAGACGCCTGAAAATCCCGCACGCCAGCATCATCGTGCATGGTCGGCATCATGCGGGCTACTACCCCGGCTCGCAGCCGCTTTCGATCAAGCTGATCTTCGCGCCGGACTCGGGCAAAGTGCTCGGCGCGCAGATCATCGGGCAGGATGGCGTCGACAAACGCATCGATGTGATCGCCACGGCGATGACCTTCGGCGCCACCGTGCGCGATCTGGCGGGCCTCGATCTCGCCTACGCGCCGCCCTTCGGCTCCGCCAAGGATCCGATTCACATGGCGGGTTTCGTCGCGAGCAATCAGCTCGATGGGCTGGCGCGCTTTGTCGCGCCGGGCGACGACCTGAGCGCCTATCAGGTCGTCGATGTGCGCACGTCCGCTGAAGTGGAGCATCAGCCATTGGCCGACGTCGAGCATGCCGTGAACATTCCGCTCGATGCCCTGCGATCCCGCATGCAGGAGCTCGATCCGAATCGTGCGACGGTCGTCATCTGCGCGGCCGGCGTTCGCGGCTATGCGGCCGCCCGCATTCTTCAGCAGAACGGATTCGCGGCGGTGTACACGCTCAGCGGCGGCGCGAAATCCCGCGGCGACGCGGTGGCGGCGCGGCCCCAACCCACCGTACCCGCTTAGGAACGGGACCGAAATAAGTTCCCCATTTAGCCGGCAGGCTTGCCCGCCGAGACGCCCTCGGCGGGCAAGCCCGCCGGCTAAATGGGGAACCGCCAATTCGCCAAGTTATTTCGCCCTGTTCCTTACCCCTCGGAGATTCGCCATGACCCTTCAGACCATCCAGCCAACCAGACTCGCACAAGAGCTCAATCAAGGCGCGACGATCGCGCTGATCGATGTCCGCACGCCCGCCGAATATCGGGAGGTTCACGTGCGCGGGGCCGTGAACATTCCGCTGGACCAACTCAGCGAAGACGCGATCCGCAAGGCGTTTCCGCAGGCCAACGGCAACCTCGGCTCGCCCGCCGCACCGCTCTACTTCATCTGCAAGTCCGGCGCGCGCGGCAAGATGGCATGCGAGAAAATCGCTGGCCGGTTCAATGTCGTCAACGT
This sequence comes from uncultured Phycisphaeraceae bacterium, assembly GCA_964426135.1. Classification (GTDB taxonomy): domain Bacteria; phylum Planctomycetota; class Phycisphaerae; order Phycisphaerales; family Phycisphaeraceae; genus CAYRPN01. Next base: position 8,226 of record CAYRPN010000164.1, on the reverse strand, counting down.
CGCGGAGGGAACGCAGGGCTGCGTCGTCGCGGGGTTGCCCGTCGAACGCGCCGCGGCGAGCCGAAAGGTGATCTCGCTTGAAAGACAGGTGCGCATCGCCGCTGGGGCGCTGGTGCTTGTCGGCGTCATCCTCGCGGCGGTCGTTCATCCGTGGTTCATGGGGCTGAGCGGCTTCGTGGGCGCGGGCCTCATGTTCGCCGGCATCACCGACACCTGCGGCATGGCGATGTGCTTGGCGAAGATGCCATGGAACAAGTGATCGAAGGCGGAGCCGGCATGAGAGTGCTTTCCGTCCGTTAGCCCCCGGCTCCGCCGGGGGAAGATCGCGGCGAGGTTCCACCTTCCGCGGTGAATCGAGGGCTTGTCGGTGCCGCGACGCGTAAGCGAGCGGTTGCCTGAGTCTCCCTTGCGCGCCTGCTTGCGCTCGTTGACATTTGGCGGCACTGAAGGAGTGGCGGCACCTGGTGATGGCTGCGCCGTCGATATTCGTGTGCCTGCCGCGCGATTCCCCCGGCGGAGCCGGGGGCTAACGGCGGGTCACGCGGGCATTTCCGCCATCAATCGTGGTGTTCCCAGCCCAGTTCCGGCATCGGTTGTCGCGAGCCATCGGGATGGATCAGCGTGATGCGCGGATCGCCCGGAGGCATGATGACACCGATCGCCGTGATGGGCACGCCGTCGATTTCGCGCGGCAGGCGAGCTGCCTTTTCCGGGGCAACAGTAAAGCACAGTTCGTAGTCCTCGCCATCGCCAAGGGCGTGCTGCCATGCGGGCCTTGCGTCGCGGCGGCTGGCTTCATGGGCGGCGCGGCTGAGAGGAAGTTTGCCGAGTTCGATCGCGGCGGTGAGGCCGTCGGGAGAAAGCTCCGTCGCCGCGCGACAGAGGTGCGCCAGGTCTTTCCCCAGTCCGTCGCTCAGGTCGATCATGCAGTTGGGGCGGATGTCCGCATGGCTTGCGAGGTGGCGGGCGACGGTGAGGCGCGGCTCGAACTCCAGGTGATGCACATACTCATTGGACAGGCCGCCGGGGGACGCCGCGCCGGGCGGGCGGGACTCGATTTCGATCGGCACCATGCTTCCGCCCAGCGCCCCGGTGACGCAGATGACATCGCCGACCTTGGCGCCGCGACGGAGGATCGGCGCGACGCCGCGCGGCTCGGCGAGCACGGTCACCGACAGGAGCAGCGGGTGCGTCCACATGGAAATGTCGCCGCCGATGAGCGGACAGTCGTACTGCGCGGCGACCTGGCGCATGTGATCGAAAAGCTCGTTGGCTCTGGATTCGCCGAAGCCGCGCGGCAGGACGCCGGCGACCACGGCCGCCGCGGGAACGGCGCCCATCGCCGCGACATCGGAGAGATTCCGCGTGATCGCCTTGCGCGCGATTTTCCACAGCGGCGTCGTGGCAAGATCGAAATGCACGCCGTCGGCGATCTGGTCCACGGTGACCAGCACGGTTTCGCCGGCCCCCCCGTTGCCCCCGTTGCCCCCGTTGCCCCCGACGATCACCGCGCCCATGTCGTCGCCCGGCGGCAGCGTGACGCGCGGCGGCAGCTTGGCGTTGGCGGCATAGATGTGTTGCAGAAGCGAAAGCTCGCGCACGGCTGATTCCTGATGTCGCGACATGCGATGCGCACAGCATACTCCCTGCATCTCACGAGTGGTCCAGTCCCACGATGCGCCGGACGAGGGGATGCTCGGCGAGCTGGCTGGCGCGGATCGCGACGAGATCAACGTCGTACTCATCGACGATGGTCTTCAGGCAGGTGGGAGAGGCCTTGCGAAGGTATCCGAGCATCCGCGATTCGCAGCAAACCGCCAGACGGTCGGCATGATTCTCCTTGACCTGAGCGCAGAGCCAGTCGGCGGCTTCGGCGGCGAAGCGGCGGGTGTGCTCCTCGGCTTCATGGTTGGGAGCGGCGGTGTGGTGGCCCAGGCGCGAGTCGAGCATTGAGGGCCGACCGTGTTCGACCGGGGGCTGGTGGTTGTCGATCTCGCCCACGGACGTGATCCGGCAGCCGCCGCGCCGCGTGACGGTCGCCTTGTGCAGGCAGCAGTGCCTTCCATCCAGAATGGCCAGCCAATAGGTGTGTGAGACCATGTCGCGAGCTCCCAAGCCTGATGCGGGGCGTGCGTACGGACAAATGCACTCTCAATATTTCGCTTGTTTCAAGGCCGGTTTCAATCAGGGAGCGGGCGATGAGGCGATAGGGGAATGCCTGTGATGGGGGGAGGCGGGGGAAGGGAGGAGGACGGAGGGAGGAGGGGAGTGCAAAGTGCAAAGTGAAAAGTGAAAAGTGAAAAGGGGAAATGCAAAGTGAAAAGTGAAAAGGGGAAATGCAAAGTGAGAAGTGCGAAGTGCAAGGTGAAAAATGCGAAATGAAAAGTGGGAACGGAGAAGTGCGGAGTGAGAAGTGCGAAGGTGCCGTGTTGAGAGGAGTGCGCGGGGCGGCATCGGCTCCGACGTAGGGTGCGTCAAGGCTTGGCGCGGACGCACCACGCACTACGGAGACGCAACTTGGTGCGTCCGCGCGGACTTGACGCACCCTACGCCAAGGCCCGTTACGCTTCGCGGCGCGCGCCTTTCGATCTCTTTACTTGCTGAAGCGCACGACTCACCTGCCGCGCGCCGGGTCGATGTTGGGCCCGCGATATTCCGGATGCGAGAGGTACAGGCTGCGCACGGCGGCGGCGAAGGGGTTGCCGGTCATGGCGGCGAAGGCGGTGTCGAACTCCTGGTAGAACACGTCGCGGAGGGAGCCGAGGTTGGACGCATAGGGCGCCCGCTGGTCCCACGCGCCGCCGCGCCGGCCGATGCCGTTGACGAATTTCCAGTCGTGGTCCATCGTCGTGTGCGTCGCGCGGGCCGGGCCGTTGAACTGCTGCAGGAGCTTGTTCGTCGTGGTGTGCGTGCTGGAGGCGTGCACCGTCCGGCCGCCCGCCAGGTTCTCGATCATCATCCGCGCCAGTTCGCCGGCATCGTCGGAGCGGTTGCCCGCTTCCTGCTCCCACTCCCGCGCGGCAGCGTCGGGGAAGGCGCCGCTGCTGCTGAAACCGAGCGAATCGGCGTGCTCGGCGAAGAAGGCGTCATTCATCTGCGGGTGGCCGCGGACATCGTCCGGATGCGGGCCGGGACCGTGCCCCGCCTGCCGCCACGCTTCGTAGCGATCCATCATGTGCGTGCGCTCCACTCGCACCGACTCGCGGCCGAAGTACAGCACGAAGAGCAGGATCAGCAGCAGGAACGGCAGGGCGAGCAGAGTCTCCGCCATGGCGGTGCCGCGGCAACGGCGGTTGGTGCGTTTGAATGAGCTGGTCATGGGATGCTCGATTCAGTGAAATACTGGAACTCGAATCTGGTTCAATCGAAACGGGATCGCGGGGTGCATCGGCAGGGCGGCTTAAGCCCCCATGCCCAGAGCGCCAACTCACTGATTTGTGCCGGCATCGTCCCACAAATCCGACATCGCGCGGATGCTCTTCAGGTACTTGGCGACTTCTTCCGCCAGTTGCGGCGGCACCTCGGCGGGCAGGTCGCCGCCGGTGGATTCCAGCACGCCGGCCCAGTGGTCGAAGTGGTCCGTCGGGCGCAGCTGCGCTTCCCACATCTGCGTCCACAGGTCCCACGAGTGGTTGTTGAACACATGCGCCTGGGCCACGCCCACCTGGAACGGATATGGCTTCAGTCCCGTGAACCGGCTGGGCCAGGCGATGGCGGCGTCATGCACCTGGGCAATGGCGAGGAAGTTGAGCTTATCCCGGCGAGCCTGGGCGTTGTCGTGCGAGAGTTGAGCGTGGTCGAGATCCGTCGGCGCGGGCAGCCCGCTCCTGCTGGTGAAGTTGTTGGGGTTGCGGACTTCAAATTCCTCGCCGATGTTCACGCCCATGAAGATGAAGGTGTCGATGCGGTAGGCTTTCTGGGCGACGTAGGCGCCGTTGGCGCCGCGGATCGCCTGGATGCCGATGGTCGGATCGAAGTAGGTGGTGTACTCCCACTCGTCGCGCCAGGCGTGCTCGCCGACTTTCTTGGCGGGCGGCTCCCAGGGGCGAGGATCGACCCAGCCGTTCATCCGGACGGTGCGGGGCGTATTGCGGTCGCTCTGGCCGCTGGAGACGAAGAAGCTGTAGCTGCCCGGCGAGAGGAATCCGCTCTTGCCGCGTTCGTACTTGCTCTTCATTTCGACGGCGATGAACCAGGTTTCCTTGATCTTCTTGGGGTCGTCGGTGGCGATCTGCACGGCTTTGTTGAAATCGGTTTCAAATTCCGGATCGATGAGGAACTGCGGGCCGGTGCCGGGCCAGAGGTAGCGGAACTTGATGGAGGAGAGGCGGTCGTGCCAATAGGTGAAGCGTCCGTGCGGGAGATTTTCGCTGGCGAAGTGGTGGATCTTGGCCATGAGCCAGCCGTAGAAGCCGTGGACCTGGTAGGCGTGCGGCTCGGTGTAGCCGGTCTGGACGAAGTGCCCGCCGCCGCCGCCGCCGCCGCCGGCGCCCGATCCGATGGGCACGCTGCCTCGCCCGCTCGATGCCGGGGGCCCGCCGCCGCCGCCGACCCAGTAACCGATGGGCCCGCCGCCGATGAGCTGGCGGAAACCGTAGAGCGTATCCCACGGGCCGCGGTTGAACTCTTTGTTGTCGATCTTGTCCGGAAGCAGGCCGTTGAGCACGGGCCGCTGGAAATCGTCGAACTGTCCGCGCTGCCAGGGAATCTGGGGCAGGACGGGCGCGAGGAACGCCGCCTTGCTGCCTTCGACGCGGGCCAGGTTTGCCTCGCCTCCGGCGCGGGCGTTGATCTGCGCCAGTTCGCCGAGTTTTTCCATCGTCGCCTGATTCAGTTCATCGAGGCCTTCCATGGCGGCCCAGAACTGGCCGCGCCCGCTGGGGCCGTTGTAGAACGTGGCGTTGCGGACGTCGTACGAATTGAACTGGTCGTTCATGGGCTTGAGGATCGCCAGCTCGCCGTTCAGTTCATCCACCAGGTCGTTGATCTGATCGCGCACCCAGGAATCGGAGATGCCGCTGGTGGCCCGCATCGCTTTGACCGTGGCCTCATGTTCGTTGATGGTGATGCGCGTGGCGTCGGGCAGGGCGTCCACGACATCCACCAGCGTCAGCAGCATCGCCATGTTCACGTTGTTCATCGACACCGTGTTCAGCGAGCGCGCCACCCAGCCCGCGCCGCTGATGGCGGCTGAGTCGGCGGCGTTCTGCACCACGATGCGCCGGGTCGTGCTCCGGCCCAGGTTGATCACGAACATCACCATCCCCGCCAGCAGGATCACCGCCAGCAGAGTCATGATGAGCACGATGCCGCGACGACGATTGCCCGCAAGGCGTCGGGTGCTCGCGGGGCGTGAGGCGCGTGGTTGAAGCATGGTCATTTTTCCGTTTGAGACTGCTTGCGTGCGTTGGCGATTTCGATCTTGGCGAGCAATGCCTTGGCCTCGGGCGTGGCCTTGGTCTTGACGGCGCCCTTGGCCCAGCCGAGGGCTTCGTTGAGCTGGTCGAGCTCGAAGCACTTTTTCGCCTTGGTGAAGCTGTCGATGTACTCCGCCTCATCGAGCTGGGCGTTGGCCTTGGCCATCAGTTCGTCCTTGATGAGGGCGTCGGCGATGGTGCTGGCGATCTTGCGGGCTTCGCGGTATTCGCGCTTGGCTTCGCCGTACTCGCCGCGCTCCTTGGCCTTGTCGCCCGATGAAACGGCGGCGAGGAAGCGCTTGCGCGTCTGGATCAGCTCGCGAATCGACTTGGCACGCTCGTTGCCCGCGTCCAGCGCGGTCACCGCATCCGCCGCCTTCACCGCCGCCTCGTCATTCTCCGAGGCCCAGGCCTTCTCCAGCGCCTGCTTGGCGAGTTCCAGTTCGCACTTGGCGACTTCGCCGGCGATCGTCGCCGGGTCTTCGTTGTACTTGTCGCGCAGCTCTTTCCAGAGGTTGATCGACTTGTCGTATTCCTTGTTGTCGAACGCCGCGACCGCCTGCCGCTTGAGCTGCGCGATCTTGGCGGCGTTATCCAGTGCGGAAAGTTCGCGCGGCGGATCGGGGTTGGCCGGATCCTCCGCCGCCGCGTCGGTCCAGTACTTGATCGCATCGTCGATGCGCCCGCCTTCCTTCGCCTTGACGCCCAGGGCGAACGCCAGCTTGCTCTTGAGCTTGCGCACCTCGGTGGGGAACTTCATCTGCTCCGCCTTGATCGTGTTGGCGGCGATGGCCTGGGTGTAGCTGTCGATGGCGCGGGGCAGGTCGCCGTTCTGCACGGCTGCCTTGGCGCGGTCCACGAGAATGTCGAAGTTCGCCTCGCCCAGCAGGCTGCCGAGCTTGTTCTTGATCGCGCGATTGTCCTTGTCCGGATTCTTGCGGACCCAGTCCTCGATGATTTCCACAGCCCGGGCGCGGTCGCCGGACACTTCCGCCTTGCCGGAAAGGTCGAGCACTTCCGCGGCTTCCTTGGCGTCCATCTGGGCCTGGATCTGCTGGCCGATGCTCAGCCAGTGCTCGCGCTGTTCGCCGGTGAGCGACTTGCCGCTGTCGCGCATGAACTTGGTGTGCTCGAGCTGCGCGTAGCCGAGCTTGTCCTCGGTGAGATAGCGTTTGATCTTGTCTTCGATGTTCTGGTACATCAGGCCGCGCTGAGCGTCTTCCAATGCCTTGCTCAGGGTGGTGCGGTTGATGACTTCCAGTTCCTCCGCCTTGGTGAACTCGGCGACGGACAACTGGTATCGCCCCGCGTTGCGATGAATCATGGCGGCGGCGAAATGGCCGTACGCTTTGGACGCGGTTTCCAGCGGCACCCGGCGGTTGCCGTACACGGGCACGCCCATCTGGAAGTGGCCGCGGTGATTGTCGAGGATGGAATCAAATGCCCGCTGGGCGTTGTCCCATTCTTCCTTTTTCAAGAGTTCCTGGGCGGCGCGGTAATCATCCATCACGATGGCTTCGGCCGCCGCTTTGACCTTGTTCTTCTGCGACTGGTCGTACAGCAGCCAGCCGATGCCGATGACCGACCACAGCAGGACGGTGCCGGCGATGATGTAGACGAGCTTGTTCTTCTTGGGAATCCGCGCAGTCTTGTCGCCGCCGGGCGCGGTCAGCGGCGTGGAGCCGCCAGCCAGGGCGGGAGCCGCGGCAGCGGCGCCGGCGGGCGAGCCGGACAACTGCCGCTTCATCGCGTCGATGAGCTGGCCTGCCGTGGCGATGCGCTGGCCCGGGTCCTTCTCGATCATGCGCTCCACCAGTTCGGCGATGGGCTGGGGAATCGTCGGCACGTACTGCCGCAGCGGCGGCGCCTTCACTTTCAAGTTCGTGTGCCACTTCATCCAGCGCAGCGACTGGTTGCGCTGATCGCGCAGCACCACCTTGAACGCGTCCTCGAAATTCGCTCGGCCCAGAAGCATCTCGTACAGCATGAAGCCCAGCGAATACAGGTCCGCCCGGCCGTCCGCCTTCTGATTCAGGAGAAGCTCCGGCGCCATGTAGCGCACGGTGCCGACCGCCGGCTGTTCCTGATCCGCCATCAGCGTGGACAGGCCGAAGTCGCACAACTTCAAGCCGCCTTGCTTGGGCAGCAGGACGTTGGAGGGTTTCAGGTCGCGGTGGATGATGCCCTGATCGTGGATGCCGCCCAGCGCCAGCGCGGTGGCGGCTGCGATGCCCAGCGCGGTTTTCACATCCATCGGGCCGGGGTTGGACGCCAGCAGATGCTCCAGGCTCATGCCGTCCACGTATTCCATCACGATGAACATGCCGCGCGGCTCTTCGATGAAATCGATTACCCGCACCAGGCTCTTGTGGCTCTGGCTGACCTTCTTCTGAATCGCGGCCTCCTTGCGGAAACGCTCGCGGAAAGCGTCTTCATCCGTCGTGCCGTCGGCGACCAGTTGCTTCACGGCGACCGACTGGTCCAGAAGTTTGTCGTGCGCCCTCCACACCACGGAGAAACCGCCGGCGCCGATCTGCTCGGCCACGTCGTATTTGTCGATCTTGTCGCCCCGATGCAGGGCGGACGTCATGTTGAGTTGGTTGGTGGGCATGCGGAGGAGGACGGAAGTCAGCGGTCAGAAGTCAGGAGCAAAAGTGAGGATGACGGCATCACCGTTTAGCGGTGGCCCGAAGGGCCACGTTCCCGGCGACCCTCAGGATCGTGACCGAAACAACTTCCCGAATCGGCCGTTTCCGATTCCCCTCCCTCTTAGGGAGGGGTTAGGGGAGGGTCGGGCGAACTGCATGAT
>CAYRPN010000163.1:0-11288 GCA_964426135.1 uncultured Phycisphaeraceae bacterium | reverse complement strand
GGACGACTTTCCAAGTCGTCCGGCTGGGAGCGAAGCGATTCGAATCCGCGGAGTTGATCTTGCACGGCTCCAAAGCGATCACGGACGGCTTCGGTCGGCGTCGCGGGTCTTCTCAAGCAGGGTGTGAAGCTGCGCAACGATTTCCGGCTTGTCCGCCGCCAGGTTTTTCGTCTCGCCCGGATCGTCGGTCAGGTTGTAAAGCTGGTCGCCGGCGGGTCCCTTGTTCTTGGCCTTGGCGCCAGCCGCGCCGCCGGGGATGAGCTTCCACGGGCCGCGGCGGATCGCCAGGCCGTTGGCGTGATGCACGAGCGACTCGCGCGTGCTCTTGCCGCCGGTCAGCGCGTCGAGCACGTTGAAACTGTCGGGCGCGGCGTCGTTGGGAAGCTTGCGATCCAGCAGCGCGGCGAACGTGGCGGGCAGATCGACGAGGCACACCAGCTCGCTGCTCGTGCGGCCCCCGGCGTCGCCTGCCGCTTCCGCCTTGATCTTCGCCGGCCAGCGCACGATGAACGGCACGCGATGCCCGCCTTCAAGCAGGCTGTACTTCCCGCCTCGATGCGGGCCGGCGGGCTTGTGATCGCCGAGCTTGGCGACGCTGTTTTCCTGGTATCCGTCGTCGATCACCGGGCCGTTGTCGCTGGAGAAAATCACGAGCGTGTTGTCGGCGATCTTGAGCCGATCGAGCGCGTTCATCACTTCGCCGATCTGGAAATCGAGTTCGTGAATCACATCGCCGCGCGTGCCCAGTTCGCTCGTGCCTTTGAAGCGCTGGTGCGGAACGCGCGGCACGTGGATGCTGTGCGTGGCGAAATAAAGGAAGAACGGCTTGTCCTTGTTCTTCTCGATGTACTCGACAGCTTTCTTTGCAAGAGTGTCCGCCATGTCTTCATCAACCCAGCGAGCTGCCTTGCCGCCGGTCATCCAGCCGATGCGCCCGACGCCGTTGACGATGGTCATGTCGTGGCCGTGGCTGTGCTTCAGTTTGGTGAGGAGCTGCGGGTCTTCCTTGCCGGTGGGATCGTTGCCGATCTTGGCCTTGTAGTTGACGGTGATGGGGTCGTTGGGATCGAGCCCGACGACGCGGTGGTTTTCGACATAGACGCACGGCACGCGGTCGCCGGTGGCGGGGACGAGGAAGGAATAGTCGAAACCGATGTCGCGCGGGCCGGGGGCGATTTCCTTGTTCCAGTCGGTCTTGCCGGGGCCTTCACCGAGACCCAGGTGCCACTTGCCGACAACGCCGGTGGCGTAGCCTGCGTCCTTGAAAAGCGAGGCGAGCGTGGTGCTGCCGCTGTCGATGATCGGCGCCGCGTCGCCGGTGAGGATGCCCGTGCCTTTCTTGCGCCACGGGTATTGCCCGGTGAGCATGGCATAGCGCGTGGGCGTGCAGGTGCCCGACGGCGTGTGGCCATCGGTGAAGCGGATGCCCTGTGCCGCGAGTTTGTCCAGGTGCGGCGTCTTCACGCCCTTGGCGCCGTAGCAGGACAAATCGCCGTAGCCGATGTCGTCAGCAAGGATGACGATGACGTTGGGCGCGGCGGCGGCGCGAGTCGCCGCCATTGAAGCGAAAGCGAGTGCGAGTGCGAGCAGGCATGGTGTGATGTGTCGCATATTGGAATTGTCCGTCCTGTTTAGCGGTCGGGCCGAGTTCACCGGGGGACGAGACCCACCCGTGAGGTTAATGACGAATGCCAAATGGCCAATGTCGAATGAATGACGAATCAACCAATGACAAATGGCGAATGGCCGACTCCTGTTGGAGGTCCAACGCAATCGATTGAAGAAAATGTCAGCAACCGCCATCCGTCGTTTGCCATTCGGTCATTGGGATTTCGTCATTCATTCGTCATTGAGATTTCGTCATTTGTCGTTTACCTCACGGGTGGGCCTCGCCCCCCGGTGAACTCGGCCCGACCGCTAAACGGTGGTGATCTTCACGGTTTGGTCGCCTTGTTTTTCGGTTTCTCCTTCGCCTTGTTCGGTGCGTTCACCGGCAGTTCATCCAGCGGCGTGCCGGGCGTGTCACTGACGCGCGGATCGTTCGTGGCTCTCAACTGGGCCGTCAGCTTCGCCTCCAACTCGCGCCGCACCGTGGCGTAAGCCGGAGCGTCGGCGACGTTGCGAACCTGGTGCGGGTCCTTCTTCAGATCATACAGCTCAATCGCCGGCCGCTTGCCGAAGCACAAGTCGTAGAGCGGCTTCACCGTAGCCTCCTCGCGATGCAGCACGATCCACGCCTTGGTCGCGCCGCTGTCGCAGTCCGCCAGCGCCACGCGAGTCTCGCTGCTCAGTTCCTTTTCCGTGAATGGCTGAGCGCCCGTCTTTTCCAGCCCGTTCGTATCACCCGCCGGCCAGCGGTCCGGGGTGAAGTTGCGGATCAGCAGATGATCATGCGTGCGAATGGCTCGGCAGGGATAGCCCGCAAGCTTGCCGCTCTCGATCTTGCGGCAGGGCACGTGCCGCTCCATGCCGAAGATGACGTGATCGCGCGAAGCATCGACGAGGCCGCTCTTCTGCGAAAGCAAGAGATTCATCAGGCTGCGCGCGGTCATCGCGCTGGTGGGCTTCACGCCCGCCGCTTCGAGAAAGGTCGGCGCCAGGTCAGAAAGGCTGACGAAGTCATCGACGACGCGGCCTGCTTTCACTTTGCCAGGCCAGCGGATCGCCAGCGGCACGTGCGTGCCCTGGTCGTAGAGATTCGCCTTGCCGCGCGGGAAGGGCGTGTTGTGGTCGCCGGTGACGACGATGAGGGTGCGCTCCAGTTCGCCCGCCTTTTCCAGGGCCGCGAGCAACTCGCCGAGATAGCCGTCCGCCTGCTGCACTTCGGCGAGGTAATCCGCCAGGTCGTTGCGCACCACATCGTTGTCCGGCCAGAACGGCGGGAGCATCACCTTCGCCGGATCGAGGCCCGCGTCTTTGCCGCTGCCCGGTTTGTAAGGCCGATGCGGCTCCTGGCTGCCGTACCAGTAGCAGAAGGGTTTGCTCTTGTCGCGCTGGGCGAGGAACTCGTCGAAGGTTTTGAAATTCGGCCCGGCGGGATTTCGCGGGCGTCCACCGAGGCTGCCGGGACCGTAGCCTTTCTTCGTGGCGCCGACGACGTAGCCGCTCTTTTCCAGCAGATCGGGAAAGACATCGAACTTCGGCGGAATGAAGCCGTGCAGGTTCGCGCCATCCTCCAACCGCCAGTGCCACTGGCCGGTGAGAATCGCCGCCCGCGACGGCGAGCAGGATGGGGCGGCGATGAAGGCGTTACGAAACAGCACGCCCTCCTTCGCCACGCGATCGAAGTGCGGCGTCTTCACGACGGGATCGCCATAGGCGGATGCGTAGGGATGGCCCCAATCATCGGCGATGGCGAAAACGATATTGGGGCGACGGCCTGGCTCGTCGGACCATGCCTTGTTGGGCACCATCCAATGGAAATGGAGAACGGCGGCAACCATCGCGAATGCAGCCAACGGATGTCGCCAACAACGCTGAATCGGGTGGCCGACCAAGGGGGATGACGATGTGGCGGCTGTGTTCATGACCGGCTTCCTGAGGGGGCGGTGGTGACAACCAAGGCAGTATCAACCTTGAGGATGCAGCGGTCAACGATTCTTTCTGGAGGTGTTTCGATTCCCCGCAGACCAACACGAAGCTGATCGCGCGGATCGGCCTGGCGCTGGCGACAGATGCATCGCTGCACCGTGCCGCGCCGCGCTGCGCCGGGCGATCGCGAGAGCGGATTACTCATGAGCTTGCACAGGAGCCGCGCACGAAGTAAGCGGTTCTTCAGATTCCACGCGCGTCATTTTCACACGGACGCCCCGCGCATCCTGTCCGGCCGCGAAAGAAGGTCTAGGTCGTCAAAAACGCTGCGAACACCGCTTACTTCGTGCGCGGCTCCTTCTGAAGCCTCGAATAATCCGGGCGAGAGCGTGTTGCAGCCGAAGCGCCGGTCCGTTGCCTTTTCACAGACCTTTGAGGAACTCCGCGGCGCGCTCCCGCGTCGCTTCGTCGCGGCCGTCCTTCGCGGCTCTTTTCAGTTGCTCCCGGGCGAAGCCGGCCCGCTGTGCCTGCGCGATCAGCAGGTCCATCGCCAGCGTGCGCACCGCCATGTCGGGATGCATCAGGGCATCGCCCAGCGGCGGGATGGCTGCGTCGCAGCCTTTAGCGGCCAGGGTGCCGGCGATCTGCACGCCGCGTTTCGCCATGGCGTTGTTCCTGCTCAGCGCGACGCACTCGCCGCACCAGCCGGCGAACTGGTCGAGCTGCGAATCCCACATCGCGTGCCGGGGCGGCGCCTTGTGCAGGCGGTCGAAGACGATGCCATAGGGCCAGTCGGAATCCGTGGACATCGCCATCAGCAGGAACGTGGTGGGCAGCATCGCGTTGACCGGCGATTCGCCGATCTCGAAAAGCCGCACCCGGACCGGATCGGCGAGGTACGGCCCAACCATCAAAGCAATCGCCAGCGGCAGCCTCCACTTCCAGCCCCGACGGCGCAAGCAGGAGTGGATGAAAAGCGCAAAGCCGGCGATCGCGGCGAGAAAGATCGCGGGCCAGTACAGGCTGACAGCTAAGATCGGAATAGGCACGCAGTCATGATAGGCCGGCGGGATGGTGGATAGATTCTGATCCTGCAACTTCTACGCGCGGCGCATTGAAGTTCTTATCCCTCTGCCCTTGGCCCTCTACCCTTGGCCCTTCCGGCTTGGCCGGCTTAGGTGAATGGCGGTGCGCTGTTTCGCAGCGAACAGAACGGAGATTGACCACCGAGACACCGAGAACACTGAGAACGGAAGAGACAGAGACGGACACGGAGAGAACCGACAAGCCGGAGTGAACCATAAAAGGACACAAAGGCACGAAGGACACAAAGATGATTTGAATCGCTCGATGGTTCGAATCAGGAAAGCGCGAAGGCGGGAATCCAAATGCAGCGTTTCTCGGCTCTTTTCCTGCTTTCCTGCTTTCCTAATTGATACTCGTATTGATGAAAGCTCGGTTCGTCAAAAGTCCATCTTGTGATTCTCTTCCTGACCTTTGTGCCTTCGTGTCTCTGTGGTTCCGTCTTGGAACACCGCCACGGTTTCACAATCGCCCCGTCAGCCATAACCGCGCACCACCGACTTACAATAGTCGTTGCCGACGATTCACCCCTGGGATTTGCAATTTCCATGAGCGCCAAACTTCGAACCCTGACCCTGGCCGCGGCAAGCGCGGCATTCTTCGCCTGCCCGGCTTTTGCGGAGGAGCCGCTGCCCGATGTCGTGCGGTTTAACCGCGACATCCGCCCGATCCTGTCGGACAACTGCGTGGCCTGCCACGGCCCCGACGCCAAGCATCGCAAGGGCGATCTGCGCCTCGACGTGGAGGCCGACGCCAAGGCGAAGCACGACGACGTTTTCGCGATCAAGCCCGGTGATCTGGCGGGCAGCGAGGTGTGGAAGCGCATCACGTCGAAGGAGAAGGACGAGGTAATGCCGCCGCCCTCGGCGAAGAAGACGCTGACGCCCCGGCAGGTCGCGCTCTTGAAAAAATGGATCGAGCAGGGCGCCAAGTGGGAAGGCCACTGGGCGTTCATCGCCCCCGCGCCGGTCGCGGTGCCCGACGTTTCCGCGGCGAACAAGGCGGCGGTGAGGAACTCGATCGATGCCTTCATCATCGCGCGATTGGAAAAGGAAGGCCTGACGCTTTCACCTGAAGCCGACCGGGAAACGCTGGTTCGGCGCGTGTCGTTCGATGTCACCGGCCTGCCGCCGACGCTGGCGGAACTGGATCGCTTCGCCGCGGACACGACCGCCAACTGGTACGAGGGCGTGGTCGATTACTACCTCGCCAAGCCGGCGTACGGCGAGCGCATGACGCTGGCGTGGATGGATGCGGCGCGCTACGGCGACTCCAGCGTTTTCCACGCCGACGGCCCGCGCTTCATGTGGCCCTGGCGCGACTGGGTCATCAAGGCGTACAACGACAACATGCCGTTCGATCAGTTCACGGTCGAGCAGCTCGCGGGTGATCTGGTGGGGGAAGAGAAGGGCCAGGGGGAAGGGACAAAGGGACGAAGGGACGAAGGGACGAAGGGCCAAGGGCCAGGGGCCAAGGGCCAGGGGGCGGACGGAACGAATCTCAAAACTGCGATTTCAAATCCGCAATCCGAAATCCGCAATCCGAAATCGCACTGGCTTCCCACCACGACCATCGCTCGCCAGATCGCCTCGGGGTTCAACCGCAACAACGGCACCACCGACGAAGGCGGCGCGATCGACGAGGAATACCGCGTCGAGTATGCCGTGGACCGCGTCAAGACCACGGCCAATGTGTGGATGGGCGCGTCGATGGAATGCGCCCAGTGCCACGATCACAAGTACGACCCGATCACGCAGAAAGAGTACTACGCGTTTTACGCCTTCTTCAACGTCAGCGCCGACAACGGCATGCAGACCCGCGGCGGCAACTCTGCCCCGATCGTGAACGTGCCCGACCCCGTGAAGGAATCTCAGGCGTCGGCTCTTCAGAGCCAACTCGCGGACCTCGAAAAGAACCTCGAGGCCCACAAAAACACCATCGAGCCCGCCTTCGCCAAGTGGGTCGCCGAAGCCGCCAGCAAGGCCCAGGCCGGCGGCAAATCGCCTGCGCCCGCCGACATGCTTTTCCATTTCACGCTCGATGAAGTGAAAGGCAACCAGCTCGCCGACGCGATCAAGCCCGAGCGCAAAGGCGCGATCAAGGGCAAGGCGAAGTTTGAGGCGGGCAAGGTCGGCTCAGCCTTCCGCGCCAACGGCAACACCTACGTGGACTTTGGTCAGCAGGCGGATTTTGATCGCGGCGACACCTTTAGCTTGGGCGGTTGGATCAAGCCCGACGATGCCGGCAACGGCACCATCCTCGCCAAGATGGATGATCCCGACGCCCACCGCGGCTGGGACCTGCTCGTCGGCAACGGGCAGGTCTCCGTCCACATCATCGCGGCCTGGCCCGGCGATGCGATCAAGGTCACGACCAAGACGCAGGTGAAGGCGAAGGACTGGACGCACGTCTTTGCCACCTACGACGGCTCCGCGAAGGCGGCGGGCATCAAGATTTATTTCGACGGCAAGGAGCAGGAATGGACCGTCGAACAGGACGGGCTCAAGGGCTTCGTCAAGAACAAGGCGCCGCTGCACGTGGGCCGGCGTAATCCGGGCGCTCCGTTCAACGGACTCATCGACGATGTGCGCATCTTTGGCCGATCGTTGTCGGGCGCCGAGGTCGGCGCGATCGCCGGCTCCGACTCGCTCTCGCCGCTGCTGCTCACCGCCGCCGACAAGCGCACGCCGCAACAGGTCGAAGCGCTCAAGGCCCACTACCTGTCGAGCGTGGACAAGGAATATCCCAAGCTCGCCGGGGCGAAGAACAAGCTCAGCGCGGAAATCGAAGGCCTGAAAAAGAGCACCATCACCAGCATGGTCATGGCCGACACCAAGCGAGCCACGTATTTATTGATGCGCGGCCACTACGCGTCGCCGGACAAGAGCGCCGAGATCAAGCCCGACGTGCCCAGTGTGTTCCCGCGCCTTCCCGAAGGCGCCCCGGCCAACCGCCTGGGCATGGCGCAGTGGCTGGTGTCGCCGCAGCATCCGCTGACCGCTCGCGTGACCGTGAATCGCCTGTGGGCCATGCTCTTCAACCGCGGCATCGTCGACACCGTCATGGACTTCGGCGGGCAAGGCAACTGGCCGAGCCATCCGGAACTACTCGACTGGCTGGCGATGGATTTCATGGGGCACGGAGAGGGCCTAGGGCCTAGGGCCAAGGGCCTAGGGGAAAGCACGGAGGGTGCGGACAAATCCGAAATCCGAAGTCCGAAATCCCAAATCTCTTCTCCCTGGGACCAGAAGCGCGCCATCAAGCAGATGCTCATGAGCGCGACCTATCGCCAGTCGTCGCGCACGCTGCCGGAGCATCGGCAGAAGGATCCGACGAACGTGCTGCTCTCGCGCGGGCCGCGGTTCCGGTTGCAGGGCGATTTCATCCGCGACGCAGCGCTCTCCGTCAGCGGTCTGCTCGTGGACAAGATCGGCGGGCCGAGCACGAAGCCGTACCAGCCGCAGACGCTGTGGGTGGAAGTCTCTCTCACCGGCGAGCAGTTCGTGCAGGACAAGGGCGAATCGCTCTTCCGCAAGAGCATGTACATCTTCTGGAAGCGTTCGTCGCCGCATCCGGGCATGCTGCTCTTCGATGCTCCGACCCGCGAGAAGTGCGTGGTGCAGCGGCCGATCACCAACACGCCTCTGCAGGCGCTGTACACGATGAACGACATCCAGTTCTTTGAAACGGCCCGCGTGCTGGCGCAGCGCATGATCAAGGAAGGCGGCGCGACGCCCGCCGATCGCATCACCTTCGCCTATCGCCTGGCGGTTTCACGCAAGCCGAGTGCAGCCGCGCTGGCGACGCTGACGGCGTTGTATGAATCGGAACTGGCGAAATACAAGGCCGCGCCGGACAGAGCGAAGAAGGTGATCGCGGTCGGCGAATCGCCGCGCGACGACAAGCTCGACCCCGCCGAGCACGCCGCGTGGACGATGGTGGCGACGACGATCCTGAACATGGACGCGACGCTGACGAAGTATTGAGCGCTGGTCGACCATGCACCCGTTTAGCGACGGGGCGTGCCCCGTTCCACCGCCCCGCCATGCCAAGCGGGGCAAGCCCCGTCGCTAAACATTCACTGGAAGACGCCATCATGAGAATGCTTTCGTTTTTGCTGTTGGCGACGGTGGTCATGCTGCCGCCTCCGGCCCGCGCCCAGACCGCCACCGATGTCACCGCACTGATCAACCGCCTCGTCGAACTCGACTCGATCGACATTGCCAGAGACGTGAAGTTCCGCGAAGGGCTCACGCCTTCGCTGCACGAACTGAACGCTGATGAATCGAAGATGACCGTGCTGAAGGATCCGTATGAAGTCTTCGGCAAGGACAAGCCCGCGGCCGCCGGCTGGTACCGCGTCAGCTTCACGGTGCCTGAAAAGATCGGCAAGTTCGCCATTCCCAAGGGCGGCTACAACCTCGGCGTGGAGAGCAACGCGCTGGGCGCGTGGGAGATTTACACGTACATCAACGGCAAGCCCGCGGGCACCACGATGGCCAGCGGCGTGCAACGCGCCACGGCCAAGGACTTCGTCGTGTCCACCAGCAACCAGCCCTCGACCGCGTGGATGAGCAACGCGCCGCTGCCGTGCAAACCCGGCGACAAGATCACCGTCGCGATCCTGGCGATGGCGACGCCGCTGGGCAAGGGAAGCCCCGAAGGCTACGGCCTGCGGTTCCTGCGTCTTCGCTTCGCGCTCGCTCACACCTTAGCGCGGCAGCCGTTCTACGGCGGCGTCAAGGACTCGGGCTACTACGCCGGCCGCGGCCTGCACGGGGCACGCGAAATGCTCGCCACGCTCAAGGGCGAAGAGCTCACGACGTTTCAGGAGAAGCTGAAACAACCGCTCGCCAACCTCGACGCCGTCTTCGCCGCCGCGGAGACCGGCATGCTCGACAACCTCAGCAAGGCAATGGCCGCCGCACAGAAGGAAATCGACGCGGCGATCAAGGAAGGGACGCCGAAGAAAAAGTAGGGTGGGCATCGCTCACCACGAAACACGCACAAGTTCCATCGCGGTGGGCAATGCCTGCCCTACGATGAAAGCGATGACGAAATCGGAAATCACCATGAACCCCATTCAAGAACGCATCGAAAACATCTCCCGCCGCTACCTGCTCACGCGCTCGGCCGGCATGCTCGGCGCCGCGGGCCTCGGATCGCTGCTGAACCCGCAGGCCTTCGGCGCCACGCCTGACAAGCCCGCGGTGTTGCCCACGGGCAAGGCGCTCACCGCCGGCGTCGGCGGGCTGCCCCATCTGCCGCACTTCAAGCCCACCGCCAAGCGCGTCATTTATCTCTTCCTCTCCGATGGCCCGTCGCACATCGATATGTTCGACTACCACCCGAAGATGCGCGAGTTCCACGGCAAGGAACTGCCCGCCGAGGTGCGCGGCGGTCAGCGCATCACCGGCATGACCAGCGGGCAGAAGAACTTCCCCTGCGTCGCGCCCATGTTCGAGATGAAGCAGTTCGGCAAGCACGGCACGTGGGTCAATGCCGACATCCTGCCGCACACCGCGGGCATCGTCGATGACATCACCCTCATCAAGAGCATGAACACCGAGGCCATCAACCACGACCCGGCGATGACCTACATCAACACCGGCACGCAGACGGTGGGCAAACCCTCGATGGGATCCTGGCTCAGCTACGGCTTAGGCTCGATGAACGAAAACCTGCCCGCGTATGTGGTGATGATCAGCAAAGGCTCCGGCTCGCAGCAGGCACTTTTCGCGCGCTTGTGGGGCGCGGGATTCCTGCCGTCGCAGCACCAGGGCGTGCGCTTCCGCAGCGGAGCGTCGCCGGTGCTGTATCTGAACGATCCTGAAGGCGTCGATCGCGACACGCGCCGCAACATGCTCAACGCGCTGGGCAAGCTGAATGAAGAGGAGTTCGACAAGTTCGGCGATGCCGAAACGCAGGCCCGCATCGCCCAGTACGAAATGGCGTTCCGCATGCAGATGTCCGTGCCCGAGGCGACCGACGTGTCGAAGGAAAGCGAAGAGACGCTCAAGCTCTACGGCCCCGACGCCAAGAAGCCCGGCAGCTTCGCTTACAACTGCATCATGGCCCGCCGACTCGCTGAGCGCGGCGTGCGCTTCATCCAGCTCTATCACCGCGGCTTCGATCAGCACGGCAGCCTGCCCGGCCAGCTCCGCGCCCAGTGCAAGGACATCGACCAGGCGTGTGCCGGCCTGATTCGCGACCTCCAGCAGCGCGGCATGTTCGAGGACACGCTCGTGGTTTGCGGCGGCGAGTTCGGACGCACGATCTATTCGCAGGGCGCTCTCTCCAAGGACAACCACGGCCGCGACCATCACGGCCGATGCTTCACCACCTGGATCGCAGGCGGCGGCGCCAAGCGCGGCTTCGAGTACGGCAAGACCGACGACTGGTCCTACAACATTCTCGAGAATCCCGTCCACATCAACGACCTCAACGCCACCATCCTGCACACGCTCGGATGCGACCACGAACGGCTCACGTTCAAGTATCAGGGCCTGGATCAGCGATTGACGGGCGTGGAAGGCGCGAAGGTCGTGCGCGATGTGCTGGCGTCGTGAGCCGGCGATGTCATCAACGTTTAGGAACGGGCCCGAAATAACTTCGCGATTTGGCGGTCCCCCCATTTAGCCGGCGGGCTTGCCCGCCGAGGGCGTCTCGGCGGG
>CAYRPN010000162.1:0-11414 GCA_964426135.1 uncultured Phycisphaeraceae bacterium | reverse complement strand
CCCCAGCAGACTGGGGGAGAGGGGACCAAGCCCCCGGAAAATTTGGCACACCCCGCGCCCTCAGCCCCCGGCTCCGCGCCGAGAGATTTTCGGGTGGCCGGGGCAGTAGGCTCGGCGGATGCCCCGGAACGATTCACCTTGCTTTTGCGAATCACGACTATTGGGAAATCGCAGAGCCTCCGCGCGCCCGTTCCGGGGCTTGCGCGGACTTCAGCCCCGGCCACCCGGAGAAAGCTCCCACTCGCTGGGCCGGGGACTAACGGAGGGACGGCCCCAGGAAAACAGCCAATGCACCGCCTTGGCGCGAGGACCGCTGACTGCTATCATGTGGGGCTTTGCTGCCCACCCTGTCCCGACCGAGGCGATCAAACGCCAGTACGTGGTGTCCAGCGAACCAGACCCAGGAGCCCATGCCCATGATCGAAGCTCTCAAAGGCGAAGATATCGTCAAGAAGTCCGGTGGCCGGTTCAAGCTGACCGCCCTGATCCAGCACCGCCTGCGCGAACTTCTGGACGGCGCCCGCCCCCTCGTCGAGCGTCGCGGCCGCGGCGACCTGGAGATCGTCATCCAGGAAATCGCCGAGGGCAAGATCGTCGCCGAGATGGGCCCCGATGAGAACGAGAAGAAGAGCAAGCGGGCTCCGGTGGAAGAGTCGGAGGATTGATCGAACGCTTGCCGGCGCCAGAGTTCTTTCGGGTGTAGCCGGGGCGGAAGTCCGCGCAAGCCCCGGTCGCTTGCATTGCCGATGGCCGTGAACGAAGACCCAACTTGGTGCGTCCGCGCCGAGCCTTGACGCACCCTATCGACCGATTCCAATCCCCATGTCAGGCTCCGCGTCCCAACCCGACGCAACCTCGCCCGGCCCCTTCGCCGGCCGCAAGATTCTCGTCGCGCTCTGCGGCGGCATCGCGTGCTACAAGGTCGCCACCGTTGTCAGCCGGCTCGTGCAAGCCGGCGCCAATGTCCGCGTCATGATGACCGACGCGGCGACGAAGTTCGTCACGCCGCTCACCTTCCAATCGCTCTCCGGCCAGCCCGTGGTCACCAGCATCTGGGAAAGCGTGGCGTTTCACGATTCGCAGCACATCGGCCTGGCGCGGTGGTGCGATCTGATGATCCTCGCGCCCGCCTCGGCGGACATCATCGCCAAGATCGCCGCGGGCTTCACGGATGACATCGTTTCGCTGACCGTCAGCGCCCTGCCGCGCGGAGTGCAAGGAATCTCCCCGGCGGAGCCGGGGGCTAACGGCCTGCACGGCGATGCGCGATCCCCCGCCAAGCCGGGGACGCCGCTGCTGCTCGCCCCCGCGATGAATGCCGACATGTGGGCCAGCCCGATCGTCGCGCGAAACCTCCAGACGCTCAAGGAACTGCTGGGCGTTCACACCGTCGGCCCCGACGAAGGCTGGCAGGCGTGCCGGACCAAAGGCGCGGGCCGCATGAGTGAGCCGGAGGCGATTGTGGCGGCGGCGGATGAGATCCTTGCGAAGCGGTGAGGAGAGCATCTCCATGGTTGACAGACTGGGCCGAGACAGGCTGGCTGCGTTGATCATCGGGGTGCAGCGCGGCGTCATCGAATTCGACGCGATTGAGTCTTCCGCCGAGCCGAAGTCCGTTGACCGTGCGATGAGTGACCTGCCTGTCGAGTTGCAAGAGATAGCGACGTTACGATTGCCCATGTCGCCTAAGGAAGTGAATGACGTCATGCCACCAGACGTCATCGAGACACTCGATCGAGTTGTGCTGTTCCTGCAGAGTGATCTGGAGTACGACCCGTATCGAGAGGGACCGGTTGAGTACTACGTTAATCGAGTTCTTTTCGCGGGGTTCATCATCGGAATCATCGCATTGATCACTGGTGTGGTGCTCAAGAGCATGGGACTCGAACAACATTCAAAAACGCTGTTCATGGTCTTTGCCTGCAGCATCGGCCCGTATGTGGCGGCCTTGGCCCTGAACTACTTCATTGGTTTGAGCCTTGCTTTCAAGCACATTTTCTGTGTTCGCGTCCTGAGGCGCGACATGTCGAACGAAAACGAATCGGTGTGGCCGTTCCCCTCGAAGGAAACTCTGACGACGGAGAAGGCGCGCTCGGATAAGAGCCGCGCGGCCGCTCTCACGCCTCCAGCCACATCTCCTTCTTGAACCCGAACCCGCGCCGGTTGTCGATCCAGCGCAGCCAGGTCGGGATGAAACGATAGAACGGTTCCTGCTTCACGCGCTCGGCCAGCACGTGGTTGTCGGCGATGAACGTGAATCGCCGGATGTAAACGTCCCATGCGTGCTTCATCGCGTCGGCTCCGCTGATGATTTCGCAGCGGCCGTGCAGTTGCAGCCCGTGAATCGCCGCGGCGCCGGAGGCTTCGTCGGTGTGGGCGTAGATCGTCATCGCTGCGACCGGATCGCGGGCCACGTGCAGGCTGTGCGCGGATTTGTCGCTGGAGACGAACAGCAGGTGCAGCCGTTCGTCCACGGCGAACTGCACATTGGCGGCGTGAGCGTGGCCCAGTTCATCCACCGTGGCGAGGCTGGCGGTGCGCCAGGTGTGCAGGAACCTGCGGACTTCATCGATCAGTTCATTGTCGGTCATGTCGGACATGGGCACCACCACAAGAAGGATTGCGCAGAACACGAAAACATGCGACCCATTTCACGGACGGTGCGCCGTCCCGCGCGTTTAGCGGATGCACCGCAGGTGCCTGTCGATCCACCCTGCGGCCCGCCAGACGCCTGCGGCGTTTCCGCCAACCATCCAAACATCGTCACTCCGCCAGACGCCTGCGGCGTTTCCGCTAACCATCCGAACATCGTCACTCCGCCAGACGCCTGCGGCGTTTCCGCTAACCATCCGAACATCGTCACTCCGCCGGCTCGCCCTCGTCCGTGTCGTCGACCACCAACTGGTACGTCACGTTCCCGGCACGACGAACGAACCACAGCGCGATGACCACGCCGATCAGCACCGCGCCGAAGATTCGGAACGAGTAGATCACGCCCGCAAAACCGGCGACGCTGGCGATCGCGCCGGCGACGAGGCTGCCCAGGGGCTGGCTGGCGCGGAAGGCGAGCTGCTGGAAACTGAGCACGCGGCCGCGGTACGAATCGGGCGTGCCATGCTGCAGCGCCGAGCCGAGGCGGACCATGCTGCCGACCATCATCATGCCCATGACGAACATGAAGGCGAGGGCGATGAGGAACTGGGCATCGTCGAGGCCGGCGATGTGGGCCAGATCGTCGGCGTAGCTGAGCGCCAGCTGGGCGGTGCCGAGGATCAGCAGCGTGCCGAAGGTGCGCCACGGCTTCGGCTCGTGCCCATGCACGGCCAGGACATACGCGCCGACGACGGCGCCGCCTCCGAAGCAGGCGATCAGGCGCGCCACTTCATCGCCGCCTCCGAAATAGATTTCCGCCGCCAGCGCCGGCGCCATGCTCATGGCCGGGGCGCTGAGGAACGCGCCGGCTCCGACCAGGACGATGATCATCATCAGATCCGGCCGGCCCCGGATGTAGCGCCAGCCGGACGCCATCGCCTGCAGGGCGGGCTGATGCTTGCGAACGGGGCGGGGCTTGACCTTGATGCCGGTGAGCACGCCCGCCAGCACTAGGAACGTGGCCGAGTTGATCGCGAAGCACCAGTGCGGCCCCAGCCCCTTGTAGGCGACCGCGGCCAGCACGGGTCCGAGCACGCGCGAGATGTTGAACTGCATCGAGTTGAGCGCCAAGGCGCTGGAGAGATTCGCTTTGCCCACGATGGACGGCACCAGCGACTGGTTGGCGGGCACGATGGAGGCGTTGATCGTGCCGTTGAGGAAGGAGATCGCCAGGATGTGCCACTTGTCGAGGAACTCGAAGTAAGACGACACGGCCAGCAGCGCGACGTTGATCGCCGCGAGCACGTTGCCGACGATCAGGATCGTGCGGCGGTCGAAACGATCCGCCAGCACGCCGCCAAAAGGAAGCAGCACCGTGGAGACGCCTTGCGCGAAGGCGTCGAGCCCCAGCCAGAGCGGATCTTTCGTCAGGTCGTACATCAGCAGCCGGCTGGCGAACGTGTGCATCCACGAGCCGGCGTTGCTGGAGAGCGACCCGAGCCACAGCGCGACGAACGACGGCACGGCCAGCGCCCCCAGCGGACGCGGCGGCGCTTCAGAAGGCGTGGGTGGTTGGGTGGGAGAGGTGGACATGAACGAATGGGGGCGAAGAGTCGTGGTGGGCGGCAGGCCGCAGGCATTGCAAATTGAAAATGGTCAATTTTCAATTTGCAATTTGCAATGCAACCTCATCACCGTGACCACCTCGCCGCGATCCTCGCTCCGTTTCCGGGTGCTGGGCCGGGCTGAGGGGGACAGGGCATTTGTCCGGAGGGTTCCTTGGCACACTCTGAATGCAGCGGTCGCACTCACCAGTTGCATCCTTCCGCGCCGCCGGCATAATAGACCATGACGCGGACGGTCGGGCACGTCGGTGGGGAAGCCCCGATTATGAAGTTCACCTTTCTCGGCACCGGCTCCGCTTTCACCCTTGCCAATTACCAGAGCAATATGCTCCTGGAGGAGAACGGCCAGCGGCTGCTCATTGATGCCGGCGGCGATGTGCGATTCGCCCTGCGCGATCTGGGCTACGGCCCCGGCGATATCGACGCCCTCTACGTCAGTCACCTGCACGCCGACCACATCGGCGGCATCGAGTGGCTCGCCCTGAGCACGTTCTTCAATCCAAAGCTCCCCCGGCCTCGCCTGTACGTCAACGAGAAACTCGGCGAGGAACTGTGGATGAACTCGCTCAAGGGCGGGCTGGGCACGCTCCAGAATCAGATCGCACACCTGGAAACCTATTTCGACCTCCGCGCGATTCATCGCAACGAAGGCTTCGAGTTCGCCGGCCTGAGAATCCAGACCGTGCAGACCGTCCACTACATGGATGGCTACGAAATCGTGCCCAGCTACGGCCTGCTCATCCCCACCAACAAGGGCGGCACGATCTTCCTCACCACCGACACGCAGTACACGCCCGGGCAGCTCATGCAGTTTTACCGCAATGCCCAGGTGATCTTCCACGACTGCGAGACCGCTCAGTTCCGCTCGGGCATTCACGCTCACTTTGAAGAGCTCAAGTCGCTGCCGGCCGAGATCCGCGCGAAGATGTGGCTCTACCACTACCAGGACGGCGCGCTGCCCGACGCGGTGGCGGCGGGATTCGCGGGTTTCGTGCAGCGCGGGCAGGTGTTTGAGTTTTGAGCGAATCGCCGCCAACGGCGGGGCCGCTTCAAGCGGCCCGGCCTGCCGCCCCGCGCGAACACCTGCCGCCCCGTGCGAACACCGGCCGCCCCGCGCGAACACCGGCCGCCCCGACCGCCAGACGCCTTCGGCGTTTCCGCTAAACGACGAATCGTTACAAACACTCCACCTGCGCCAATACCCTGCGTGCCGCCATCGCGGCTGTTCACATCAGGTCCATTCATTCACTGGAGCATCGCATGTCGCGCCCTTGGTCCACGTTCTCACTCGTCCTTGTTTTGTCTCTGACCGTTGCCGGTTTCGTCCGCGCGGAGGAGAAAGACAAGAAGGAAGCGCCCAAGCCCGCGGGCAACAGCGCCACCACGCCGGCGCCGCGCGACAAGAACTGGATGAAGCGGCACGACCTGATCAACGAGCGCGCCAAGGCGACGAAGGACACGCAGCTCCTGATGATCGGCGATTCCATCACGCAGGGCTGGGAAGGCAACGGCAAGGACGTCTGGGCCAAGCACTACGCCCCGCGCAAGGCGTTGAACCTGGGCATCGGCGGCGACCGCACGCAGCACGTGCTCTGGCGGCTGGACAACGGCAACATCGACGGCGTCAACCCCAAGGCGGCCGTCATCATGATCGGCACCAACAACTCCAACCGCGACGACAACACCGCGGAGGAAATCGCCGACGGCATCACCGCCATTGTGAAAAAGCTGCGCCTGCGCCTGCCCAACACCAAGCTGCTCGTGCTGGCCGTGTTCCCGCGCGGCGAAAAGCCCAATCCCCAGCGCGAGAAAATCGCCAAGGTCAACGAGATCGTCAGCAAGCTCGCCGACGACAAGAGCATTTTCTACATGGACATCGGCCCCAAATTCCTCGCCGACGGCGGCATGCTGCCCAAGGACGTCATGCCTGACTTCCTCCACCTGTCGCCCAAGGGCTACCAGATCTGGGCGGACGCGATTGAGGGGAAGTTGAAGGAACTGTTGGGCGAGAAATGAGTGAACAGTGCGACGCGATGGGGACGTGCGGCCAAGCCGTCGGAGGACGACTTCGCGCGGCTATAATGCCTTCGTCGTTTTCTCGCGAGGATCGCAAATGACCGCAGCCGTTCGTCACGTTCTTAAGCAGATTGCCAGTCTCTCCGACAAGGAGCGTTCTGTCCTGCAGCGCGAGCTGGTGCGCATGGAAGAGCGCCAGTGGAAGACGGCCACCGCGGCGATGCGCAAGCTCGCCAAGGCGCGCGGCATCACGCAGAAGACCATTGATGACGCGGTCATGTCGGTACGATATGGGCGATGAAGGTGTTGTTCGACACCAACGTGTACATTGCCGAGCGAATCGCCGGCGGGGCTGCCGCTTTCATCGTCGAATCCACCCGGTCTCTCCGCTGGCGGATTTTCACGAGCGACGCACAGCTTGACGAACTCCGCCGCGTCCTGGGCGAGAAACTGGGCATTCCAACCAAAGACACCGAGAACACGGTGCGACGGGTTATCTTCAGATCGCAGATCGTCGAGGCGCCGCCCTCACGCCACCAGGTTCAGTCAGACCGCGACGACGATACGATTCTTCGGGCTGCGCTGGCGGCCGGCGTGGATTATCTCGTGACGAATGACGAGCATTTGCTGGACCTGCATCCGTATGAGGGCGTCCGGATCGTCAGCATGAACGAGTATCTGCGCATCCTGCGCGGCTACGGAAAAGCGTGGAGGCCGCGAGGCAGCCGCGCCTTCACGCTGATCGAACTGCTGGTGGTCGTGTCGATCATCGCGCTCTTGATCGCGCTGCTGCTGCCGAGCCTGGGTTCCGCCCGCGAGCGCGCCCGGCAGGCGTCGTGCATGAGCCAGATGAAGCAGATCAGCTTCGCGACCGAGGCATATCTGAGCGATCACACGGAGTACTGGCCGGGCTGGTTCAACACGCTGACGCCGATCACCACGCTGCGCACCTGGCGCGGCGCGGAGCTGCCGGCCGAGGCGCTGCTTTGCCCGTCGGGTGAAATGCGCCCGAATCCCAAGGGCCGCAGTTACAGCGTCAATGCGTATCTGCTCTATCAGAACTGGCCCAAGCGATCGAAGGTTCCAAGGCCGGCGCAAACGCTCTGGATGGTGGAGGAGCACGAAATCAGCATCGACAACGAGCACTTCGCCGTGAGGACCGGCGAATGGTGGAACGTGATCTCCGCCCGGCATCCGCGCGGAGCGAACATGACCTTCACCGACGGCAGCGCGGCGTTCTGGCCTTGGCGCGATGCGAACACAGGCATCTGGATAGCGTACTTCCTGCCTGACCCGGGCAACGTCGACCTCGACCGCATCAACCGCGCCCAGTGCCCGCCGACGGTGCCGTGACATGCCGGCAGATCACTTGGGCTTTTCGCCTGTCTTGTCCGTTGTCCCGGCGCTGGTCTTCGGCTTGGGCACGAACTTGATCGAAACCGAGTTGATGCAGTAGCGCTGCCCGGTGGGGGTTTGCGGGGCGTCGTCGAAGATGTGGCCCAGGTGGCCGTCGCAGCGGGCGCAGGTCACCTCGATGCGGATCATGCCTGCGGAAAGGTCTCGGTGGAGCTTGACGCGATCGCCCGCCTTGGACGCATAAAACGCCGGCCAGCCGCAACCGCTGTTGAACTTGGTGTCGCTGGTGAAAAGCTCCAGCCCGCAGCCGGCGCACTGATACGAGCCCGGCTCGAAGTGTTCGTCGTACTTGTTCACAAACGGCCGCTCCGTGCCCTTCCTGCGCAGCACGTAATACTCCTCCGCGGTGAGTTGCTTTTTCCATTCCTCTTCGCTGCGAACGAGCTTCTCGACCTTCTCGGCTTTTTCGGGCATGGCGGGTTCCTTGGTGGGCTTTACGTCGGCGCTGTTCGTCGCCGGGGCATTCGTCGCGGCAGCAGACGGGACGGCGTCGGGTGCCTTGTGCGTCTTCGCCTGGTCGCAGGCCGCGACGCAGAGAACGGAAGAAAGAACAAACGACAACGCTGGGATGGAGGCGAGTTTCATGCTCGAAATGATAGGCTCGCAAGCGATTCGCGTCACGGCAGAACGACCGCCGTTAGCCCCCGGCTCCGCCGGGGGAAAACCGACGACAACAGCAACTCTCGATTCACCACACCTAGTGCAATCGGGACGCAACGTCGAGGCTTGGCAGGCCGCACCGATAATCGGCCCTGACGGTTGTTGTGGAGGTTCCCCCGGCGGAGCCGGGGGCTAAGGGGCGGCGCGCGAATAACCTGAATGATGGAGTCTCGCGCAAAGGCGCAAAGCTCGCGAAGAAATCCGCTGCCTTGGCGAGCCTTGCGCCTTTGCGCGACATTCAGCCCAGGAATCGACCTGTTCAACTCATTGATGCGCAGTGCCTGACGGCGAATCGCCCGCGCTGTCCGGCCCGGGCGGATGTGATATCTTTCGCGGTGCCGCATGAGGTGTCGATCAACATGAAGCCCGCCGAAACCGCCACGATTCACGCTGCCGCAAGCCCCGACGCCGACGCCGCGGCCCCCGCGACCCACGAGCTGCGCGCCCTGGTGCGAGGCAAGCTCGATGCCGCGGTCGATCATCTTTTTTCGCTGCAGAAGCCCGACGGCCACTGGTGCGCGGAACTGGAAGGCGATTCGATCCTGCAGAGCGAGTACATCCTGCTGAAGTGGATCATCGAACAGGAAAAAGATTCGCGCCTGCCTTGGGTCGCCAATTACCTCCGCGCCCAGCAGCGCGAAGACGGCACGTGGGGCCAGTATCCCGGCTCCGGACCCGACATCAGCGCGTGCGTGAAGGGGTACTTTGCGCTGAAACTGATGGGCGATTCGCCGGACGCGCCGCACATGCTGCGGGCGAAGAAGCGCATTCTGGAACTGGGCGGCGCCGAGAAGTGCAACAGCTTCACGAAATTTTATTTCGCGTGCCTGGGGCAGGTGAGTTTCAACGCGTGCCCGTCGATTCCGCCGGAGATCGTGTACCTGCCGAAGTGGTTTTACTTCAGTTTGCCGCACGTCAGCGCCTGGACGCGGACGATGATCCTGCCGCTGTCGATCGTGGTGACGAAGCATCCGCTGCGGAAGATTTCACGGGAGCTCGGGATCGACGAACTCTATCTCGATCAGCATGCCCGGCACACGCTGGTGACGACGAATCCGAACGCCGGCGAAAGCCCGTTCTGGACCAAGGCGTTTCTGCTGATCGACAAAGTGCTCAAGTTCGTCGACCGCGTCGGGACTCCATGGCGCAAGCGTGCGATGGAGAAGATGGTGGACTGGATGGTGAAGCACGTGGAGGGCAGTGACGGGCTGGGCGCGATTTTCCCGCCGATGGTCTACATCCTCGTGGCGCTGCGCATCATGGGGTGGAGCGACGATCATCCGCTGATCAAAAAAGCGCACAAGGATCTGGACGACCTGATGATCGTCGACGAGGCGAAGCAGCAGATTCGGCTGCAACCTTGTTTCAGCCCGGTGTGGGACACGGGCATCGCCGCGTACGCTCTGGCGGATGCGGGCTATGACCATCGCGATGAGCGCGTGCGGCGCTGCGGCGACTGGCTCTTGAGCAAGGAATGCCGGAGGCCCGTGGACTGGGTGGACAACGTCAAGAAAAAGGTCGAGCCCAGCGGCTGGTTCTTCGAATACAACAACCCGTGGTACCCGGACGTGGACGACACGGTGATGGTGGCGATGGCGCTGAAGAGAATCGGAGAAGGCCAGGAGATTTCGGAT
This sequence comes from uncultured Phycisphaeraceae bacterium, assembly GCA_964426135.1. Classification (GTDB taxonomy): domain Bacteria; phylum Planctomycetota; class Phycisphaerae; order Phycisphaerales; family Phycisphaeraceae; genus CAYRPN01. The sequence goes on along the minus strand of CAYRPN010000162.1, from coordinate 1,471 downwards.
TTCGGATTTCGGATTTCGGATTTGGGAAGCCAGGGGATTTCGGATTGCGGATTGCGGATTGCGGATTTGGGTAATGGCGCCGCCGACCCGACGCCCGATGGAATCGCAAATCCGAAATCCGAAATCCCAAATCCGAAATCTCTTCTTTCCGCCTCCTCCCGCGGCGTCGCCTGGGTGCTCGCGATGCAGAATGACGACGGCGGGTGGGCGGCGTTTGACCGCACGCGCGATCGCGCGATTCTCGAAGCGGTTCCCTTTGCCGACCACAACGCCATCCAGGATCCAAGCTGCCCCGACATCACCGGCCGCACGCTTGAATGCCTCGGCCACCACGGCTACCGCGCCGGTCATCCCGCCGTCGATCGCGCCATCCGATTCATTCAGTCACGCCAGGAGCGCGAGGGCTGCTGGTTCGGACGATGGGGCGTCAACTACATCTACGGCACCTGGCAGGTCGTCGGCGGTTTGAAAAACGTCGGCGTCGATATGCACGAACCCTCGCTCGCCCAGGCGGCGCGATGGCTCAAATCCATCCAGCAGACCGACGGCTCCTTCGGCGAAACCGCTAACTCCTACGAAGACCGCAACCTCATGGGCACCGGCCCCGCCACCGCCAGCCAGACCGCGTGGGCCGCCATGTCGCTGCTGGCGCTGTGCGGGCCCGACGATCCGCACCTGCACCGCGCGCTGCGCTGGCTCTGCGACACGCAACTAACCACCGGCACCTGGCGCGAAGACTGGTTCACCGGCACCGGCTTCCCCAAAGTCTTCTACCTCCGCTACCACCTCTACCGCCTCTACTTCCCCATCATGGCGATGGGGCGATGGCTGAACGCGCGAACGCCTGGCCATTAGCCCCCGGCTCCGAACAGGAGAACTTTTCCGAGTGGCTGGGGCTGAAGGCTCGGCGGAAGCCCCGGCTGGGCGCGCGGACTTTGAAATGGCTCGGAAATCGTGCTTCGTCGGAGCAAGGTTCCCTCGCACGCCCGGTCAATCGCTCGCCGACGTTTCGCGGCTCCGACCACGGGCTCGCATGGGACGCTCCGTGCATGTGCCTCCCTGGCGTCAGGTGCGGACGAGCGTCGGACTGTAACTCTCCGCGGAGATCGGGCAATGTAAGGTAGTCATGGCGACGGCCCGACTGCGGTGCCGCGTTGTTCTTTGACATGTTTTCAGTTGGAACTCAATGGGAAGGAGCGGCCGGAAAATGTGGCCGGAAAGTGTCCTACCTTTCTGGCAGTCGGATGCACAAGGAATTGCGGGGGCATGAGTTAGACGCGTTTTTGGCCACCCCGGGGTAGGTGGCCGGCCACTTGGATGGAACCTGCGGGCGATGAAGGAGTCGCGTCGAGCAAGGCTCGACGGCTAAACGACGCGGATGGGGCTTGCCGCAAAGGAGGGGCACGCCGTGGCAATCGGGTGTGCCCAATTTTCCGGGGGCTTGGTCCCCTCTCCCCCAGTCTGCTGGGGG
>CAYRPN010000161.1:0-11523 GCA_964426135.1 uncultured Phycisphaeraceae bacterium | reverse complement strand
TTTGAAGCGGCTCAATGCCGCTTCAAACCGAACTCGCGCCTTGCATTGCCGGTTGCAAGTGCGTCCGCCGCGCCGAGATTCGCCTCGCCGGGATCGACCCGGCTCGGCGAAACGGAGTCACAGACTCCGGCTCTGACAAGACATGTACGCATTCGCCGGATGAACGTTGATTGAGACCCGGACGTGTACGAACGCGGTGAGACGCAGAACGATGCCGGGAATAGCGTGTGAGCCAGGCTCATGCGGTGTCTCGAAAACCAGATGAGCACAAGGATAATGGCGGCTCAGCGGGAGCCTCGCCTTGCCCAATGCGATCGCCCTTGGAACGACTGGTACCCATCGCCAGACGTTGCCGGCCTATTCTGTAGAATGGACGGCTCCCCTGCCGGAGCTCTTCCATGCCACGTCAATGGATCACTGTCTGGAGTCTGCTGCTTGTCTGCGGTTTCGCCGCCATCGCGCGCGGGGAGGCGCAGTGGATCTGGTCGCCCAGGAGCAAGGACGACGCATCAGGCCGCCCTGCTTTCTTCCGCAAGACCTTCGAGATCGGCGAGCCGAACGCCGCCAAGGGGTCCAGCCGGATCGAGATCACCGCGGACAACACGTACATCCTGTTCGTGAACGGGAAGCGCGTCGGCGCCGGCAACAACTGGCAGGAAGGCACGGCATATGACGTGTCGGCGCTCCTGGTGAATGGCGCGAACACGATTGCCGTGGAGTGCGCCAGTCCGGACAAGGAAGCGGCCCTGGCGGCCCGCGTGATTCTGAAGACAAAGGACGGAAAGACGCACGAGTTTTCCACCGACAAGACGTGGAAGTCCACGCTGACCCCGGCGGTGCGCTGGGAGCAGGCGAAGTTCGATGATGCGAAGTGGGAAGCTTCTCACGAGTTCGGCGTGTTCGGAAAGACCGCTCCCTGGAACGCCGTGGCGAAGTTCAGCGACAAGCCCGCCACCGGCACGTGGGATCCCGCCGCGACGAAGGCCGTGAACATCGAAGGCACGTTCGTCCCGCAGGCGGCACACGGACCTTGGAGGTTCGAACTGAAGGACGGCGACCGCGTGGTGTTCCTTGGCGCGACCTTCATCGAGCGCGAGCAGCAGCATGGCTACCTCGAACTGGCGCTGACCGCGCGCTGGCCCGATCGGCACATCACGTTCCGCAACCTCGGCTGGTCCGGCGACACCGTCTTCGGCGAGGCCCGCGCCCGCTTCGGCGATCAGCGCGAAGGCTTCAGCCACCTCACGCGATTCCTCCGCGGCGCCCAGCCCACGGTGGTGATGGTTGCGTATGGCTTCAACGAGTCCTTCGACGGACCGGCGGGCCTGGAGAAGTTCAAGAAGGGGCTCGACGCGCTCCTGAAGGAAGTGGAAGTCACCGGAGCACGCATCGCCCTGATCTCGCCGCACAAGCACGAAAAGCTCGGCCCGCCGCTGCCCGATCCGACGAAGAACAACGACAACCTTTACCTCTACACGGACGCGCTGAAGGCTGTGGCAGGCGAGCGGGGTTATCCATTTTTCAATCTATATGACCTGCCGGGGTGCGAGCGAAGCGTGCCATTCCGGGCCGGCGCCGAGGACGACCGAAGCGTGAAAGTGCAGCGCATCGAGACGAACATCACGGACAACGGCATGCATCTGACGGACCTGGGCTATTGGCATGTCGCCAGGCAGTTGCCCTACCTGAAGCCGACGAACTGGGGCGTGGAAATCAACAGCCGGGGCGAGGTGGCTGTGGCGGTGGGCACCAGCGTGTCGGACGTTCGGACGGAAGGCGGGGTCACGCGATTCACCGCGACCGATCCGGTGCTCACGCTGCCGCCGGTGTCGGTGAAGTCGACGAGCAAGTCCCCCGCGAACGCAGCGGGCAGTGGTCCCGTGTGGTTCTCCACGCGGTGGATGGTTCTCAATGGCCTGGCCAAGGGAAAATACGAACTGAAGATCGACGGCAAAGTCTATTCCACCTTCACCGCGGTCGAGGAACAAACACATCTGCAACTGACGCGCACGCCGGAGCTTGAACAGGCTGAGGCGCTTCGGCAGGCGATCATCAAGAAGAACGAGTTGTTCTTCCATAGCTGGCGGCCGCAGAACGAAACATACATATTCCTCTTCCGCAAGCACGAACAGGGAAACAACGCGGTGGAGATGCCGCAGTTCATCCCGCTGGTGGAGGCGGAGGAAAAGAAGATCGCCGAACTTCGCAAGCCCAAGCCCCATGTGTATGAGATCGTGCCGGTCAAGGAATAGATTCGATGTGGCGCAGCGACCGACATCCCGATCGCGTCAGCGACGCCGGTCTGAGGCGCTGGGTGATGGCTGCGCACGCGTGGGTCGTTTTTCTGGCGGTGATGTCGACCGTCATCGGCGTCGTGCAAGCGGGTGACGACCGCGATTATCAGATCAGGTTTAAGGGCCCGACGCCTGACGCCGAGCGGGGCGTGCAGAAGCTGCTGGTCAGTTCCACCACGCAGCAAGGCGCCAACCCGGTGGAGATCCTGCTGCCCGATTCTTTCGGCAAGGACAAGGACAAACGCCACCGCGTGCTGTATGTGCTGCCCGTGGAGACAGGCCTTGGCGGACGCTACGGCGACGGCATGAAAGAGATTCGCAAGCTGGACATACACAACAAGTATGACGTGATCTGCGTCTATCCAACGTTTGATACGTTGCCTTGGTACGCGAATCACTTTCATAACCAGCAGCGCTGGCACGCGGCGTATATCAAGGAAGTGGTTGTGCCTCTGATTGACAAGCAATATCCCACGCTCGCCACGCCCCAGGGCCGGCTCCTGCTCGGTTACAGCAAGAGCGGCTGGGGCGCGTTCTCGTTGCTGCTGCGCCACCCGGATGTATTCGGCGCGGCAGCGGCGTGGGACAGTCCATTCAGCCAGACCGACTACGCGAAATGGCCCACGCAAGGCTGGACCGATCCATTCGGCAGCGAGGAACGCTTCCGGCAGCATTGCCCGATGCTGCTGCTGGAGAGCCGCGCCAAGGATTTCAAGGACGGCCCGCCGCGATTCGTGCTGCTGGGCAACGCCAACTTCAAGAAAGACACGGCAGCCATGCACGAGAAAATGGCTACCCTTGGTATTCCCCACATCCACGACGACACGCTCAACGTGAAGCACGACTGGCACAGCGGCTGGGTCGGCCCCGCTGTGGAACATCTCATGAAACTCGACAAGGTTTCGGTCAAAGGAGACCGCTGATCGCGCTCGCATCGGGGATAGAATGAATTCACCTACGGATGTGAACTATGAAAACCATCACCATTCCAATTCCCGATGATCTGGCCGGCTTCATCGAAGAGCGCGTCAACTCGGGGCGGTTTGCCAGTGCGAGCGACTACATCGAGTCGCTGCTCCGCGTCGATCGGGGCGAGCGCGAGCCGCTGTGGGTGGAGGAGGCGTTGCTGGAGGGATTGGAAAGCGGGCCTTCCGTTCCATTCACGGATGCGATGTGGGAGTCCCGGAAGAAGGCCCTGACTGATGAATCGCAACGTCATCGCGGCGAGGTGGCATGAGCAGGCGAATCGACATTCGTCCGGCAGCCCTCGTCGATGTGGACGACATCGCCCGATACATCCGCAAGGGCTCCGTCGACGCGGCGATCCGTTTTTACGACGCGGCACGACTGACGTTCAAGTCGCTCGCCGAAACACCGGGGATCGGCCCCGCGGTTCGCAGCAAGAGTCCTAAACTGCAAGGCATCCGTAAGTGGGCGATCCACGAATTCCTCAACTACCTCGTGTTCTATCGCGTGCATGATGACTCACTTGAAATCGTGCGGGTGTTGCACGGCGCTCGAAGGGTTTACCAGATTCTCCGAAACGAAACGTAAGCGACCAAGAAGGGATATCACGGTTATGACGAGATTCACACTGATCCTGGCCTGCATGGCTTCATTTCAGCTTTCCGCCCCCGCCTTCGCCCAGCGCGGGCTCAAGGATGTGCCCAAACCCGATCCCGACGCGGAGCTGGCAAAGTTCAAGGTCGCCGAGGGTTTCCAGGTGAACCTGTTCGCCGCCAGCCCGCTGGTCGCCAAGCCGATCCAGATGAACTTCGACGCGAAGGGCCGGCTGTGGATCGCCTCCAGCGAGGTTTATCCGCAGATCAAGCCCGGACAGGTCGCCAACGACAAGATCCTCGTGCTTGAGGACACCAACGGTGACGGCGTGGCGGAGAAAACCACCGTCTTCGCCGACGGACTGCTGATCCCCACAGCCGTGATTCCCGACGCCTCCTGCAATGGCGCGTATGTCGCCAACTCCACCGAGGTGCTGTATCTGAAAGACACCGATGGCGACGGCAAGGCGGACACGAAGCGCGTCGTCCTCAGCGGCTTCGGCACTGAAGATACACATCACATCCTGCATACATTCCGCTGGGGCGTCGATGGCCTGCTCTATATGAACCAGTCCATCTACATACACTCACACGTCGAGACGCCCTACGGCGTCCGACGCGCCAACGGCGGCGCGGTGTGGCACTTCCGCCCGGAAACCATGCGGCTCGAAGTGATGTTCCTGGGACTCGTGAACTCCTGGGGCCACCATCAGGATTACTGGGGCCAGTCTTTTGCCACCGATGGCGCCGGCGGCGAGGGCATCAACTATGTCTTCCCCGGCAGCGTTTTTCTCACCAGCCCCGGCGCCAAGCGAATCCTGCGCGGCTTGAACCCCGGCCAGCCGAAACATTGCGGGCTGGAAATCGTCAGCGGCCGGCATGTCCCGCCGGAATGGGTCGGCACCTACATCGCCAATGACTTCCGCGGCAACCGCGTCAACCGTTTCGTCATCACCGAGGATGGCTCGGGCTACGCCAGCAAGAGAACCGATGACCCGCTGGCGTCCACGCACCAGGCCTTCCGCCCCATCGACGTGAAGATGGGTCCCGACGGCGCGATCTATATTGCGGACTGGTACAACCCGATCATCCAGCACGGCGAAGTGGACTTCCGCGATCCTCGGCGCGACCAGGTCAACGGCCGCGTCTGGCGCATCACGGCGAAGAATCGCCCGCTGGTGAAGCTGCCCACGATCGTCGGCGCGAGCGTCGATGAACTGTTGCCGCTGCTGAAGGAGCCGGAGGATTTCACCCGCCTGCACGCCAAGTTGCAGTTGCGCCACATCGCGACGCAGGACGGCGCCGCGCCTTCCACATCGGAAGCCGGCGGCCAGGTCGTCGGCAAACTGATGGCCTGGGTGAATGCGTTGAATCCCGGCGATGCCCAGTTCGAACACGATCGCCTCGAAGCTCTGTGGGCGTATCAGACCATCGACATCGTCGAGCCCAATCTGCTCAAGGCGGTGCTGCGCTCGAGGGAGCCGCGTGCCCGCGCGGCCGCCACGCGCGTGCTGTACCACTGGCACGACCGCGTGCCCGATGCGCTGGCGCTGCTGAGCGCACAGGTCAACGACGATCATTCGCGCGTCCGGCTCGAAGCCGTCAACGCGCTGCGCCAGCTCGACTCGCTGTCGGCGGTGGAACTGGCGATGCAGGCGCTGGATCGTCCGGTCGATCAGTTCATCGACTTCGCCCTCTGGCTCACCGCTCGCGATCTGTCGAAGCACTGGCTGCCGGTGGTGTCGCAAGGCAAGGCGGTGTTCGGCGGCAACGTGAACCGCTTGACGTTCGCGATGAAGGCCGCCGAGTCGCCGCAGGTCGTCGGTTCGATGGTGCGGCTGCTGACGGAAGGCAAAATCGCCGACGAGCGCCGCACCGAAGTGCTGCAGTTGATCGCGAGTCTCGGCGGCCCCGCCGAACTACGGGCCGTGTTCGATGAGGCGATCGCGAAGAAGCAACCGGCGCTGCTGGACGCGCTCTTCACCGCCACGCAGCAGCGGAATGTGAAGCCCGCCGGCAATCTGGCCGGCCTGGGCGCGCTGGTGGACGACGCGCAACCGGCGGTCGCGGTCGCGGCGATCCGCCTCGCCGGGCTTTGGAAACTCGAAGCGGTGCGCAGCAAGCTGGACGAAACGCTGCGCAATGACAAGGCCAGCCCCGCCGCGCGGCAGGCCGCCGCCGATGGGCTCGCCTTGCTCGGCGGTCCGGCCAGCAAGGCGACTTTCGTCGAACTCACCGACGCCAGGCACTCGCTCAACCTTCGCATGATTTGTGCCGTGGCGCTCAGCGCCGTCGATCTCGACGCCGGCGCCGCCCGGATCGCCGCGATCCTGGCGGAACTGCCCGATGGTGTGAACCCCGCCGGCATGATTCATCCGCTGCTGGCCCGCACGAAAGGCCCGGAATCGCTCGCCAAGGCGCTCGCCGGCAGGAAGCTGAATCCCGACGTCGCCAAGATGGCATTCCGCGCCGTAACCGCCGCGCCGCAGCAATCCTCCTCGCTCATCGAAGCCATCATGAACGCCGGCGGCCTGACCAATCCGAAGCGCACACTCAGCGCCGACGAAATGGCGGCGATGGTCGACGACGTGAACAAGAAGGGAAACCCCGCCCGCGGCGAAGCGCTCTTCCGGCGCGACACCATGGGCTGCTTCAAGTGCCACGCCATCGGCGGCGGCGGCGGACTCGTCGGTCCCGATCTCTCCAGCCTCGGCGCTTCGGCTCCCGTGGACTACATCATCGAATCCATGCTCGAGCCCGCCAAGAAAGTGAAGGAGGGTTACCACGCGATCCAGGTCGTCACGAAGGATGAGGACGTCTACGCCGGCATCCCCGTGCGCAAGGACGGCAATGAAATCGTGCTGCGCACCAGCGATGACCGCGAGGTGGTCATCCCCGTGAAACAGGTCGCGTCGCAGAAGGATTCGCCCTCGCTCATGCCGGTGGGCCTCGTGGATATTCTCACCCGCGATGAACTGGTTGATCTCGTGTCGTTCATGTCCAAGCTCGGCAAGGACGGCGCGTATGCCGTGAGCAAGGCTCGCGTCATCCGCACCTGGCGCACGCCCGTCTCCACCCCCGCCTCGATGGATCACTTCCGTCATCACGGCATCGACATCGCGTGGAAGGACGACGCGGCGGTCGTCTGGTCGCCAGTTTACTCCGCCACCAGCGGCGGCGTGCCATGGGACGAGACGACGAAGATGTGGGTCAGCGGCCCTCGTCACGGCCTGCTCCGCGCCCAGCTCAATGTCACCACGCCCGGCAAAATCGCCTTGAAGCTCAGCCAGACCGAAGGCGTGAAACTCTGGGCCGGCAAGCAGGAAATCACGATCACCGGCACGACCACGCTCGACCTGCCCGCCGGCAGTCACACGCTCACCTTCGCGCTTCTGGAAGGCAAGCAAGGCGCGGCCTTCACCTGTGAACTGGTGGATGTCGAGGGTTCGCCGGCCAGGGCGCAAGTGGTGAACGGGAAGTGAATGGGGCGGCGCGTCAACATTTCCGGGGGCCGGTTTTGCACCGCTGACTCCGGGACAGGGAGCAAGGCCCCGGAATATTTGGCGGCCCCACCCGCGACGATGCCGTTTCGCGTCGTGCAAACGCGACGATCCTCGTTAGAATGGATCACGTGCCCCGGCGGCGACGGACGGACCCGAAATCTTCCCTCGATCAGGAGACAACCTTATGAAAGCTCGGAGACTCTTACTCTCCCTTACCCTCGGAGCGGCGATCAGTGCGCCCGCTCTGGCGGCGGAGGAACGCGTGGTGCAGTACAAGGAAGCGCCGGTGCGCGAGAAGCCCGTTCCCATTTCGCCGACCGTGGGCAAGCTTCAGTTCGGCGAGAAGGTCACCGTGCTCGAATCCCCCAACGACGCCTGGCGGCGCATCGAATCGGCCAGCAAGATCAGCGGCTGGATCCGCGCCAGCGCCTTGGAGGAACCCGCCAAGTTCACCAAGAACACCGGCGAAGTTCCCGCCGGCGTCACCGGCGGCGAATTGCTGAATGCCGGCAAAGGAATCAATCCGGAGATGGAGCGCGACTACGTCACGCAGAACAATCTCCAGAACCAGCTCGCGGCCCTCGACGCCATCGAAGCCAATCCGCTTTTCAAGGCGGATTACGCTGAGAAGCAGGCGTTCCTCACCCAGGGCAACCTCGTGCCGAAGGAGTAATTTCCAATGATGAACCGAACTCTATGTTTTTCGGTGATGCTGGCGGCACTGGCGCTGGGCGGTTGCAAGTCAGGCCAGGGCGGCAGTGGCGGCGATCTGTTGAGCGGGCTGGCGGATGTGGCCGAGGGCGTCGGCGGCAACAGCGGCCGCTGGATCGCCGCAGGCATGCGCACCGGCGGCGCCGTCGCCCGCGCCAATGAAACCTTTGACGAGCGTCAGGAATATCACATCGGCCGCATGGCCGCGGCGCAGATTCTCGTCAAGTACCCGCTCTACCGCGACGACAACGGCAACCGCTATCTCAACCTGGTCGGCAAGACGCTCGCGGAGTTCTCGGATCGCCCGCAGGTCTTCGCCGGCTACAACTTCCACATCGTCGAATCGAACGAAGTCAACGCCTTCGCCATGCCCGGCGCGTACATCCTCGTGACCCGCGGCCTGCTGCGCTGCGCGGAGAACGAAGACGAACTGGCCGCCATCCTGGCGCACGAAATCGGCCACGTGCAGCGCCAGCACGCGATCAGCGCCATGACCGCCGGACGCAGCAACGATGTCTGGAAAACCGGTCTGACTGAAGGCCTCAAGGCGGGCACCGGCAGCAAGGCGTACGGCGAACTGGCGGCGATGGTGACCTCCGGCCTGACCGACATGCTCAAGACGGTCATGGACAAGGGCTACAGCCGCGAACAGGAAGCCCAGGCCGACGCCGACGCCATTGCGATCATGCGTCGCGCCGGCTACGACCCGCACGCCATGGTCGCCATGCTCACGAAAATGAAGCCGCTGGTGAAAGACCACGACCACGGTTTCGGCAGCACGCACCCCTCGCCCGATGAGCGCATCGCCACCGTGAAGAAAGCGATCGGCGGACAGGTCGCCGTGACGCCGGACGCGGCACGCGCTCAGCGATTCACCGAAGCGCTGCGGGCGGCACGGGCGCAGTAGGCGTTTTCAATCGACGACCCACACCCTTCGACGGTCCTCGCGGCCGTCGATTTTTGTTGGTAGTGTTGCATCGCACTTGATTGGGCCGGTGAACAGGGTGCCATGGGTAAGCGCAGGCTCGGCGGAGCTTACCCGTGTGCCCTGCGTCCAACGCACGGGCAAACTCCGCGGCCTCCGCTTGCCCAGGGCACCCTGCGGGCAAAGTGCGATGCAAATAAAGGTTGAATGGTCTCTGCCGCGGGGCTTGCACGGTGGGCATCGCCACCGCGGATCGCACGGAACTTCCTTCGCGATCGGCCGCCCGCACTGATCGACTGCAACCAACCCGCGATCCGCCACATGACGAATCGCCGCAACATCCTGGTCGGTTGCCTGCTGGGTCTTATCTCGGCGGCGCTTGTGTTGGCGCTGGATGCGACGGTGCTGCTGGAGCGCTTTGAGAATTACACGTGGGACCTGCGCGTCCGCGCGATGGCGCCGCCCGCGCCGGACCTGCCGATCAAGATCATCGTTCTCGATCAGGGCAGCCTGGACTGGGGCGAGCGAAACAATCTCGGCTGGCCCTGGCCTCGCAACATGTATGGGATGCTGCTGAGCTACTGCAGGCGGGCGCAGGTCAAGGCGATCGCGTTCGACGTGTTCTTCACGGAGGATTACAAACCCGATCCACCCAGCGACGCGGAATTCGCCGCCGAAGTCGCACGGACGCCGCAGTACATCGGCGCGCTGCCCACCACCGAACTGGGCGGCGGCTCGGCGAAATGGAGTCCCCATGCGCCGCCGAGTCCGTTCCGCGTGGAGGGCCTGGACATCTGGCTGACGGCGCATCCCGATTCCGAGGTGCCCGCCAGCCGCGCCATGTTCGCCATCCCGCAGATTGCCCGAGGCACGCGCGTCAGCGGTCACGTCCGCAGCCCCAAGGATCAGACTGACGAAGTCATCCGGCGAGCGTATCCGATTCAGGTTTTTGACGGGCAGATTGTCCCGTCGCTGGGCATCGCGCCTTTTCTGGTCTTCGGCGATGGGGCCTCCGGCGGGCCGGCAACCATGTCGATGGACGGCGACACGCTGGTCATGGGCGAGAAGCGCATCGAGCTCGATGATCGAGGCCGGTCGGTGCTTTTCAATTATCGACCGCGCGACGGCGTGGAGCACGCGTTCGAAGCGTTTCCCGTCGCCAGCATCATCGATTCGGAACTTCAGATCATGGAAGGGAAGAAGCCGGCGCTGCCGCCGGAAGTGTTCAAGGATTGCTACGTGTTTTTTGGGTTCACGGCCCCGGGTCTTTTTGACCTGCGTGCAACGCCGTTCAGCAAGACCACGCCGGGAGTGGAACTGCAGGTGACGCTGCTGGCGAATGTCATGACCGGCCAGATGGTCGCCCCGGCGGGCCGCGGCGGTGTGTTGGCGTTCGTGTTGTTGTGGTCCATGCTCTGCGGCGTGGCCACGGCGCGCGGCGGCAAGGCGTGGTGGCTGGCGATGATTGCCGCGATCGCCGTCGCCGCGCCGATTGTGCTGGGCGTGGTCGGCTACAAGGCGCTGGTCTGGTGGCCCATCATGTCGCCGCTGATGGCGTCGACGCTCTCGGTCACCGCGGGCATCGTCTACATCTACACCACCGAGTACCGCCAGCGCCGCTACATCCACGCCGCGTTCGGCCGGTACCTCAGCCCGAAGGTCGTCGATCGCCTCGTCGCTGATCCGAAGCTGCTCGACCTGGGCGGCATCGACAAGGAACTTTCCATCTTCTTCAGCGACATGGAGCATTTCTCCAAGATCAGCGAGGAACTGGGCGCCCGCCGCGTCACGATTCTGCTCAACGAAGTGCTCTCGGAAATTTCGCAGGTCATCCGCGATGAGGACGGCACGCTGGACAAGTACGTGGGCGACGCGGTGGTGGCGTTCTGGAACGCGCCGACGGATCAGCCGGACCATGCGATCCGCGCGGTGCGGGCGGCGCTGCGGTGCCAGCGGCGCATGAAGGAGCGCGAAGCGGAGTTCCGCGAACTATCCGGCGGGCACACCGTGCGCATCCGCATCGGCCTGCACATCGGCGAAGTGGTGGTGGGCAATCTCGGATCCAAGTACCTGATGAATTATTCGATGATGGGCGACGCCGCCAACCTCGCGTCGCGGCTCGAAGGGGCGAACAAGGCGTTCGGCACGATGATTCTTTGCTCCCACGAATTGTGGTCGAAGACGGGGGATCAGTTCTTCGGCCGGCAACTGGGCACGGTGACGGTGGTGGGCCGGGACACGCCGGTGCAGATCATCGAGCCACTGGGCGCGGTGAGCGATCCGCTGCCGGCGGGGCTCAGCCGATTCGCACGGGCGCTGGCGCTGTCGCATGAAGGCTTGATCGACGAGGCGATCGCGGTGCTGCAGACGCTGCACGATGATGCCGCGGCGCAGGCGTATGTGAGCTACCTGCGCGGCCTCGATCCGGGCATGCGGTGGGATGGCGTATGGCGGTTGACGGCGAAGTGAGGATCTTAGGGTTTAGGGTGTAGGGTGTAGGGTGTAGGGTGTAGGGTGTAGGGTGTAGGGTG
>CAYRPN010000160.1:0-11652 GCA_964426135.1 uncultured Phycisphaeraceae bacterium | reverse complement strand
TGACGGAAATCGAAAGATTCTCAGGCTCCGGGAGAGGGCTGGGGTGAGGGCCGGCCTGCCACGAACGTGCAATTGCATGGCGTGCGCCCAACGCCCTCACCCGGCCTCGCTGACTCGGCCCCCTCTCCCGGAAGGAGAGGGACAACGCGGCCCCGGAAATTCTCGGCACACTCGCCGAATCGGACGTGTGGTCCAGATTCGCACCAATTTCAGTGCCCCGAGCGCCAGCGAGCGGTCCTTGAAACCGCATCCGTATAATGCTCAATGTCTTCAGCGGAGCGCGTCGTTTCGATCGAACGCAGCATTTGAGGTATTTCGACATGCATCGGATCAACCAGACATTCATCGTTGCCATGATCAGCGTGGCGTCCGGCACAGGCGCCGTGTTTGCCGCGGCGATTCCACAGCAGCCTGGCGCGGAAGCAACTCTGCCGCTGCCAAAGGTCGTGGAGTTCAACCGCGATATCCGCCCGATCCTTTCGGATCGCTGCTTCGCCTGCCACGGCCCTGACGAGAACAAGCGGAAAGTGAACCTGCGGCTCGATACGGAGGCCGGCTTGCGCTCGAAGGTCGAAGGCCGGCCGGTGATCGTCGCGGGCAAGCCCGACGACAGCGAACTCTACAAGCGCATCGTCACGACCGACGACGACGAACGCATGCCGCCGGCGAAGATCGGCAACAGCCCGCTCAAGCCGCTGACGGATCGCGAGAAGAAGCTGGTTCGCCTGTGGATCGAGCAGGGCGCGCCGTGGCAGGGGCACTGGGCGTATCTCCGCCCCATCGCGCAGATTCCGCCGCTGGTCAAGGACATCCACGGCCTGCGCCGCAACGCGGTCGATGATTTCGTCCTGGCGAAGCTGATGGACGTGGACCTGACGCCGTCGCGCGAAGCCGATCGCCGCACGCTGATTCGCCGGCTGTCGTTTGATCTGATCGGCCTGCCTCCGACGCCGGAGGAAGTCGACGCGTTCGTCAACGACAAGTCGGCTGATGCCTACGAGAAGCTCGTCGATCGCCTGCTCGCGTCAAAGCACTTCGGCGAGCGTCTGGCGATTTACTGGCTCGATCTCGTGCGCTACGCCGACTCGGGCGGCTACCACAGCGACAACGATCGCACCGTCTGGCTGTACCGCGATTACGTCATCAACGCCTTCAACGACAACAAGCGGTTCGACCAGTTCACACGCGAGCAGATCGCCGGCGATCTCATGCCCAACGCCACGTGGGAGCAGAAAATCGCCAGCGGCTACAACCGCATGCTCTGCACCACCGAAGAAGGCGGCGCCCAGCCGAAGGAGTACACCGCCAAGTACGCCTCCGACCGCGTGCGCAGCGTGGGCACTGTCTGGCTCGGCGCCACGATGAACTGCACGGAGTGCCACGACCACAAGTACGACCCGCTGACGATGAAGGATTTTTACGGGCTGGCGGCGTTCTTCGCGGATGTGCAGGAAGCCGCCGTCGGCAGGCAGGCGCAGACCCCGGTGCCCACGCCGAATCTCGAAGCGCAGCTCAAGGAAATGGACGCCGCCATCGCCGCGCTGAAGCAGAAGCTGGATGTTTCGACGCCGGAGCTTGAAGCGGGACAGAAGGCGTGGGAGGCGGAGATTGCCAGGAAGCTCGAAGGCGGCCGGCGCAGCGACGTGCAGTGGATCGTCGATCAGAAGACGCCCGAAGGCGGCACGCGCGACGGGGCGTTCAACTTCGTTGCCAAGGATCAGGGCCCGGTGCGCGGACAGTTCTCGCGCAAGCAGGAAGCCGGCGAGCTCGTTCAGCATTTCGTCATCAACGCCAAGGATCAACTCGCCGTCGGCAAGGGCGACATGCTCTTCGCCTACATCTATCTCGATCCGAAGAATCCGCCGAAGCAGGTCATGCTCCAGTTCAACGTGAACAATTCCTGGGAGCACCGCGCGTGGTGGGGAGAGGACCTCATCCCCTATGGCGTCGTCGGCAGCAATGGCCCGAACCACAAAAAGATGGGCCCGCTGCCCAAGACCGGCGAATGGGTGCGGCTGGAAGTGAAACCTTCGGACGTGGGTCTGAAGGACGGCAGCAAACTCAACGGCATGGCGTTCACGCAATGGGGCGGACTCGCCTATTGGGCCGACGCCGGAGCCAATCGCGACGGCGTGGGACTGCCCGAGGCAGTCGTGCAGGCGATCAGCGTCGAGGCGGGCAAGCGCAACGCGGCGCAGAAAGACACCATCGCCAAACACTATCGCAGCACCGCGCCGCAACTCGAACCGGCGCGGGCCGAGATCGCGGCGGCACAGGCCAGGCGAGACGCACAGAGCAAGCAGATGCCCACGACACTGATCACGATGGCCACCACGCCGCGCATGATCCGCATTCTGAAGCGCGGCAACTGGCTCGACGACACGGGCGAGATCATGCAGCCGCAGGTGCCCGCGGTGTTCGGCGAACTGAAGGCCGAGGCGGGCAAACGGCTCACGCGATTGGACCTGGCGAACTGGATGGTGGCGAAGGAGAACCCCGCCACCTCACGCGTCTTTGTGAATCGCCTGTGGATGCTCTATTTCGGTCAGGGACTCAGCAAAACGCTCGAAGACTTCGGCTCGCAAGGCGACTGGCCTTCACATCCGGAGCTACTCGACTGGCTCGCGCTGGAGTTCCAGAAGACCTGGGACGTCAAGCAGATCGTCAAGCTCATGGTCATGAGCGGCACGTACCGGCAAAGCTCCGTCGCCAACGCCGACCTGCGCCAGAAAGATCCCTTCAACCGCTGGCTGGCGCGGCAGGGCCGACCCAGGCTCGCCGCCGAGCTGATCCGCGACAACGCTCTGTCCGTCAGCGGCCTGCTCGTGCCGACCATCGGCGGGCCCAGCGTCAAACCGTACCAGCCCCGCGGCTACTGGGCGTACCTCAACTTCCCCACCCGCGAGTGGCAGAACGACAAGGGCGACGGCCTCTACCGCCGCGGTCTCTACACTTGGTGGCAGCGATCATTCCTGCACCCGAGCCTGCTCACGTTCGATGCCTCCTCGCGCGAGGATGGCGTCTGCGATCGCCCGCGCTCCAACACGCCGCTGCAAGCGCTCGTGCTGCTGAACGATCCGACCTACGTCGAAGCGGCCCGCGCGCTGGCGGAGATGACCATCAAGGAAGGCGGCGCCGCTCCTGCCGACCGCATTCAGTACACGTTCCGCCGCGTGCTGCAGCGCAAGGGCAGCGAGGCGGAAGTGCAGGTGCTCGCCGCGCTATTGGACAAGCACCGCGCCCAGTTCGCCGCCGACAAGCCCGCCGCCGAAGCGTTGTTGAAGATCGGCGAGAAGCCCGCGGACAAGGCGATCGACGCGGTGGAACTGGCGTCGTGGACCAATGTGGCTCGCGTGGTGCTGAATCTGCACGAAACGATTACGCGGGAGTGAGGTGTGTGATGACGACTGCGATGACACGATTGACGCGAGGCAAGCCTCGCCGCGCGGGAGCCGGGACTAGGCTGTGTTTTGACTCAGCGGGCGCGAGCATGACGCCGGCGGAGTTCGACGCGGTCACCGACTACGACGACAACTATCACTACGAACTCATCCACGGGGTGCTTGTTGTGCATGCGATTCCAAAGCCATCGGAGCGTGATCCCAACGAGGAACTCGGCTTGATGCTGCGGATGTACCAGCGTCATCACCCGCAAGGCAAAGCGCTCGACAAGACGCTGCCGGAGGAGCACGTGCATCTTCCCCATAGCCGCCGCCGCGCTGATCGCGTGATCTGGGCCGGTCTTGGACGGGTGCCGAATCCAAAGAAGGATTTGCCAGCGATCGTTGTTGAGTTTGTGTCGGAGGGCAAGCGCGACCGCGACCGAGACTACATTGAGAAGCGCGACGAATATCACAAGGCCGGCGTGCGCGAGTATTGGATCATCGATCGCTTTCGCCGCGAGATAACGGTGTTCCGCTTTGCGTCGAAGACAGGTAAGGCGAAGGAGATTCTCGTCGGCGAAAAGGAAACGTACGAATCGCCATTGCTTCCTGGGTTTCAGTTGCCGCTGGCGCAGCTCCTCTCCGCGGCCGACGACTGGAAAGATTACACCTACGAATGACCGCTCCGTGCCCTCTGTTTGATGTGAGTATGAATCATGATCGACTTTCATTTTCTCAAAAACGCCATCAACCGCCGTACCTTCCTCCAGCGATCCAGCGGCGTGGCGCTCGGCTCGATCGCGCTGGCGTCGATGCTGAATCCCAAGCTGCTGCGCGCTGATGCGAAAGCTCCAGGCGCTCCCGGCGCGACCCAGCCCGCCACCGGCGTCGTCAATCCGCTGCATCACAAACCCAAGATCAAGCGCGTGATCTGGCTCTACATGGCGGGCGGGCCTTCGCACCTGGAGACGCTCGACTACAAGCCCAAGCTCGCCGAGATGAACGGCAAGCCCATGCCCGAATCCTTCACCAAGGGCCAGCCCATCGCCCAGCTCCAGGGCGCCAAGCTCAACTGCTTCGGTCCGCAGCACGAGTTCAAAAAGTTCGGCAAAAGCGGGCAGGAGATCAGCTCCATCTTCCCGCACATCGGAACGATGGCGGATGAGTTGTGCATCGTCCGCTCGCTGCACACCGAGGCGATCAATCACGACCCCGCCCACACCTTCATGAACACCGGCAGCAGCGTGCCCGGCCGGCCCGCGATGGGCTCGTGGCTCTGGTACGGACTGGGCAGCGAATGCCAGGACCTGCCCGGCTTCATCGTCCTCACCTCCACCGGCGGCAGCGGCCAGCAGCAGCCCATCGCCGCCCGGCAGTGGTCGTCGGGTTTCCTGCCCTCCAAATTCCAGGGCGTTCACCTGCACTCCAAGGGCGATCCCGTGCTCTACGTTTCCAATCCCGCCGGCGTCACCAGGGACCGCCAACGCGATGTCATCGACGCCGTGCAGAAGCTCAACGAGATGCACAACACGTCGGTCGATGATCCGGAAATCGCCACCCGCGTCGCTCAGTACGAAATGGCGTTCAAGATGCAGTCGAGCGTGCCCGACCTGATGGAAATCGCCAACGAAAAGAAAGAAACCCTCGAAGCCTACGGCGCCAAGCCCGGCGATGGCTCCTTCGCCAGCAACTGCCTGCTCGCCCGCCGGCTCGCCGAGCGCGGCGTCCGCTTCATCCAGCTCTATCACCGCGATTGGGACCACCACGGCGGCATCAAGGACCAGATCAAGATCGTGGCCCGTGAAGTCGATCAGCCCGCCGCGGCGCTCATCAAGGATCTGAAGACCCGCGGCATGCTCGACGAGACGCTCATCATCTGGGGCGGCGAGTTCGGCCGCACGCCCATGGCCCAGGGCAACGGCCGCGATCACCACATGAAGGCGCTCTCCATGTGGCTCTGCGGCGGCGGCATCAAGGGCGGTGTCAGCTACGGCGCCACCGACGAACTGGGCTACAACGCGGTCGAAGACATCACCCACGTCAACGACATCCACGCCACGATCCTGCACCTGATGGGCATCGATCACACGCGGCTGACCTATCGCTTCGCCGGCCGCGACTTCAGACTCACCGACATCGCGGGGCATGTGATCAAGCCGATTTTGGCGTGAAAGACGACTTCACAAACATTCTGACACTTCACGTTTGGCACGCTTTCAGTGGATACGCGGGATGGTTGCCGTTTGTCACACGCGTTGCCGCGGAGCGATCGGTTCTTACAGATGAACAGCGCCTCCGATTGCGCCATTTTGTTGACGTTTTGCGTCAACACGCAACTGGCTATACCTATCTTCAGAACGATCTGTTCGAACTGGCGTGTCTCGTGCCGGGGATTTCTCGTGGCAGAGTCTGCCCGATCCTGTGCCTCGAAGAATCTCACGGTGGCTTTTCTGATCGACGCCTGCGGGAATCGGTCGGTTGGCTTGAGATGGCATCTGAAATCCTCGAAACGCTACAGTTGACGAAAGACGTCTGTCCGTCCCTGCTTGAAGGGATTCCAGTTGACGAAGGAATCTCCTCAGATATCTTCGCGCGGCTGAATGTTCGCTTGCCGGCTCGCCCGATTGACTTGAGTTCTAGTTTGGCGGATGCATATCGCTTGATTGATTCGTTCACGAGTAGGCGTCTTGTTGGAATCGCTGTGAACATCGCAAGTCGCCGAACCAAGCGCGCGACTAGATTGAGTGAAGATATTCTTCTGCATATCGCGTCCTTTCGACCCGATTCTTTTTGGGGATATCATCGTGAGTTCGTCGAACGTGGTATCTTTCATCCGTCGGAGATATTTAGAGGCGCAGATGCCAGTGTTCGAGAAGGATTATTGAAGCAATTAAATAAAGCGGCCGAGCAAAAGCACATAGGTGCGTTGAGCCGCATACTTCCCGCTCTTGCGTGGATTGCGGACGATGAGGTTGTGAGGCTGTTCGCTGCATGGCGCGATTCGCCCCCTCTCTGGACGGCATTACTATATTCTTCGTTCAGTGCGTATGCGTTAGAGGCAGGATGGCAGCCGGATCAGACAGGACGCCATCAATCGCTTTATTTTGAGTCCTGCCACCGACTTATTTCCCCAACGTGCGTCCACGATGGTTCCGCTGAAGCGGTTGCAGTGTTTGCTCGACACAACGAGCGTTGTGGATTGTGTAATCGGTTCCTGACAATCCTTTTCGATTGTAATCTAGCCGATAAACGACTGGCTTTCCTGGCAAGCGGCTTCAGTCGTCTCCGCATCATTACTTGCGATCGATGTACTATATTTACAACGATTTATGGGCTCGTCGATGAACGCGGTGGTGCTCGTTGGAGTCCGGACACCTGCAAGCCGACCGTGGACGTCAGTTTTGAGATGCCGGAATATCCACAAGGATCGCTCGTACTTGGTTCGCAGCGGCGCACACCTTTTGAAGCTCACCAATTTCTTGGAGGCGGAGGATCTCAGATAGGTGGTTATCCAATGTGGATACAAAATGCGGAATACCCGTCATGCCCACATTGTGGACAGTTGATGCGGTTCATCGGACAGGTGGTATTGGATGAGGTTGAACGATTTACCGAAGGAATAATCTATGCGTTCTTGTGTGTAAAATGCAAAGTATCCGCAACGACCTATGAGTGTTCCTGAACGGAGGTCGAATGGGTGGAGGGCGTGGATCGATATCGATATCGGTATCGGTATCGGTATCGATAGCGACACCGATGTCCTGATTGCCACGCGATGTTAGGAATGAAGCGGTCTGGTTTGAGCACTGACAACCTGCAATCATTCGTGTGACGATGTTCGAGGAACGCGTGACGTTCGTCATCAAAGTGAAAAAGCCCGCGTCATCGCGGGCTTTTTTCGTTCTGAGCTGGATTGTGTTGCTTCAGCGCTCGCCTTCGCGCGGCGGAGCCGGCGGACGGGCACGCTCGCCTTCACGAGGGCGGTCGCCTTCGCCGCGGGGTCGTTCGCCTTGACCTTCGCGGATCGGGGGGCGGCGTTCACCGTCGGGGCGCGGGCGGTCGCCTTCGCCAGCCGGCGGACGAGGCCGATCCCCTTCGCCAACCGGCGGACGGGGCCGGTCGCCTTCCCGCCGTTCACCTTCGCGCGGCGGCAGCGGACGATCGCCCTCACGACGCTCGCCCTCGCGCAATGCGGGACGGCCTTCGCCTTCGCGCACCGCCGGCCGGCCTTCGCCGCGGGCGGCGCGGAGCTCGGCGACTTCGCGGCGAAGCTGCTCCAACTCGCGGCGCATCTCGCGCACCAGGCTGGTCAGTTCCGCCACTTCGCCGCGCGGAGCTTCGAGCCGAGCACGTTCGCCTTCGGGCCGGCGATCACCTTCGCGCGGCGGCAGCGGGCGCTCGCCTTCGGGCCGGCGGTCGCCTTCGCCAGCCGGGGGTCGAGGACGGTCACCCTCGCGCGGCTTTTCCTCATCGCGGCGGTCACCTTCGCGCCGTTCGCCTTCGCGGACCACGGGCTTCTCGCGCGGACGATCTTCGGCCAGCGCGCTGCCGGTGCCGATGGGGACCGCTGGCGTCATCACCAGCGAAGCGCCGGCGATCACCACGGGCACGGTCAGCGCCAGCGCGCCGCTGAGCCAGTTTCGCCGGGGCGCCGCGGGCGCGTCGATCCCCAGCACGTTGCGGACTCGATGAAGCAGGGACATGGAGGAACCTCCGATTTGCGCTCCCAGCGCCGGCCCGACAAGAGCCAGCCGCTGTCGAGCGGCGAATTCCAAAGTCGTTGCATACGCCAGGCGATCGCGCGTCACCGCGATGACCGTCTCGTCGCAGCACAGCTCGCGCTCGATGCGCGTCCGGCTGGAGAGCCACCACACCGCCGGGTGGAAAAAGAAAACGATCTCGATCACGCGCTGCAGCAGGTTGATCCACAGGTCGTGCCGGCGAATGTGCGCCAGCTCGTGCACCAGCAGCGTCGTGAGCATGTCGGGCGGAAGTTGCGTGATCCAGCTCGCCGGCAGAAGGATCATCGGCTTGAGCAGGCCGAGCACCACGGGCTGATCGATCTGTTTGGAGCACTTGAGCGTCGGCAGTCGCGACAGGCCGAGTTTGCGAGAAAGCGTGGCGACCCGTTCGCGCATCTCGCGCGGCGCGACGCGACCGGTCAACCGAAGCGAGCGCGACTGGAAGTAATCCACCAGGAGTCGCACGCTCAGCAGCAGCACGCCGAGTTGCCACGCAAGGATGATCCAAGGTTGTGCCGCGACATAGAGAGCGACCATGCTCTGCCGCGAATCACCCGTCGCGGCGGAATCGGCGTCCGCGGCGAACGGCTCCGCCCGGTTAGCGGAAACGCCGAAGGCGTCTGGCGAACGCCGCGCGGCAGGCGGTTCGGACGGCGCGCCCGCATTCGACGCGTCCATCGCCTTGCGCGAAGCGTCGGCACGATCTGCGAGAAATGGGGAACCCGGGTTCGTAGGCGTCGAAAGGAAATCGCCGGCGTTGCCGGTTGCGCTGTTCCGGGCATTGTTCGTTGCAACGCGATTCGCCATCGCACCAGTCGGCAGGGGCTGAACGAAGAAGAACGTGACCAGCGGGCACGCGGCGATCACCAGCATCGCCGCCAGGCACACCGCATATCGCTGCCCCGCGGGCTTTCGCCGCAGGATGTGCAGCGCGGCCGTCGCCAGCATCGCGATCAGCGACGCCTGCCAGAGCAGGTGCACCAGCACGAGTGCCCACCTTTGCCAGAGCGGGCCTGCGATCAGGTCGAGTGTCGGCATCAGTCACTCTCCTTGTCACGCTGATAGGTTTCGATGGCTTTGCGGATTTCCGCCAGCTCGCCGCGGGTGGGATTGCTCTGATCGAGCAGTTGCGTCACCAGCAGGCTCGCCGAACCGGAGTACGCGCGGCTCAGCAGATCGCCCAGCATGCCGCTGAGCGTGCGTTGCCGGGTGACTTTCGGGGCATAGAGAAACGCCCGGCCGTGCGGCGTGCGCTTGAGCAGGCCCTTGTCCGCCATGACGTTCATCAGGCTCATGACGGAGGTGTACGCGCGGTCGGGGCGATGCTCGCGCTCTTCCATTTCATCCATGACCTGCCGCACGGTCATCGCGCCCAGGTCCCAGAGGATCTGCAGCACTTCGAGTTCGGCGGGGGTCGGATGCTCGTGACGGGGGCGGGCCATGGTCAGGTCCGATGCGGGGATTGGCGGGCGACGGAGGCATTCTACGGTTTAATCCGTAGTTGTCAACGGCTAAAACAGTAGATCCGTGAAATGATTCTGGCGCCTCGCGGCGGAATGCCCGACGGCTACATGGCCGCCGCCATCTGCACCACCGCGATCACGGCGGTGACCGTCACCGCGCTGACGGCCGTCGTCCAGAACACGCAGTCGGCGGCGAGGTCGGCGTCGCCTTCCATCTCAATGGTCAGGATCAGCACGTTCACCGCGGCGGGACTCGCGGCGGAGATGATCAGCTGCGCCCCGGGCCAGGGCCACATGTTCAGCATCAGCACGAACGCCGCCGTCACCGCCGGCACGATCAGCATCTTCACCAGCACCACCGGCCCGACGATGGACCAGTTGGGCCAGCGGGCGCTTTGCGTGAGCTGGGCGCCCAGCGTGATCAGCATGATGGGCACGGTGGCGTCGGCCATCAGCTTGATGGGGAAGCCGACGACCTTGGGAAGGCGGATGTCGTAGCGGTGCAGCAACACATCCCGGCAGAGGAACGCGGCCACGATGGCGTAGATCATCGGCAGCTTGAAATAACCCAGCGCCCCGCGCCAGCCGTCGCCCTTGATGAACGCCACCACGCTGTAGCCCACGCACCACAGCAGCAGGTTCGAGAGCAGCACACACAGCGCCTGCACCGCTTCGCCTTCCTGGTTGAGAATGCCGGCGGCGGCGAGCACCGGCGCGTCATCACCCGGTTGTCCGTGATGCACAAGCTGGGCGACGGGGATGCCGAAGTTGCCGGCGTTGGGCACGATGCAAGCGAGAATGATCGTGGCGATGGCGGCTGAGCCGAGACTGGACTTCCGCAACACGACAAAAGCGAGCGCCCCCACCGCGATCAGCGGCAGCGTGGACGCCAGCGCCACCCCGCCGATCTGCTCCCATGTCAGCGTGCTCTCATAAATCCGGCTGAACAGAAACGTCGGCACCAGCACCCAGACCGTCAGCCGCGAAAGCGTGTTGATCTCCAACGGCTTGAAATACTGCAACACTGCCCCGACGCCGACGAGGATCAGCACGGGCAGGACGACGTCCACGAAAATGGGCAGAAGAGTGTGCAAGGCGGCGACAGTTTACCGTTGGCACCGCCCACCCCACACGCTTCGCATCATCGGATGTCTGGAATTCCAAGATGATCTGTCGGCCTTGGACCCGGCGCGGGCCAGAAGAATTGTCGGTCGGCCTCAGCGATGGTGACATCGTTGATGCTCGCCTCGCGCCGCCGCATCAGGCCGAGTTCGTCGAACTCCCAAAGCTCGTTGCCATAGCTGCGATGCCACTGGCCGGCGGCGTCGTGCCATTCGTATTGGAATCGCACGGCAATGTGGTTGCCCGTGAAGGCCCAGAGCGACTTGACCAGTCGGTAGTCCAATTCGCGCGACCATTTGCCGGCGAGGAACCGGCGAATCTCATCGCGGCCGGTGACGAACTCGCTGCGATTGCGCCAGGCGGAGTCCTCGCTGTATGCGAGCGCCACACGATCGGGATCGCGCGAGTTCCACGCATCCTCGGCCAGTCGCACTTTGCGGGTGGCGGTTTCCAGCGTGAAGGGCGGGACGAGGGGGGTTGGTGCCTTCAGTGATGATTCAGGAGCGTTCATGATGGGACTCATTCGAAGATGGTGATCCGTCAGGTGCGGCTGGTGCGTCGAAGAGTGTGCCAATCTTTCCGGGGCTTGCATTCCGGCCCCCTCTCCCTCTCAGGGAGAGGGCTGGGGTGAGGGTCGAGACGCACAAGTTTCTAATCACCACCATCGCGTGACGGAGGCCGCAACCATCTGTTCATCCCGACCCTCACCCGGCCTCGTCCCCCGGGGACTCGGCCAACCCTTTCCCTGGAAGGGAGAGGGAATCAAGCCCCGAACCATTTGGCACACCCGCGTCGAATGGAAATCATTTCTACGACCGCCGCAGGGCTGGATCGGGGTGGAGGGTTTCAAACCACATGCCACCCCGATCCAACGCCTGGACTAATGAGGTTCATCCGGCGAATGCGTAGTTGTCTTGTCAGAGCCGGAGTCTGTGACTCCGG
>CAYRPN010000159.1:0-11773 GCA_964426135.1 uncultured Phycisphaeraceae bacterium | reverse complement strand
TCGTAACCAGTTGTCGTTATTCGACTAATGACCGGACACTACTGATTTCAAATTTCAAATCTCAAATCTGAGGTTTCAAATTTCCATCCGATGGTACGTCCCACTCTGCGACTTTAAATCTTCCCCGCCGCATGGCGCTGGCTGGCTTCCGCGGCGAAGTGGCACGCCGCGCAGTGCCACGGAGCATCGGGGGCGGGGGCCAGTGCCGGTCGTTCGCTCACGCAGCGCTTCATGATGTGAATCGGTGTGCCGTCGACGGTGATCTGCGTGACGCCGCCCAACGATGCCCCGGGCGTTTCCTTCACCGCAAAGGACTCCGTCCCACCGGCCTGCCGCGCCAGGTCGCGCGTCAACTGGCAGCGTGGGTGAAACGCGCAGCCGCTGGGCGGGTTGATCGGGCTGGGCACTTCGCCGGTCATCACGATC
The DNA here is from genome assembly GCA_964426135.1 of uncultured Phycisphaeraceae bacterium. Classification (GTDB taxonomy): domain Bacteria; phylum Planctomycetota; class Phycisphaerae; order Phycisphaerales; family Phycisphaeraceae; genus CAYRPN01. The sequence goes on along the minus strand of CAYRPN010000159.1, from coordinate 11,347 downwards.
CGCGAACGGGCCCGCGCCGGATCGGGCATCGGCGCCGCCGAGAGCAGCGCCTGCGTGTACGGATGCCGGGGCCGGCCGTAGAGCGTGTCGCGGTCGGCGATTTCCACGATCCGGCCCAGGTACATCACCGCCACGCGGTCGCAGAAGTGCTCCACCACCGCCAGGTTGTGCGCGATGAACAAGTACGACAGGCCCATCTCCTGCTGCAGATCGTCCAGCAGGTTGAGAATCTGCGACTGGATCGACACATCGAGCGCGGAGACGGGCTCGTCGCACACGATGAACTTCGGCTGCAGCGAAAGCGCGCGGGCGATGCCGATGCGCTGGCGCTGGCCTCCGGAGAATTCGTGCGGATAGCGCTGGGCGTATTCCGGCTCCAGCCCGACGCGCCGCAGCAGCGACGCCACGCGGTCCTGCAGTTCGCTGCCCTTGGCCAGCTTATGCACCTGGATCGGCTCGCCGATGATCCGGCCCACGGTCATGCGCGGATTCAAGGAGCCCACCGGATCCTGAAAAATGATCTGCATCTGCCGGCGAAGCGAGTGCATCGTGCCGCGGTCGGCGGCGAAGACGTCCGTGCCCTCAAAGCTCACCCGGCCTTGCGTCGCCGGAATCAGTCGAAGAATCGTCCGCCCCACCGTGGATTTGCCGCAGCCGGATTCACCGACCAGGCCCAGCGTTTCGCCCTTGTGCACCGTCAGATCGACATCGTCCACTGCCTTCACATAGCCGACGGTGCGCTTGAGCAGGCCGCGCTTCACCGGGAAATACGTGCGGAGGCCTTCAACGGTGAGCAGCGGTTCGCCGTTGGCGCCGGCCGGGACACGCGAGGACGTCGTGGAGGGAACAGACACCGCAGTCATGCGGAGAGTATAGCGGCAGGGCGGTGGGAGGTTGGGACAGGCTCGGTGCAGGGTGCGTGCAAAAACAACGGCGGTGGATCGACTCGATTGCGTTGACCCACCCGATTGGGAGTTCCCAATTTCAAGTTTCGAGTTTCAGGTCTCGAACCTTCGAGAACGCACGCGGATGCATGAAACCTGAAACTTGAAACTCGCACAACAGGTGGGCCTCGCGGACTCGGCCCGACCGCTAAGGAATGGGACCGAAACAACTTCCCGATTTGCGAGGTTCGAACTCCCCTCCCTCTTAGGGAGGGGCAGGGGGAGGGTCAGGCAAACAGCCTGATTTCAAGCACAATCATGCAGTGCGCCCGACCCTCCCCTAACCCCTCCCTAGGAGGGAGGGGAATCGGAAACGGCCAAGTCGGGAAGTTAATTCGGTCACGACCGCTAACCTGTTCAGAGGTTCGCAGCCTACGGCCTCTTCCTCGTCATCGCGATGATCTCATCCTCGCCCAGCGGCTGGACGTGTTTGACGCGCAGGCTGTCGGCGATCTCCCGCGCGAAGTCGCGCCGCAGCCGCCAGTTCACCATCGCGGTGACGAGCATGGCGATCGTCGCGCCGGCCGTGGCGAGCGCCATGTCTTTCTGCGCGTCCCATTCATCGCCCTGGGTTCCCAGGTACGCATTGGTCCCGTCGCTGCCAAAAATGAGCGCGATGACCCATTCGACGAGTTCGTATCCCATGGAGGTGGACATCGTGACATCCAGCGGCAGGCAGTATCCCCAGAACCCGCGCACATCCGCGACGCGGAGGAAATACTCGCGGATCGGATACGCGATGAGCAGGCCGTAGAGAAAATGAATCAGCCGATCAAAGTGATTGCGTTGCCAGCCAAACCAGTCATTGAGGCGCGATCCCAGCAACCACTGCGTCCATTCGTTGTAAGGGACGAGCGAATAGGTGTGATGCGCGCCAATGGTGTGCAGAGCGGTGAAGATGAAGATGAGGGTGTAGGAGATGCGCGACAGGGGAAACCGGTTGGCGGTAACGACGAGCGAGGCGACGGCGATCAGTGCCGGGGCATTCTCCAACGCCCAGGTGAAACGGTCGTAAGGCGAGAACGCCAGGGCGACGAACAGCACTCCGTACGCAATGAGCAGCACGCGTGCGTATCGATGGTGAGGCCAGACCATGGGAACAGAGTAACCAGAGAGCGGTGACCGGCATGCGTCACCCTGTTTCGGCGGCAGCGCCAAGGAACGTCGGCAACCCCCAGTGACTCACTTCAACTCCCAGTACTGATCCTTGAAATCCATGTAGGTCCGTTCATCGTCGATGGCGCAGTGTTCGCCATGGCCGTCGAGGAAGGTGACGTTGGAGCCGTTGAGGTGCCAGAGTCCGATGTTCGGATGCCAGTACCACGGGGAGTAGGCGGAGTACTGCGCGCGATCGCCGCCGATGTAGTGATAGTTCCCCACCGCCGGCGATGGCACGTAGGGGTACCAGGTGCCGAAGGCGTCGAAGAGCGCCACGAGATTCGCCGGATCGCGCTGGCGATCGAGCTTGCGGCCGACGACGGGGTCGACGTTGTAGCCGGGCCCCAGCCCGCCCGGCGATCCGCCCAGGCCGTAACCGTGGCCGCCGCCGTAGGGGTTGAAACGATAGTTGGAGAAGACGAGGTACTGCTTGCCGTTGAGCGTGCCGAGGATCGGGTCTTTCGGATTCGTCGGATGCGCGTAGGCCGGGCAACTGTGCAGCGCCAGATTTTCGCCGGCATAAGGAAACAGCAGCATGGCCCAGGTGTAGCCGCCGTAGCCGTTCCACGGATCGGTGGTGCTGCCGAAGCGTTTGAGATCCTCCGCGTGGCTCCACGCCCAGGGCAGCTTGCCGCGGCTCTCCTGGACATACGCCTGCAGCGCGGTGCTGTGCTGGTGCAGGCGCGAGAGGCAATCCGCCCCCATCGCCGTCTGCTTCGCATTCCCCAGTGCCGGCAGCAGCATCGCAATGAGCAGCGCGATGATCGAAATCACCACCAGCAGTTCGACGAGCGTGAAGGCGATTCGCGAAGTGTTGGATCGAATGATCATGGGAACAGTGGCGAAGAATTTCCCCGTGGCGTGCGGACAACGAACGGCCCGCGTCAGACTGCCAACATGATACCGCGCGAGGCAGAACTGAGAAGCGCGAAATGAACAAGTCCCCGCTTCGCGTCCGCTCGCAGCGCGGGAATTGAACGGAGTAGCTGGCCCAACCGCTAAGGAACGGGGCCGAAATAACTTCGCGATTTGGCGGTCCCCCATTTAGCCGGCGGGCTTGCCCGCCGAGGGCGTCTCGGCGGGCAAGCCCGCCGGCTAAATGGGGAAGTTATTTCGGTCCCGTTCCTAACCGAGATTCGCCCTCGACGGCTGCCGCAGCGCCAGGATCAATTCGATCTTGCCGATGTGCTCGTTCAACTGCTGCGCGATGGCTGTCGCGGTCAGGCCCTTGTCCGCCAGTTGATGCACGGATCGCGCCAGGGGATCGACGGGGCCTTGCTCCGGCACCTCCGCCTGCGGGGGTGCAGTCGTCGCGGTTGCAGCGGAAGCACCGCCCGAGGCGCCGGCTTTTCCGCCGCTGCCCGCAGTGCTCGCGGCGTTTCCCAGACTCGCTCCGCCGTCGCTCAGCCGGCGAAGCTCCTTCAGGCGTTCATCCGCCCGATGCACCGCCATGTCGAGTTCGATCGTCTTGGCGTCCAGTTGCGTCGACAGGCGTTTGGCCAGTTGCTCGATCTCCACCATGAGTTCTTCGAGGTCGCCGCGCATTCCGCGCAGTTGCTTGTTGCGTTCGAGTTCCTCCGCCGGCGATAGACAGGAGCCGCGCAGTTTTCGCTTGCGCTGCCACATCATCAGGCTCGTGATGATCATGATGATGCCCGCCACCGGCAGCAGATGCGTGAACTGAAACTCGGCGAGCACAAGATGGAAAGGGAATGCGGGCATGTGGGCGTGAGCAGTATAAGGGCCGGCGGCCCGCCGCCCCTCCTCAAAAGGGAGGGGAGTACGAACCTTTCAAATCGGGAAGTTATTTTGATTCCATTCCTAAGCCGGCAGAGCCGGGAAAAGTCAAAATAGTGAAGTCAAAATGCGAAAGTCAAAAGTCAGAGATTGACGCTCCCCGTAGGCTCTGACTTTAGCATTTTGACTTTTGCATTCACTATTTTGACTTTTCCGATGCAAACTTCTATCCCGGATTATTCGAGGCTTCAGAAGGAGCCGCGCACGAAGTAAGCGGAGTTCGCAGCGTTTTTGACGACCTCGACCTTCTTTCGCGGCCGGACAGGATGCGCGGGTCGTCCGTGTGAAAATGACGCGCGTGGAATCTGAAGAACCGCTTACTTCGTGCGCGGCTCCTGTGCAAGCTCATGAATAATCCGGGCTGTGCGCCGCGCGTAGAAGTTGCAGGATCAGAATCTGAGCAGAATGTTCAGATGGAACGGCTGGCGTTCGAGCGGGCGCTGGAGGTGGTCAACGAACTGGTTCGACCGGGCGTCGACCGCAACCAACTTCGCATCGTGGCGTGCGGCACGGTCGAGCCGGCAGCCAAGCGAATCTACTCGCCCAATCAGTATCATCTCAACGAACGAGTGGAGATCGTCGTCACTGACGAAGTCCTGCCCTGATGAGGAACGTTCGTCAGCGGAGTTTTCCAATCGGACCCATTTCCGGGGAGCGATGGTCCGGCCCCCTCTCCCTCGCCGGAGGACCGAGCCGTCCCGGACCCACATCACACGGCTCATCCCTTGCGATCGATCAGGTGATACACAAACGCATCCGTGATCGCCTGCCACGATGCGTCGACAATATTTTCGTTCACGCCGATCGTGCAGAACGGGTCGCCGTAGCTTTCGCCCTGGCGCACGGCAAACTCGCTGATGACGCGCACCTTGGCGGCCGACTCGGCATTGGGGTTGACCACGCGCACTCGGTAATCGCGCAGGTGCACATTCGCAAGCTGCGGGAAATGCGGCAGCAGGCACTTGCGCAGCGCCCCGTCCAGCGCGTTGACCGGGCCATCACCCTCGGCCACGTGATGCTCCGTCCTGCCGTTGACGTGGAGTTTCACCGTGGCTTCGGTGACCGCGGCGGCGCTGTCGTGTTTGTGAATCACGCAGCGGTAGTGATCGAGCGACCACAGCTTCGGCAGTTTTCCCATCACCTCGTGCAGCAGCAGTTCGAAGCTCGCGGTGGCGACTTCGAACTGATAGCCCTGGTTCTCCAGGGCGTTGACGCGGTCGAGCACTTTCTTCTGAAGCTCGCGGTCCTCGGCGATGCCGTACTTGGGCCCCAGCGTGGCGGCGATGTTGCTGACGCCGGACAGTTCGCTGACCAGCACGCGGCGGGTGTTGCCGACCGCCTCGGGCCGGATGTGCTCGTAGCTGTGGGCGATGCGCTGCACGGCATGCACGTGCATGCCGCCTTTGTGGGCGAACGCGGAGGAACCGACGAAGGGCTGGCCGGAGGTGGGCAGCATGTTCGCCAGTTCGTAGACGTAGCGACTGGTGTCGGTGAGGCGTTCCATCGAATCGCCGCGCAGGCAGTCGTAGTTCATCTTCAGGCGAAGATTCGCAGCCACACTGAGCAGGTCGACATTGCCGCAGCGTTCGCCGATGCCGTTGATCGTGCCCTGCACCTGCACCGCGCCGGCTTCGACGGCGGCGAGGCTGTTGGCGACGGCGAGTCCGCCGTCGTTGTGGACGTGGATGCCGAGCGCGGGATGAGCGGGTGAGGGGGTGAGGGTGTGAGCGGGTGAACTCCCCTCCCTCGGATGAGCGGGTGAGGGGGTGAGGGGGTGAGCGGGTGAACTCCCCTCCCTCTTAGGGAGGGGCTGGGGGAGGGTCGGGCGCACCGAGTCACTGGGCGCACAATCAGGCTGTGGACGCGACCCTCCCCTTGCCCCTCCCTGGGAGGGAGGGGAATCCGAACAAGGCATCGCGTCAAGACCGAGCTTTGCCGTTAGCTCCACGATCGCCCGCACGACCCAGGCCGGCAGCGAGCCGCCGTTGGTGTCGCAGAGGACGAGGCGAGTCGCGCCGCCGTCGAGCGCCGCTTGCAACGTCTGGGTCGCGTAGTCGGGGTTGGCGCGGTAGCCGTCGAAGAAGTGCTCCGCATCGTAAAATACTTCCCGGCCTGCGCTGGTGATGAACGCCACCGACTCGCGGATCATGTCCAGGTTTTCCTCCCGGCTGATGCGCAGCACTTCGTCCACGTGCAGGTCCCACGTCTTGCCCACGATGGTGACCACCGGCGTGTTCGCGGCGACCAGCGCTTTCATGCCGGGATCGTCCGCGGGCTTGACGCCTTTGCGGCGCGTCATGCCGAAGGCGCAGAGCTTGGCGTGATCGAGCTTGAGCTTGGCCGCCTCCTCGAAGAACGCGGCGTCCTTGGGATTCGACAGCGGGTAGCCGCCCTCGATGAAATCCACGCCCAGGGCGTCGAGCTTGCGTGCGATCTTGAGCTTGTCGACGAGAGAGAAATTCACGCCCTCACCCTGGGCGCCGTCGCGAAGCGTCGTGTCGTAGATTTCGATGCGGGTCATGGGAATCCAGAGGTCAGGGGACAGAGGACAGAGGACAGAGGACAGAGGACAGAGGACAGAGGACAGAGGTCAGAGGACAGAGGACAGAGGTCAGAGGTCAGAGGACAGAGGTCAGAGGTCAGAGGACAGAGTCAGGGGTCCGTTTCTTCGTTTAGCGGCGGGCCAGAGGCTCGGCGGCGGCCCGCGTTGGGCGGACGGCAACCATTGTCGTTGATCCACGCGGAGCGTCGCCGAGCCTCCTGCTCCGCGGCTAAACGGGGAACCACTGTTCGGCAATCGGGCCTCGGCCCTTGGCCCTTGGCCCTTGGCCCTTCCTCAAAACAAAAAACCCCGCCTACTCGGCAGGGTCTGGGTTGCAGTTCGTCGGAACGATCGCGGCCCTACCGAGTGGGGGAGGAAGTCGTAATCCCAATAATAATGCTGATCGTGTGGGGCATGGCCGTTCCTGGGTGACTCACAGTATATCGGTCAGGGAGTTGGGGGCAAATCAGCCTGATACTCGATCAACCGCTCCAGCATCGGCTGCGTGTAGAGGAACCCGCGGCAATTTGCAATTTTCAATTGACCATTTTCAATAGAAAATTGCAGCCCCCGCCCTTGCCGTCTGCTATCTTCCCGCCTCATGTCCACCTACGACTGCATCGTCGCCGGTTCGTGCGTCGTCGATCTGCTTTGCCGACCGGTCAGCCTGTCGCAGCCGATCGGGGCCGGCGTGCTGCACCTGGTTGATCCGATCATCCTCACCGGCGGCGGCATCTGCTCCAACTCCGGCATCACCATGGCGCGACTGGGCATGAAGGTCGGCGTGCTCAGCTATGTCGGCAATGATGCCTGGGGCCCCGTCGTTCGAAATCTGTACAAGAGCGAAGGCGTCGACGATTCGCTGCTGGCGACGCACCCCACCGGCGCCACCAGCACCACCGTGGTCACCATCGACTCCACCGGCGAGCGCAGTTTCCTTCACTGCGTCGGCGCGCCCAAGTTGCTGAACGCCAGAGCGATCCTTGACCGCCTCGATGTTTTCGCCCGCACGAAAATGTTCCTGCTGGGCTACTACAGCCTGATGCCGAACCTGGAGAACGAACTGCCGGAGGTCTTCGCGAAGATTCGCGAGACCGGCTGCAAGACCGCGCTGGACGCGGCCGGCGCGGGCGGCACCATGCAGCCGCTGGACAGAATCCTGCCGCAGCTTGATGTGTACATCCCATCCCTCAACGAAGCCCAGCATCAGACCGGACTCGACGACCCGCGCAAGATCATCGAGACCTATCGCAAGTGCGGCGCGCCGGGACTGCTGGGCGTCAAACTCGGCAAACGCGGCGTGCTGCTGAGCGAGAAGGCTGGCGACTTTGTGGAGGTGCCCGTCGTCGCGGCTCCCGGACCCGTCGTGGACACCACCGGCGCCGGCGACAGCTTTTATGCCGGGCTGCTGACAGGCTTGGCCAGGGGATTGCCGGTGGCGAAAGCGGGCAGGCTCGGCGCCGCGGCCGGTGCGTGCTGCGTCACCGCCATGGGTGGATGCACCGGCGGCAGGAGCTACGGCGAGACTGCGAAACTTGCAGGGTTGTAATTTTAATTTCCACCGTCGCTAAGGAACAGGACCGAAATAAGTTCCCCATTTAGCCGGCGGGCTTGCCCGCCGAGACGCCCTCGGCGGGCAAGCCCGCCGGCTAAATGGGGGACCGCCAATTCGCGAAGTGATTTCGGCCCCGTCGCTACACGGGTTCCCTTCCAACGCCGTGTGTTCGTGACGGCCTCCCCGCATCCGCACAATTTCATGTTTCTCATCCGTGAAATCGTTGAAGTCTGAAACATCGCCTCGGCTATACTCAATTGAAACATGACCCGCCTGTCGGACTGCTGGAAGAACACGCCCATGCTCACGACCACGCGTCTCACGTCGCCTCTTTCCCTCATCGCCCGCCATCTCTTCATCGTCATCGCGTCGCTCTCGCTGACGTTCAGCGGCCCGCCGGCCCGCGCGGAGGAAAAGAAGCCGGAGGTGAAGCCGCCGCCGGTCCCCGCTTCACCAGCCAAGGAGGAACCAAAGGCTCCGTCGAAAGAGGAGCCCAAGGCGCCGCCCTGGGTGGAGCCCAAGGCTGAACCCAAGGTTGAGCCGAACGTCGAGCCGAAGCCGAAGAACAAGAACAAACAGCTCAAGGACAAGTCGAAGGACAAGCCCGATTCCGCTGCCAAGAACGAACCTCCTCAGCCAGATCCCGCCAAGACTGATCCAGCGAAGCCTGCCCCCAAGCCCGCGTTGCCTCCGCTGAAGCCCGTGCCCAACGCGGCGTGGACGAAGACTGCCCCGGAGAATCCCGCCGACCTCAAAGCCATTCAGGATCGCGTGCAGGAAATCACCAAACGAGCGATTCCCTGGACCGTGGGCCTGCGCGTCGGCGGCGCCAGCGGCAGCGGCGTCATCATCAGCAAAGAGGGCTACGTCCTGACCGCGGGCCACGTTTCGGCCGCGCCCAACCAGCGCATCGACATCATCCTGCCCGACGGCAAGGTGCTGCGCGGCAAGTCGCTGGGCCGCAACACCGGCATCGACTCGGGCCTCGTGAAAATCGAAGACGGCGACCGCGAGTGGGAACACGCCGAGATGGCCGAATCCGCGAAAGTAAAACAGGGCGACTGGTGCGTCGCCATCGGTCACCCCGGCGGATACATGACGGGCCGGCCTCCGGTGGTGCGCCTCGGCCGCGTCGTCTCCGCCAACGATCGCACGATTTGGACGGACGCCACGCTGGTCGGCGGCGACTCGGGCGGGCCGCTCTTTGACATGGACGGCAAAGTGATCGCGATCCACAGCCGCATCAGCGCACCGACCACCGCGAACTTCCATGTGCCGGTGGACAGCTACCGCAACACCTGGGATCGCCTCGCCGCGGCGGAGGATTTCACCGACCGCGCGATCAACATCGGCGCGGCGGCCGGCTTCTATGCCCAGAACGTCGCCGAGAACAAGGGCGCCAAGGTCACCAGCGTGCCGGAACGCACGCCGGCGTTCCAGGCGGGCCTCAAGCAAGGCGACGTGATCACGAAGTTCGCGGGCAAGGATGTGAAAGATTGCGGCGTGCTGTTTGAGATACTCAAGAAGAAGCAGGTCGCCGACCAGATCGAAGTGGAAGTGCTGCGCGAGGACAAGCCGGTGAAGCTGAAGATTTCGCTCGCCGCCGGCAACATGCCCGGGCCGTTCCTGGGCATTCAGGGCGACACGAACGAGAAAGGCGGCGTGCTGATCGACGGCATCGTCGCCGGCACCCCCGCGGCCGAGGCCCAGCTTCGCAAGGACGACATCATCACCAAGATCGGCGACAAGGCGGTCAAGACGCTCGACGAACTGCAGGCCCTGATCTCTAAACGCAAGCCCGGCGAAACCGTGACCATGGAGATCATCCGCGAAGGCAGACCGCTGGGACTGCGGCTGCATTTGGGGTTTCGGGGTTGAGAAGACGGAGAAGATTGAAAATTGAAAATTGAAAATTGAAAATTGCAAAATGCAAATTGGCGGAAATCCAACCAAACGTCCTTCGCTGTTTCGGCTCTTCCAATTTGCAATTTTCAATTGACAATTTTCAATCGCATCGTGAGGAACAGCGCGTAACCAAGATTCAGCCAATCACCAGATGCAGTACTACCTATGCGACGAATCCTTCCTTTCCTGACCTTGGCGCTGACCGCTCTGCTGCTGGCTCCCTCCGCCGCCAGCGCCCAGCGCAATCTGTTGCCAAACCTCTTCAAGAGCGGCGACAAGACGCGATCCGCCTTCGCCAGCGTCGTCGCCGACGCGGCCGCCGCCACGGCTGAGATTCTGTGCGATGGCAAGGTGCGATGCCTGGGCACCGTCGTCGAGGCGGATGGCTACATCATCACCAAGGCCAGCGAACTGGAAGGCGGCAAGATCGAATGCAAACTCGCGGGCAAGACGCTGCTGGCGAAGGTCGTGGGCGTCAAGAACGACGTGGACCTGGCGCTGCTCAAGGTGGAAGCGAAGGATCTGAAGCCCGCCCCGTGGGCGAGCAAGGCCGCCGCCGACGTGGGTTCGTGGCTCGCCTCCGTCAGCGCGGGCAAGGAGCCGCTGGCGGTCGGCGTGGTGAGCGTGCCGCAGCGCGCCATCCCCAAGCAGCCTGGCGCCCTGGGCATTCAACGAAAAATCGTCGACGGCAAGGAGCCCACCAAGGAAGCCCAGATCGGCACCATCTATCCCAACAGCGCCGCCGCCGCCGCCGGGCTGAAGGTCGACGACATCATCACCCACATCAATGGCAAGGCTGTGCCCACGTTTGAGGAACTGGCCACGCACGTCCGCACCCACAGCCCCGGCGATGTGATCCACCTGCGCGTCAAGCGCGGCAGCGAGGAATTCGAAGTCGATGTCGAGCTCTCCTCCATGTCCGTCCTGCCCATGATGGACGACCAGCGCGGCAACATTCAGAACCGCATGGGCGGCAAACTCTCCACCCGCCGCCACGGCTTCGCCAAGGTGATCCAGCACGACACCGTGCTGCGGCCCGAGGACTGCGGCGGGCCGATCGTCGGCCTCGACGGCAAGGTGCTGGGCATCAACATCGCCCGCGCCGGCCGCGTGGAAAGCTACGCGCTGCCCTTCGACCTGATCCAGGCGGCGCTGCCCGACCTCAAGAGCGGCAAGTTCCCGCCGCCCGCGAGCCTGGGCCAACCGAAGCCGAACCCGGATGAGAAGAAAGTCGAGAAGAAGGCGGAGGAAAAGAAGCCGGAAGTAAAGCCCAAGGCGGAAGAGAAAAAGGCGGAAGAAAAGAAGGCGGAAGAGAAGAAGGCGGAACAGAAGAAGTGATCGAATGTGAATAACCGCCGTGCAGGCTGAGGGATCGCCCTAGGGAATGGAATCGAAACAACTTCCCGATTTGCAGGGATCGAACTCCCCTCCCTTTTAGGGAGGGGC